>ONLH01000007.1 GCA_900318645.1 uncultured Prevotellaceae bacterium
ATACAGGTAAACATTGCAGTAACTCACCTGCAGACCTGCGGCCATCGCCATGTCTGCGGCCTGCTCGCTGGCCTCGGCCTCGCTGCGGGCATCCACCTCGAAGGTGTGGCTCTCATTGTCGAAGTCAACCACCTCGACCATGTAATTATTGTACTTGCAAGAGCGGTAATTCTTTTTACTCGCACTGCCCTCAGCTTGTTCGGGAGAACCCAGGAATGATATGTTAAAAGAAGCTGTCATAATGATGAAATTTTTAAAATGTTAATAATCATTGTTCATGCTGTCGCGTATAATCTTTTTACGGTGCAATCCGAGTTAGCGGGGATAAGCGCCCATTAGGCAAGGCTTGACCGAAAAAATCCATCTGCAGGACTGGCCATTTTTATCGCAGGTAAAAATTGTGGATTATTTCGAGGCAACAGCGCATGGCCTTGACGGGCAGCGGCCCGCACTAACTTTGCATCGGAAAAAATTGTACATGAGCGACAGGCGGCAAGGGCAATGATGACATTTTGTTTCATCAATGCGGCTTCACGGTATCACAAGCAGAGGGCTGTGCGTAAACACGACAAAGGAGGAACAAAGGATGTTAACAAAAAGTCAATTCTGTTACCTGAATAATTCCTCAATGATACCTGCGATTCTTTAAAAATGTTACTTTTTTGCAAAAACGCTTGCATTGATTAAAAACAATAAGTAACTTTGTACTCTGGATTGAAAACAATCCGACATTTTGATTAAAAGAAGCGACATGCTTTTTTTTGTAGATTGAGAACATAGAAATTTTTCAATAGAATTAGTACAAGAGGAGAGCACGGTGGCTTCCACGTTTAGGCGTGGACTGAATTTATATCCCCTTTTTGTACTACTGGTTTTTCCTACGACCATCAATCTACAAAGCGTGGCATAGCAGTCCTCGCTTTTTGTATTATACATTTGTCATCTAATGGACTGCTGGGTGACGTAACAATGTTATGTAGCTATGTTTTCAAAAGAATTAGAGAATCTGATTAATGCAACCTTGGAGGACGGCATTCTTGAAGATTACGAAAAGGCAGCATTAGTGAAAAGGGCTAATGCTGAAGGCGTTGATTTAGCCGAGCTTGAGATCTATATTAATTCAATCTTGCAAAAACGTAAAAAAGAACATGTACAAGCTGAAGATGCAAAGCAAGCAGTAATCGATCAGAAAAAGAAAGAAGAATTCGGTCGAGTTTGCCCGAATTGTGGTAAGCAAATTCCACCCATGACATTGAAATGTGAATGCGGATATGAAGTAACATCGAAAAATCGCACTTCATCGGTTCAGGTACTACTAGACAAGATTGAAAAGGTTCGTTCCCTTCCATTTAAAAGTCATAAGGTTGATTCTGACGATTATAAAGCCGAAGTTAAACAACGCGACGAGCAGATAAGAGAGATCATCAGAATGTATCCTGTGCCAAATACCAAGGAAGACATCATTGAATTCCTTGCTTTAGCAGCTCCAAACTCACAAAAGAAAGGAGGGCTTCTGGGTACAATACCCCAAAGATTTATGGTTTTAACTGCTGCAATCGCCATTCTTGCTATTATTTCATGTTTTGTTCACTTATTATTAACTCTTAATGTAGTTCTCTTTGGTTATATGTTTGGCACATGGGCAGTTACAGACATGGATAAAGAAACACTTAAATGGAACAAGAATGCAGATGCATGGAAAGCGAAATTCGATCAAGTCTTAATAAAAGGAAGAAGTATGCGAGGTGATCAAGAGTTCACTCAGCAACTAGACTATTACGAAAGCCTATTTAGTAAATAGTCGTTCATCGTTTTTCGACAATTATTAGTGACATTGGATTTTTCCTAACAGTTAGTATATCAATCATTATGACTAAAAAATATATAGATATTCCGCTAACGGTATATGACATTAAGTCCATTCGTTATTATGAACTAGATTCTTCAGTCAAAAACAGATTTTCTAGTATTCTTTCATGTGGGCAAATTAAATTCGGAACACAGGAAGATTCTAATTTGTTCACTAATCAGATTATAATTAAGCCTGTAGTCACCCCAAACATGGATTCGAGCCAGAAATCTGTTCAAGCATATGCCTTAACAGAAGTAAAGTTGTATCTGCCAAACTCAACTGATAAGTTTGTTTCAGATTCTGAAGCTAGGTTCTTCCTTATTTATACGGGGAAGGATGAAAAAGAGACTTTTGATTTAATCGTTTGGGACAGCAAAGAGAATCCCATTTTTTGTGTTTCTTTGAAATCAAAATAACATTATGGCATTTTTTGGTTTTAAATCTTCAAAAGAAGTTGAAGAAGAGAAGCGTGAAGCTGCTGAACAGGCAGTACGTCAAGTGGTGCAAAACAACATGACGAATTTGAGCAATTTGAGCAAGGGTAGTCAGGTGAGTTTTGCAGTGCCTTACTTTGACGTGTTTGACCCCCGCTTTATGGATCAAGGTGTTCCGGTGGCGGTGCATGGCATGATTGTTTACAGCATTGATGACATGGACACGTTTCATCAAATCAACAAGAACGAAGCATACAGTGACGAAACATTTCAGAACAAGCTGCGTGGCCAAGTTGTCAAGTATGTGAAAAGTGCGGTTGCCAATGCTCCTTCTGATGCGCAAATTCCAGTATTGCAACTTGAACGAAAAATTCTGGAGATCAGCGAACTGGTTCAGAATTATGTTACCCCGAAGGTGGAGAAACTCTTTGCCATCACGATTCGTTCGCTTGATATTACCTCTATTATCATTGACAAGGACAGCCGCGGTTATCGTGAATTGAAAGCAATTACAGCCGATTTAGAACGTGAACGCGAACTAGCCAAGAACGAGGTGAATATAGCCAATTTCAGGCAGCAGAATGAGATGAATATGGAGGTAAACCGCTTGCAGACTGTTGACACTATGCGCTTGCAGATGGAAGACCAGCGTGAGCGTCTACGCATCCAGCGTGACGGCATCGAGAAGCATCAAGAGCAACAGATTAAAGATGGTCGCTTCGGTCGTACCATGGGAGGCGGCATGATGGGCGGAAATCCTGTGATGGGCGGTACTCCTACCATGGGCAACATGGCACCCCCGCCAATGATGTCGGCTCAGTATTATGTTGGCATCAATGGTCAACAAATGGGACCATTTGATGTGAACATCCTGCGCCAAATGGTACAACAGGGGCAAATAAACGGGCAGACACAAGTGTGGACACAAGGAATGCCACAATGGGCTCCGGCTGGCGCAGTGCCCGAATTGGCCTCCCTTTTTGCATCTCAGCCAATGGGCATGACTCCACCTCCCATGGGCGGAGGGACACCTCCACCGATGGATGGTGGCAATACACCTGCTCCGACACTCTAATTAAACATTTAAGTCATGTCACAAACCCTTAGTGAGATTTTTGATACTCTTAAGCAATCGCAAGAGGGCTATGGCATCCTCGACATCTTCCCTGCGGAGTGCTGCGGGTTTAACAGCATTCTGGATCAAGAAGTGAAACTGGCTCCGGTATGGTTGGTCAACAAAGAGAGGCAACGGCGTGGCACTGGAGTCCCAGTTGACTTGGGACTCTCGGTGCTATGGTCAAGCCGCAACATTGGAGCTACCAGTGGAGAGTTGCCAGGTTTATATGTTGGCTGGGGTGATGCCGATGGAAAGTTAGCGACAACTAACGTTGACGACTACCCATGCACTTCCCCACCCAAAGATATAAACGGCACAACATATGACATAGCCCGAGCAATGTGGGCCGAAACATGGCGCTTGCCCACACGTGAGGAATTCAATGAACTCATCTCTAAATGCCAATGGCGATGGACGGTAATCAACGGCGTTCCTGGAACTCAAATTATTGGGAAAAACAATGCCAGCATCTTCCTTCCTGCAGCGGGAAATCGGTATGGCAAAGAATATGAAGACGCATATTACTATGGCCGCTATTGGACTTCTGAACTGCGTACTGAAAATGATGACCATCGCCAAGCCTGGGCTTTAGAATTCAATCAAATGGGGATAGAGATATTGCCATTTGTCAGACACATGGGATTGAATGTACGTCCAGTATTAGAAAAGTAACATTGCACCATGGGAATGATAACACTCAATTACATCAAAGATATCGTAGAGGCTTACGTCCATGAATTGCAGAACTTGAACTCTGATGACGAAGCGACATGGGATCGGGGGGTGCATCAGGCTCGCGAGAAATTCTTTGATTGCATGCGAACAATGTGTGCAATCTACCCGGAATTGCTGCAAGTGAATATGCCAGATTTCATGGACGAGGAAGACCTCAAACAACTGGGTGACAGATTGCGAGCGAATTCCAGTCGGCGTTTTTCACTAGACTATCTTGCTACAGCAAATCGCCTGACCGACATTGTGAACGGCGAGTCGATCGAGACACCTTCATACATTCCTTGGCAGGACGAAAACAATGCCAGGCAGAACTTCGTCATCAACTACACCAACAGTCTGAAGCGAGAAGCTAAAGCCGCCTTGAGCACACTTGTGCTGAACATGATGTTGTCTTTGCCGGCTAATAAAGTACGGCTCAATGTGTTTGACTTCAACATGACAGGTATGGCTGACGGCCTCACAACTCGGTTGGAACCAGAACTTTTTCATCATGAGATTGTCTTCAACTATGAGACTGCAGGTTCCCGCATCAGGCACCTATTGGAACACATGGTGATGGTGATGAAGAAATATGGAGATTTGGTGGTATATAACAACCGCCACCACGAAATAGCGTTACCATACGAAATCGTCATCCTCAATTGCTATCCTTATAACTTTGACAGCTACATAACAGAACTTATGCCGCTGTTTGAGAACGGGCCAAAGGGAGGCATTTACTTCATTGTGCTTAACAACACGGACTATTCGCTGCGCAATAAAGAAGAACGCCACTTGCTCGATGCCGACAACTATCAAATAATAGATCTTCCAGACCAATGCAACAAGAACGCTATCATTAGATACACACCGTTCAGCGAGATTCCTCTGATAGCTAACGAATGTTTCAAGTACCTGAATGAGGAATGTACGAAGAAACCCACAAGGCAAGTCGTAAAGCAAGACTTCGTCAATATGGCAAGGTCTCCTTATTTGCCCGTGATGTCTGAGATGAGTGTCACAATTGGAATTGACGTTGAAACTAAAGAGGAAGTGACAGTTCGATTCAACTCCAAAGATTATCTTCATTCTTTCATCCTTGGCCAGTCGGGATCGGGTAAGTCTGTGTTACTAAACAATATTATCACATCGGCAATCAACAAATATGCTCCTGAAGATCTGATGCTCTATCTGATGGATTTCAAGGGTGTTGAGTTCAATAAATACAAGGGCATCAAACACGCCAAGGCTGTACTCGTTGATAATAGTGACCCTCAAATGACGATTGAGATTCTGCGAGAGCTTAAAGAGGAGAACCGCAAGCGGGTGAAGTTGTGGCAGGCTGAAGGAGTGGCTAACATTGATGGTTACAACAAGAAGCATCCTGATGCACGAATGCAGCAGATTCTCTTTGTGGCCGATGAGTGTCAAGTGATGTTCAGTAAGTCAGATGGAAGCAGCAATGGTTATAGAATGCAGCGCGAGATAGCCGACATTGTTAACATAATTGCCACACAAGGTCGTAGCCAAGGCATCCATATGTTACTTGCCACACAAACTCTTGACGACACCGACATTTCAGGACAGGTGATAAACAACCTAACCGAGTGTTTCCTTCTAATGAGTGCTCCTGCTGACTCCAACCTGCTGGTGCCAGACAGTAGCGATCTCACACAGAAGCAACCAGTTGGAGAGTGCTGCTATTATCACAAGAAAGGACTTGTCTCGCATGTCCAGACTTTCTTTGCAAACGATGAAGAACTGGATGAGGCTATAAAGCAATCTCAGCTGAAAGCGCAAGGTCATGCCAGCAACGGAGGGGCTTACTTCCGAGGATCGGCGATGTATTGGCTTAAAGATGAAGACAAAGGTAAAATCGTAGAAGAGAGCATCAAATTTCCTGTTGCGGCCATTGGCCATAACATCGGTGTAAATGCCCAACTAACGACAATAAAGCTTCAGCGAGATTTTAGCGAAAACATTCTGTTCTTTGGCGCAAACAACGAAGAACAGAGTACTGGTGTTACAATTAATGCTCTTATGTCATTGATTATATCCTGTAGCAAACTTCCTGACATGTTATTCTGCAAATTCAAGGTAATTGATTGTCTCGATAATGAAGGGAAGCGATATCGCAAAGTACTTGAAAATCTGCAGGACAGAGGTCTCTGCCAAATAGTAGAGAGAAAACAAAGCGGCCTGTTGTTCCAGCAACTAGTCAATGACATCTGTGCTCAGTGTGCCAATCCGACAATTCTAATAATCATTGGCAGTGAGCGGTTTACAGAGATGAAAAGGAAGACTATTTTGCCATCAGTACAGGAAACAAATGAGTTTGATCCTGATAATGATGTGATAAGTATGAACTTTAGTGAATTGGATGCTCTAACAGGAAACAGCAATACTCTTGATGCAACAAAAATAAAGACTTATCCTGAAGCATTGAAATTCATTCTCGACGAGGGCCCCATGCAAGGTGTACATATTCTTCTTCAAGTAGATAAGCCTGAGAATATTCTCTTTGAGGGAGAATACTGCAATGATGCAACCGACAAGTTCAAACACAAAGTTATTCTGCGGTCTGAGAACAAGTATATCTTACCTTTGCGTTTCAGTGAAGACATCGATGTGGAATCTCTAGGTGACGAAGAGGAACGATTGCGAGCTTACTATTATCCTGAAGATGGCAAGCCACAACTCTTTACACCCTATTTGATGCCAGAACAAACCGAAATTATAAACTAAAAATATTATAGACATTATGAGAACAGATAGTTCAATGAAAGATATCTCCAGTGTGGAGACTTATGCTAGAAGCCTGCAGCAGGTTGGAATGCAAGTTGAACAAGTTTTTGACAGACTTCAACGACAGACGGATATTGTGGGTCAAAACTGGTCGGATTCACAATTCAACGAATTTCGCGCACAGTTTAACGAAAGTATAATGAAGCAAATACAGGGCATTTGTGCCACTTTGCAACGTTTATCAGACTACACAAAGAAACAATGTGAATTCCATCGTATGTCGCAACAACATCGATTATAGATTCTTTTGCATAATAATATGTTTTGGTTTTTGTTGGGAATTGTTATTGCTGTAGTAGGCGGGTTGATCATAATCGGTGTGATATGGTTAGCACTAACAATTATATGGAAAATCATTTGCCTAATTCTATCAATACTATTTGGCAATAAATATTGATGCAGTAGCTAATAGCACCACGTTGGCAAATTTTAAAAACGTACCGAACTATTATTATGAGTGAGAAGAAGGTAAAAGTTTATGCCCAAGTTGGAGACGATTTGCTTTTTGATGTATATGTGACCGTTTCTCAAGAGGCTTGGGACAACGAGATAGATGGTCTTGAAGGCGCGGTGAAGGACGACATTGCAAACTGTGAAGACTATGAGAACTTTGAGGATGATTTTGATGAGGAAACTAATGGCGGTTCATCGGCCAACAAGGACAACTATTATGGTGGCTATATCGGCACAACTGATGGTAATAGCCATGGTTATACTTCAGCCCAAGGACAAATAGCTTACCACCTGGTTTCATGTGAATTCGGTAGTATACTTGCAAACCTCGGAGTTCTCGAACAGGTGCGTGATGCCATCATCAAGGAACTTGTCGAGAGTGATACTGAACATCAGCATGAGAAGGAGTTGCTGATGCTGAAAGGTATCAAAAACTTTGTGCAAGCGATGTTGGGAGAAGATGCTGATGATTACGAATTGTACGAAGATTGTGACAGTGGCGATGAAGAACAGATCGTTACTATTTGGAATCGCTATCCTCTTGAACTGTTGGATGAACTGGCCGAAAGGGTTTATGGTGTTCCACAAAAGAAAACCATTATTTATCTGCACGGCTACGGATCCAGCAGCCAAAGCAATACGGTGAAATATCTGGCCAAAAATATGCCAGAATACACCGTTATTGCCCCGGATATTCCCATTGACCCAGCGGAGGCTTTGCCGTTCTTGAAGGACTATTGCAGGACGCATCATGCCGACCTTGTGATTGGCACCAGCATGGGTGGTATGTATGCAATGCAGATGGAGGGTATTTTGCGCATCTGTGTTAATCCTGCTCTGCATCTGTCTGAGGTGAAGGATGTCCTGCAGGTAGGCACATTTGAACGCTTCCAGCCAACAGCCGATGGCAAGACTCATTTCACGATTACCGAAGAGATCATCCAACACTTCAAGGAGATGGAACAGCACCTGTTTGTTCGCGAGACCAATGAAAGCAGGTATGACTGCTGGGGCTTCTTTGCCGACGGTGACACACTTGCCAACTGCAAGGATGAGTTTGCCCAGCATTTTCCCCACGTCTTTGACTTTCACGGTGAGCACCGCATGAACAATCAGGTCATTCGCGACGTCATCATTCCCGCCACCAAAAGGATCCTCAAGGAGTAGTGGGAAACTAAGTGGAAGAATTCCTGGCTGGTTGAAGAATAGTCAGATTTTCATCCCTTCATTGAGGTGTGCAAAGAAATAGAACTTCAAGTCTTGACTGCTCAAATTGTTCTTGAAGTTTTGAATAGAAGTCGATGAGTTGACGGCTTAGCGTGAGGTCATCGACGAGGATATCTCCGTTCTTTATCTTCACGATGCACTCTGAAAGGAAATTGGACGCCCAGTTCCAGAATGGGTGCACGCTGTACATGTCGTCTCCCAGGTACCCCGTGTCACCCGCCAAGACCAGGATATCGCCCTTTACGTCCATGGGACCGTTGTCCCTTAGATACCGCCAGTTGTCGCGGAACTCCAAGTGCAAATCAGATGCAAATTGAATTCTCATGGCGCTATGTCGATGGGTTATTACTTCTTTTGCTCGAAGAGCCAGTCGCGAACGGAGTTGAGTTTATAGGCGTAGTCGAAGGAGCTCATGTGTTCGTTGCCGCCGCCGTCCTCGTTCAAGACGGTGCCCTCAGTGAACACGATGAAGTTGACGTTGTTGCCCTTGGACAGTAGATCCTTGACGTTAGCATCCTGCTCGGTCGCCGGCAATTTGGCGCTCCAGGTGGCTGAATCAAACTTGGCCTGGTTGCGCTGTAGCACGTCCGTCAGCTGGGCCATGCCGCCCGATGCCTTCTTGTCTCCTCCGGCAACGATGTAGAAGAACTTGCGGTTGCCGAAGTCGTCCATCTTGCTGGTGTCCCACTGGCAGCCGACGAAAATGCTGGCGGCAAACAGGTCGGGATGGGTGATGTTGTAGTACATCGACATCATACCGCCCATCGATTGGCCGGTAGTATATACCCTGGTCGTGTCGATGCCATACTGCTTGATGACAGCCTGCAGCAAGCGGATGGTCATCTCCACCTCGTCGGTCGTGCTCCAGTCGTCATCCACGGCCTTGGCTTTATAGGCTGGAGCCAGCACGAAGCACGGGTGACGTTGCTGATCCTCGTCGGTAGCCCAAATAAGGGCGCCATAGCCCTGCTCGAGCGGGAATTTCACTTCCTTGCCCGCGCAGCTGGCGTCGCAGATGAACATCACAATCGGATATCTCTTGCCCTGCACATAGTCGGTAGGGACAAACAGGTTATACTCCATCGACTGGCCCGTTACCGAATCTTCCCAGGTCATTTGTTGGAACTTGGGCAGAACTGTCTCTTTCAACTGAGCAAGCACAGTGTCGCCGCTCTTATCGACAGCTGCTCCACCACGGTGGTGCATGCTCTGTTGGCCCGGTTTACCAGTGCAGCCCAGGATGCCGCCCAATACCATCACGAATAGTGTTGTAAAGATGATCTTCTTCATATTGATTTCAAGTTTTGTGTTGTGAAAAAACGGATGAAACTGTTACAGCAAACGGAGCATGCTGTTACAGTTTTGCCATGCAAAGATAACTATTTTCTTCGATTATGCGAACACCTCTATTTTCCTATAATCAGCGGAAACATGTAGAAAAACATGGTTTCCCGCTGATTATAGAAATTCTGTTGCTGCCAGATTTGCTCTCTTGTAACCAACAAAAATCGCAACGTGTTGGGATTTTTTGATGGTTTAGCGTTATCTACCATATAAAAAGCACGAAAATCGCAGTATACTGCGATTTTCGTGTAAGGGAAACGTATTGGGCGTTACTGGAATTTCTTTCCTGCTCCCCAGGCCTTGCCGACGCTGTCGCCGAGGGCGCGGTAGCACATTGCTGCGGCATCAAAGACGATGGGTTTCAGCTTGGTGAGGTCAACATGGCCCTCGGCATCCAGGATGCTCTGGTCTGCACTCATGTTCACCACCTCGCCAATCAGCATGCCGTCCTCAAAGCTGACCACCTTGCACTCCAGCGTGAGCGGATACTGGTTGATAATGGGCGCGTCGACGTTGGGGCTGGGCGTGATGGTGAAACCAGCCTTGGCCACTTTGTCGGGCACGTCGTTGCCGCTCACGATGCCGAAGTAGTCGGACTCGGCCACGGTGCGCTCATCGGCAAAACTGACGGTGAAAGCTTTAGTGAGTTCCAAGTTGTCAGTCGTCTTGTGCTTGCTCAGGCTGATGACGATCTTGTCGTAATCCAGCTGTCCTGCCCATGCGGCCATCATCACATCTGGGTTGTGTTCCTTGTCCCACGTGGCAATCATCACACACGGCTGGGGCGTCGTGATCAGGGCATGGTCAGCGCCAAAGTTCTTACGGCCTTCCACATCCTTAGGCTTCTCTGTCTTCTCCTTGTTCTCATTCACGTTTTGATTGGTTTGGTCGCCGTCGGAAGAGCAGGCTGCCAAAACCAGCAGCATCGCTGCCATTAAAAACACCTTCTTCATATTGATATACTCTTATTTGATGGTTAATACTCTATCTGTCAACTGGGATATACTCCAGTTTGGCGTCTATGTCTGTGGCCTCGAGCTTCATGATGACGGGGCGCAGGCCGTCGTTGCAGCTCACGATGGCGACACCAGGTTTCCTGATCCAGTCGCCATAATAGAACAGGTCGCTGCCCGCACCATGGGCGAGCGCAAATACATACTGGTAAATCGCCTTCCAGGCCTCGTCACAGAAGCCCTCAGGCTTGGCATAGTCTGCCATGAATACATCGCCCTCCTTCATCATCGGGCAAGCCTTGATGCCAACGGCACCATACTCCCGCGCCAACTCCTCATTGAGCGTCGTTTTAAGAATCGTGATTTTAACTTTTTTCATTGTATGGTCATTTTGATTGGTTTTGTCCCATCACTTTGGCTCTATACGATCGGGGTGGAAGAAGTGCATGTATTCGTCGATGGTGATTCCCGCTTCGGCGGTAGCTTCTTCGATTGGCTTCTTCTCTATCTGGAACGCAAATTTGGCTTGCCAATATTTACCTTCTCCTGGAAGATCCATCAAGAGATCCCATGCGGCATCCTCGTCGCCGTTCTCCCAGTTAAAGTATCAGCCAGCGCTTAGAGGCGAGCATCCACTCTTTTCGTTTCTTGCGGCCGGCATGGATATGGACAAGGCACTGGCTGATGCCAAAAAGCCGGGCTTATTTCCTGTAGCGGGCGGTGCGGTGGTCGGTGATGATGCCGGTCCAATTCAGACCGTAGGCAAAATCATAGACGTTGCCGTCGATGTCGCGATAAGGAGTCATGTCATGCGGCTCGTCCTCGTTTTGCGCCTCGACGGTGAGCATGTCGGCGGGCATCTGGAACGGCAGCAGGCCTTGAGGCTCAAAGCGTCCCGCAATGATGTCGAGTTTTGCCTTGTTCTGCACACCGAAGCACAGCAAAATGGCATCGGCGGCTTCCTCAAACTCGGCAACCACAGTCGGGCGGGAAAGGTTCAATGTCACCACCACTGGTTTATTGCCCATCAAGCGACGTGTCTCCAGCACCAGGTCAAGGTCGCCCTCGTTGATGGTCTCGACGGCCTTGCCACGGTAGCTGCGGTCAACGAAGGGCTCCATCGGGTCGCCGCCCGCTATGCTCGGCTGACGGGCCGCTGCGGCGGTATAAGGCCGGTATTGCAAGCTGATGGGCAAATATCCGTTGCCGCCCGCATCCACATCGTCGCGGCTGTATCCGAAACCACTCAGGGGCTCGTCAATGTCCACGATGGCGAAATCGGCGAGCGCGGGGTCATCGACGACAGTAAAATACTGCTCGACCAGTTCGCGGCGGATGGGATAGTCGGTCTTTTCCTCGTAATTCTCGCCCCAGAATCCCTTTCTGGCGGGATAATGGCGCTTGGGCAGATATACCCGCAACCGCTGCTGCAAGGGCAGGCAGTTGCCGTGGTTCTTGACCATCACGATGGAACGCAGCTGGGCTTCATAGCCCGCCAGCATATACTCGGGATTGCCGACGATGCGTGAGGCTTCATCGGGGTCAACATAGGGGTTCTCGAAAAGCCCTAACCTGAAACTGTTGAGCAATAGCCGTCGTGCACTCAGTTCAAAGCGCTCGCGGGCACTCGCCGAGCCATAGTCGCGTTCCCACATCCGATAGGCCTCGACGATGGGTTGCTTGTCCTGGTTGCCGCCAAACTGGTCCACGCCTGCCAACAAGACACGGTAATGGCGCTGGGCCACGGTGAGGTGCTCCACACCCCAGGGTTTTCCAAAATTCTTGTCAATGGCATCGCAGTCGCCCGTGACCCCCCAATCGGTACAAGCCACTCCATCGAAGCCGTATTGCTCACGCAGCAGTTCGGTGATGATGTATCGGCTATAGTTCATGGCCACATTTTCCCCGCTGGGGGCGATGCCCCAAGGAACAGTGTAGAACGGCATCACTGCACTTGCGCTGACAGTGGGGCCGTCGAGTTGGAAGGCGCCACGTGTGAACGGCAGCAGTCTCGTCTCGAACAGGTGCCCAGGATAGACCGCAAATTTGCCGAAACTGCAGTGTGAGTCTCGGCCTCCTTCCTCGGAGCCGCCACCAGGCCAATGCTTGACCATAGTATTGACGCTGTGATATCCCCAGCCATTAGCAATCTCTGCCCCACCCTGACTGGTCTGGAAACCGTCGCAATAGGCTCGAGCATAATCAGTGACCAGCTGCGGGTCTTCGCTGAAGCACCCCAGCGCACGCCTCCATCGTGGTTCGGTCGCAAGATCGACCTGGGGCGACAGGGCCGTGGTGATGCCCAGAGCCCGGTATTCCCTTGATGCAATCTCGCCGAAACGCTTCACCAGATCGGGGTCCATGATGGCGCCCATGCCGATGGGGCGCGGCCACAGCGAAATCTGCCCTCCTGCGCCTGCAAGGAACTCATCGCTTGTCGCCGTCTCGTTGCGGGGGTCGCTGCTGTTGTTGGCGGGAATGCCTAGGTCCAAACCCTCGACAAATGCCTGCATCCGATTGCTCCACCGGGCGGCAACGGCGGGGCTCTCGACTTGGGTCACCAGCACGGCGCGCCCATTGTCATTCTCCAGGAATGATATCTGCTCGTCGGTCAAGTCCCATGGGTTAGCACCACTCTCAGTAAAGGTTTTCCCGTTATACACGGGTCGGTTGGTGTTTGGAACAGGTTGATGGCTGCTATAGAGCATCAACCCGGCAATCTGTTCAACGCTCAATCGGCTGGCAAGGTCACGGGCGCGTTCTTCGGCTGGCAGGCGCCAGTCTTCATAGGGCTCCAGCTTGCCGTTGCGGCTCAAGTCCTTGAACGGCAGGCCATCAACCATGATGATACCCACTCCACTATCGGGCGAATAACCCAACACAGGTGCATCGGGATGAATGACCAGGTTGTATCCATCCTTCTCTACTATCTGATATTTCTCTTTAGCGCCGTTCATGCTGCCCGCTGGATTGAAAACGATTGCCAGGCAAGCCATCGTTGCCAGTACTCTTGTCATTGCCATAATTATTACTTGAGTTGTTTGACATTTCTAATGAGAATCTTTTCACCGCAAATATAAGCTATTTATTTGAAATATCAGACACACTCACGCCCTTAGGCAAATTTTAACCTTGTTGCAGTTATCACGCTGCGCGCGAGAAATCAAAAAAATAATTGGTTATTTGGCTTGTTTGCTATTCGCCTTAGATGACTATAGTGACCTTTTATTTTGTCTGATGGTTGTGAGCTCATCCATGTCGAGGTGGTCGATGCCGTAGCGCAGGGCTTCGAGAATCTGGGGCTTGCGTTTCAGGAAGTCGGGGCCCGAAAGATTCATCGACGAGGTGTGGTGGGTATTCAGTTCGCAGTCACAGGTGAGGTGCTCGAGGAACGTCAGCAGTTCCTGCATCAGTTCGCGCTCGGTCAGCGGGGTGAACTCTCCCCGCCCAGCCTCTTCGAGAAGAGGAGTACCGGGGAACAGCACGAGGCCGCCTGTGCCGACGAGCATCGGCTTGCACTGGTTGAACACCTTGGCCGAGTTGACGGCATGGTCGTGGCTGTGCTCGCGTCCTGCCACGCCGTTGAGGAAGGTCATCCAATAGGCGATGCCCGCTTCCTCGAGTTTGTGGCACTGCTCCAGGATATCCTGCGAGGTGTAGCCCTTGTTGATGCGCTGCAGCGTCCAGTCGTCGCCGCTCTCCACACCGAGCGAGATTTCGTTCACGCCGATCTCTTTGAGTTGGCGCAACTGCTCCACGGTTTTGTTCTTGATATCGGTAACGCGTGTGCTGGCATAAATGTGCTCCAGTTTGGGCAGATACTTCTTGATCAGTTCCAGACGGGGCATCAGGCGGTCAAACGACAGCGCCAGCGGGTTAGCGCTGAGCAGTTGGATGGTCTTGGCATGGGGCACGGTGGCTTCCAGTTCCTGCAAGTCTTCTTCCAGCCATTCCATGGGTTGCATGCTGAAGGGCACGTCCTTGTACATCGTGCAGAACTTGCAGCTGTTGTGAGTGCAGCCCTGCGTAATCTGGATCAACGGCCATGTGGGCCAATAGGGATTGCGGTAAACGGGATCTGAAAAATGCATAGTTTTGTCCTTTCTTTTTTTGGTTTAACACTGCAAAGGTAGGCCGTTTCCGCTAATAGACCATCGTTACTTACCTCCAGGTAAGTCAAGAATCAAGCGCCTGTGATCCTGTCCCCATTCCGTCATCCGGTAGGCAATCACAAAGAGCCGCTTGCCATGGTCGGTCAACCGGTACTCCACCCGTGGCGGATAGCCGTAGCACTCGTGGCGCTCTATCAGCCGATCCTCCTGCATCTGTCGCAGACGGTCGGTCAGTACCTTCTCGCTGACGCCATGCACGGCTTCCTGAATGTCCTTGAAGCGGGTGTTTCCACACACGATGGCCGTCAGCACCTCTACCGTCCATTTGCTGCGCAACACGTCCATCGTGTCGGTGATCGACAAGACTTCGCGGCAAAGCACCTTTGCGTCCTTCGCCGCCACTTCACTGATGATTTTTTCTATGTCTTCCATGTCCTTCAGTATAAATTGGAATTTGCATGTCCGATTTCTGGCTTCGCCTCGGCATAGCTCAAACAAGTTTTCCCTCTGCCCTCGGCTCGCACATAAATTGGAATTTACTTCAATAAACCATATAAGAGTATATCGTAAATAATATCTCCTTTAATCACCGCTTTGCGCATGACACCTTCTTGTATAAAACCATTCTTTTGTAGAATACGCTGAGATGCCAAATTGGGATGAAAGACATTTGCCGTAATTCGATTGAGACCTAGTTCCTTTATTGCAATTTCACACACTTGTCCCACTGCCTGACTCATCAGACCTCGATTCCAATAGTCTTTCAATAACATGTAACCTAATTCGCCGTCAAGCCTGTATATGTCTGCTTTTCGTTCAATGGAAACACTACCAATGATTTTCCCATCCATGACTACAGCGCGGAAAATCCCGTCAATGCCTTCGCTTTTGGCAACCATATTCAGCCACCAATTAGCATCATCTTCTGTGTAAGGATTCGGCAATCTGTCAGACAAGTATGTCCTATCGACGGCATTGCATAACTCCGCAAGTTCTTCCTTGTCGGCCAATGACCATTTCCGCAATTCTACTTTCATAATGCTAATATCCGATTTATCTTAATGTACTTCCATTTTTGAGAACAGGTTGATGACGATAACGCCTGCCATAATCAGCGCGATGCCGATATAGGCTGGCAGGTCGGGCACTTATTTG
Source organism: uncultured Prevotellaceae bacterium (assembly GCA_900318645.1). Classification (GTDB taxonomy): domain Bacteria; phylum Bacteroidota; class Bacteroidia; order Bacteroidales; family Muribaculaceae; genus Sodaliphilus. The sequence goes on from ONLH01000007.1 coordinate 16,167, forward strand.
AACACGAAAATGCCGATGAGCGTTATAAGCACGATGCCGAGGGCACTCCAAATAGCATAGGCAATGCCGATGGGCAGCGTGCGCAGGGCATGGCTCAAGCAATAGAACGAAAGCAGATAGCCAACTGCCATTGCGATGGTAGGCAAAATCTTGGTAAACTGCTCAGAGTATTTTAGCATAGTGGTGGCGAACGTCTCCAGGACGATAGCACCAATCAGGAACAGCCATTCTTTCATCGTTTACTTTTTTGCAGATTTCTTGACCTCCTCATGATAGAAATAGTTCACCACAATGGGCGGTGCATCGAAGGGGCGCTTGATGCTGTCGTCATCGCGGACATACGGAAGACCAAGTTCTTCAGCGTATGCTTTCAGCTCCACGTTCAGCTGCTCCCAATAGTCACGCTTCCCCTTGACATAGATTTCCTCATACAATGGAACTAATTCAGGTCTTTTCTCTCGTATATAATCCATAATCAAAGGCTTGAAAGTACCGCGTAGGTTCAGGTTCTCCAGCCAGATGAGATTGCACTGGTCCTTAGCCCGGTCGATGATGGCTTTCACATCGGTGATGCCCGGAAAAATGGGCGAGATGAAGCAGGTGGTTCTCACGCCCGCATCATGGAACGCCTTCATGGCTATCAACCGTCGCTCTATGCTCACGGCGCTGTCCATATCATCCTTGAAGGACTCGTCCAACGTGTTCACCGACCAGCTTACGCGCGCCTCGGGGAAGGTCTTGATAAGGTCCAGATCACGGAGCACCAAGTCGCTCTTCGTGGCTATGGAAAGTTTGATTCCACTACCTTGAAGTTGTTCCAACAACGTGCGAGTACGGCGATATTTCTCCTCTTCGGGCAGATAGGGGTCGGTGACGGAACCGAAAAACAGTTCCTTGCCGCGCAATCGCTCGGGATTCTTGATATCAGGCCAATGCTTGATATCAAGGAACTCGCCCCAGGGCTCGGTGTGCCCAGTAAAACGCTTCATGAACGAGGCATAACAATACTTGCATCCATGCGTACAGCCTACGTATGGATTCACCGAGTAGTCACCGACAGGTATATTTGATTTAGTCAGGACTGTCTTGACTTCTTTCTCACTTATTTTCATGATTTTCGATTTATCTTTCTGTAATTGCTGCAAAGGTAGCGATTTCTTGCGATATACGCTGAATCTGCAGTTGACCTTGTGATTAATCTGCTGCTAGTTGATGGCGAGTAGTTCGATGTTAAAGATGGGGGTGGTGCAGACCGAAGCTGAGTGAGCCGAAAACGTGCCCGCACCGCCCACGAATACGAGCTCTAATCCCGCAGGGTGAAGCACTCTCGATACCTGAAGTGGCTTTTGCATAGCGTGAGTGACCTCAGCTATTCTGGGCGTGGGTTTGGAGTCGACTCGGGCAAACTGCAGACACTCCAGGTCGCGACAAGCCACTCCGCAGTGGACGCAGCCAATGCAGCGTGCCGCCCGCCATCGGTGGGAGTGGGTTTCTACTTTAAAACAAAGTAATACTTAACAAACATTAATATATCGTTTTTTTTTAATGTTTTTGCGTAATTGGAAAAAGAATACTATTTTTGCCAATGTATTTGATATTCACTTTTTCCCTTTATAAGGGAACCAATTTCCAAGAGTAAATTCAAAAATATCGCAAATACAGTCATTAATAATAATTTTAGACTCTAGAAAGATACTAATTTTAAGCAAAAATTAAACTATTATGAAAGTTATTTCCTATGGTGACCCATTGATGTTTGGAAATCTCAACGAGAATTTCGAATGTGGAAGAAGATGTAATGATTGCGGTTGTTACGATGACTGCGGCAGTGAATGTTCAGATTGGGGAATGATGTGTCCTGATGACGACTGCTACGACGATTGCTTTGGTGATGACTAAAGAATTCTTGCATTTTTACTGCTTAAGAGGATGCTACAATTACTCTACAATATTTGTAGCATCCTTTTATAACTCCATATATCAAAAACAATGATTCAATCTAAAATATCCGATTACCGCCTTTGTTCTTTCGTAATGAAGATAGAATTAGACGGAGGCTATTTGTTATACAATACCTTAACCGGCAGTTTAGTATATTTAGACAATACAGAAGACATAAGAGATACATTGCCCAAACTAATTGAAATGAATTATTATGTGCCAATTGATTTCGATGAGTTGGCCATGATAGATAAGATGCGTATAGACGCCAGACTAAAATCGTCAAAAAGAGTAAACAGCTATACGATCTTTACAACTTTAGATTGCAATGCTAGATGCTTTTATTGTTATGAGAAAGGGACACCTCATGTTTCAATGTCAGAACAGACAGCAAATGATGTAGCAGACTTCATCATCAGAAACTCAAATGGGCAATCACAGGATATCAGATGGTTTGGAGGTGAGCCTCTTGTAAACGAGAATGTTATAGATATCATTACTGAAAAGCTGAACTCAAGCAAAGTAAAATTTCATTCTCGTATGATAAGTAATGGCCTACTTTTCAATAAGAGGAACATATTAAAAGCTCAGCAGTACTGGCATTTACAAAGAGTACAGATCACACTAGACGGAACCAAAGATGTCTATCAAAGAGCAAAAGCCTATATAGGAGCCAAAGGAAACGAATTTGAAAGAGTGCTGAATAATATTGAAGATTTGCTCGATGCTAAGATCGGTGTTTCAATAAGATTGAATCAAGATCTGTACAACACTGAAGATTTGATCAATCTGGTTAACTTTCTGGTGAAGAAATTCGAAAACAGGAAAGGGTTCGCTATATATAATAGTCTGCTCTTTGACGATTCTAATGACGCATTTAAGAATGATCCAAAAGAACGGAATGAAGCGTTTACGAAGCTGCAAGACATTCTCATCCAAAAAGGAGTGTTTAGATACAAAGCATTTTCTACAAAGTTCAAGTACTCGCATTGCATGGCAGATCATGATAGTTCAATTACGATAAATCCTATAGGGAAAATAGGGAAATGTGAACATTACCCTAACGACTATCTTATTGGATCTATCTATAAAGAAAATATCAATGAAACAATTTTGAACAAGTGGAAAGAGACTTATCCCATTATAGACAAATGTAAGACATGCCCTATTTATCCACAGTGTGTTCGCATAAAAATGTGCCCCGATTCAAATGAAAAATGCTCATATAAAGAATGTGAAAATAAGATTAAACTTATCAGAGATATTGTAATAAAAAGATATAATGACGATATTCAACAAACTAAATAATAATTAATCTTTAGAGATTGAATACACGAGTCGTTTATTCATTTAATAAACATTTACCCTTCAAGCAAGGCAATTAAACCTAAACTGTTAGAAACACTTTGATTGAACTTCCTTCTTAATTGTTGAGGCTGGTCTCTAGGCTATTGCACTAGAAAAACTTTCTTTACTGCTGCTGCCATGATTGTTTATAGGATGATTCCGAGACTGTATTGCGCCTAGGGCTAGGTCTAGCAAGGGCTTGAAAAGAACCCCTCTTTCGGTATGCGGTGCTTAATCAATAGCAGCGGAACACGTTATCGCCATCACCCATGTCATAGTCAGACATGAACAGCTCACGGGCAAAAGCCATGAAGTCACCTGAGGGAGTGAGGGAGCAGCGAGAGAAAAGCCGAACTTGTTCGGGCTTTTCCGAGTCGTGACAGAGGACGGCGAAGCTAGTATTTGCAGTAGCCCATTTCGGCGGGAATGTAGACCTCCCGTCGGTCGCAAATGTGCATCTGCTGCATGGCGATGATCCATCCCTTGATGAGGTCGCACAGCCGGCTGGTTGATGTGCGAAGCGGGAAATAGCCGAATACAACCCCGTGACCATAGCGAATCAGATCCCCAGGCCAATGTGACACAAAACAAGGCGCATCGCCAGCCGTGGCTTGACGTTGCGCCTTTTGGTGAGGGACAATCTGAAAAATTGGGATATACTTGCTTTTGTCAAAATTTTCCTTTTTTGAATTTTGGAGTGATGCGGCAAAAAAATGTATTTTTGTAGCGCTAAATCATCTATCGGAAGTATTATGTACAAAGTATCAGTTGTCACTCCGCTCCACAATGTTGAGCTGAATGTATTCAAAAAGGCTTATCAATCCATGAAATCTCAAACCATCGGTTTTGAAAACATCCAATGGATTGTCATTGCACACAACTGTGAACCTCACTATCTGCCGGCCCTGCAAGAGATGCTGGGCAAGCACGACAACGTCATCGTCCGTGGGCTCGACAATGATGTCCACACACCCTCCTCTCCCCGAAACTATGGCATGCAGTTTGCCACCGCGCCATACCTCGGTTTTCTGGACGCAGACGACAGCTACACCCCCCATTGTCTTGAAGAGGCCTATAACAACATCCGAGAGACCAAGTCCGACGTGCTGATTTTCCGCCGTGAGTCAGAGCTGGAAGACCCCTCGCTGGTGCCACTGACTGAACTCGTGGGATGGAATCAACTGGAGTCGCGCATCATTGTCGAGCGTGACAACTGGGACGAGGAGAAAATGTTTCTGGGCGTAGGCTGGGGCATCGTCACGTCTAAAGTGTTTGACCGGGAGTTCCTGACACGAAACAACATCACTTTCGACGAGGATGTGCCATTCGCCGAGAGCACTCTTTTCAGCGTTCAATCCATCGGCATGGCTCAACGCATCTGCTACCTGCCGCAAATGATAGGCTATCATTATTTCATCAATAGCCGCTCACTGGTGCAGTCGACCAAGAAATCGGGCGACACCCTGGTCAGCTATGCAAAGGGATACGTCAAACTGTTCAACGACATGGAAAATTATGGCATACACAGCCCTCATCTGTTCTGGGTTATCATGGGCTATCTCGCCAATTTCATGCTTGCCTCAACCGACGAATTAACGCTTGACAACAGGCTGAAAATCAAGGAATATCTCGCGCCGTTCATCTTGCGTGCTGAGCCTTTCCATAGCGCGAAAGGCATCTCGGAGGACTTTGCCGAGACGGTGGCCCGAACCACCATCGACGTCATCATGAACACCGACGGCAAAATCACCAATTTTACTCGAGACGCGTGCGATGGACACATGAGGCTCATGACCATATTGCGCATCAACAAGAATACTGACTACGGCAAGCGTTATTCCTTTGCCAGCATACGAAGCATCAAAGGATACCAGAATCGCGTGCCCATCACGACATACGCCGACTATGAAAAACTGATACGACTGCAGACAAACGTCGGCGAGGAGAACATACTCACTGCCGAGGAAATCAACCGTTACGCGATGAAACTCGATGGACGCATACTGCCGATGACCCGCGTCCATCTGCGCCCCTTCAAAAGGGCCATTTCGGGTGTCATGAGAGGGCACAACAATCTGCCGATCATGCTAAGCCAGCCAAAAGCACAGTCCACCATCAACAACAGCTTCGTCCAGCACTTCCTGAACAGCACGGCTATTGACTTTATCAAAATGTCGCTATATGCCAACGTACAGAAACAAAGCGACCTGTCCATTCCCGCCTCGTTCCTCTCCTCGTTTGAGCAAGATAGTTCCATCAAAAGGTTCAAATTGATCAGCCTCGCCCTGCTCTCGCGTGAGGCAGACCAAATTATCGCGCTCAATACATCTGAGGTCTTGACAATGTTCACCACCCTTGAGCAGCAATGGCCCGACGTCATAAGGGAAGTCGAACAGTATGATGCAGAGCGGGCCCAAGAACTCGCCGAAATCTTCAAACAAGGATTCGATGATGTTGCTGTACGCATCTGGCCTAAGCTGCAGCGTATTGTGGCATTCGGCGCAGGCAAGTACCTGTCCCATACCACTGCCTTGAAACGCTATGCCAAGAGTACTACACATAACCACGGGCACCTCATCACAGTCGAGTCGATTATCGCGCAAGCCATTGCCGACGACAGCGATTTGTTTAAGTTCGTTCTTGAAAACGATTTCTTCGAATTTTTGCCCGACAACTCGGAGCCTTTGTTGCTGAGTCAAGTGTCTCCCGGCATGACCTGTGAAGTGATTGTGACCAACCGAGCTGGACTCTACCGCTACAGAACCGGAATCCGCATATCGCTGGTTGAGCATTTGCCGCAAGGCAATGCTATCATCCGCATTGTCGAGTGACATCTTCCCTTCCAGCCGAGAATTCCGGCACACCGACCGTACATAATGCGAGGATGGGTCATCATTCAGTTATGGCTCATCCTCATTAATAGCATCGATTCCTACGAGCGCAGCGAGAACGCTAGGCTTGGTTGAGGTGCGGCGCATCACAAATCTAGCGCTGCAAGACCAAATGCGACAGCAACTAAACGAGCCGTGCGTGTGAGGTCTCGGTGCGGATAGGCAACCCAATGAGACACTCTCGGTAATGGTGCACAGCTGTCGCCAGTATGGATGAAGGCTGGATTGTGGGGGGCCTTGCCGCGTTTTCTCCTATTTATTTGGCAATAAGAACGAATAAAATACCAATAATTTGGTATTGCCATGAATATCATTTCCATTGTACATTTGCAGCCAACTAAAAAACTAAATGATATGGGAATATTAAAAACGTTCTTTACTAATTGTGCACATCCCAAAGGGATGATGGGGAGAATGATGCTGCGGTTCATGAACTTCGGTCATGCGCCGCTGACAAACTGGGGTCTTGACCTTGTGAAGTTCCACTCAGGCTGGACAATGCTTGACATCGGCTGCGGTGGCGGTGCGACGCTGAAGAGACTGCTCAAGCGCAGCGACGGAGCACAAGTCTATGGCATAGACATCTCGGAGGAAAGCGTGGCGAAGGCACGCAAAGTGAATGCCGCCGTGCTCGACAAGCAGGTGTTCGTCTGCCAAGGATCTGCCGAGAAACTGCCCTACGAGGACGGGAAGTTCGACCTCGTGATAGCCGTCGAGACGGTGTATTTCTGGCCCAACCTGCCTGGGTGCCTGCAAGAGGTGCTACGCGTGCTGAAACCGGGCGGCCGTTTCGGCATTCTGGTGGAGGTCATTGAAGGCGATTCGATGTGGACAAACGTGGTGGAAGGCATGACTGCCTACTCGCCAGAGCAACTGAAGACGTTGCTTGACGAGGCAGGCTTCATTGATACAGCCATCCACCGCAAGAAGCCCTCGTATGCCGCCATTACTGGTGTAAAACAGGCATCGAAGGAACAGTCATGACCATACTGGTTATCGGGTTACTCATCCCCTTGTTGGGCACTATGCTCGGGTCGGCCTTCGTCTTTATGATGAAGGACGAGATGTCCGTGAGGCTGCAGAAGGCACTGCTGGGCTTTGCTTCGGGTGTTATGGTGGCGGCTTCGGTCTGGTCATTGCTGATTCCCGCAATGGAGATGGAAACATCTGGGCGCGCATGGGCGGTGGTGCCCGCTGCAGTAGGATTCCTCTTGGGCATCGGTTTCCTGCTGCTGATTGATGAGTTGACCCCGCACCTGCACCTCGGCAGCAACAAGCCCGAAGGCCTCCGTTCCCACCTGTCCCGCACGGCGATGTTGGCCTTGGCGGTGACCATCCACAACCTGCCGGAGGGTATGGCCGTGGGCGTGGTCTTTGCCGGCGCCGACAGCACTGTCACAAACATCTCGCTTGCCAGCGCCATAGCGGTATCGCTGGGTATTGCCATCCAGAACGTCCCCGAGGGGGCCATCATCTCGATGCCTATGTGCGCGGCGGGAAACAGTCGCTGGAGGTCTTTTCTCATCGGCTCGCTAAGCGGTGCCGTTGAACCCATCGGTGCCCTTGCTGTATTACTACTGTCATCCCTGGTTTTGCCTGTTCTTCCCTATATGCTCGCTTTTGCCGCCGGAGCCATGTTCTACGTGGTCATCGAGGAGCTCATACCCGAAGCGTCTTGCGGCCAGCACACCAATGTCAGTACCATCGGCTTCGCCATCGGTTTCGTCTTGATGATGGTGCTCGACGTGGTGATGGGTTAGCGAGGGTGTGTCATAATTGGCAACTGTCTTTTTGAGCGGCCTTGCGGCCAAGCTAAAGGTTCTCGCGCGAAGCGCAATTTAAATTGCGACAAATGAATGATGACACGGCCCCATGCAAGAGGGACAGTTAGCGGCTCTCAATGGTTTGCTGGGGAGAAGGGGCACCGCCGCCCGATACACTGGTTGTTCTTACTTGAATAGTGGCAGATGACCTCGGGGCATTCCATAGCTACGCCGAAGTGCTCCTTGACGAAATCGACGGCAGCGAGGATGGAGAGGAATGAGTCACGCTTGCAGCAACGTGGGCCACCGACATGGCCTATCTCTCCGAGGGATCTGGCCGTCATCTGATGTGACAGGGCAAAAGGTTCGTTAGCCAGCGGCGTAGATTTGGAGATGATGGACACGAACATCCCCGTGCTGATGCCAGCACCGCAGGCGCCCCAAAAACCGCAAGCTCCGCCTGGCACGCTCTTTCCCCTCGACATCATTTCGTTCAGGGCTTTTGGCAAGTCAAGCTCGCCCCCGGCGTTCTTGTAGGCCGTGATCAAGGCGGCCCCCACCATCACATGGTGCTCGGGACCGTGCATGTGGCAGAACGGTTGTGCCATCATCTTCTCAATGATCTCAACGGGGTTTCGGGAGGTCTCGGCGAGGCAAAGCCCGATGATGGTGTCCAGCCCCGCCGTGTGGCAGTCGTTGCAGACGTAGTGCCCATGGATGCAGCGGGTTTTGCTGCTCTCCTTCTTGTGGCAGATGGAGCATTCCATGGGTTCATCGTTCTCAAGATACTCCAGCGGAGCTTTGCATATCAGACATTCTTCTTTCATCATCTATATTCTTTACTTTGCCAATGTATAGCCGATAGCAACGGCAATTATGCCAAGGGCCACACTGCCTAGAGCATACAGAGCGAATGTGAAATAATTACCAGCCTGCAACAGACTCAGGCTTTCCTTTGAGAAGGTTGAAAATGTGGTGAAGCCTCCACAGAATCCCACAATCAACAGCAGGTTCAGCTGCGACGAGGCATTAACGCGATTGAAGGCCGCCCAGAGCAAACCGATGAGCAGGCAACCGACGATGTTGGCGGTCATCGTTGCCCACGGAAATGCGGAGCCCATACCCTTCATGGCCAACGATATCAGATACCGAGCGATGCCGCCGAAAAAGCTGCCCGCCCCAACAAGAAGTATGTCCTTAAAGATGCTCATACAACAATCCACAATTGATATACCTAAAGTGCAAAGGTAACGTTTTCTCGCAACACAACTTGTGCTGTTACTATTATTTTGCCATTTGCCTTAGTTGATGGCAATCAGTTCGATGTCAAAGATGAGGGTGGAGCCGCCGGGGATACCGGGCTGCGATAACTGAGGGAGCAGCGAGAGCAGAGCCTAACTTGTTCGGACTTTGCCGTGTCCCGAACGAAGAAGACTGCAGGTTAAAAAATGCAGGTGATGTTATCGGGGGCATTGACAAACAAGCAAAGATTATCGGTGATACACTAGGGAGAATTGTAGTGTACCTCAAGACCAGGTTTCCATGGCTTGACGCTAAAAGACAAAAGATTTGCACCACCAAAGACTCTCTTTAAAATAATTATGTTATATTTGCAGTCACGATAATTCAGAATAAATTATGGATATAATGAAATCATTAAGAACTATGTCATCCAAACCGCTTTGCGGAATAATGATTCTTGCTGTGGTAGCAGTCATTGCTCTTTCATTTTCATGCAACAGTGCCGTAAACTCTAAAAGCAGCAAAGTACAAAAAGATGCTGTGTCTCAAATTGGTTTTTATGAAACATACTCTTGGGATGAAGTTGCCGAAGCATTTATAAACCTGAATAATGAGGTTAAAAAGCAAAACCTCAAGCCTGATGAATTTACGCTTGAGCAGTTACTAAATACAAGAAGTCATACGGAACACTGGAGCAGACCAGAATATAACAACTCAACACCTATAATCGGTCATACTCTTGTTGAAGACACCGCAAGAGTAAACAGCATAATAGCTCAGTATGGAGCTAATTTCCTACCTCAAGACTTGAAACTTGCGTGGTCTATCAAGCCCTACAAGCCCTTCCGTGATTTTCAAGGGCCTGAGTGCTATGAGCTTATTGCGCTTAAAGCTCTTGATGGCAAGCCTTATATGACAGGAGAATCGATAATCAGTGCGATGAAAGAGAACACGCCTGATGGACAGTATTGCATGTCATTCAGATTTGACGATAAAGGTACAGAACAGTTTTCTCAATTAACAGCACAAAACATCAATCGCTACTTAGCAACTGTGATAAAAGGGAAGGTATATTCTTATCCTATGGTAATGTGTCAAGTGGAGAATGGAAATGTTCAAGTTGCAGGTAATTTCACTGAAGAAGAAATTAACAACCTTATCGGTTTCATATATGGGAAGTAACAATTAATCACTGGATCGATTGTGGAAATAAAGCCGGGCGTTCCCCATCGATGGGGGCGTCCGGCGCCGGTTCCGATCGGTGGGCGATCTTCTCGCCCACCTGCGGAACGGGAGGCCTTAAACCTCGTGCTCGATGTACTCGCTCAACTCCTTGAGGATGCCTAAGTTGTACGGCAAACGCCCAAGACGGCACAGGTGCCAAGAACTGAAAAACTCCATAATCTCGCGGTATTAAGTTTCCGCAAAATTATGGAGCTATGCTCGGATGTCAAAAGGCTAAGAAAACGATGCCACGTTAGATTCTTTTATTTGGCATGATATTTGCTATTATATTATAATCAAAAAAAAGAATGAATTATGAATGGCAATGATTCAAAGAGCGGAAAAACGATATTTGATTTATTAAATCAGATTGACGAAGAGAATAAATGGTTAGAGCAAATCTCAGACTTACTTGATGACCCACAAATTGATGATGCAATCAGAGCTTTTGAAGAAAAAACAAAATCTGAGGAGGATTTGATGCATGACCCTCAGGTAGCAAAGGCCATAGAAGCACTTTATGAAAAAGATGCAAAACGCAAAATGCAACAACATAGATGGCATTGCAAGAATAGGTATGGAATATCAGTAGACAAAGGAAAGCGTTTTTCCCATTATATGAATGAGGAAAATGTTGTAAAGTTCTGTGACGATGACATACTAAACAAAGTCATCTTAGAAGACATTGCTGATAAAATTCTAGCGCGTTCTTTTGAATCAGATCTAGTGTTAGAATTGCAATATTTATTTAAAAACATCTCGAATGAATTGCGCCTTCATGAAAAGGCCTCAGATTTATATCGTAGGTTAAACAACACCAAAAGTGAATTATATAAAATCCTTTTTGCTTATACATCGCTTCACGAACAAGAATGTATTGAACTTTGCTATAAATGGTTAGAATTAAGTAATAGCTGGAATGACCTCTACGAAACTTATCATTTGGAACTGAAAAGAGAAGAGCGAGAAAGGATAGAACAAGCTTTTGATGACGACGATGCCAAGTGCGGTTATTTAGATTGTCTGGGCTTAACATGGGATGACCTGCCTCCAGGCACGAACCCATATAGCATTGATCTAGATTAATATTTAATAAAAACGTTTATATTAATAGGAACACTTCAAGGCCGTTGATCTCGAAGATGCATCAGATACGGGCCCGGTGTATCTGATACGAGTCGAGCAGCTTGAATTGCCGGGTGCCTTGATAGAAATTGTAGCGCAGGGGGATGCAGTTGCGCCAGCACTGGTTCTCGTCAAAATTACTTTGCCGTCATGGGTCGGTAGAAGGCTAAGATTTTGTATCTTTGCAGAAAATTAAAAACTAGGGGATTTTTCCATTAGTTGATTGGATGCCCCATCATGAGCGGTGCGTCAAGGAAAAGTCCTTTTCCTACAAACTATATCTATGAATATGCCGATGAGAATGAATGCTAGAGTGTTGGTGACGGTAATCGCTTTTGTCGCCATGGGGCTGGCAACAGCCAGTGCACAGATCACACAGGAGCAGTTGCGAACCGGAAGTGACGAACAACTGCTGAGGGAATGGACAAAGGTGATTGCCAGTGATGAGTTTGGCGGAAGAAAGCCCATGACTCCCTATGAGGACAAGACGGTGGAATATCTTGCTAATCAGTTGGAGGTAATGGGTTTGGAGCCGGCCTTCAACGGCAGTTGGTTCCAGCCCTTTGAAATGATTGCCGTTACTGCCAAACCCGTGGGTAGCAAGATCGCGGTAAGCGGGAAGAAGAAATCGGTGCTCCGCTATCCCGACGATCTGATTATCTGGACGACTCAAGCCACCAAGAAAATTGATCTGAAGAAGACGGAGTATGTCTTCTGCGGTTTTGGCATAAACGCGCCTGAATACGACTGGAACGACTACGAGGGCATCGATGTGAAAGGCAAGATCGTGGTCGTGATGGTCAACGACCCCGGCTTTTATGACAGCCAACTCTTCAGGGGACGCAATATGACCTACTACGGTCGTTGGTTATATAAGTTTGAAGAGGCACAGCGTCAGGGTGCAGCCGGTTGTCTGGTGCTCCACCATACCGAAGCCGCCAGTTACGGGTGGCACGTCTGTGTGAATGGCCACCTGAGTGACAATCTCGCCATCTATGATCCGGATACGCGTAATGCCGGCGAATTGGCCGTCAGGGGATGGCTGCATGAGGACGGTTGCCGGAAGCTGTTTCTCGCTGCCGGCATGGATATGGACAAGGCACTGGCTGATGCAAAAAAGCCAGGCTTCAAGAGCTTTCCCCTAAATGTGAGAGGTGATGTGAAGATGAATGTGACTTACGACATTCAGCAGACGCGCAACGTGGGCGGCATCCTGCGAGGGAGCAATCAGAATGGTGAGGCTGTAGTGTTCTGTGCCCACTGGGATCACCTAGGCATCGGGAAAGCCGATGAGCGCGGCGACACGATATATAACGGCGCTGCAGACAATGCATCTGGCATGGCTGGAGCGTTGCTCGTCGCCAAGAAGTTCAAGGAGATGTCCCAGACGCGTCGAGACCTGCTGTTCATCTTCCCCTCGTCTGAAGAGAGCGGACTGTTCGGCTCGGCATATTACTGCGACCACCCTGCTGTTCCGATGGCGAAGACTGTCGCCTGCCTTAACTTTGAGAGCATAGGCCCTGCCGAGCTCACGCGCGATGTCGTGATATTGGGTGGTGGGGAAAGCGACTTAGACAATTATTATGTGGCTGCCGCTGCTGCCCAAGGCAGGTATATCTACTTCGACGATGACAACTCCGACGGCTGGTTTTACCGTTCCGACCACTATAATTTCGTGAAAAAGGGAGTCCGTGCCGTGGTATTGGAGAACGGCCGTCAGCCTGTGGATGTGAGCAAGCCCAACAAATATCCTATGCCGGTGTGGTATCACAAACCATGTGACGAATATCGTGAGGATTGGGGCCTCAGTGGCACATTGTCCAACGTGAACCTGATCTTCAGCGTAGGCCTGTCCTTGTCAAACAATTCCCGATAAGGCATTTCGAGCTCTGATTGAAGGCATTATCTATATCTTTGACTTTAATTGGCTTCGATGTATCTCATCTCTCGTTCTCGCCATTATTGCATAGTGCTACCGCCGGGAGTAAAGAGGACGGGGGCACCGATCTGTTAAAGTCATGTTAAAATCGTCATTTTCTCTTGACTCGTCCCTAAGGGCACACATTAACTTTGCTTTCACTTAGCAATTGCTTCATAACATCGCGTGATATGAGTAAGAAAACAAGGTTAAAAATCGGAGAGTTCTCCCAGTTGATGCAAGTCACAGTAAAAACTTTGCGTCATTATGAGCAGAAAGGTCTGCTGTTGCCTGACGAGGTGGACGAGTGGACAGGCTACCGCTACTACAGCATCGACCAGATGCAGAAGTTGCAAGCCATCCGCGACCTGCAGCGCCTTGGATTCTCGTTGGATGAGATCAAGGACTTGTTCGAGGACAACTCGCACATCCCAAGCATCCAGCAACTGACCGAGAAAATCAAGGAAACGGAAGCGCAGCTGAATCAGCTGATAACCCGCCGCAACCGACTGCTCGACTGGAGGAACACTCGCAAAGAGATGAAGACAATGGAAAAATTCAGCATTCAGTCACTGCCCGAAATCATCGTGGCAAGTCATCGTGAAGTCCTTCCAGACTACGCCGCCATAGGCTCCATGTGTGTAGAGATAATCGCTCCCGAGATGCAACGTCTCGGCTGCAAATGCCCACCGCCGGGCTACTGCTTTACTGTTGAACATGACAGGGAGTATAAGCCGACGGACGTGGACATTGAGTATTGCGAACAGGTAGAGGAGATGGGAGAGGACAGTGCCATCATCCAGTTCAAGCGTCTGCCCGCAGTGCCCAAGGCGCTCTGCATGAAGCACGTCGGCCCGTATGAAAGATTCTACGAATCGTACATAGAAGCTTTCCGTTACATAGAGGAGCATGGTTACAAGCCTGTTGGTCTGTTCCGCACCTGCTACGTTGATGGAGTCTGGAACCAGGAGGACCCCGAGAAATGGCTTTCAATCATTCAGATACCGATAGAGTAGCCGTTTATCCTAACCGCCCCCCAAAAAACGATGGGGTGTCTTGGAAACAGGAGGCTATTGATTATTCAATGGTCTCCATTTTTCTTTATATCCCCTACCCCGCTTAAACCCCTTCATATAGCAATCAGGGCTCAGAGCCTTCTTTGAAGTGCCGAGGTGGACGTCCATGACCTGCAGGCCTTAGCTATCGGCCCGCACATCAGTTGGAATCGGTCAACAATCAGTTTATTCGTTGAATTGTTTTCCGTCCCATTTCAATATCTTCTGCTGGGTGGTGCCGTCATCGTTCCATAGAGTGCAAATGATGTCCTTGCCCTTGCGTGGCAGTTCATAGATACATCTGTAATCAACTTCGAACCCGGGAGCATCACAAGCCTCCATGCGTTTTGTGGCATTGTTGTAACGGTAGAAATCAATGCCACTCGTTTCAGTCATACACGGCCTGCCTTCCATATAGCTTGCCATATCGTTGAAAATAATGAGTTTGTATTTCCCGTCCGACTCATTCCAGTAACACACTTCCAACCTGAAAATATAATCTCCGTATTCTTCGTCTACACGTTCATAAACGATGTATCCGTTTTTTGAGTCAATGGTTAACGTCACGCCTTCCTCTTGTGGAAGGCCCTTGCTGTGACGCGTCATGGCATTCTCCAATGCCCTCCATGGGCGGTCGCCGCTTTCGTCCTCATCCTCATAGTTCAATGAAGGGAATGCTGCCCATGCAAAATCTGTAACGGTGGGCGCGGAGCCTTTAAAGTTCACTTTTATACCATCCTGTGCCATCATCAACAGTGTGAGGCAAGAAAGGATAATTACCGATGCGATTCTTTTCATATCTGTGAGATTAATGCATATACTAAAATCTATCTTTCTGTCACTGCTGCAAAGGTAGCGATTTTCTCGCGAAATACACTTTATGATGTGATTTCACCCTTTTGGCATCAAATGGGATGGTCATTCTTACTTGATGATGTATTTCTTGCCAGAGTTGATGTAGATACCAGGTGCTGTGGGCTTGGAGTTGTAAGAGCGGCCTGTGATGTCAAACCACAGGTTGCTGTCAACGGCTGGCTCATCGCTTTTGATACTGTTGACGGCAGTTGGCCTCTTGATGTATTCAATGCCGGCTGCAGCGTCAATCTTGCCATAGCCCCACTTGATGGGGCTGGCTGCTGTGAACTCATCGTTGCGCGAAGTCGCAGCGAGCACTTCTTTGATCTCATCTAATGTGAGGGTGGGATCGGCTTGCAGCCACAGGGCGATGATGCCGCTCACCGTGGGACACGACATCGAGGTGCCACTCATGCCGCCATAGGGATACCCCTGCCACTGCATTGACTCGGCAATCTCCTTGTCACAGGTATAGTGGTTGATAGACGACACGACGTTGTTGCCCGGAGCGGCAACAGTTGGTTGTGCCACGCCGTTGAGCGAAACGCCGTAGCTTGATTTGTAACTGATGTCGTCGAGCGTGTAAAGGTCGCTCTCATCAATAACAGAGCCAGTGTAAAGTCGTGAGGTGGTGTTTGCCACATAATTGCCCACGCTGATGACATTTGGCGTGGAGGTCCAATCGCCACACGAAAACTCACTATCGCCAAGGGTGTAACCTTCCATGTTGATTGCTTCAAATTCGTTTATCGTTTCCCACAAGTCCATCTCAATGTGTGAAGATGACGAGAGCGAGATAAAGAAAGGCAGTCGTTTAATGCGAACCCCTTGCACGGCAGCGAGCAGTTCAATCTTGCCATCAACGACTCTGCCGGATATTCCCACGAAGCCACCCTGCATAAATTGGCTGAGTATCTCGTCGTCGTCGCTAAATATTTCAATATAGCCATCCAGAGACGGAGAGATAGTGAGAGGCTCTGTTTGCCACACTGCCTCGCCACTACTGAGTCTCAGCAAGCCAATCTGGACACTCAATGTATCGTCCTCGCCCAAGGTGTTGCGTGAATAGCCACATACTACCGAGCCCATCATTTTTATAGTGCTGTCGTCTTCGCCAATGATGGGAGTAGCCCGGGCAAGAAACGCCTTTATGCTGCTGTTCTCTTCATCAAATGCCTTGTAGATGTGAAGGTGTTTGTTACCTTCATTTCCCACACTCAACACTGGGATGACATGATGAGACAACTCATCAATCAGTTCAGGCATCATGCCTGTGCCATTGTGGGGGCCATGGTGTGAGTTCATGCTGGCGCTAAGCACTACGGGAGCCTCGATTTGCTGGGCGTAATGTGCCACGAACTGGAAGGCTATCTCGTTCACATTTTCCTCAGCCTCAGTCGACACAAGCACAATGTCGGCATCGGGCGCCATGCCGCCAAACCCCAGCGGCGATCGTGTGCCAGCGGCAATGCCGGCGGTGTGTGTGCCGTGTGAGTCCATATCGGTGTCGGTCGTGAGGGTGGCAATGAGTTCGGGCGTGTCGAACACCGAGCCAGGATACGCTATTGTCCCAGCCTCGTCATCCTCGACGATAAACTTGTGGCCATTGTTGTTACCGGGCAGATAGACGCAGCGCAGGCGGGTGTTGCCGTCGGCATCCTTGAATGCCGGATGCTGGAAGTCGAATCCCATATCGACAAGGCAGATGGTGACGCCCTTGCCAGTGTAAACCTCTTCAAGGCCAGGAACGGTGCCGTCAATCAGGCTCACGCCAGTCTCCACGAGTGAGACATCGGTTTTCAACTGCCCTTTACTGGTCGCATCCACCCTTTTCACGCCCTCGATGGCAACAAGGGCATCGACGTTGTCGGCAGGGATGCTGATCACAGCCTGATGCCCGAGTTTTGACAACACGGTAGCGCCTGTCTCACGGATTTGAGCAAACGTTCCCGCCGCATCTTGGGAATCAACATCCACCACAAGCATGATGCTTGGGTCGGCATCCAGTGCTTGCAGTTTCTTGCCGTTTGAGTCATATCGTGCTGTCTGTTTTTGCAGTAACGACAATTGCGCGTTAGGGGTGAGTTTGTTGTGTGCACTCGACACGAGAGCGCACGAGCAAGCAACAACGGCAAATAATATGATTTGTAATAGCCTATTCTTCATGATTATTTTGTTCTTTCCTTTGTTTTATCCTCTGTTTGAGCGCTTGAAATGAGACTTTCAAGTATTGGAATACACTTTGTTTCTTTTTCTCCCTTAGCTCATATGTTTTTTTGCTGATAAACATACCAACAAGAAGGGGGAGCGCCCAATAAGGTATCGACTGCACTATTGCCTTGTATTCGTTAACATGAGGTTTGTGTATTGTCGTCAGCACTTCGGCAATTGACATTGCCATAGTTGCTAAGAAGAGACCGCTTCCCATCATAAGAACCACTCTCCAAAAGTTCCCCCAGAAGTCATAGCCAAACAACTGCCTGTAGACATAAAAATAGCACAAGGGAAGCAAAATATAGAAATAGTCACCGAAGAAGTCGGCAAGGTCATCCACAAAGAGAAACTGAATGGCCATGAACACCATGATGAAAAAACCTTGCGGCAATGTGTGCTTGGTGTTGCGTGGCGCATAACGGAAGAGACACCATGTGGGGATGGTGAAAAAGAGTGTCATGACCAATGATCCCCATCCCGGGCTGTCCTTTATCCAGGCAAAGAACTGATTGACCGGTAACGAGTCGCCTTTTTGTGTCAAGACATCATTGATGCCGAACAAATTATCAATGAGGACACTGAGCACACCCATGACTACCAGCATTTTCACTGGCGGGAACGATACTTGCCGCTTGCCGTTGATATAGTCGCTGATGAAAAATCCGGGACGCCATATCAGCTGCCACAGGGAGTACAGCAACGAACGGTTGCCCATTCCCCACACCTCGGCAGTGCTTTGGAACACACTCTTCCACGATACCTTTTTCAAACCGGCCTTCTGCGAGCAATGCGGACAAAACTTGCCGGCGAAGTCATTCCCGCAATTCACGCAATGATGGCGCTCGTTCTCGTCATAACTCCAATCGAAGGGATCGAGCTGCCATGCCTTGAACCGTTTATATCTCTCTTTTAAAGTCATCCCCCAGAAAATCTTTTTGCAAAGATAATGGTTTTTCTTTAAAAGTAATATTCATTCAATGACTTTCTCAATCGGAGCCTCTGTCATACTCACTTTCCTGATTCATTCCGTCTGCTTCGTCCAAGCGTACACAAGGTCTGTTGTCTCGGACCCTGCGGGGCTGATGCGTATTCCGCTAATTAATCTAATTGTTGCTGAGTCTTTTAAATGGTAGAGCTAAAAGTTCGTAATATTTGCTAGGATTGAATCATTGCAATAACTGGGGGCGTTTATCGTTATGATAGTATAAACGAAATGATTTTTTTGCAACTCAATCCAGATAGATGATGGTAAATCTTTAACCCCTAAAAATTGTGAGCCAGTCAATGGCTCACGGAACTTAAGTATCATTCTAATTATTTCAAGAAATGTTAAAGAAAC
This sequence comes from uncultured Prevotellaceae bacterium, assembly GCA_900318645.1. GTDB lineage: Bacteria > Bacteroidota > Bacteroidia > Bacteroidales > Muribaculaceae > Sodaliphilus. The sequence goes on from ONLH01000007.1 coordinate 35,081, forward strand.
TATTCATTACCATGCTCTTGGGCATGATGACCCTGGGGGCTATGGCCCAAGGGGGCAAATTTACTGTGAGAGGAACGTTCGAGGGCCGCAAAGACTCGGTTACCCTCGAAGTGGTGGACCTAACCAATTGGGAAACTATTGTCAAACAGACGTATGCCATCACGGGGGAGATGCATGAACTCACCTGTGACCTGAAGGATGCGGCATTGCTCTATGTCACCGATGTGAACGAACTTACCACGGTATTTCCTGCCATCCCGGGGGAAATGCTCCAGTTTTATCAAAATGAGCACAAAGTCACTCATCTGGGAGGCTCACAATTCTATGTGGACTATGATGAAGCGCAGCATTACGTTGGACCGCTCTTGTTAGGCATCAATGAGTGCAATAGACGCTTTAGCGGCAAATATGGGCCATTGTATCAAGACGAGTTGAATCTATACAGCGATTTGTTCTTTATCCTGAATGATCGTTTGAATGATTATGTACACAACTATGTTAAGTCTTACCCTGATCGAGATGCAGCGGCAGCACTGATATTTCTTTTCGCTTTTGATACCAAAGAAATTGAGAAAGCATCAGCCATGCTGACCGAACGGGCCCGCAATAGCGTGGCGGCAAACCTCTATAAGGCCGTCAACCGGGAGACAGTCGTCCGCAACGTCGAGAGCCCTACAGACTGAAACACCATCAATTAAAACAAATCCGAGCGCACCTTTTTGGGGGTGCGCTCGGTCTTATAAATACGCGGTGTCTAAAGTTAACGTGAGTTCGACGAAAATAAGTTACTGATACTCAACTCCTCCCCTAAGATAGGGGAGGTGCCCGTTAGGGCGGAGGAGTATGATTTACCCTCGAATCACTTCTTCTTGGGACATCAACGCCCCCTCCCCCTCCTCCGCCCTACGGGCACCTCCCCCCAGGCGGGGGAGGAGTTGGGAGTTGCTAACGCACTGATTGACAATCAATAATTTCATCGAACTCACGTTAAAGTTACCAGTTGAGGGGCTCTTGCAGGATGATGCCGTCGGTCATGGGGCTGTCGGCCTCGATGAACGGGGTGGCCTTGTACTGGATGCAGAGCATCGTCAAGTCCTCGTTGCCGGTGTTCTTCAACGCGCGCTTGCCATTGGGAGACACGCGGATTACGCTACCCTCGCTGACGGGAAAAATCTCACCATCAACCTGGTACTGGCCCTCGCCACGCAGGATGAAGTAGAGTTCCTCATGCGTCTTGTGGGTGTGCAGGAAACCACTGTCCTGTCCGGGAACGAGCGTCTGGAAAGAGAACTCGCTGGCTGCGGCGCCAACGGCCTGTCCGCCGAAGACCTTGCCCTGAATCGTAAAGTCCGGGCCCATGGGCAACTCGTGTTCAATAATCTCGCTGATGCGGCCAACGTTGATGGCGGCATAATTTGCACCCTGTGCAATCTTTTCAATCTGTTTCATTGTGTAATCAATTAATTATTAATGGTTTTTATTGGATGAATACTGTTTACGGTCATTCATAATGTCGGCCAGGTTGGCCAGTGCCCACTCTATCAAGTTGTTGATGTGCGGCATGAGTGACTTGCCACGCTCGGTAATGCTGTATTCCACCCGCGGCGGTATCTCGGCATAGGCCTGCCTCAGTACCAGCCCATCGGCCTCCAGGTTGCGCAGCGCCACGGTGAGCATCTTCTGCGAGATGTCGGGAATGGCTGCAAGGATGTCGGAATACCGCATCGCCGTGTCCTTGCCATCGAGCGTGTAAAGTATCAGCATCGACCATCGGTCGCTGATGCGCGACAAGATATTGCGTATCGGGCAATCAGGAAAATAAGGATCAACTATAATGTCTCGTAACATATTTTGTTCTGATTATCAGTTTTACTAACTTTTCTCTCGTTTCGGTTGCAAAGTTACTATCATTGGTTGACATGACAATGAACCGCCCGAAATGTTCGCTACGCACTTTGATGTTAGAAATGGGAAAATCAGCGGATTAAAAAACTCACTTTTATGCTTTATTAAGACTTCAACGCCCCACTACCTCCCCTACCCTGATGCCTGCTCCCAGTTAGAGGAACGTGACACCCTCATGGGCAGCACCAACTACAGCATCAACTTGTACACAGGTGTGCTGATAGCATTAAAACACTACCGCCAACACTGACATCGTGCTGGCGGTAGAATTCTATTCCTTGTAAAAATACATCGATTAAACCTAAGAAAGTTCAGAACTCTAATGGGATAGCAAGTTTGAAGATGATATTGCGTCCCATGTTCAAAACGCCCTGGCGCCCAGTGACAGGATTCACGTCGGCATACTTCAGGCGGCTCAGATGATTCTGGTAAGCCTCGTTGGTGAGGTTGGTCCCCATGATGCTCAGGCAAGCCACACGACGTCCCTTGCACATGATGTCGGTGCCGATGGCGGCATTAAGCAGAGTGTAGGCCGGAGTAGCGGTCTCGGTATCATCGGCGCGGTAATAATGGTTCTGCTTGAAGTTGTGATCCACACCCAACGAGACGAAGACGTTGTTCAGCACATGACCGTCATGCAGGATTTCCCACTTGATGTCGGACTGCCATCGCGGAGCCGGGGTGAACGGCAGATACTTGGAATCCTCGGGCTGGTGCAGCTGCACGGCATTGACCAGGGAAAAACTGGTGCCTAGGTGCAGGAAGTGCCAGGGGTGGATGTCCACGGCAAACTCACCGCCCAGCAACTGGGCATCACCACTGTCGTAGCGATAGGTCATGAACTCATCGTCAATGACCTCGCCCGTGCGATGGATGAAGATGTAATTGTCGATGCGATTGCTGAACAGCGACAGTTGCACGTCCATCCACGAAGTGGTGAGTTCCGCACCAAGGTCAAACTGCAGACTGAACTCGGGCTTGAGGTCACGGTTGCCTACCTCGTAGCGCAGCGAGCCCTCGTGAACGCCGTTGCTAGCTAATTCGCTGATATTGGGGGCACGAAATCCACGGGCGGCATTGACCCTCAAATCCAGCTGTTCGGTGGCGTGCCACACGGCACCCACGCTCGCGGTGAAACCGCCGAAGTTGCGCTTGAACGCCTGGAAGCGCAGGTCGCCGTCATCCATCAACTCATGGCTGTTGAGATGACGGTTGTCAAAGCGCATTCCGCCGTTCAGGGCCCAATTGCCGATGTTGGCCGTTGTTGTGATAAAGGCACCGAAGTCGAACAGGCTATAGTCGGGAATCAAGAACTCATCGCCCTCGTTGAGCGAGCGTTGCCACATACCGCTCACGCCGCTGGTGATGCGCCAGTCGCCCAAGCGCCTGGTCACGTAGTGGATGTTGTAGTTGACCGTGTGCAGCTTGAGGTAAAGGCCGTACTGGTCGGGCTCCTCAAACTCCTGGCGGCGGTTCTGCTGGTAAGCCAGCACGGCATTGAAGCGGCCGTCTGCCAGATAGAACGAATTGTCAAACACGGCTTTGTAATGATACACCTGCTGATAAGGCAGGCCGTGGTGATAGGTCTTGGCGTCGGTGTAGGGCTGCACCAGTTTGCCCGTCAACGGGTCGCGCTCGCCCTCGGCAATGCTGGGCGTGAGGTGGAAATAGGAGCCCGTCAGGCGCGAGTGGCCCCACGCTTTGTTGATGCCCAGCATACCCGACAGGGCGCGTTCGCGGAACTGCGTGTTGGGCACATAGCCGTCGATGGGGGTCTTGTAGGCATGGGCAAACTTGTCCCCATAGCGTATGTTCCAGGACAGGCCCTGTTTGTTGCCGCCAAAGTTGAACGAGTAGTTCACAAGGCCGCTATTGGTTTGGTACTCGGAGTTCACGTTCAGGCGCATCTTGCCCAGCGGAACTACAGGGTCGGTATTAAGTTTGAGGACTCCCGCCAGAGCATCAGAACCGTAAAGCAAGCTCGCGGGTCCCTTGAGCACCTCGACCGAACTCACGGCGTTGCCATCAATCTCCACGCCATGTTCATCTCCCCATTGCTGCCCCTCCTGGCGCACGCCGTCGGCAACAACGACCACGCGGTTATATCCCAATCCGCGGATGACAGGCTTGGAGATGCCGCTGCCGGTGCTTACCTGAGATACGCCGGGCAGCTTGGCAACGGCATCCACAATGTTGGTGGCGGGTGTCATGCGCAACCTGTTACGGTCAACAACACCTGCAGGCATCGACATGTCCTGCATCTTCACGGCACCTGTCGGGCCGGTAACTACCACTTGTTTGAGTTCTATGTGGCGAAAGAACACGTCGGTCGAGTCGAGCACGGCCGTTTCTTGAGCCGCCATCGTGCACGTGCACGCCAGCAGCAGAATCGATAAGTATGATTTCATTCTGTGATTCTTTTTAATGATGATGTAAGTGAAAAACTACACAATAGCGCATGAGCCGGATAATCCTATATATAACAGGACTATCTGGCTGGCGCTGAGTAATCACAGAATGCACGGAGGGGCCCGCAGCGACGGATGGGCCACCATTGCCATGGCAAACTTGGCGGCCTGGGGGAACTCTATCTTGCTGACGGTCTGTTTGATGATACAGCAGACCGACATTTGCGGGATATCGACTTGTGTGGTCAGGAATCGGCATGACAAGCATTCGCCATGATGATGGGGACTGGCCATGATGTGACCTGAATGGTGCACATCAGTCTGGCATTCGTAGCACTCCACCACCTCGGAGTATTCCTGCAGGGAGTGCACATGGAGCGAAGCGAGCAACACCATCGGCACATAGACCGACAGCATAATCCAGGCGAACAACCGTTGCCTGCGGGAGATGCCATTATGTAAATGCTCGCTTCTCATGCGCCGCAAAGGTAGTGCAAGCCAAGAGAAATGCCAAAAAAATTTGAGCATTTCTCTCGTGCGGCAACTCTTCGGTGGCTTCGGTGGCAGCTATTGCTATTCTCAGCAGTTACGGGAACACGTGACTACCGCAGTACACCTCAGCATTGGACATCTGGCAGGTGGTGAGTATTTGACAAAGGTTTGCTTTCCGCACACCGCCACAGTGTGGCGACTAATGCTGCAAACTTTTTCGTGTTAAAGGGTCGGCACTTACAATGAGGTCAATGAGAATCATTTAGGACCTCAACTTCTATCGTCTTGCAACAGGGATAAGAAGAGCTGCACCCCAAAAGTTTTGTGTCTGGGGTGCAGCTCATTTAATATTGATGCAGCGTTGTGGGACGATTGTGGAAACGCAACGCGTACGGCTGGTCAATGACTATTCAGCAGAATGTTGATCAGCGCGGTCACATCACTGATGTTGGCGCTGCCGTCGATATTGACATCGGCTTCTGCTGGAGGATTGGCATTGCTGAGTAGCAGGTTGATCAGATAAGTCACGTCAGTGATGTTGACTTTGCCATCATTATTCACATCGCCAATGAGGGTCGCTGCAATTTCAGTCCAGTTCGTGCCATTATATTTGTAGGGCAACCAATTCTTGGCTCGGGCATTGGTGACGTGGGTGTTGTTAAACACGTTATTCTCTCCAGTCGAGTACAACACGCGCAGGTTTCCTGCTGTAGTTGTGCTACGGTCGGGAAGATTGTTGACGAGTGCTGTCATGCCTTCCTCGGAGAAATAGTTGTCGTAACAGTACAGTTGCTGCAACTGTGGACATGACGAGATGTCAAGCGATGCCAAGTGGTTGGAGTAGCAGTTGAGTTTTTGTAGCTTTGTGCAGCCCGTGAGGTTAATTACGGTCAGTGCATTTTGTTGACAAATGAGTGCCGTCATCTGGGCGTTATTCGACACGTTCAATGACGTCAACCTCGACAGACCGGTCAGCGTGATGGAGGTGAAATTGTTGTTTCCACACTCCAGGACCTGTAGGCCCTGTGGCGGAATGAACGCGGTGAGAGCGTTGTTATTGCAGTACACGCTTCGCAGCTGCACACAGTCCGACAGGTAGAGCGATGTCAGCGAGTTGGAACGGCAATCAAGGCCCTGTAGCGCACTGCAGCCCCCCACGCTGAGTTGAGTCAAAGCATTGCTGTTGCAGTAGAGCCAATTCAGGGAATAGTTGTCATTGAGATACAGGGTCTTGAGTTTCTCTTTGCCTGTTATCGAAAAGATGGTCATCTGGCTGCCGGTGCAGTAAATCTCTTCAATTTGGTGGCAATGATCCAGGTCGAGTTCTGACAGGTGGTTATTATAGCTGGAAAATTTCTTTAACTTCGTGCAGTCGGTTAGATCGAGTCTTCCCAAATAATTATAGCTGCAGTCAAGTTCCTGTAGCTGGTTGCAGCCACTCAGGTAGAGGGATGACAGACTATTGTTGTTACACAGGAGTTTGGTCAGCGATGCGTTGTTCTTTACATCCAGGGTGGTCAGCTGCGGCAAGTTGGTGATATTGAGTGACGTGAAGGCGTTGTTTCTGCAATACAGCGACAGCAACTTGGTGCATGCCGACACGTTGAGCGAGGTGAGATTGTTGTCCGAGCAATTCAACGCCTCCACTCCAGTAAGTAGCTCGATACCTTTGAGGTTGGAGATGTTGCGACTGCTCACGTAGACCCCAGTGCAACCATTGACATCGCCTGTGGTCATGTAGCCTAAGGGATAGTTCATGAGCATGTAGGAACGGAAGTTGGCATCAGGGAAAGTGTTGGAATTAATCAGTACCGCATAATTGTCGGTAATGTGAATGCTTTGACCATAAATCAGGCTGCCGTCTTTGATAATGCCCTTGTAGGAACTACTGTAGTAGGCATCCGATGGCGATGCGACGGCCTCGTTGCCATTAAGGGTCATAGCGGCAATATTAGAAGCGACGGGGTAGCTGCTGTTACTCGTTGCCAAGAGAACGATGTGGCTACCCGCATTCACTGTCACGCGAGCCCAGTCATACAGGGCGCCCTTCTTGCCCGATGCCTCGACATTGACATTGGTAAAAGTCAATGTGCTCGAGCTGCTGGTACCCTTGCCTTCAAAGCCATACTTGTCGCTGGTGGATTTCACAATCAGTTTGCCGGGGCCGGATACGGTAACTGCCACGTTGTTGCTATACACACCGCCCTCGCTGCCACCGGTGACGGTCGTGGTGCCGCTGGCGACGACGATTGAGCCAGGCTGGTTGAAGCGGATGACCGACGCCGAGGAGGCGCTCAGGTTATTGGTACCCACGAGCTTGACAATGAGTCCCGAGCGGTCGCTCTGGATGGCGCGGTTGTCGGTGCCCGTGCGTGTGATGGTGACATTGGTCAATGTCAACGTGTTGTTACTGGGGGTGAAAACCGCGGTGCCGCCAGTGATGTTACTGCCCGTGATGTTGCTGCAGTTGTCACTCGTGACCTTCACACCACCCACGTAGAAATTGTAATCGGTTGCCGCTTGTGCGATCAATGTCGCCACCAGCATCAAGAGAAATAATACATTTTTTTTCATAATCAAGCAATTTTGATAACCCCATTGGCAGGAGCAAAAGGTGAATAAAAAACGACTCAGAAGCCATACATCTTGCTGATTTCCAAAAATTTATTGACAACAAATGCAATAAAATCAAATCACAGCACGCACAACTTGTAGGCAAATTTCGTAAAAATCCTCGACTTATGCAAGAGAATCGCATCAATCTCCCCCCAGAAAAAAAAGGACAAATGTCTCTTAATACCATAAAACTGCCTATCAAATTAAAGTCAACCACACTGTAGATTATTTCAAGGCAACGGTGCACGGCCTTGCAGTATCACGATGCACGCTAGCTTTGCGGTGTAAAAGGTGGTAGCGACAGCACAATGTCAACATTTTGTTTCATCAATGCGGCTTCACGGTATCATTCATCTCCCGTCAAGCAGAGGGCCGTGCATAAAGACAGCAAAGGAGGGATCGCCCATCACGGGCGTTTCCCTCCTTTACCTATATGAAACTGTAACAGCTTACTCCGTTTTGCTGTAACAGTCAGTACCGTTTTTTCAACCGAGTGAACGGGTATTTACCGGAATACGCAACATACTTTGAAAATCCTCCGACAATCTCAAACTTCTTTTCAAAATCCTAGAGAATCCTACCACTCCTCTGAAAACTTCTCCGACATTATCGATGACATTCATCAAATCGCGGTATCATTGAGTTTCTTATTGCAGCTTTACAGCCCTCTACATCTGGAATAGAGTAAAGCCTTCACTTATTGAATACTCGTTTATATCAATAGTAAGTGAGTCATAATCTATTAAATCCATCAAGGAGGCAAAAAATTCTTGCAGGCAACTAACTTCTTTTTTCTCCTTGTCTTTAATCATATACGATGCATATCCTACCCAATCATTGTAGTCATTTTGAATATGGTCTAAGACGAAGTATTTATGAGACTGAAGTGATAATATGGCTTTAGGCAATAATTCAACATCTGACCAATCATATAAGGGTGTATCATGTGTCATGATTTGTTTATTTCGTATCCACCTTTCAAGCGTTTTTGGGGTTATTGATCCAAAAATGAAAACAAATTTATGTGGTACTCCGAGTTGAGTTAATATTTCAAAAGCGTTAAATGTAGTGGTAAATGTTCTCTGTGTTATGGATGATTTAACCTCGATTACTGCAACCACAGAACTAGCATTAATAACACTTAAATCGCCACAAGAATATTCGATTGCGTCTTTATTCTTGCGATAAATAATAATATCGCATTGACTTGAAAGTTGTTTTTCTTCATCCTCTATCTCTTTGTTAATTACAAACCCTTGACAAACGCAAAACCCATTGGGTATTATCTTTTTTATCGCTATTCTTAGTGACTCCTCTCCAACATATCCAATAGAAGGCTTATGCTTCTCAAAAAGCTCCCTAGCCTTAGATATGCTCCTTAAGAGGCTCTTAGCTTGCTGTCTATATTTTTCTTCTCGTGTCATAAAAAGCTCAGCAATCCCTCTCAATCTTATCTATATCCTCGAAAAACTGGTCTGTTTCTGTTAGTGAATAAATAACTGGAAAACCTTTATCTTCCATTCTCTTCAATGTTTTTAAAAGCCACTGAGACTCGGCGTCACAGGCTACACACGTTCCGGGGCAATCACCTTTGTTATTGCATGGATGAGGAGTGTATGAGATATTATTCAGTTCTGCGAGTCTAATTCTTAAAGATTTAAGAATCTCACATTTTTCCTTACCTTTCATGTCTAAATTTGGTTTTATACTCAAAGATATCAAATCTTGAATAGCCTATGGATTCTAAAAAGTCTTTACTTTTCTGGATATCACCGTTGGTATTATACCCTGTTATCTTCGGGAGGCGTATCAACACATTGTCATTAAAACCAATATTCACGAGTTGTTTTAAGTTTTCTATAACAACTTCATTAGTCAATTGAGTATATGATTTATAGATTTGCGAATCAACATCCTTTACATCAACAAATATCTCGTTAACGTATGGTAGCAGTTTTTCAATTTCCTTATTTGGAACATTCAATGATGTTTCTATAGTTACATTCCAGCGCTTTGCGCCTAATTCAAGAACATCAATAATAAAATCTGAGTACAATAACGGTTCTCCACCTCCGAATGTTACACCACCACCAGTCGCCAGATAATACAATTCGTCCTTTGCGGCAATATCGTAAACATCTTTAGGTTGAGAATAGACGACTTCAGATAACTCCCGATGGCATTGAGGATTCAAACAATACTTGCAATTTAAAGGGCATCCATAAAAAGTGATCAATGTAGTTATACCATTACCATCTGATCCCATCCGTAGCCGGTCTATACCCATTATTGGGGCTAAACTATCATTGTTCATATTCCTTTATAATGAAGTTTCGGTCCATTCCATACGTCCTGAAATCGCCATCGCTATAATCGTATATTGGTTCAAAACTATACTGTTCAGCACATCCAGAAGGAATGAAGATCTCTATTTTTTTAAAGGTACTGACATCAATATTTTTTCTTTCAGACCCTTCGTCCATACTACCCAATAATTGATGTCGTGGCCAATATAAATTCGGTAAGATATCAGGACGATCTTCTCTATAGAAAATGCTACTACTAGCTCTTGAAGACTCGCCCTCAAAGCGCATAGTATTTAAACTATAACAATTAAAGAAAGATCCCTCTTCTACCTTTTCTACCGTTTTTGGTATTTCAATTCTCTCAATATTATTACAATCTCCAAAGCATCCCACAGATATTTCTTTTATCGTACATTTCTGCCATCTGATTCTTTCAAGTTTTCTTGCTTCGTAGAATGCCCATGGTTCTAGTTCAACGATATTCTTTCCGATTAAAATGTCTTTAACTTTTGAGCCATAAAACGCAAATGATTTGACCTTACGTATAGGTGGGAAAAGCGCAATCTCTTCTTCTTCGAAGTGCGATATTAACTCACCATTATAATTATTGTACAGTAATCCATTCTCAGAGGTGAAAATTTTGTTATTTAAGCATTCTATCTGTGATGTTCCAATAAATGGATTCAAACCGATCTTTTTAACATGAGACGGAATTAAGATTTTGTTAATTTGGCATCCATAGAAACAAAAATCGCCTATTTCTTTGAGTTCTTCACTTAAGAAAATCCTTTTAAGATTACAATAAGCGAAACATGAATTGCCGAGCCTTTTCAATGAGTTCGGCAGCACCACCTCTTTTAATTCTTCGTTTGAATGAAAGGCATTCTCGGCAATCTCAACTAGCATCTCAGGAAGAACTAACCTTGAGATTCTACAACCCATAAAAGCACCAGACGGAATACAATCCATCTTTCCATTTAGATGAACTTCACAAAGAGATTCACACCCATAAAAAGTATTAATGCCAATGCTTATAACACTTTCTGGTATTGTTACTCTGTTTAATTTCAAACAATACTGAAAAGCTTCTTTTTCAATAGTTCGTAGTGTGGATGGGAACTTGATCTCGGTAATAAAATCATTTTCCGCAAAAGCTTTTTCTCCAATTATCTCGACTCCTAATGGAACTGCAAATTTTGAGTCTGTCCCGAAGTATGAAATTAGCTTCTTTTTATCCCTAGAGTATAAAGCATGGTCTAATACGATATAATTTGCTGAATAACATTCAATATTTTCAATACCTTTTGAACCAAAATAATTATTAACACCGAAGGGATTCTTACCAATGAATAACACTGATGACGGTATTATTATTCTTTTGAAAGTATGGCCATAAAATGCACCATCACATATAACCCTCGTTCCGGATGGTATCTTTAATACTTTGCTTCTTTTATAGCCTCCTTTAATAAGAATCTTCTTGTCTGATGAGTATGTTATACCAGAGATATCAACGACAGGAGTATCTTCCTTTTTAATTGAACAAAGATTACTTAATAATGAAGCTTCTCTTACCTTAATACATGATTCTATGTGTCCTAATTCTGCTGCTTTTTTATAATAGGTATTAGCCAACTCAAAATCTTTATCCTTAACTATACCATTTTGTATACATTTGCCTAGAATATAAATAGCTTGTGAATCATCATTGTCAGCTTTCGTTTTAAAGAAATTGAAAGCCTCATCTGGGGTATTAATTTGAATTTCATTATCGGATTTTGAGTAGTATCTCGCATACCATACTAATGCATCCTCATTACTCTTTTCAATACCAAATCCAATGAAATAATAGAACGCAATTTTACCAATAGATTCTAAATCCTTATTCTTAGCAGCCTTTAAAATCCAATGGAAATATTTTTTAGCATCGGGGTTAACTCCAATACCTTTCTTATAGCAATTAGCAAGATTCTTTTGTGCTGTTGTATTTCCAAGTATGGCTGCCTTTTCATAGTATAAAACAGCCTTTTTAAAGTCGACATCTACTCCTTTTCCATTCTCATAACAAATTGCCAAGTTATTGATTGCAGAAGCATTGTTTTGTTCAGCTGCCCGTGTATACCATTCAACTGCAAGCCTTTCATCTTCTTTAATGCCATAGCCATTAGAATAGAAATAGCCTATATAGAATTGAGCAGTAGAGCTGCATTTTTCTGCTGCTTTTAAATACCAATTGAAAGACTTTTTAGGATTCTTTTCTTCACCCAGTAATCCATATCGGTATATTTCTCCTAACTTTTCTTGTGCTTGGCGATATCCTAATTCACCAGATTTCTTATAAAAGGATAATGCTTTCTCTTCATTCTTATCTACATATTTTCCTGACTCATAGCATTTTGCCAAAATAAAGCATGATTTTGGATGTCCCAAATTTGCTGCTTTTTTTATAGCATTGAATGCTGCTGTTCTATCTGCTTCAGTTCCGTATCCGTTAATATAACAAACAGATAACATAAAATATGCATCTTTAAGCCCTTCTTTTGCAGCCTGTTTAAAGCAGTGAAATGCTTCATTGTAATGTTTTTCTACGCCTTTCCCTTTTATATATAAGAGACCAATATTATAAAGTGCTGATACATATCCTTGTTCTGCTGATTTTTTAAACCATTCAAGTGCGAGTAAATAATCTTGATCAGTTCCTACACCATCTTCATACCAAAGTCCTAACATGTTTTGGCATTTTGCATCTCCTCTCTCGGCACATAATCTCAATTTATTGAATACCTCTTTGCAGTATTCGCCTGTCTTATCTAATTCAACATTATCCAAAATAGAATCCGCTTCCTCAAACACTTGCTCACAGTCATACTTTATTGAATCAGAACTTAATAGAACAGCGCATGTCCAGTCTTTTTCTTCGTCTAACTGGCGCTTTTCTAGATATTTTTCAAAATAGACAACTTTGTCTATAGACAATGCAAAGGTTCTCAACCGTTCTATGCGTTGAGGGTTTTGCATGGGTGATACTAAGATATACTCATTATCACCCACAGATTGTTCCTTAACTAGACGTGAAAGATGTGTTAAATCATAAGATTCAACGTCCAAAATATTGGATAATAGGTGAATCGTGGGGATATCTGAAGATAGTATCAGATCATCATTTGTCAAGTCGTCAAATTGTTTGTTAACAGCAATGATTTCCGCATCTGGATAAAACCTTGAACACAATAATTCGGCTCTTGACAATGCCATTTCAGATGGCTCAATTAGTGTGATCCTTCTTACTCTTTGGTCACGATTATGCTCAATGATATATTCATGGTAGCAAATCGATGCCAAGCCTTGACCGCACCCATAATCAACAATTTCAACTTCTTCATAATTGTTGATTGGTTTCTGCAAATTGTTAAATGCGTATTGCAATTTTGCATTATGCATCTTTCCAAATGAATAGATGTACATCTGCAATAATGGCTCTGAGTCCAAAATGTCTATTCCTCTATTTAATGAATCATGAAGTTCATTACATAATTCACTTGGCAATTTTTGAACAAAATCAAATGCGATATCCCATACTTTCTCGAATGAGGGATCCTCCATGTGTTCAATTAGATATGAGTATGTCGTTTTGCTCTCTTTCATATTCCTGTGATAGTTTCCCCGTAAAGGTGTTCTTTATGTGTCTTGTAGTTTTTTAATGCAACCTGTTTGCTCGCATTGGCATAACAGTATTCGCAACCATGGATACAGGTATTGTATTCGCCGATGTCCTTACTCTTGATACAACCGCAAAACTGCCGTTGGCCTTTATCCTTGTTGTCCCCATGAACCGCATACGTATTATCCGGTAAAAGAATTGCACCTTCGGGTAGCTGTCCTATATTTCCGAACAAGTCTGGTTGCGGTAGGGGTATTCTTTTTACTTTTAGGTAGTCCATTAGAATCTTATCCTTATACGCAAAACGAATGATTAGGTCATCATCAATGCAATGGTTCCTCTTGACTCCATATTGAGTAAGGTTGATCTTCTCACCGCAGGTTGCTAGTTCATAACGCCAATTCAAGTTTAGGCTAGCCAGCTTCTCTGCGAACTCACGCATTTGGTCTTCAGTCCAGTCATTGAATCTGATATTAGCTTTAACTAGATTTGATTGTACCTTTCGATACGAGAGGATATCAGCAAAACTAAATACTAGCTTTTCTGTATAACCTTGAAGTCGGTTCCCGATGTAATTAATCTTTGCGAGCAAAGAATCTATGTTAACCTGGTCAGTAAGCAGTAATGGATCAAAACGCCAGATTACACGGCCAGATCCTAATCGGTCAACAAGTTGTTTAAAAGTATCAATACGCTGTGCAATAGGAGGGACACACTTCTCCAATCCCTCTTTCTCATAGTCATTGAGAGAATACTGAATGTAACAACCAATTCCTCTGCGTTCTAGGATTGGCAGATATTCCAATAAAGGTGCAGGATTCTTTGACCAGAACACGATAAAACGAGTGTTCTGGTAAGAAACATAACTGCGAACCCCATTGAATGGATTAGTCCAAGCAGAATATCCAGCGACATCAAGACGATGGAAAAACCAATCTGCATAAAAGGCCGGAATATCTGTGCTGCGACTTGCTGACACAAGAATCGGAACTTGCATATCGACAAGTTCTCCATTATCTCGAGGAAGTTTTATTTTATCCCATGTTGCCATGTATCTTTATGACTAAGGAAGATTTATTCTGGCAAATTTACTAACAATATCAGTATTCCGGAACAAATCCGTTCACTTTATTTCGGTTGCAGGTTTTCTTTGACGAAGGTGGTCACGTACTTCTAAAGTTCGGGGGCTTGCAGGATCTTGATGTGATTGGCGAGGCCCAGGTAGAACCTGCCGATGCCCTCCATCTGATAGACCTCGGTGTCGAAGTACCAGATGTTGTTGTCGCCCTTGTGGGGCATCAAGATAGCCACAGCCATTGACCTCAAAAGCATCGAGCCCCATCGATCACATCTCAATCACTTTCCCCCGGTCGAAGGTGAGGTGTTCGTTGTGGGAGACGTAGCCGAATTGGTTGCAGAGGCAGCGGGTGGTGCCGATGGTCTTGTCAATGTTGCGGTGGGAGTGACCGTAGATCCAGTAGTCGATTCCGCTGTCGACGATGTAGTCGGCCAATTCGACGGTGAATGCGCCGTTGATGCGGCTGCTCTGGAACTCCGGGGCAACCAGTTGATAGGATGGGACGTGGTGGGTTACAACGACTTTGTGCTTGGCCTGGCTGGCACTGACGGAGTTCTTGATGAAGTCAAGGCAGCGCTGATGCTCGCTGTTGAAATCAGAATATCTCAACAGGTTCTCGCCATAGACGATGCGGTAAAAGTCGGCCACGCCTCGCTCGGTGACGAAGGCGTTGTCCATGTCAATATGCGCCCACAAGGTGGATATGATGAAGTCCACATCCTGGATCGTGACGACTTTGTTATAGTAGTAGTGGACGTTGGGGCGGATTTCGCCAACCAGTCCGTCTTGCATCGTCTTCAGGTCGTAGTACTTATAAAACTCGTGGTTACCCAGTGCGACCAGCACTTGCTCGAAGTTCTCAGACGCCCAGTTCCAGAACGGGTGCACGCTGTACATGTCGTCTCCCAGGTACCCCGTGTCACCCGCCAAGACCAGGATATCGCCCTTGACGTCCATAGGGCCGTTGTCCCTTAGATACCGCCAGTTATCGCGGAATTCCAAGTGCAAATCAGATGCAAACTGTATTTTCAAAGCCTATTCTGTTCTATCTTGCTGTGAAATCAGCTGTTGAAATAGTCAAAGCCGGTGATTGTGTCGACGAAGCGATGGACATAGTTGCGATTGGTGGAAGGCCATTGGAAGCCATAGCGGTAGAGCACCTGCGTGGTGTAGTAGTTGTCCGATTCTATCCAGCGCATCTGGTGGGTATTGCTCAGGTTGTAGGCCATCAACGGACGCAACAGCGTGACGAGGTCGGGATTATCCATCATTCGATCCAGAGCCTTCTGGAATTCCTCCTTCTCCACACGCTTCAACGTGATGCCGGAGTCGGCAAAGCCATTCAGGATATCGGCTAAGTACGGGCGGTGGATGTTATAGGGATGGAATACGGTGCACTCCTTGGGTGTCGTAGCCAGCAGCATGATGGCATGGGCCACATCGTCAACGGGCGAGAACTCAAAGACCTCGCTGAGCGCCTCATAGGGCACCATACCGATGATGACGTAGGCTCGAAGCAATGCCAGGAAGTTATTGGTGCTGAAGTTGATTTGGAACTCACCGTCCTTTTGACGGGCCGAGAGATTGCCCACACGCATGATCTTGGCATTGAGGCCGTGATGGGAAATGGCATCGAGCACCAGTTCCTCGGCCTTGAACTTGGAATAGACATACTTGTTGGCGTCGATATTCTGGCCGAGCCACAAATCCTGCTCAGTGAGCTTGACGTCGGGCCCAGGCACGCCATCGACACTCAGACCCGCAATGCTGATCGTCGAGATATGGATAAGACGCGAACCGGTGCGCAGACAGAATGCGATGAGGTGGCGCACGCTCTCAATGTTGACCAGTTCAATGTCGTTGCCTGCCGAGAAGTGCTTCACGTTGGCCACGCAGTTGACAACGGTGAGGCCCTGGCAGTCAAGGGCGTCGAGGGTGCCAGGCTTGGTAATCTCGGCGACAAATGCGGTGACTCGCTTGTCAAAGCATTTAAATGCCTCGGTATCACCGAAATAATAGAAGAACATAGTCTTGAGGCGGCGCATCGGGTCCTCACCACCACTGGCGCGCAGCGGACAGTAGATATGGCAGTCGCTTGTCGTCAGCAGCTCGTTGAGGATGTGTATGCCCAGGTAGCCCGTGGCACCCGTGAGCAAGACGTCACCGACGGGCTGGCGCTCGCCGTCAAGGAAAGCCTGCAGGTTATTACCCTTGAGTTGGGCGTTGAGGGCCGAGAGTTTGGGGTCGGCTACAGCCGCTTCATCGACCTTCACGGGGGGTGCGACACTCTTCGCCTTCAACTCTTCACCTTCTTCATCCTTCTCTTTCACAAAGGCTGCCAATTTCCTTGGCGTCGTGTTATTGAAGAGATCGTTGAAGACAATCTGCACACCGTGTTTGCTGGCTTCCACGATGACCTTGATGGCGTTGAGGCTGGTACCGCCAATCTCGAAGAAATCATCGAGGGCGCCTACCTGCTCAATGCCCAAGACCTCGGAGAAAATCTGGGCAAAGAGTTGCTCGGTTTCCCCTTCGGGAGCCACATAGTCGATACTGCGGCTCAGTTCGGGCATGGGCAGCACCTTGCGGTTGATTTTGCCGTTGGGCGTCATCGGCATGGTATCGAGGCGCATATAGGTGTCGGGCACCATATACTCGGCCAACGACGAGGCGGCAAGAGCGGCGCGAAGGGATTCATCATCGATGTCGGAACCTTCGACTACGGTATAGTAGAGCACCAGATGCTCGTTGCCCATCACCTTGCGGACCTCGGCAGCCGCCTGCCGAACGCCTTCGATGTTGAGGGCTTTGCTTTCGATCTCACCCAGCTCGATGCGGAAGCCGCGCAGCTTCACCTGCGTGTCGATGCGTCCCATGTACTCGATCTGTCCGTCCTCGTTCCAGCGACAGAGGTCACCGGTGTGGTACATGCGGACAGGACGTCCCCAGCGGTCTTGTCGTACGAACGGACAATCGACGAACGACTTGGCCGTGCGTTCGGGCAAGCGCCAATAGCCGCGTCCCACCTGGATGCCGGCAAAGCACAACTCACCTGCCACGCCCTGGGGCACCAGGTTGCCAGCCGTATCGACAATGAAGTTCCAGTTGTTCGCCACACTCTCGCCGATGGGGATATTCTCGATGCGCTTGCCTGGCGGGATGCTGTAGTAGGACGTGTCGTCGGTGCACTCGGTGGGGCCATAGACGTTGATAATCTCGATGTGGTCGCTGAATACGCCATCCATCTTCTCACCGCCACCCGTGGTGAAGCGGATGGGCAGGTCGTCGAAGGTGTTGAGCAGCAGGCAAGTCATGGCTGTCGAGTAGCCGCCACCAGTAATCTGATGGTCAAAGAGGAACTGGCGAATGGAATTCAGGTCTTTGCGTATCTCGGTCGGCATGATGTGGAACGAGCCACCCAGCGTGAGCACGGGATACATGTCCTCGATGTGGGCATCGAAGGAGAATGAGCGGTGGCCGCTGATGCGGTCGGCTGCAGTCAGTTTCTCCATGTCAATAACCACGGCGATGAAGTTACGCAAGCCTGCCTGATGGAGCATGGCGCCTTTGGGTTTGCCTGTAGAGCCCGAGGTATAAATCATGTAGGCCAAACCATCGGGGCGGGAAAGGTCGATAGCGCCCATCGGAGAGGCGTCGGCCACCGACGCCATGAAGTCGTCGATAAAGAACGTGCGGGCCATGGCTGTATCGAAGTTTCCTTCGGCTTGTTTGGCGGCAAGCACTTCATGCGAAGTGATGAGCACCTTAGACTCGGAGTTATCGAGCATATAGCTCAGTCGTTCGTTAGGATATTCAAAGTCAAGGGGGGTATAGGCGGCACCAGCCTTGTGGATGGCCAGTACCGACAGCGGGAATTCCTTGGTGCGGTCGAGCATGACGCAGACAAAGTCGTCGGGCCGCACGCCGAATTCAATGAGTCGATGGGCAAGCATGTTCGAGTAGTTGTCCATCTCGCCGTAGGTCAGCTGGCTGTCTTTATCCACCACGGCAGGGGCATCGGGCGTGCGCTTGGCTTGCTCGGTAAAGAGGTTGGCGAACGTCTTGCTCAGGTCAACATCGATATCCTTACCTGTTCCGATTTTGATGATGCGCTCGGCCTCCTCGTCGCTGACGATGCTGATGCTGTTGATCGGCTCGTCCAGGCGGGCCATCATCTGCTCCATGGTGGCTTTGATGGCATCGGCCATCATGCGCATGGTCTTGCGGCTGTTCATGGCCAAGCTCGACTCCATGCGGATATCGTAATACTCTTCGCCCGATGAAGCGTCGCCTGCCACATCAGCGCCCACGATAAAGATGTGTGCCAGCAAGTCATAGAACACGTCACCACGGTCCTGCTGCACAAACGGACAGTGCTTGTCACCGAAATGGTATTCTTCCTCCCATCCGGGCAGGGCGGTAAAATTGAACGAGATGCCCGGCTGCACACCAATGTCGCGGCAGAAGTGTGAGAACGGATAAGCCAACTGCGAGAGCGTGGCCTTCATTTCGTCATGGACCGAGGCAATATACTCGCGCACGGTCTGCTGCTGCCCTATTTCCATCATGAATGGGATGGTGCGAACAAACATACCGTAGTCCTCACGCACGCGCGGGTCGCGGCGACCGTGATAGATGGTGGTATAAGCCACCTTGTCCTCACGCAGGATCCTGGCAAGCACGTAGCTGAACGCCGCCTGGAAAATCTGATAAGGCGCAAAACCCTGCTCCTTGCACCAAGCGTCCACCATCGGTCTGCTGATGTAAGCAGACTCCTGCCCCATCTCGCCAACAGGATTCTCGGGACGACTTGAGAGTGATGCCAAATCCATACCGGCATATTTCTCCTTCATCACGCTCATAGCCCGCTGGTATTCATCATCACCCAAACGGGAATACTCGTCGGCGGCAGCCTCCAGCATGCCGTACTCCGGCATGGGCAGGGGTTTCCCCTCGTAGGCCAACGGCAAGTCGCGCTGCGGGAACAAGACCAGGTAACTGGTGCCGTCGGTCACCATGTGGTGGATATCCGCCAGCAGGTAGTTCCTCTCGGGTGTCGTCACCAATTCGGTCCTAATCAGCGGCTCGTCACCCATGATGTCAAACGGGCGGCAGAAGCCGTGGTGGGCATACTCCTGGAAGTCGGCTTCGGACATCTCGCGACGCACGACGGTCAACGTCTTGTTGTCGTCGACATACTGTCGGGGCTCGCCGTTATCGTCAATGACGAAGCGTATTTTCAGTTCCTTCCTTGCTGCGAAAATAGTTTGCAAGGCAGCTTCGACACGATCGAGATCAATGTCGTCGGTCAGAGGCACGATACACGGGATGTTGTACTGCATCACTTTAGGATATTTCATGCAGTCATAGAAAACGCCCAGTTGGGATTGAAGCAATGGGTAAAGTTCCATATCTTTTTAGGTTTAAACGTTATTATCTATTACATAAGGCTATACGGACTATTCACGGCGAGCCCGTAGCTCCGCATTCCAGGCCGTTAGCGGCTTTACCACAGGGTCTGTTGACGGGCACGCGGTCCGAATAAATCACAAAAATACGTTTTACTTCGCTAATCTTAAAAACGATGTGTGTTATACTTTGTTAAAGCAAACGATATAGAAGTGAGCACCGAAAGCCGTTTCTATGCCAACCTGTAGCATCAGCCCTGCATAGCTTGGCTGGCAGCGATATCATTGCATCACAAAAAAGCCACCCCGAAGGATGGCTTTTTATGATAATCCAGATGGGTTTGGTCCATTACGGTCTGAGCATCTTTTTTCCGTCTTGGATGATGATGCCGCGGGTTTCACTCGTGGCGGGAACACCAGTGATGGTATAAGCCCTTGAGGTGCCGACAGGGGCGTAAACCTCCTTCACCTTGCTTTGGCCCTCAGTCTTTTCCTTAAATTCCTGCTGAGCCTTTGCCAACTGGTCACGGAAGCGCTCGTTACCCTGCAATTTTGCATAGAGCACCGATGCACCCAGACGTCCTGCATCCACGTCGCTCTGCCAGTGATATCCGGCAATGACGCGGCTCTGGCCATACTCATAACCACGAGCCAGCAGTGCGTCGGCAACAGCGGGGTTGATATCCGACATCAATAAGGCCATCGTCCAGCCGAGGACGGTGTGTCCCGAGGGATAGGAACCATTGGTGATATGTTCCTCTTCCTGCTCAGGCACGAGAGTCGGCTGATTGTAGTATACGAAGGGGCGAGTGCGCATATACTTCTCCTTCGCGCGGTTGCTGATACTGTCGCAAGTAGCTCCTACGTCCTGCAAGAGGGTGTACAACTCAGGCGTGCCCTCCTTAGTGATTTCGAGGCCCAGGATGGGGCAGAACTCCTGAATGATGGTTTGCATTCCATAAACAGCATCACGGATGGCCATTTCAGCGCGCTCCTGGTTCTGACGCATACGGATACCCCAGAGGTACTGCGTCTGGTCGGCAGCAAAGCGGGACGACTCAAATTCGGGAGGAGGCGGCAGGAAATTCACCATGTTAGGTAACTCAGCCTGGGTGAAATAGGCATTACCGTTTTGCTCGTCTTGACCTGCAAATACCGTCATTGCGCCACATACAACAAAGAGGGTGGCAATGATAAACTTGTTGAATTTGTTCATAATAATAAAGATTAGTTAATGTTGTTATAAAAAAACCGAAATTAATCAGCTGACTCTGTTTGGTTTACGCTGTAACAATCAGATGCTGACACCGTAGCATCACAATTGACAACTTATCCAATTCTCGCCGCAAATATAGCAAATTCTTAGGAAATATAAGTAAAACCACCACCATTGTTTTCAACACCTGGCAGTTTGATGACAGTTTTCTTCTCGTTTCTATCAGATTTTGTTAGTTGACAAAAAGAGCAGTTGACACCATTTGTTTCGGGGCTCCAACAGCAATCGCCCATGTCGTTGTCCAACATGAACAACACACAGGCAAAGGCCTTGAAACAGAAGGCAGCAATTATCGTGTTTATTATGAAATAAATCTACTGCTGGATGATGGAGGAGATTTCGGTGCGGGCTTTTTTGCCTTCGGGACATGGCCAGAGGGGATAGACATGGCCCATCTTCTCAGCCACATGCAGACGGGCATCCACGCCGGCTGCCTTCATCTTATCAAAGGTCTTGACGATATCGGTATAGAAGATTTCCCACGTGCCTGTAAAAAGGTCGGTGGGAGGCAGGCCCTGCATATCACCATAGAGGGGCGAAATCATCGGGTCACGGGGGGCCATCTCCCCTGCCCAATCGGCACCGACTTTCCTGAGCACTTCGGCATTGAGGAAGGTATCATATCCCTGTAACGCATCATCACCTCCCAGCACATCAACCCAGGGCGAGATAAGCACCAGTCGCTTTGGCTGGTCAACGGTGTCATTACGAGCCTCTTGCGCCAGAGCGAGCGTGAAGCCTCCGCCAGCCGAGTCGCCCATAACGATGATGCGCCCTGCTGAATACTGCTTGACCAACTGCTGAAAGAGCTGCATCATCAGCGGATGGGCATCACGGGCGGTGTAGCAGTAAAGCAGCGGATAGTTGGGGGCTACGATGCCGCATCCCGTCCGCTTGGCCCACTCAGCCATCGCCTTCCAATGCAGCTCATTAAAGTTATGGTAATAGGCACCGCCATGGATGTAAAGCACAACGGGTTTGCTGTCGTCCTGAGGCTCCATATGGAACACCTGCATGCCACCCACGCGGTATTGACGCATTTCACGGGGGAACGTCACATCCTGCGGTATCTCCACCGTGCTCTGGTCGGTCGTGTCTCCACGCTGCTGGTTGTAGGAATCCATGGTGGCCTGATCAAATAAATGACTGATGACGATTGCCTGTGGCGAGCGCCCGTCAATCAGGCAAGCGATTCCACCGATGATGACGATGGCTGCGATGATTCCCGCCAACGTCAGTAGCACTTTCTTGGTTCTTCTCTTCATAATGTCAATTTGTGAAATAAACTATAGCATTCTTAGGCGTCAAAGGTACTATTTTATGCACAAATGGACATAATTATTTTAAAAAATCTCAAAAACTATTCGTATTCTATTCAAAACCACAGATTGTTGGAACATTTCATATCATCAGCAGAACACACATACCGAACGGGCCGCCCCCCTGCTTGGAGAGGGTCGAGCGAGCATAGGGAGTATATGGCAATCAGTGCTGTCTAGCTCGCACCAGTTCGATGGCTTCTTTGCCGGACAGGTGGTCGATGTTGAGGCGGAGGAGCAGGACGTGGTTCAGGGATTTGTCAATCTCGTGCTGGAGGCCGGGCTCGTCACCAGGTGAGTATCGGCGGCCCAGGAGGCGCAAGGCTTGGACTTTTTCGTCGGCAGTCTCAAGGATGCGGATGCGACCGAAGGCAATGACGCTCCTGAAATAGGTTGTGAACTCGGCAGGTTTGATTTCGTTCTGCTCGATGACACAAAATGAGCAACGGCTGTCTCGCTTGATAGCATCGACCTTGTGCCCCTCAACTGCCGAATGGAAGATGATTGCTCCGTCGGCATAGACGTAGCTGAGCGGCACGGCGTAAGGATAGCCGCTATCGCCTGCCAGCGCAAGCACGCCCGAGGTGCAACGGTCGAGGATGCGCTCACACTCCTCTCTGGATAACTGCTGCCGATTGCGGCGCATGGGTCTGAATTCTGTCATATTTAAAATGAGTTTATTTTGATAACGTCTTGCGGTTGGAGACGCAAAATTTTGCGTCTCTACATGTTAGCGGTTATTTCATGCGTTTCTCGAACACGAACAGACCGTCGCTGGGGTCAAACTGCTCGGGCATGTTCGGGTCACGGTGATGGGCGTTGAAGAACTCGATAGCATGGAAACCGCAGCAGTTGATATAGAAATGGATGTTGCGGCGGTCGAAATAGGGAGTGCAAGTCTCCCACACCTCAACCTCGGGATGCATCGCCTCAATGGCTCTCCAGATGGCTTGGCCGATGCCCTTGCCCTGCATGCCGACCTTCACGTAGAGAAAAGACAATTCCCCATGATGTCTAGCTCCGTCGATATTGATAATGGCACCACCCACGCGCTCGCCATCGGCATCAACAGCCTCGTAGGCCTCGGCGCCCACGGCTTGCAGTGCCTGGTAGAAGTCCCTATCGGGCAACACCTGCCACTGGTTTTCGCCATCTTCTATAACATGCCCCTGGAAGCCGCTCTCAAATGCCTCCTGCATCTCCTCCTTGAAAGCGATAGTACGCTCCTCAGCGAGCCTGATAAGTCCGATTCCTGTTTCCATTGTATTTCGTTTTAGATCGTTAATTGATGGCTATTGATTAATCTTCCTGATCACATTCAGATTTATCTTTCTCAATGGGCAAAATTAGCAATTTCTCGCGAAACATCCGCAATCATTCAAGACGATATCATTGCTACGGATGCATTTAAATCCCTTCCCAATTGTTGTGATTTCAAAAGAAATAGTATATATTTGCAAGGTCAACATGTATAACAACTATTCAAACAGCTAATCATTATGAATGAAAAACTACCATCAAGATTATTCCTGTTGATGATTATGGGGCTATTGGTGTCTATCCAGACTGTTCAAGCCAACCCGATCACACGTCAGCAGGCCCTTCAAAACGCTAATGAGTTCCTGCAGCATCGGGGAATGAATCTGCAGCAAGCCTCGTTGAGACATGTTCCTGCGTTAAAGGGAAGTGAAACAGCATCGGAAAAAGCTCCTTACTATGTGTTCAACATCGGGGATGACAACGGATTTGTGATCGCATCGGGAGACGACTGTGCCTATGAAATTCTCGGCTACTGCAACGAGGGCCATTTCGACACGGAAAACATTCCTGATGGAATGAAATACATGCTAGATTTCTATGCCGAACAAATAGACTACGATTCCAAGCGACCCAAAGCTGGGCAGCCAAAGTCAAGCCCCTCCTACCCTGCCGTGGAAGCCATGCTGACAACGACATGGAGCCAAAATGAGCCCTATAACGACAACTGTCCACTATATCAGTCCACTGATCAAAGGTGCGTCACAGGATGCGTTGCCACGGCCATGGCCCAGGTGATGTATTACCACCGCAATCACTCCACCAGGGAAGTCGTAAATGCCATTCCTGCTTACTATTTGCCTGGAGGAGAAAGAGTAGAAGGCATTCCTAAAGGTTCTCCCATCGATTGGGACAATATGCTAGATAGCTATCACAACTTTGGCAGCCAAGCCACCGATGTCCAAAGACAGGCCGTGGCCAACTTGATGCTCTATTGCGGCGTATCGGTAGAAATGGAATACGGTCTTAGTTCAGGGGCTTTTGATAATGATGTACCACGGGCTTTGATCAACTATTTTGATTATACCGATGACATGAGATTGGAAGAACGGTATGACTATACCAACACAGAATGGGAGACGTTGATCTATGAAGACCTAGGGAAAGGGCTCCCTATTCTCTATTTCGGCGGATCACATGCCTATGTCGTTGACGGACATGACGGGAATGGATATGTTCACATCAATTGGGGATGGAACGGTTCCGGCAACGGTAATTTCCGGCTCACGGCCACCTATGCCGGCGAGCAGACCATGGGAGGATATAGCGCTGGCCAAGTAGCCATATTCGGTGCCACACCCAACGGAATCTTCCCACGCCTGACCACCACCGAATTGTCTCTGACGAGCAGCGACCTCGTTGAAAACCTTTCATCACTCACGTCCATTCCCGTCACGCTGGCGATGACTGTGACTAACCTCACCGAGGAAACTGGCACTTTTGAGCAGGCTGTCGGTCTCTACAAGCTCGGAAAACTGCAGGCTGTCGTTTCACCTGTCAGCACCATCAGCGAGCTGGCACCCGGAGCGTCCCGAGACCTGAGCGTATCGATGGCATTGGAATCCACGCTGACGCCAGGGGCTTACACCCTTGTTCCAATAAGCAGACCTTCAGGCTCCGATAAATGGCACATCAACGGCAATCCTGACAAGTTTGTCACGATGTCGATTTATGCCAATGCAGCCCATTTGACCGAGGGAATGCCCGAGCAGGAGGGAGACATCATCACTTTTGCCTGTGATGATGTCAGGGATTTGTGCGTTCAGCACTGGGATATGAACGGAGACGGTGCCCTGAGCAAGCAAGAGGCTGCCGCCGTGACAAGTCTGGACGGAACTTTCAAATACAATCATGCCATCACATCCTTTAATGAACTACAATATTTTACGGGATTAACATCGTTAAGTAGTGTTGAATTTATATTTTGCCAAGGACTTGAACATGTCACTCTTCCCTCTAGCCTCCAGTCTATAGGGACCCGTGCATTTTATGGTTGCCATAACCTTCAACACATCACTATACCCCGAAGCGTGACATCCATCGGGAACGAGGTGTTCGATGCTAACTATCTGCTTAAAGACATCTGTGTGGAGGAAGGCAATCCAGTCTATGATTCCAGAAATGACTGCCATGCGCTGATCGAGACCGCGACCAACAGGCTGATTGCCGGAGGAAGCCGCAGCACCATTCCCGACGGTGTTACTGTCATTGGCGAGTCTGCTTTTCAATCTTGCAGTGGTTTGGAGTCTATTCAGATTCCCGAATCCGTAACCAGCATCGAGAAATATGCCTTCGCACACTGTTCCAATGTGACTTCCATCACTATTTCAGAGGGTGTTACAAAGATTGGCGAAAGAGCGTTTTGGGACTGTAGCGCTGTTACCGCAGTCACGGTTCCGTCAAGTGTGACAAGCATGGGGAGCAGTGTCTTCAACGAATGTACTGGATTAACCTCGGTCAATTTCCTGGCTAACGTGACAAGCATCAGCAGTGGGACTTTCGGCGGCTGTTCGGGATTGACTTCTTTCACCATCCCTGCCACTGTGACCAGCATCGGAGGCTCTGCTTTCAGCGGTACAGGCTTGACCACTATAACGATTCCGTCAAGTGTGACTCACATCGGCACTGCCGCATTCTCGAGTTGCACAGGATTGACCTCCATCACGATACCCAATACAGTCTCGTCAATTGACGGCAATCCTTTTTATGGTTGTCCTAACCTTCAGAGTATTATCGTGGAGGCCGGAAATCCCTATTACGAATCAGACGGCAACAACACTGCCATTATTGAAACAGCGACCAACACATTGATTACCGGAAGTGCCGGCACAGTGATTCCTGATGGCATAAAGGCAATTGGCACTTATGCATTCTATGATTGCACAGGATTGACCTCTATTGTCATTCCCGAAGGTGTGACCACCATCGGCAGCAACGCTTTCTATAAATGTAGTAACTTGACTACCGTTTCCCTGCCCAACAGCTTGATAATCATTGGGGATAACGCATTTAGGTCGTGTACGAGTTTGAAAACCCTAACGATTCCACCAGGTGTAACCAGTATTGGAAATTTAGCTTTTTGTGATTGTTCAAAATTGGAATCTGCCAACATTCCTAGCGGTGTGACCAAAATCAATAATGGCACTTTTCATAATTGTGAGAAGCTGACTTCTATCACCATTTCACATGGTGTAACTGCGATAGGTGTTGACGCATTCGCTAGTTGCAAAAAATTGACCTCGGTCAGCCTTCCTTCTAGCCTTACCACTCTCGATAATTATGCTTTCCAGAATTGCACAGGTCTGACTTCCATCAAATCATATATTACAAACGTATTCACGACAGGAAAGAATCCTTTCTATAATTGCTCTAAGGCCACGCTGTATGTCCCTACGGGTTTGGTGGGCGTATATCAGTCAACACCCGACTGGAACAAAGTGAATTTCATTGAGGAAATGCCAATCATTCATGATGTCAATGGCGACGGCACCACTAATATCACCGACGTTATACGTCTCATTGAAAAATTATTAGGCTCGTCAAGCGATGAGAGCTATTCCTATGACATCAATAATGATGAAAAGATCAGTATATCGGATGTTATAACTCTTATTAATATCATTCTATCGATGTAGAGACGAAGCAACACATGATTTGACACATCCCCAGCTTGCTACAGGTAAGTTGGGGATGTGTTTCTTATTTGACCAATTGATGCCAATAAGGTTATTTCATTTCCGTTTCGTGCTGGGTTTTGCCTAAGTAGTCGTATATATCGATGGTGCCGGTAACGGTATCGACATCAAGAGCGGGGACAGACTCCACCATGCGTGTCTTGCCGCTTGCTTTATCGACGTAGAAATTGACAATGGCGCCCGTGTAACTGCGGAATATCACCTTGTATTCAGATTCTGTCGAGTCACCCAACGCGACATACATCACGTCGGGGTTTTCCTCTGCCCTACTCCAGTCATATTCACTGTGGCAATAGTTGTTGACGCCCTCGTAGGCCATCTCTGCAGTTACACTAGGGTGTTGCATCACATCGGTTTTGCTCCTATGACATGAACATAGAAGCAAGACGACTAACGCGAATAATATGACAATATTTTTCATAAATCTTGATTATTCTTTCTCAATGGGCAAAGATAGCGATTTTTTAGCTAAACAATCATTTTTGTGAGAAAATACGCCAATCTTAAGTATCTATTGGATTAATTTATCTAATTTTGTGGCAGAAATCATAGCGGCAGTATGGTCATTGCATGCTATGTAACGCTGATTTTAATTCATTTAATCATATCAACTCACACCAATTCATTTAGATTATGAAAAAAACATTTTTTACCTTGATGCTGATGTTTGTGTCAGCGTTCGTGATGAATGCCCAGAGCCTGACTGCCCATCAATGGGGTACAAAACTTGCCGATGACGACGGCAAAGACGTGCTCGTGGCTTTGGCCTTTGATAAAAACGGAACCTGTGAACTCCTTGTCGGTGCCGAGCATCAGATGAAAGAGGATGGTGTGCCCATCACCATCACGGGCAGCGTGAGCGTTCCCGGTACCTACACCTTGAACGACAAAGACCTGACAATGGACCTTAACAAAAGCCAGGCCGAGGTTGATTTTGACTATGAAATCAAGGGTATGGACGCCAAGACCAAGGCGAAGATGGACAAGCAAATCAGGAACGAACTTAATGGTTTGAAAGGCGAATTCAAGAATACAATGCTTAACGGCATGCCCAAGATGCACAAAATGAAGATCGTCAAACTCACCAACAAGGAACTCACCCTCCAGATTGATAACGGAAAAGAAATGCCATTCTACGCATTATAACGATTAGCCCATCGTCACCACATCACGAAGGGGGGAGCAGACTGCCACAGTCCTGCTCCCCCCCTTCGTTTTCTCATGACCAGGTAGAGGAAGTTTATTCCCTCACATAGCACGGTCATATTAACGAATGGCAATGATGACACAGTTCTAGATATTACTGTATCAAACACTCTCGGGATTATACTTGAGGGCATCCGACGGCCAACCGGTGACATTCCGGCCTGTATCAAGACGACGTATCTCATGCAGGTCATCATCGGTCAGCGTAAAGTCAAAGAGGTCAATATTCTCTATCATCCGCTCCTTGTGGGTGGTCTTGGGGATAATGATGACGCCATTCTGGATCAAAAACTTCAAGGCAATCTGGGCGGCGGTCTTTCCATATTTCTCGCCGATGCTCTTGAGAACCGGATTCTTGAAGATGCCATGCTTGCCCTCGGCCAACGGGCTCCAGGCTTCCAGGGCTACGTTGTAGGGCTGCAAGTATTCCATCATTCCCCGCTGCTGATAAAGTACATGGGTCTCGCATTGGTTCACAACAGGCATGACTCGGGCACCCTTCACAATCATCGGGAAGGTGTTGGGATAGAAATTCGACACACCGATAGCCTTGAACAGGCCTTGGCCATAGAGTTCCTCGAGCGCATGCCACATGACAGCAGGCTTCCCCACGGGCCAGTGAATCAGCATCAGATCCACATAGTCCAGACCAAGCTGCCGCATGGAATGATCTACCGAGCGCATCGTTTCATCCCGCGTATAGCAGGAATCACAAATCTTCGTCGTAATGAATAGCTCTTCACGAGGAACGCCACAAGCCCGCACGGCATCCCCCACCCCTCTCTCATTGTAGTACATGGCTGCCGTGTCGATGCTCCTGTAGCCAACCGATATGGCGTCTTCCACAACCCGCTGGGTTTCCCTTTCTGAGACATCATAGACACCAAGGCCCACCATCGGCATCTGCAAACCGTTGTTTAAGGTCTTATATTCCATATTATAAACAATCCTAAAAGTCCGTCACAAAATTAGTGAAAATTTGTACAACTTGAATGATGATGTTAGAAATGGACAAATTAGCCGATTAAAAAACTCACTTTTAGATTTTGTTAAGAATTGAACACATCATTCACTACCCGCTTAGCATCCTCTTTCACAAAACAAAGAGGGAATGCTGTGTGACATTTCCCTCCTTAACTATAGATGATGTTTTTGTAAATATCGTCAGTCACCTTGGGTCAGTTCGAGCGTTGCGAACCGCAAGTGAGTGATACCCTTGAATCCCGTCATGAAGATACGCATGAAACGGATGTTGGAGAAGTCCTGGATAGAACCGACTTTCTTCTGATATTGATTCAGAGGAATGGAGAACAGGTACCATGTCGCCTTCTGAGTCATCCCATTGCGTGTGTGCACGTTAGCCTCCTGCTTGGCGGTAATGTAGTTCTTACCCACCTGCATGGAGTCAGGACGGATAGCGATACGGTACTGGTAGAAACGCTCATACTCGTTGAGGGAGTTATCATAGTTGATATCCTCAACATCGGGATTTGAACGACCCTGCTGGTACTGTGCATCGGTAGTATGGCCCTGAAGGAGAGAGTTTCCGTCACAGTTGTTGTAGTGCTTGTAACGGCCGATAATCTGCACGCGCTGATTATCGTAGTACGTATGGCGATAGTAGGCGTAATTATCTCCTGCCGGGTCATTGAAGGGCGAGAACGGATCGGCCTGCATGGCTGCATAGGTGGATGCAGACAAGGTAGCGCGCAACTCATTCAGGTAATTGGCATAAGTGGGATGGGTGAACTCTTCTTGATTGATGAGACCGTCAAGACCGACATCCTGCAGGTGGCGTATGGCATCGGTGCTATAATTCAGCAGCTCATCCTGAGCGTGGACTTTTCCCCAAACTGTTAGGATTGCATCAGCATCATCACCATTGAGCGGCAATCCTTGCTCATAACTCTTGAGACCATCCTTGAGGACATCCTCACTCACCTCACCCAGGTTGAAGTACAGATAGCCACCATCCTCGTTGCCCAATTCGGGGTCCATGAACGGGTCAAGCAGCCAGAACTGGATATACTTGATGCCAGCCTGCTCAAAGTTGGTATTGGCTATGTCAATCGGGCGCATGATACCGCCCCATCGACGCTCAGGATACAGCAGATAGCCGTTCTCATCGACATTTTTGCCATCAAGGTTGTACGGGCCACGCTCGCGAGGATAGAACGAGAGGTTCAATGTCTGGATGACGGGGGACTGACCGTTGTTCAACTCCTGATCAGGGAACACTTCGTTAACTGCCACTTCGCGGGCATAGGGATAGGACAAGCCATCCAAGTCATTCTTGATGTAGCCGGGGGCATCGTGTGAATTGAGTTGAGTGAATAGTCGGTCGATGGTATACCACGCCAACAACGCGCGGTTCTTGCCATAATCGACATTGTTCATCAAAGACGCTTCGGGAAACAAATCGGCAGGAGTCGAAGCCAGCGTCCAAGCGGACGGATTGCTGAGATCGATAGTAGTCGTCTGGCTGATGTCGGGATCATCAATGATGGAGTTATCCGAATCAGAGCAACTTGCCATTACAACAAATACCGCCAAGGCTAAAAGGATACTTTCTATTCTGTTCATAACTCAGAATGTTTTTTTAAAAAAAAATTAGGTAATGATTTGATACTTAACGTTCCCAAACAAAATTTAGCGTTAAACTTAATTGTGTCCCCAAAAGGTTGACCATTCTCAAAAAACAGCCCCTTTACCATAAAAAACGGAATAAAACAAAAATTATTATAGCCCAATCCCCTGTTTAACGGAAAAATAGGGCTGTCGTCTGGATGACATTTTCCGTAATTGTTGGGAATTATTTTCGGTCATTCTTGAGGGTGGCGGGGCGTTGGTTTGGAAAATAGTAGTAATTTTGTTGCGGTTTTTGAAATTTGTATTTGGGAATGACGGTTAGGAAGGTCATCATGGTGCTGGGAATGGCTGTGAGCTTATTGCAGGCTAGCGGTCAGGTCAGTAGCGTCGCTACCACCGATGTGGATACCACGTCGGTGAGGCAGCATGTGGACTCGATTCCCATGCAGTCGATCGGAGAGGTCACGGTGACCACGCGGCGGCCAGGTATGAGCCGCGTCGCCGGAGCAGAGAACACGATGCGCATCAACAAGGCGGAACTGTTCAAGGCCGCTTGCTGCAACCTGGGCGAAAGTTTCACCACAAACCCGTCGGTGGACGTCAACTACAGCGACGCTGCCACGGGAGCCAAGCAAATCAAGTTGCTGGGGCTGAGCGGCACCTATGTGCAGATGCTTGCCGAGAATCTGCCCGACTGGCGGGGCGCTGCCCTACCCTTCGCCCTAAGCTATGTGCCTGGACCGTGGATGAAGAGTATCCAGGTGTCGAAAGGCGCCTCGTCGGTGCGTAATGGCTATGAGGGCATCACGGGACAGATTGATGTGGAATACCTCAAGCCCGAGGATGAGCAGGGCGTGACGCTCAACCTCTACGGAAACAGCGACGGCCGCATCGAGGCCAATGCCGACGGCAATCTGCACTTGACACCTCGCCTGAATGCCAACGTGCTCGCCCACTACGAGGACAATCTGGTCGATATGGACCACAACCATGACCACTTTCTGGACCAGCCCAATGTGCGGCAGGTAAACCTGCAGAGCCGCTGGGATTGGCTGGGCGATCGCTACATCTTCCACGGCGGCGTGGCAATGATCAACGAGAAGCGCCACAGCGGACAGACTATGGCTCATCACGAGGGCGCGGAGCCTTTTGCCATCGACTTGAAGACGCGCCGCTATCAAGGCTACATGAAACACGCCTTCGTGCTCAACGCTGAGCACGGCACCAATATTGCCCTGATGGCCTCGGTCGCCAATCACGACATGGACGGTGCTTACGGCTACAAACGATATAACGTCAATGAGACCAATGCCTATGGGCAACTCATGTTCGAGACCCGGTTGACCGACCCGCACACCCTGTCACTGGGCCTGAGCCTCAACCATGACCACCTGTCACAAGACTATCGCCTGGAGCACTTTGCCGAAGGCCCCCTGACCCATCTGGTGGAGAAGGAAACCGTCACTGGAGCCTATGGTCAGTACACTTTCACACCCGCCAGCGATGTGATGACCCTGATGGCCGGCGTGCGTATTGACCACAGTAGCCTGTACGGCACATTTGTCACGCCGCGCCTGCACCTGCGCCTGCACCCGGCACAATTCCTCACTGTGCGCCTGTCGGCAGGCAAAGGCTACCGCACGGCATACGCTCTGGCCGAAAACCACTATATGCTGGCCAGCGGACGTCGGCTGGTTTTCTACGGTCTGAATCAAGAGAGCGCCTGGAACTACGGCATCACCACGGCATGGGATATCCCATTGTGGGGCAAGCCGTTGAAGATCAATGCCGAGTACCATTACACCCACTTCAATAATCAGATGGTCATTGACTTGGACAGTGACCCATTGATCGTCAGTATCCACGACCTGGACGGCAAGTCCCGTTCCCACACATGGCAGGTGGATGTTTCCTATCCCGTCTTTGAAGGGCTGGAACTGACCGTCGCCTATCGCTACAACGACGTCAAGGCGACCTATGGCGACGAACTGCGCGAGAAGCCTCTCACGCCGCGCTACAAGGGCCTGGTAGCGGCATCTTACAAGACTCCGCTTGGACTTTGGGAATTTGACGTGACGCTGCAGCTCAACGGCAGCGGCCGCATGCCTGATCCCTATTATATCGACGACCCCGACCAGTTGTCATGGCCCGCCCGTTTCCCCGCCCATTGCCAGCTCAATGCCCAAGTCACCCGCTGGTTCAGGCATTTTTCCATCTACCTGGGTGGAGAAAACTTGACCAACTACCGCCAGCCTCATCCCATCATCGCCGCCGACCAACCCTGGAGCCAGCTGTTCGAGCCCACATTGATATGGGGACCCGTGAGTGGTGCGATGGCTTATTTGGGCATCCGTATCAACCTGTTCCGATAAATTAAAATAACAAGATAATCAAACGACAATGAAAAAGATTCTTTTACTGCTTATCGCTGCGCTCACCATGACCATTGCCAGTGCCAAGGACATTAAGACTGTAGTGCTCACCACCGACCCGCAAATGCACTGCGAGAGCTGCGAGAAGCGCATTAAGGAAAACATCCGCTTTGAGAAGGGCATCAAGAAAATCGTCACCGACGTCGAGCACCAGACGGTCACTATCACCTATGACGCCGACAAGACCACCGTCGAGAACATCATCAAGGGCTTTGAGAAAATTAAGTACAATGCCCGCGAGGTCAAGGAGGGCGAGCAGGTCGTTACCGACGAGAAAAACGAGTGCCCCAACATGTAAAATGCCGGTGTTTCATCATTCAAAGGATGGAACAATAACCTCTCCGCAAGTGGGAAAATTACATCAAAAGAACCGTCCCTATTTTACGTTCATCAAAAGAACCGTCCCTATTTTACGTTCACGATGGTGTTGATCCAGTTGAAGAGTTCGTCGAGGGCATAGTCGCCGCTGTGAGGGCGGTTCCATGCCAGCAGGAAGTTGACGTCCTTGCCTGCGTTCTGGAGCTTGAGGGCAAGGTTGATGGGGACAGGGAATGAGGTGTCGCGGTCGCGGGCTCCGTGGCGGATATACCAATGTGGCGCCACGTCGGTCACACCGTCGCCGATGAAATTCATCGGGTTCAACAGGCGCACGTTTTCACGGATGTCATCGG
The DNA here is from genome assembly GCA_900318645.1 of uncultured Prevotellaceae bacterium. Taxonomy (GTDB): domain Bacteria; phylum Bacteroidota; class Bacteroidia; order Bacteroidales; family Muribaculaceae; genus Sodaliphilus. The sequence continues at coordinate 69,460 of ONLH01000007.1, forward strand.
TTAAGTTGAAGCCGGTCTTGGCGGCGCTGTAGTCTGTAAAGTTGACTTTACTGCCGCTCTTGTCACCAAACTCCTCGTTCTCGCCCGAGGCACGGCCGCCTGCTACGCCCTGAGTGTCAAAGGCGGGAGCGGTCTTCAACGGCTGTGTGGAAACGACGTAATTGAGATAGGTCGCCATATCCAAGTCGATGATGTAATCACCCGGTTTGTTGCCACCACGGCCGCCGCGTTGCATCATGGGCGGCATCTGACTGCCTCCCTGACGTACGCCGCCATTGATGGGAGGCATTCCACCCATTTCCTCCTTGCTGAACTTGAAGCCGAGGCTATCGGGGATGTCGGCGCCGGCATTCTTGGCAATTTGTGCCGCACGGATGATTTCACGCTTGATGTAATCCAGGTAATTGTCGGCAGTGAGTAGCGTGCCATCGGGCGTGTGCAGGTTCAGGCTTGCCAGATAGGCAGGGAACTGCGCCTTCAATTCATTGCTCACAGCGAGCACATCGGCATCGCCCTGCTGACGGCTGTCGGTCCCGTTATAAAGCCACTCATAGGCCATGTCGGCATGGTCCAAGTCGATAATCGGGCAATAGCACACCGAGGCAAACACGTCGTCGCGCTGCTGGGCAGCACCCATGGCACGAAGCATTGGCTCATAGGCGGGATTGTTGCCTGTGGCGCCCATCAGACTTGACATCGCTCCACCGGCACTGGTGCCGTCGGTGATGATCTTTTCAGCGTCGCCGAGCATCACGTCGTCAAACTGACGCAGGTAACGGATGGCGGCTTTCAGGTCCAGGATGGCAGCAGGAGCGCGGCCCGTATAGATGGTCTGTCCCTTTTTGATGCCAGCCTTCTTGTCGGTTTTGGTGGCGACTACTGTCGAGTTGCGACCACGGCTGCCGGGAATGGCTACCACATAGCCCTCACGCAAGGCTCTGCCTGTGGCATCGCTGGCCTTGGGCTGCTGGGCTGGTGCCGCCATATATCCACCCACATAGGTACGCAACAGTATCGGGGTCTGCTGCGTCGCTCCGTCAGGAACATACACGTTGATGGTCTGATAGGCGGAGTCTTCCACGTTGGTCACAAAGAACATGCCCTCATAGGCCGTGTAGTTCACCTCTACCCCATCTGGCATCGACAAGGTCCTCGTCTGTCCGATTGACGGGTCAAACTTCAGTTGCGGTTGCGGTTTCACCGCCTTGGTCTTAGCGCCAGCACCAGCCACCACGGCAAGCGCCAGCATCCATGTCAATATCCTTTTCATGTCACATTACTTTTGGTTATTTGCTCCAAAAGTAATCAAAAAAACGACATAGGCGGTTCACAAAAACTCACTTTTTATAATTTTGCCATCAGTCGTTTGTTCCTGAATGATGTCCAAAAAACATAATACAAAGAAAAAAGCCCCAGACCTAAGTGAGGGGCTTCATTTACCTATCCGTAGTTTTCAATCAGGTACTTCACAAACTGCGGGTCTCCGAAGTTGATGGTACCCGTGTCGTGCTGGTTCAGCTTGGCAATTCGGGCCATATCGTCGACGCTCAGTGTAAAGTCGAAGATGTCAAAGTTCTGGGTCATGCGTTCCTTGTGGGTTGACTTGGGAATGGCGACAATGCCTCGCTGTGTGAGCCAGCGGAGGGCTACTTGAGCAGCGCTCTTATTGTACTTGGCACCTATTGCTGCCAGTTCCTCGCTCTTGACGATACCGTCAACACCCTGTCCTCCGAGTGGTCCCCATGCCATCATTCGGGTACCGAACTCGGCATGAATCGGCTCAATGCCCTGCTGCTGGATGAGCGTGTTGCACTGCAGCTGGTTGATCATCGGCTTGACATCTACATAGTGGACAAAGTCAAAGAAACGGCCCGCCTGGAAGTTGCTCACGCCGATAGCGCGCACCTTGCCGGCACGATAAGCCTTCTCCATGGCTCGCCACGAGCCGAATACGTCACCGTAGGCCTGATGGATAAGCAGCAGATCAATGTACTCTGTCTGTAGCTTACGCAGGCTCTCGTCGATACTCTTCATTGCTTTTTCCTCACCAGCATTGGCAATCCACACTTTAGTCACAAGGAACAAATCCTCTCGCTTGATGCCACTCTTGCGCCAGGCATTACCCACGCCTTCTTCGTTCTGGTAGGCCTGTGCCGTATCAATCAAGCGATAGCCCACGCTCAGCGCATCACTTACGCATCGTTCACACTCGTCAGGGCTCACCAGAAACACGCCGTAGCCCAGGGTCGGCATCTCAACGCCGTTACTTAACTTGATGTATTCCATTGTGTTCAGTTGTCAGTTTTCAGTTGTCAGTTTTTAGTTGTCAGTTGTCAGCTTTCAGTTGTCAGTTTTCAGAGCTTTAAGCCTTTCAGCCATTTTTCTACCTTTGACTTGCCGGAACGCACCTCGTGTCCGTAGATACTGAAGCCTCTGGTAACGTTGGCACCAGGGAAGGCGGCTTTCACGTCCTCCACGCAGTTGGCGAGCCCGCTGCCCTCATGGGTAGTGAAGGGGATGACGGTCTTGCCTTGCAAGTCATCACCATGCTTCTTGAAGAAGGTGAACATCACTTGTGGGTAAGTGCCCCACCACACGGGACCACCGATGAAAACGGTGTCATACTGGCTCATATCCACGTCGCCCTCATACTCTGGCAGTTCGCCATTGTTGGCTTCTTCCTGTGCGAGCTTGATGAGCGGGTTATAGGCCATGCCGTCATACTTGTGCGTCACGATCTCAAACTGGTCGGCACCTGTCATTTCGCTGATGTAGTCAGCAACAATCTTGGTGTTGCCCACTTCAATGTTTCCTACCGCGTAGTTGTCTCCCGCATGCGAGAAGAACACTACCAATGATTTCCCTGTTGTTTCCATAACTTTTTCGTTTTCTTGTTTTGCCTGGCCGCTGCATGCCGTCGGGATGAGCAATGCCAGTGTGGCCATAATAATGTTCTTGATGTTCATAGTAATTGCTTGTTATCCTAGTTGATATTCTCCTGTGCGGATGGCAGCAATGACGCCACCGTCAATGAGCAGGTCGGTGCCAGTGATGAACTTGGCATGTTCGCCAAGCAGGAAGGCAGCGGCCTCGGCAATTTCATCGCTCGTTCCCGTGCGCTGGGCAGCCGAGGCATCAATCATGCGCTGGTAGCCCTCACCGTTGGCGCTGAACTCATCATAAGCAAGTGGTGTAACGATGACCCCCGGCGAGATGGTGTTGATGCGTGCACGGCGCTTGCGCCAGCTAGTGGCAGCGGCACGCTGTGCCTGCAGGTGGTTCATGCGTTTGGCAATCATGTAGGCAAAGCCGCTGTTCTGCATAGCCACTTCTTGGATGAACTTGACGTTCTTCAGTTCTTCGGTCGGCGTGCTCACGAGTTGTAGTTCAATGTCGTTGGGGATAGGATACATATAAGCAGCTTGACTCGAGATGATGAGTCCAGCACCGCCCTCGGCCATCACCTGCCCGAAAGCATCCACAGCATAGCCCGTACCTACCATGTCAAGATTGACGATGTGCTCAGGGCTGGCCTGATTGGGCGATGCACCAGCCGTATCGATAAAGTACATCACAGGACCCAGTTCGGCGGCACGATGTGCAAAAGCCTCCACACTGGCCTGCTGCAAAGCATTCACCACCATGGTCTCCACGTCATAGCCACAACGCTTGAAGTCCTCGCCAACGCGGTCCAATGCCTTCTCGCTGATGTCGCCCAGCAGAATCTTCTTGCCTGCTGCAATGCGACGTACAATGGCGGTTCCCATGCTACCGGCACCCAAGAGTGCCACAACTGCTTTCTGCTCGTTTCTGTCAAAAATCATAGTCTGTCCTCCTGTCCTTATTAATCTATATTCTTGATAAACTTTGCTGGATTGCCGCCCACGATGGTATTCGGTGCCACATCCTTAGTGACTACGGCACCAGCTGCAACGACGGCATTCTCGCCCACGGTCACTCCCGGCAGGATGGTAGCGCCCGCGCCAATCCATGCGTTGCGCCCGATGTGGACGGGTTTGCAGATAAGCAACTGGCGGTCGTGCAAGTCATGATTGTTGCTAATGAGCTGCACATTGGCGGCTATCATGGCATGATCGTCAATGGTGATACCGCCTTGCGACATCATCAGACAGTCGGGCATAATCATCACTTGCTTGCCAATTTTCACCCTGTCGAAGCACACGCCTTTGAGCGGTGGCATCACCGTGGCTCCGTCACCCAGGTTATCGCCAAATAGTTCCTTTACCAGATTGTTATATTCCTCGGTATAGGGCATCGTGTGGTTGATGGTGAAAACGAGTTTCACATCTCGCATGCCGCGCTCCATTTCCTCGGGAGTAGTTTTGCGGGGGTCAACAATGATTGTTTCCATTTTTCTTTTTTTCTTGATGTTGTTAATTACACTGCAAAATTACATCTGTTTTTCATGGCAGTGGTTGCACAAAAAGCATCACAATTTTCACTTTTTGCACCAAAGTGTTGATGATGTGTTTTTTATTACCTAACTTTGTGGCCATGAAAACAGATTTTCTTTATTCAACCGATTTTTTCGGGATGAATGGTCCAGAGCTGAACCACACCTGTATGCACCTGCTTTGCACAGCGGGTGAGGGCAGTTTTGTATTCAACGAGCATTGCTATCACATCATGAAGAATGACCTGGTGGTGATACCTATGCCCGACAGGATCAAGAACCTGGCTGCACATCCCGATATGCAGGTAGAGTGGTTTGCTGCCGACTACAAATTCTTGCAGAACCTGCTACCATCCAACAATTACAGTATCGGCGGCAGCATCTCATTAAACCAGGACCCCGTGATATCGCTAAACGATGAACAGGCTCGGCGTATGCTGGAGGATTTCCACCGCTTGCGTGACCGCATGGGGGATCGCGACTTGCAATTCTACCATCAGCTAATGGGAAGCCTGTGCCTGACCATGATGTACGACATCTTCGAGGCTCATGCTCAACGTGAAGCCACCGACACACATACCGACCGCACAGCCTACATCGTGAAACAACTGATGGCTCTACTTGCTACCGGTGTCTGCCAGACAGAGCGCGATGTCAGCTACTATGCCGAGCGACTGAATGTATCGTCCAAATATCTCTCAGCCACCGTCAAACGTGTGACAGGGCACAGTGTCACCTCCTATATTGACCGCCATGCTATACCTATATTAAAAGATTATCTGGATGACGATCGCTTGTCGCTCACCCAGATAGCCGAACGGATGAATTTCACCTCTCTATCTTACTTCAGCCGCTACTGTTCCAAGCACCTCGGTCACTCGCCTAGCGAGTACCGACGGAGCCTGCAGCCCAAGCGATAACAGTTGTGGGGATAGTATAAAAATAGTGTGTGTCATAATGACACCCTCCTCATGGGAAACATGTCCCAAGAGGAATATTTTTGAGGGTGAATCATGCTCCTCCGCCCTGACGGGCACCTCCTCTAATCTTAGGGGAGGAGTTGAGTATCAGCAATTTTTTCTCGTCGAACTCACATTAATTACACATTAATCCCCTCATGGCGCTTGACTTATGAGGGGATTAATGTGTAACTGCCAAACTATTGTCAGGAAGTTTATTTACTCGGGATTGGTCTTGATCTCATATAGTATCATTGCATTCTCGGCAATGATCTTGAACAGTGAATCATCAAGAATATCAATTGCAGTATTTTCCAAGTCGGGATTTGAATACTGGTATATCACGCTGTCATCCTCGCCATAGTTTGACGACTGCACAATATTCAGTTTCTTTCCGTTATCGGAGAACTTATAGAGTGTAATCTTGTAGGCCACAGTCTTGTTGAATTCGTTCTCACGGGTATATGATTCACGGGTTTCAGGTTCGTCAAACGTGTTGCAAATCCAAACCAAATAACTGTTGCCGTTATCGGTTTGAGTAATATCAGGATTTATCATATAAGTCTCACCGCCACCTGACCAGACGATAAACCAATCGCTCGGTGGAGCCGCTTGTACGGCAAACGTCAGCGCTATAAGCGCAATAAAAGTTACAAATAGTCTTTTCATGTTATCTAATCATTTCAGTTATTCTCTGGCGGCAAAGGTATAAATAAATCATTAAATAGTGACAAGAAATCGGAAACTTTTGAAATGTTTTCCCACAAAGAGTACACCGCAAATGATAAGAACAAGCGCTTTACAAGTCAAAAAAACAAAAAAACGTCCAAATTATTTGCACATTCCGACTAACGATATTACTTTTGCAGCAATATGATACTTTTTTCCTAACAAGGCAGCTTCGTCGTGAGACGAGGCCCTTTTTTATTTCCTCTTTTTATTTTGAAAATCAGTTTATTTACACTACTTTTGCCGAGGATAACTCTCAAATCGCAACTGTTATGAATTTCAAGTATGTACTCACTGCACTGCTCATCGCTCTCCTGATGGCCAGCTGCACCACAACATCACAACAAAACAACGACAACATGGAACAGAAACCCGTAGCCGGCGTTGACGGCAACAAGTATGTCCCCTATGACGAACGCACCGGCGACGAGGCGGTGGTCTATTTCACACGCAACCTGAGTGCCGAGGGACTGATCATGGCCTATGAGCAGGTCAACAAGATGATCGAGGGCCGCGTGGCAGTGAAGCTGCACACGGGCGAGCAACATGGACCCAACATCATCCCGAGTGCTTGGGTCAAGGCGCTGATGGAGAAGGACCTAAAGGGTGCCACCATCATCGAGACCAACACCTACTATGAGGGCGACCGTTACACCACCGAACTGCACCGCAAGACGCTGGAGGTGAACGGCTGGACCTTCTGCCCCGTGGATATCCTTGACGAGGAAGACACCGTGACGCTGCCTGTCGTGGGCGGCAAGTGGTTTGACAAGATGTCGGTGGGCAGCCACCTAAAGAACTATGACTCTATGGTGGCGCTGACCCATTTCAAGGGCCATACCCAGGGCGGCTTTGGCGGCTCTAACAAGAACATCGGCATCGGTTGTGCCGACGGACGCATCGGCAAGGCATGGATTCACACCACTCCGGGCCAGGACGACCAGTGGGACATCAAGGAGGAGGAATTCATGGAACGCATGACCGAATCCACCAAGGCGAGCATCGACTTCTTCGGCAAGCATGTGACCTACGTCAATGTGATGCGTAACATGTCGGTGTCCTGTGACTGCGAGGGTCTGGAAGCCGAACCAGTAGTCACGCCCAACGTCGGCATCCTGTCCTCGACCGACCTGCTCGCTATCGACCAGGCCTGCATCGATATTATCTACGCCATGACCGAAGAGGAACACCACGACATGCTGGAGCGCATCGAGAGCCGCCACGGCCTGCGCCAGCTGTCTTACATGAAGGAACTGGGCATGGGCCACGACCGCTATATCCTCATTGACCTGGATAACGGCGGCAAACGCATTACCGCCAAGGAAGCGGCTAAAGGACTGAAACCCTTCGTGCAAGAGAAGTAACGAACAACAAATCTTAATACACAATAAAAACCCACTTTTTGCAAAAAGTGGGTTTTTATTTGGGTGATTGGAGATTTTGCACTAACTTTGTCAGTTTGAAGAGAAAAAACAACCAACAACAATAACCTAAATAAACCGAATCGAGTATGTTTGACGAGAAATTATTACAGGAAGTGACAGCAAAGGCCCAGACGTGGCTCAGTGACAGTTATGACGAGCAGACCCGTGCCCAAGTGCAGGCTATGCTTGACAACGAGGACAAGACCGAGCTTGTAGAATCTTTCTACAAGATTCTTGAGTTTGGCACCGGTGGATTGCGCGGCATCATGGGTCCTGGTTGTAACCGCATGAACATCTATACCGTGGGCAGCGCCACACAGGGTCTTGCCAACTATCTGAAGGAGGTTTTCAAGGACCTGCCTCAGATTTCGGTAGTCGTTGGCCATGACGTGCGCAACAACAGCCGCCTGTTTGCCGAGACGGTCGCCAACATCTTCAGCGCCAATGGCATCAAGGTCTATCTGTTTGAGGGCCCGCGTCCCACTCCGGAAGTCAGCTACGCTATCCGCCGTCTGGGCTGCCAGAGCGGTGTGAACATCACGGCGTCTCACAACCCCAAGATTTACAACGGCTACAAAGCCTATTGGGATGACGGTGCACAGGTGATCTCCCCGCACGACGTGAATATCATCAACCACGTCAACGCCATTGAGGACGTGCGCGACATCAAGTTTGAGGGCAACCCCGACCTGATCCAGATCATCGGCGAAGACGTTGACGGTCCCTACATCGAGGACATCTACACCCTCTCGCTCAGCCCCGAGATCAACAAGAAATACCACGACCTGAAGATCGTCTATACCCCCATCCATGGCGTGGGACGCTATATCATTCCACGTTCTATCGAGCGCTGGGGATTTGACAACATCATCCACATTCCCGAGCAGGACGTGATGAGCGGCGACTTCCCCACTGTCGATTCACCCAACCCCGAGATGCCCAGCGCAATGGAGATGGCGGTTGCCAAGGCCACTGAGGTTCAGGCCGACCTGGCCCTCGCCAGCGATCCCGATGCCGACCGCATCAGCCTGGTCATCAAGAACACCAAGGGCAAATATGAGCTGGTGAACGGTAACCAGATCCAGATTCTGTTCCACTACTACCTAATTGAGCGCAACCGCGAACTGGGTCTGCTCAAGGGCGACGAGTACATCGTCAAGACCATCGTGACCAGCGAGACCATCGCACGCATCGCCAAGAAGCAGAACATCAAGATGTTTGACTGCTACACCGGCTTCAAGTGGATTGCGACCGTGATGCGCGAGATGGAAGCAGCAGGCAAGGGACGCTACCTGGGTGGTGGCGAGGAGAGCTACGGCTTCCTGCCCGAGACCTTCGCCCGAGACAAGGATGCCGTATCGTCTATCCCCCTGATGTGCGAGATTGCAGCATGGGCCAAGGACAAGGGTATGACCTTGAACGACCTGTTCATCAACTGCTATGTCAACTACGGCTACAGCAAGGAGCGCGGCATCAGCGTCGTACGTCCTGGAAAGAGCGGTGCCGACGAGATTGCCCAGATGATGGTCAACTTCCGCGAGAACCCGCAGAAGGAAATCGACGGCTCGCCCGTAACCATCGTGAAGGACTTCCTGAAGCTCGAGCAGCGCAACATGCTCACCGGCGAGGTCACCAAGCTCGACATGCCCACGACCAGCAACGTGCTGCAGTACTACACCGAGGACGGCACCAAGGTATCTATCCGTCCCTCGGGCACCGAGCCCAAGATCAAGTTCTACATGGAGGTGCATGACAAGCTCGACAAGCCCGAGAACTATGACGCCAAGAACGAGTGGGCCGATGCTAAGATGGACCGCATCTGCGAGTCACTGGGCATCGCCTGAAGGAATCCGATATCACTACCCGGTTCACTGTGCCGCGACAATGTCGCGGCCACAGCCCGGAATTCAGGACCAAGAATTAAAAAACCATTAATAAACCAAATAACAACAATTTTAAAAACAAAATTAATTTTATGTCAGAAAAGATTCAGACTTTAAGAGACTCTGCAGGAATGCGCTGGACGGCGCTGCTCTTACTCGCTTTGGGTATGTTCTGCAGTTACATTTTCATGGACATCCTGTCGCCCATCAAGGACTTGATGGAAACAACTCGTGGATGGGATTCCACTTCTTTCGGTAGAATGCAAGGCAGTGAGGTATTCCTCAATGTATGGGTATTCTTCCTGATTTTTGCAGGTATCATCCTCGACAAGATGGGTGTGCGCTTCACGGCAGTTCTTTCGGGTGCCGTAATGCTCATCGGTGCCATTATCAAGTGGTATGCCGTTAGCGATGCGTTCATCGGAACCGGTTTGGAGACCTGGTTCACCGAGCACCTGAACTGGAAGCCCATCGCCCCCTGGTTCGACATTCTGCCGTTCGCCGACGGAATGCCTGCATCGGCTAAATTAGCAGCTTGCGGCTTCATGATCTTCGGTTGTGGTGTCGAGATGGCTGGTATCACGGTAAGTCGTGGTATCGTGAAGTGGTTCAAGGGTCGCGAGATGGCACTGGCCATGGGTAGCGAGATGGCACTGGCCCGTCTGGGTGTAGCCACCTGTATGATCTTCTCGCCCTTCTTCGCACGCTTGGGCGGTCAGGTGAGCGTATCGCGCTCGGTTGCCTTCGGTGTCGTTCTGATGTGCATCGCCCTGATCATGTTCATCGTCTATTTCTTCATGGACAGCAAGCTCGACAAGCAGACCGGTGAGGCCGAAGAGAAGGACGATCCGTTCAAGGTGAGCGACATCGGCAAGATCCTTACCAACAAGGGTTTCTGGATTGTATCGTTGCTGTGCGTACTCTATTACAGCGCCATCTTCCCCTTCCAGAAATATGCCGTTAACATGTTGCAGTGCAACCTCACGTTCACCGAGGTTGACCCCAACTCGTTCTGGGCTAATGAGAGTCTGACCATCTATCAGTATATCGTGATGCTCATCGTAGCAGCCACCGCCTTCATGAGCAACTTCATGAAGAACAAGGGTGCCAAGTACGGCCTGCTTATCGTTTCGATTGCAGCACTGATCTGCTACTGCTACATGGGTTACATGCGCCAGAGCGCCGAGAGCGTCTTCGCTGTATTCCCCTTGCTGGCTGTGGGTATCACCCCCATCCTGGGCAACTATGTTGACCACAAGGGTAAAGCTGCCTCAATGCTCGTGCTCGGCTCGCTGCTGCTCATCATCTGCCACTTGACCTTCGCTTACGTTCTGCCGCTGTTCAAGGGCAGTACGGCTGCTGGCTTCATCATGGCTTACATCACCATTCTGGTGCTGGGTTCGTCGTTCTCGCTCGTTCCCGCCGCCTTGTGGCCCAGCGTTCCCAAGCTGGTGGACTCCAAGATTATCGGTAGCGCTTACGCCCTGATTTTCTGGATTCAGAACATCGGTCTGTGGCTCTTCCCGATGCTCATCGGTATGGTTCTCGACAACACCAACCCCGGTGTTACCGACCCGACGAAGTATGACTACACTTGGCCCATGGTAATCTTTGCCAGCCTCGGTATTCTTGCTCTGCTGTTCGGTCTGTACCTCAAGGTGGTTGACAAGAAGAAGCACCTCGGCCTCGAGGAGCCCAACATCAAGCCTGAGGCTTAATCAGCTGTCAGCTATTAGAAATTAATAAGGACTTTAGGGACCTTAAGGACATTACAGACTTTAAGGTCCCTATTCATTTAAACTGAAAGCACATGAGAGACGAGATAAGAAACACGATTGCGACCAAGGCGTGGGCACGGTGGACCGTGCTGGCGATTGTGTCATTCACGATGATGGCGGGCTATGTCGTCGCCAAGGAGATGTCCCCGCTGCAATTTATGCTCGAGAAGGCCGTCGGCGACGGTGGCATGGGGTGGACAAGCGGCGAATTCGGCATTTTTGCCGGGTCACGCGGCTTCTTCAACGTGTTCCTGCTGATGCTGTTTGTGGGCGGTATCATCCTCGACAAGATGGGTGTGCGCTTCACGGGCATCCTCTCGTGTGTGTTGATGCTGGCTGGTTCGGCTGCCGTCTATGGCGCCATCACCTATACTTTGCCCGACCCGATGTGGAATGTTCCCCTGCTGGGCCTTATCAAGCGGCAAGTGGCGTTGGCTGCATTGGGATTCGCCTTCTTCGGCATTGGCTATGAGATGTGCGGCATCACGGTGTCCAAGGTCGTCGTGCGCTGGTTCTCGGGCAAGGAGATGGCCCTCGCTATGGGTCTGCAGGTGGCGATGGCACGTCTGGGCACTGCTTTGGCGCTAGGCTTCAGCCCCATCATCGCCCTCAAGTGGGGTCTTCCCCGCCCCATCCTCATCGGCGTGTTCTGCGTCGGTGTGGGCCTCATCGCCTATCTTTACTACTGCACGATGGACCGCCGCCTCGATACTGAAACGCAAAATCTTGATGCCCAACAAGATGTAGAGACACAAAATCTTGCGTCTCCCGTAGCCGAAGAAGACGAGCAGTTCCATTTCTCGGACATGAAGCTCACAATCAAGAATCCAGGCTTCTGGCTCATCACCCTGCTGTGTCTGTTCTATTACTCGGCACTTTATCCCTTCCTGGACTTCGCCACCAAACTAATGATTTCCAAGTATGGTGTCGATAGCCATTTGGCAGGTCTGATTCCCGCTATCCTGCCCTTCACCTCGATTGTACTGACACCGCTATTCGGTGGCTGGTGCGACAAGAAGGGACGCGGTGCCACGATGATGGTCATCGGTAGCGTGATGCTTACTGTGGTGCTCATCGTGTTCGCCATGCCTGGCAGTGCCAGCTGGCTGGCTGTTACACTGATGTGTGTGCTGGGCATCGCCTTCTCGCTGCTGCCCGCCGCCCTGTGGCCCGCAGTACCCAAAATCGTGCCCATGAAGCAACTGGGTACCTCCTACTCCATCATCTATTACATCCAGAACATCGGACTCATGCTCATCCCCGTGCTCATCGGTAAGGTCCTCGAGCATGACACCATGGGCGAGCAGGTGGACTACACCAATTCGCTCATTATCTTCGCTATCATCGGCGTTGGCGCCATCGTCACCGCCAGCCTGCTGCTCTGGCTCGACCGCAAACGTCACTACGGGCTCGAAGACCCGAATATCAACTCATGACACTCTTGATTGAATAACCATTCATAACCATTCCTCATTATGAAAATCCATCATCTGTTTGCGGGTGCCTGCATCATGGCTTTACTACTCATGATTGGTCAGCCCGCCACAGCACAAGACAAAAGACAAAATGCAATCGGTATGGAAGAAATCGTTCTTGACAACATCCTGGCTCGAACCAGCATCCGCTCCTATCAGGACCGCCCAGTGGAGCAAGACAAAATCGAGAAACTGCTGCACGCCGGCATGGCTGCCCCGTCGGCCGTTGATAAGCGCCCGTGGCACTTTATTGTGGTGACAGACAAGCAAGTGCTTCAAGGTCTGGCCGAGGCCAATCCTAACGCAGGCATGGCCGCCCGTGCACCGCTGGCCATTGTCGTGTGTGGCGACAAGACTAAGGCGTTGACACGTGTTCCCGACTATTGGGTTCAGGATGTCGCCGCTGCCACCGAGAACATCCTGCTTGCTGCCCATGGCATGGGCCTAGGGGCTGTCTGGACCGGCACTTATCCTGTTGCCGACCGCGTCGAGAAAGTAGCTAAGGTTGTCAATTTGCCCGAGCACATCATCCCCTTCTGCACCATCGTCATCGGCTATCCCGAGAAACCGCAAGCGCCCAAGGACAAGTGGAACGAGGGCAACATCAGTTACAACACCTATGGTGGTGCGAAACCCGCCATCAAGGATCCTGAGCCCACCTTCCATGAGTTTGACGTGAATGAAGACTTCCTGCTCAATCCCTTCAACTATTTCTCCCAGCTGGGCGGGATGCTCGTGTGTGCCGGCAACCGTGACAAGAGCAATGCCATGACCATCGGTTGGGGAGCGCTGGGCACCCTGTGGGGACATGGCACCAACACAGTCACCGTATATGTCGCCGAGAAACGGTACACCCGTGAATTCATGGAGAATAGCGACTATTTCACCATCATGACCTTCAAGGACCAGAATGTGCTGCAATACATGGGAACCAAGAGCGGACGTGATGGCGACAAAGCCGCGGCACTAGGTCTGCACGTGGCCTATACCGAGAACGGCACCCCCTACTATGAGGAAGCCGAGTGCGTCATCGAGTGCAAAAAGATGTACACCCAGGAGTTTGACCCCGCCAACTTCAATGACGAAGTGCCGCGCAAATTCTACGAAAGATTCAGTGCCGGCTACCACACCCTTTACATCGGCAAGGTAGTCAAGGCCATGAAGAAATAAATGAGATGAGGGTGCGCCTAATTATGGCTCACCCTCATCTCATTTTATTATTATATCTTAGCTGCGGTGGATCACGCTGCCGCTAGCCTGGTGGGTAGCTAGGACGAGCAACTCGGCTACCTGGACATGAGGCGGGGCGCTAACTGCGAAAGCGACGCACTCGGCGATATCGTCGCCCGACAGGGGCTGGATGCCCTTATAGACATTGTCGGCCCTCTCCTTGTCGCCATGGAAACGGATGACAGAGAAGTTGGTCTCGACCAGGCCGGGCTTGATATTGGTCACGCGCACGCTGGTGTGGGCCACGTCGATACGCAAGCCGTCGCTCAGGGCCTTGACGGCCGACTTGGTGGCGCAATAGACGTTGCCGCCAGCATAGGCTGCATCACCTGCCACACTACCGATGTTCACCACATGACCACGGTCACGCTCCACCATGCCGGGCACGATGAGACGCGTCATCGTCAGCAGGCCCTTGATGTTGGTGTCAATCATCGTATCCCAATCCTCGTAGTTGCCTTCATACTCGGGTTCCAGGCCCCATGCACCACCAGCATTGTTGACCAGGACGTCAATCTCTTGCCACTCGGGTGGCAGGCTCGTGATGGCAGCAGCTGCCGCCTCACGGTCACGCACGTCAAATTCAAGTGTTATCACTCCGACGCCCATAGCAGATAATTCTCTGGCCAGCGCATCCAGGCGGTCGGCCTTGCGGCCAGTAATAATCATGTTGTAGCCGATGAGGGCAAGTTTGCGCGCACAGGCTTCTCCGATGCCACTTGTCGCGCCAGTCACTAAAGCAATCTTGTTCATTGTTTCTTTATTTTTATTTTTTATTGTGGGGGGTGATGGGGATTGATGGGGTGTGATGGGGTTGATTTCCCATCGTTCCTCATTACTCCCTATCACACCCCATTATTCCTCATTGCTCTCTATCACTCCCCAGTCCGGCAAGTTGTAGTAATCTCGCTAGTTCCTGTTCCCGGATGGTGATTGCCTGCTCACGTTGGGTGACAGCGGCTTCGCGAATAGCGAGTTCTTTTTCTTTTTGTGAAATAGCGGCCTCACGTGTATTGAGTTCATCTTCTCGACGCGACAACATGGTCCCTGAGGCAACAGGTTGTCGCTGAGGATTATCTCGTCTATAAGCAAGCCGTCCTCGTGCCATCTCCTCGCGTATTCCCCCTTGTTCAAGAAATTCCTGTTTGTGGTACTCGATGAGATTACGCAACATCACATCAACCTGGCAAATCAATGTGATGGCAATATTACAAATCATTTCATCGGTGCAATCAGGCAAGATACCGTTATAGTATTCACGGTCGCTATGTTCACGACAACGGGCTCGAGTATAGTCGTATCTCTTGTCACCAGATTTCCACAATACCAGATGATGATGAGCAAGATAATCCTTGTAATCTTCCAACAATTCCTGATGGCTGGCTTTGGCGACATTAAGTAACTTGATCTCAGTCTCTTTGCTTGTTGCTGACGCCGATGTTCCTTCCACTATATTCTGCTTGCCACTCCGCGCAGCCTGCACCATTTGGTCTACAGTACGGTCTCTACGACTATCCAAGAAATGCTTGCAGAAAAAGTCGGTCACATCACAAATGCACTCCGACTTCTTATAAACAAGCAAGTCGTCGTAGCGTCCATCTTGAGGCAAAAAATCCCTATTCTCATTACCCATGATTACACAATGAATAACCATTTGCAAAGGTACAAAATCTTTACAATTCAGCAACGGGGAGGGGGCTAAAACTGAAAAAACGGCTACGGCTCTCGGCCGTTTAGCCGATTAAAAAAACAGAAGCTAATGATGGCACATCCTCACGCCGTTATAGTGCGACGAGCACTTTGGGCAGGGCTGGTACAGTGATCATATCGTCAATACTGGGACGCAGTGGGGGTTGGTATGCTTCGCCCAATGTCGTGGTCTTCATGACATAGACTTGGGGCCGCATGGTCATGTATTGTGGCATACACCTGCCAATGGGAGCCCCGACAAAGGAAGGATCGCAGATGAGATAGAACTCTCCATCAAGATAGTAACCGCTGCCATAGGTGCGACAATCGGTGAAATGTACTCCCGTGCACTCGTGACCTGGATACTGGATAATCTGAACGTCAAGGTCCAGCAGTGACCGAACAAGAAACGCGTAGAGGATAGAACGGTCCTCACAGTCATTCTTATCATAGTAGAAGTTCTCCTCTACAAAATAGACCTTCTCATGACCGTGCAGCTCATTGTCATTCTCATAGTCAAACACATACTGCACGAAATGCAACAGCGCATTGGCTGCCTCACATTGGCTCAAATCCTCAAGCTGCGGCTTCATCTGTTCCAAAATCGAGTGCTGGAACTGAGGCATGACCACCGAGGTGACGTAGCACCTGAGGTCCATCATCGGATAATCGCGCAACATCTCCATGACGCCCTCGTTGACCATGCAGGAAAGGCGTATATTGCCATCGTCATATTCACAGCACTTATCGCTGCCCGAGCGCAATTTCAAGGGTTCGCCCTCAAACAACAGACTCAGGGCATGTCCCTTCCCAAGGTCCGTCTTGGAGGGGTCACACGGGTATAGTACCGACAACTCATCCCGATCGGCATCCAAATCATCAAAATACAAGTAATAATCCTTGCCCTCGATTTTCACAAAGTCCTGTTCATAAACCTCCTGTTTAAAGGGTACCAACAGTACCAACTGTCGCTCGGTACGCGCCAACCTTACGTCATAGCCCATCTCCATCAACAGGTAATGCTCCAGTACCATGCGATCCATCGGAGTAGCGCTTTTCAACAATGCATCGACATATTGCCTGACCAGTTGAAAGACAAACCAGTCATTCAGACCCAAGCTGCTCGACAATGAGCCCAATGTGGTCAACACGGGAGCGACATCGCGCTTCTTGTATTTGTTCCAAGCTGCCGAAACATCGCTGTTGAACACCGATTTCACCTCCACAGGATTGAGCTTCGCAACATTCAACGTCAGACCATAAAATGAGAAATCAACAGCATCGTCCTGAAGAGGAGGCGACACCTCCCCTGCCCCAGCAGACATTGCCGTCATCCAGAAGATGAAGATTGATAATAATGGCCGTATAACTCGTAAAGATTTCATAATAATTAGGTATTTATTTTATCCGCTGCAAATATAAAGAAATATTTGGATAAAAACAAGCAACTCATAGAATATTTTTAATAATTCGAGGCATATTATAATAAAACTGACAGCCGAAAACCGACAACTGAAAACTTTTTTGTACCTTTGCAGCCAAATTTAAGAAGGCAATATGCAAAACATCCGCAACGTGGCCATCATCGCACACGTCGATCATGGCAAAACAACTCTGGTAGATAAGATGTTAGCGGCAGGTAACCTGTTCCGCGACAACCAAAACATGGGTACCCAGATCCTTGACAGCAACGATCTGGAGCGTGAGCGAGGCATCACTATCCTGTCCAAAAATGTGTCCATTTCCTACAATGGCTATAAAATCAACATCATCGACACCCCGGGGCACAGTGACTTCGGCGGCGAGGTGGAACGCGTGCTGAACATGGCCGACGGCTGCCTGCTGCTGGTTGACGCCTTTGAGGGTCCGATGCCCCAGACGCGTTTTGTGTTGCAGAAGGCGTTACAGCTTGGCCTCAAGCCCATCGTCGTCATCAACAAGGTTGATAAGCCCAACTGCCGTCCCGACGAGGTACAGGAGATGGTCTTTGACCTGATGTGCAACCTCGACGCAAACGAGGACCAGCTCGACTTCCCCACCATCTTCGGATCGGCCAAGGAAGGCTGGATGAGCGAGGACTGGCAGAAGCCCACCGACAACATCACTGCTGTGCTTGATGCCATCATCAAGTACATCCCTGAGCCCGAAATGCTCGAGGGTGACGCCCAGATGCTCATCACATCACTGGACTATAGCAGCTATGTGGGACGTATCGCCGTGGGACGCGTTCACCGCGGAACCCTCAAGGACGGCATGGAAGTCGCCTTGTGCAAGAAGGACGGTGAGGTATCCAAGCAGAAAATCAAGGAATTACGTACCTTTGAAGGCATGGGACAAAAGCATGTCGAGAGCGTGAGCAGCGGCGACATCTGCGCCATCATCGGCCTTGAAGGCTTTGAGATCGGCGACACCGTCACCCTGCCTACCAACCCCGAGGCACTGCCCCGTATTGCCATTGATGAGCCGACGATGTCGATGCGCTTCTGCATCAACGACTCGCCTTTCTTCGGCAGAGACGGCAAGTATGTGACGTCACGCCACATCTGGGACCGCCTGCAGCGCGAGCTGGACAAGAACCTGGCCCTGCGCGTCGAGCGCACCGAGAATGAGGACGCTTGGAACGTCTTCGGCCGCGGCGTGCTGCACCTGTCGGTGCTCATCGAGGAGATGCGCCGCGAGGGTTACGAGCTCCAGGTGGGCCAGCCCCAGGTCATCATCAAGCAAATCGACGGCGTGAAGTGCGAACCCATTGAGGAATTGAGCATCAACGTCCCTGAGGAATATTCCAGCAAGATGATCGACATGGTTACCCGCCGCAAGGGTGAGATGACCATGATGGAGACCCAGAACGACCGCATCCACCTGCAGTTCAAGATTCCGTCACGCGGCATCATCGGCCTGCGCACCAACGTGCTCACGGCGAGCGCCGGCGAAGCCATCATGTCACATCGTTTCCTTGACTACGAACCCTGGAAGGGCGAAATCGCCCGCCGCACCAACGGTTCGCTCGTCGCCATGGAAGGTGGCACGGCCTACGCCTACGCTATCGACAAACTGCAAGACCGCGGCCGCTTCTTCATCTTCCCGCAAGAGGAGGTCTATGGCGGACAGGTTGTCGGCGAGCACACCAAGGAGAAAGACCTGGTCATCAACGTCACCAAGTCCAAGAAGCTGACCAACATGCGTGCCAGCGGTGCCGATGACAAGGTGAAGATCGTGCCGCCCATCGTGTTCAGCCTTGAAGAAGCCCTCGAGTATATCAAGGCCGATGAGTATGTGGAAATCACACCCAACCACATCCGCATGCGCAAGATCATCCTTGACGAACTTGAACGCAAACGTATCGCCAAGGCGAACGGCCAAGACGAAGATTAATCCATTACATTAAATACCGCCCTCCAGTCGTTTGAAATCCAACCGATTGGAGGGTGTTATTTTTGTCTGGAGTTTAAAGTAATTGTTTAACGTAGATTAGATGTCCAACTCACACGAACTGGGGATTGTCCAACTCACACGAACTGTAGAGACGCAAAATTTTGCGTCTCCAATCGCCAGGCGTAACCAAAAGCCTTCCCGGGAGACGCAAAATTTTGCGTCTCTACATTTAACTCGCTAAAGATTAGAACAATACCTTTTTTACCTATCGGGACCCTACATGCCGATGGCCTTGATGCGTGATTCAAAGGTGTCGCGGTCGCCGATGGCGCCGTTTTTAATCTTGGCGCGGTAATTATAAATGGTGTTGACCGAGTAGTGCAGGAACTCGGCGATACGGCTGCTATCCTCAATACCCAAGCGAATGAGGGCAAAGATGCGGATATCGGTATTCAGCGTCGACGGGTTGGAAAGCGTGACGCGACACTCGGGCCGCAACAACGCATTGAAATCATCCACAAAATTGGGGAAAAGGTTCAGGAAGGTGCTGTCAAACATCTCATACAACTCCTTGAGGTTCTTATCCCTCAACTCACTATCGCTGGTAAACTGGTGCAACGCATTGAGGTCCTTGCTTTTAGCCATCTTGTTGACACGCTTACGCATCTCGTCAAGGCGGTCGATATAGAAGGAGCACAAGTGGATGAAGCGCCCCACATACTCATCTTTCACGCGGTTGGACTCGTTGAGTTTGAGATTGGTCTCACGCATCTGGCTATTCAGGTCAGATAGCTGAGCATTCAGCTGTGCCAACTGTTTATTGCTGTCGCTCAAGTCATTACGTGCTCGTGCCAACTTCTTGCGCTGGCTGTTGCTGTAGAAGAGGATGACCGAGAACAATGCCGCTAGCAGAGTTGCCACAACGACAAGGACAAGCAACAGACGATTGGCCTTCTGGAGCGTTGCCTCATAGTTGTCGCTGATGGTGGTCATCACAGGAGAAATCTGGTTATTGCGTTTCAATGTGTTGAATTTGTTGGCGCACTGCCAGGCAAAACGTATGTACCTGTATGCACGATCCATATCACCGTCAAGCATCAGCAGATTGGCCAGTTCCCACAAGGCGCCCTGGTCCATAACGGCGTTTTCCACATCGCTAAGCGCCGACTGTGACACCCAATAACGAGCCTGAACCGAGTCACCCATCAAACTATAGTCCAGATAACGGTAGAAGGCCACGATGGCATACTCATGAGAGCCCTTCTTCACCTGCTTCAAGCGCTGGTCATTGTAGGCGAGAGCGCCCTTGGCATCCTGAGCGGCAAAGCGCTCTAACTCCTTGAGCTGCAAGTCCTCATCACTGGCACCTCCAGCCACGCCAACCATCACGTCAACCATTTGGTTATACTTGCTACGCATGGCATAGTATTCCTGCTGCAATGCCGGTACCTTGCTATAATAGGCCATCTCACCGTACAGGTGGGAAAAGGTGCCATAATAGCGCTTCTTATCGCTGTCGTTCAGGCGATTGGGGTCAATATCCTGAAGGATGTCCATCGACTCATGGTACATGCCCGCATCTGTACACTGGAAAGCCAGCTCCAAGTTACACTCATCGAGGCGTGCATTGTCGCCCATCTCCTGTGCCAACGAGATGCAGCGGCTCAGGTAATAAATAGCCGAGTCGTTGACATAGGAGTGGTACTCCTCGTACAAGTTGTGACACAAATCATATTGCGCGTTTGTCGCCTTGGTCACCTCTAACGCTGTCTTGAGCTTGGCAATGCGGGTCTCTCGCAGCTGCACATATTGATCGGAACGGCTGATGGCCTCATCAAGTTGCCTGTAGGCTTGTGCCAGGTCAACATCTGCCGCCATCGTGAGCCAGGGGAGCAACAACAGCATCAAGGTTATGGTAATGGTATTCTTTCTCATTTATCATCATGGTTGGTTTCTATCTGTCGCAAATGTACTCCTTATCTTGTTATCCCGCAAGATTCACCCCCGAAAAAGTGTAAAAACAATCATTTCCAGTCAACATCGGCACTACATTTTAACCACTTTTTAACGATTAGACGAATTTGCTAACATACTAAAAATCAATAATATATTTTTTTGAGGTGGATGAAATCATCCACTTTTTACTCATTTGTCACGCTTATACGTTCTTTATTTATATATTTTTGCATCGCAACATTGTTTTGCCAGGAATATGGCAACCGCAACAACGACCCAAAAACCTCAAGATTAGAATTGAACAAAACAGCATACAACCTAATCATTTTTATAAATTAATAAATTATGTGACATGAAAGAGAAAAGATTACTTTCACTGCTATTGACAGTCATGCTGTCCATAGTGGCATTTGCACAGAATCAGACTTTCACGGGCACCGTCGTTGATCCCAACGGCGAGCCGGTGATTGGTGCTACAATTGTGCAAAAGGGCACGTCGAACACCACCGCAACGGACTTCGACGGCAATTTTTCCATCACCTGCCCTGCTGGTGCAGAGTTGGAAATCACTTATGTAGGTTACGGCAAGCAGACCATGCAAGCCGGTAACAACATGTACATCACCATCACCGAGGACTCCGAGTTGCTCAACGAGGTGGTCGTGATCGGTTACGGTGTACAGAAGAAGAGCGTCGTGACGGCCTCCATCGCCAAGGTCAGCTCCGAGGACCTGGCTGGCAAGACCCGCCTGCGTGCTGAGGATGCCCTGAAGGGTATGGCCGCTGGTGTCAACGTCACCTCATCTTCGGGTCAGCCTGGCTCACAGTCGATGATCCGCATCCGTGGTATCGGTACCATCAACGACTCCAATCCTCTTTACATCATTGACGGCATGCCCACCGACCAGTATGGTATGGAGAGCGTCAATCCCAATGATATCGAGAGCATCGAGGTGTTGAAGGATGCCGCTTCGGGTGCCATCTACGGTGCTCGTGCTGCCAACGGTGTTATCCTCGTGACGACCAAGAAGGGTAAAACTGGCAAGGCCAACATCGACTACACCTTCTCCTATGGCTGGCAGAGCGCCTGGAGAAAGCGCAGTGTGACCAATGCTACCGACTATGCCATCCTGCAGAATGAGCGTCGCATACAGAACGGCCTGTCTCCGCTTTATCCCGACCCCTACAACCTGACGGATGCCAACGGTGACAAGATTGTCGGCTTCGGTACCGATTGGCAGAAGTTGCTGTTCAACGACAATGCTCCCATCATGCAGCACGACGTGAGCGTGAGCGGTGCCAGCGAGAAGGTGAACTACTATCTGTCACTGGGTTACTTCAAGCAGGACGGTATCGTGGGCGGTAACTATGGCCAGTCAAACTATGACCGTCTGACTGTCCGCGCCAACAATACGTTCAACATCATTGACGCCACCAAGGAGCGCAACTTCCTGAACAAATTGGATCTGGGTGCTAACCTTTCCTACATGCGCGTGCACAGCACCGGCATCGAGGCCAACTCAACGTGGGGTTCTCCCCTGGGTTCAGCCCTCTACCTGGCTCCTACCCTGCCCGTTACCTTGAGGGGTGACGCAGCAAAGGAGATGATTAAGCGCTACAGCGCCTTTGACCTGTTCTACGATGAGAACGACAATCCCTATACGATTCCCGGCTTCATCGGCAGCTATCAGGAGCAGAACAACCCCATCGCCATGATGCAAGGCAACCCCAACAAGAACTGGAGCCACAAGTTCATGCCCAAGTTCTCGATTGACCTGCAATTGTGGGATGCACTGAAGTACCACTTCACCTACAGTGCCGAGCTCTCCTTCTGGGGCTACGACGGCGCTACCCTGCAGCACTATTACCTCTCGGGTAACAACAATGCCGACCACACCTCGGCTGTGGCCTTCAAGGGCAACAACAACACCTGGCAGGTGGAGAACACCGTAACCTACGACAAGACCTTCGGCAAGCACACCATCGGTGTTGTGCTCGGCCAGAGTGCTCTGAAGTTCAAGGGTGACGAGCTGGGTGGTTCACACTGGTATCTCGTGAACCCCGATAAGCCCAGCATCAACTACACCACTGGTGGCGATCTGGAAATCTCCACCGATGCTGATGGCAAGATGACGGGTGCCACGAGCCTCGTTGGTGTTTGGGGTGGTCCCTACACCGAGCACAGGCTGTCTTCAATGTTCGCCCGTTTGAGCTACAACTTCGACGAGCGCTACATGTTCCAGGCTACCGTCCGCCGCGATGGTTCAAGCCGCTTCGGTTCAAACCACAAGTATGGTATCTTCCCCTCATTCTCGGCTGGTTGGAACATCATGAACGAGAAGTTCATGGAGAGCAGCCGCGACTGGTTGAACAACTTGAAGCTCCGCGTCAGCTGGGGTAAGAACGGTAACGACAACATCGGTGACTTTGCTTACACCACCCTGACAACCATTGGTAACACCAGTAACTACTACTTCGGACAGACTGCAGCCATGGTCTATGGTTCCAAGGCCAACCGTCTCGCCAACGAAGACCTCAAGTGGGAGGAGAGCGAACAGACCGACCTCGGTATCGACCTCGGTTTCTGGAACAATAAGCTGACCTTCAGCTTTGACTACTTTATCAAGAAGACCAACGGCATGATCATCGAGATGCCTATCCCCAGCTATGTGGGTGAGGCTCGTCCTCTGGCCAACGTCGGTGATATGGAGAACAGCGGTGTTGAGTTTGAGCTCGGTTACCGTTGGAATGTTTCAGATGTACACTTTGCTGTAAAGGGTAACGCTTCTTACCTGAAGAACAAACTGAAGAACCTGGGTAATGACACCGGCTTCCTGAACTACGGCATCAGCCAGTTCAGCGACGGTGGCACTCGCGCCGAGAACGGCCAGCCCTTCCCCTTCTTCTATGGCTACAAGACCGACGGCATCCTGCAGACTCAGAACGAGGCCGACGCCTATAATGCCAAGTATGGTACCAACTCTAAACCCGGTGACTTCCGCTTCCTGGACACCAACGCCGACAACGTGATCAACAGCGACGACCGTACCAACATCGGTAACGGTGTGCCCGACTGGACCTTCGGTCTGACATTCAACGTTGACTGGAGAGGCTTTGACTTCGGCGTATTCTTCCAGGGCGTTCATGGTGCCAACATCTTTGATGCCACCTACCGTCAGGACATCGCCTCGGGTAACTATCCCACCTGGGTTCTCCAGCGTTGGACCGGTGAGGGCACCAGCGATAAGGTTCCCACCCTCGGTGACTCCAAGAACTGGGTTTGCAGCGACATGTATATCCAGGACGGCAGCTACCTGCGTCTGAAGAACATCACCCTCGGTTACACCTTGAACCCGCGCCTGACTAACAAGATCCGTATCAGCCGTCTGCGCATCTTCGGTCGTGCCGAGAACCTCTTCACCTGGACCAAGTACTGGGGCTTCGATCCCGAAATCGGTTCCGGTGCCACCAGCCTCGGTGTTGACTATGGTGTTTATCCCCAGGCCCGCACCTTCACTGTCGGATTTAACCTCTCACTCTAACAATCCAATAAAGAATTATCAATATGAAAAAGCATATTTCAATCATAGCAGGTCTGTGTGCAGCATTTCTTGCACTGACTTCCTGCAGCGACGATTTTCTTGAGGTGAAGAACCCGACGGGTGAACCCCTTGAGGAATATTACACCGACGAGGAGACCCTTAACGAGGCACTCACTGCTGCCTATGCTCCTCTTCACTGGCCCGACTGGGACGGTTCGGCCTACAACGACCTGACCGTTGACGGTGAGATCATGGGCGACGACTTCTATCCCGGTGGTTCTGACAACACCGACAACCAGCACTGGCACCGTCTGTTCAACTTTGAAGCCGACGGCAACAACACCCTCGCTACCCTGTGGGGCGACTTCTACAGCGGTATCAAGCGCTGCAACGATGCTGTCAAGTATGCATCGTGGGAAACCGAAGCCAGCGAGAGTTTCCGTCGTTCGATGGAGATGCAGGCCCGCCTGTTACGCGTGTACTATTATAATATCCTGTGGCACTACTACGGCAATGTGCCCTTCTATCTGGAGAACCTCACTCAGCCCTATACTGCTCCGCAGATCACTGCTGACGAGATTTACAACAAGCTCATTCCCGAGCTCGAGGAAATCATTGCCTCCAACGTGCTCCCGATGCGTTGGCCCAATGCCGAGGCAGGTCGCGTGAGCCAGGCATTCGCCTATATGCTCTATGCCGAGATGGTTATGTACCAGAACGACAACAGCCGTTATGCAACTGCTCTGGGTTACATGAAGCAGATCATCGGTGACAGCAGCTACAAGCTCAACCCGAGTTTCAAAGACTTGTGGCAAGAGAGTGGCGAGTGGTGCTCTGAGAGCATCTTCGAGATCAACTACAACGACGACCAGGCTCAGCGTGACTGGGGTACTCCCCTGGCTGCTGGTGGTACCGTATTCCCCACCCTGTGCTCCCCCAACGGTTGGGGTGGCGGCGAAGGCTGGGACAGCGGTAACGATGGTTGGGGCTTCCTGCCCATGCGTCTCGAGACCTATAACATGTATGCCGATAATGACTTGCGTCGTGACGTTACCTGCTGGGACCTGCGCGGCTACAGCTACACCGAGCGCTATCAGGACACCCACATCTGGCACGGCAAGTATCGCCCGCAGTCTGCCAACAATCAGGACTGCCCGACGTCCAAGAACCTGAACTATAACAACAACAAGCGCATCTATCGCTATGCCGAGACCCTGCTCAACGCAGCCGAGCTGCTGCTCCAGACTGGTGGCAGTGCAGCCGAGGCCGCAGGCTATGTGAATGAGGTTCGCGCACGTGCCGGTCTGCCCGCATTGGCCACCGTGACCATGGATGACATCTTCAACGAGCGTCACCTGGAATTCTGCGGCGAGGGCAAGCGCTACTTCGACCTCGTGCGTGCCGAGGGCATCCCTGGTATCACCCAGAAGGCCTCTAACGTACTCGTGCCCGACAACTACGGCTATCGTACCAACTCGTGGACTCCCAGCAAGAAGTACATCCCTCTGTCACAGAGCGAGCTCGATGCTGATCCCACGCTGGTTCAGAACAACTATTAATCATCCGTAACTTAGAGATCAAATATTATGATTACCAAGATAAATAAAACATTAGCAATCATCAGTTATTGCTTGTTGGCTATTGGCTTCACCGCCTGCTCGCCCGAAGACTTCACGGGTGCAGACCCCAATGGTCTTCCCACGGTGAGCGGTATCGACTTCAGCGTCTCTGTTGACCAAGAGACCAACCAGATGATCGCCAAGTACACCCCGCAGCCGGGCACCTATCCCGTCTGGATTCTTGACGGTACGTCCTACTCCACCCTGCAAGAGGTGGGTTACAAGAACAGCGAGGCCGGTACTCACACTATCGAGCTGCGTCTGGGTAACCGCAACGGCATCAGCCAGACCGGTATCAAGAAGGAATATACCTTCAACGAGTCCAAGATTGACTACACCAACGACTTCCGCCGCATCTGTGAGAAGGATTGGCGCCTCGACCACAAGGAAGTGGCCCACTTGGCTTGCGGTCCTGCTGGAGCCGATGGTACCGGATGGTGGTCGGCTCAACCCGATGAGAAGAAGGCCTTCGGTCTGTATGACGACCGCATCTATTTCACCGCCGAGACCCGTAAGGGAGGTAAATTCCTCTACAATTGCGGTGAGGATGGATTGACCTATGTGAACAAGGGCACCACCAAGTGGGGTCCCACAGCAAGTGACGACTGGGATGCCACCATCGGTGACCAAACCTCCAGCTGGAGTTTTGAGGTATATGACTGGGAGGATGTTAACGGCAACGTGACCAAGCAGACCTTTATCCAGCTTGCCCCCAATACCTTGTTCCCCTACATGAGTTCTGATGAGCAGTACGAGAACCCGCGTTTCCGTATCGAAATGCTGACTGCCAAGAAGATGGTGCTTATTTATGAGCCGAAGAACCGCAGCATCGCCTGGCGCTTCATCTTCACCAGCGATCCCGAGGAGAAGGAATTTGACGGTTTCGATCCCTACAGCGACTTCAATATGTGGAAGAATGCCGAATTCAGTATGTTCTTCTGGTACGCTCCCGGCTGGAGTCAGATTGCTGATCCCGAATTTGAGGACAACGGTATTGACTATACCGTATTCCTGCCCGAGGCTACTACCGACCAGTGGCAGGCTCAGATGGCCTTCAAGACCACCAACATCTCAACCTCGGCCGACAAGAACTATGACTTCTCTTGCATCCTCACCAGCGACAAGGACCTGAATGGTGTTACCGTGAAGCTCGTGATGGATGGCGATGACAACGTCTTCTACTTTGCTGACCGCATCGACCTGAAGGCTGGAGAGGACTACATCTTCTGGAAGAGCGACATGCCCGGTATCGATATGGAACGTGTTAACCTGTTCTTCGACTTCGGTGGCTGTCAGGCTGGTACCACGGTCAACATCGCTAACATCGTACTCAAGGACCATGCCAACGATGACGGCACCGTGCTGCCCGTCATTCCCGATGAGCCCACAGTAGAATGGGTAGATGTGAACTCACCCGACAACCTGGGTGCAGGCTTCAATACCGCTGGCACAATGGGCTTCTGGTGGGCTGACGCCGGCTGGCAGCAGATTGCCGATCCCGGCTTCTCCTATGCCAATGGCGTCTATACCATCACGGCCAACAATGCTACCTCAGCCGAGTGGCAAGCCCAGTGCTCAATCACTGGTGTGCCCCTCCATATTGAGAAAGGCCAGGGCTATGACGTGCGCGTCACCATCACCACCAATATGGAGCTGGCTCGTGCCACCGTCAAGGTCAATAAGGATCCCGACGTGACCAATGACCCCAACACGCTTTGCTACAATGGCAAGTTTGCGCTTGAGGATGGCGAGAACGTACTCCAGTTCGTTAACGTCGTTGCCAAGAATGGTGAGGATAAAATTGAGTTCGATCAGGGTAAGATGATCTTCGACTTCGGTGGATGTCCCGCCGGATTTGAGGCCAAGATCAGCAACATCATCATCCAAAAGCACAAATAAATGTCAAGCGTCAGTTATCAGTTTTCAGTTTTTCAGTTGTTAGCGGCTTCCGCATTCAACCGAGAACTGAAAACTGAAAACTGAGAGCTGAAAACTCAACAAAATGAAAAGGTTAATGATTCATACGCTACTGTTCGCTTTTGCCGTGGCCCTCTTTGGGGGCTGCGGTGGGAGCGGAGATGAGCCCAAGTCAGCAACTATCACCGTCTCACAAGAGAGTGTGGCAGTGCCTGCTGCTGGCGGTACCTACTCCATCAATGTCACTACCACTGGCAAGGAATGGGGTGCCTATGCCGACCAAGATTTCATCACCATCGACACAAAGAACACGTTGTCACAATCAGGCTCGGTGACGATTACGGTAGCTGCTAATCCCATGACCGATGCCCGCACGGGAAATGTCACCATCATGTCGGGTGCCGCCCGCCAAACCATCAGTGTTACGCAGGAAGCTGCCGCCGAGGCTACCTACTATGCTCCTGATGGCTACAGCCTCGTCTGGCATGACGAGTTTGACAAGGGCTCGGAATTGAATGCTGATGACTGGGTACATGAGGTGCAAAATGCTGGTTGGGTCAACCACGAGTTACAGAACTACGTGAACCACAAGACGCCCGGCGGTGCTCTTGTCACTCAGATCAGCAACGGCAAGCTGTGCATTACGGCGCTCAAGGAGAACGGCAAGATTTACTCAGGCCGTGTCTATGCCAAGCGCTCCACGGGTTGGAAGTATGGCTACATCGAGGCCAGCATTAAGCTGCCGAAGGGCAAGGGAACTTGGCCCGCCTTCTGGATGATGCCCGTCAACTTCCATTCATGGCCTGCCGACGGTGAGATTGACATCATGGAAGAGGTGGGTTACCACCCCGACTATGTTTCGTCGAGCCTACACGCCAATGCCCACGTTCACTCCAACGGTACTCAGGTCACCCACGAGATGTATTGCAAGGGTGCTGAGGGCGAGTTCCACACCTATGCCATCGAATGGACGGCCCAGAACATCACCACCTATGTTGACGGCAAGGTGCAGCTGAGCTACAACAACCGTGGCCTGGGACGTGATGACTGGCCCTATGACGACCCCTTCTACGTCATCTTCAACCTCGCATGGGGCGGTGACTGGGGAGGCGCTCAAGGCGTTGACGAGAGCGCTCTGCCCGTGACGATGGAGGTGGACTACGTGCGCGTATTCCAAAAGAAATAACCATCTTTAACCCAAATGAAAGTATGAGAGGTTTATTATTTGCAATACTCTCTCTAATCATTGCCTTGGGGCTTGAGGCTAAGCCTCAAGGCAATTTTGTTCGCGTGGAAGGCACCGACCTGGTGAAGCCTAACGGAGAAAAGCTTTTTATCCAAGGAACAAATTTAGGCAACTGGCTCAACCCTGAGGGCTACATGTTCGGTCTGAGCAAGACCAATTCGCCCTGGATGATTGATCTGATGATCAAGGAGGCCGTGGGCCCTGACTTTGCCGCCGACTTTTGGCGCCAATTTAAAGACAACTACATTACACGTGCCGACATCAACTTCATCGCCCGTCAGGGAGCCAACACCATCCGCCTACCGTTCAACTACAGGCTGTTCACCGATGAGGACTACATGGGCCGCGCCAAGGATCAGGACGGCTTTGCCCGCATCGACTCGGTCGTGAACTGGTGCCGTGCCGCAGGTCTGTATCTCATCCTTGACATGCACGACTGCCCCGGCGGACAAACGGGCGACAACATCGATGACGGTCACGGCTACCCGTGGCTGTTCGAGAGCGAGCCGAGCCAGCAGCTGTTCTGCGACATCTGGCAACGTATCGCTGCCCGCTACAAGGACGAGCCGGTAATTCTCGGCTATGAGCTGATGAATGAGCCGATTGCCCATTATTTTGAGAACAAGGAGGAGCTGAACAAGCAACTCGAGCCGCTGTACAAGCGTGCCGTCAAGGCCATCCGCCAAGTGGATACCAACCACGTGATCCTGTTGGGCGGGGCCCGCTGGAACTCCGATTTCTATATGTTCAGCGACTGGACCTTCGATGACAACATCATATATACCTGCCACCGCTATGGCGGCGATGCCACTGCCGAGGCCATCAAGGACTACATTGACTTCCGCGACAAGACCGGACTGCCGATGTACATGGGTGAGACAGGGCACAACAGTATCGAGTGGCAGACACAGCTGGTCAACGTGATGAAGCAGGCCAACATCGGTTACACCTTCTGGCCCTACAAGAAGGTTGACGGCTCGTGCATGATGGGCTTTGCAAGGCCCGAACTATGGGACAGCGTCGTAGTGAAGTACTCCGAGACTCCCCGTGATTCCTACAAGGAATGGCGCGAAGCACGTCCCGACCAGGCCATTTTCCGCCAGCAGTTGCTGCAGTATGTCAAAAACTGCCGCTATGAGAACTGCACGCCGCAGACCGACTACATCCAGTCACTGGGGCTGACAGCGGGTGAGCCACTCTACCTTGACGATACTGCTCCCATCGAGCAACGTGTCGAGGATGCGCTCGGCCGCATGACACTTGATGAAAAGATTGCCGTCATCCATGCCCAGAGCAAGTTCTCTTCACCTGGCGTGAAGCGCCTCGGTATGCCGGACTTCTGGACCGACGACGGACCTCACGGCGTGCGCCCCGACGTCCTGTGGGACGAGTGGGTACAGGCAGGACAGACCAACGACTCGTGTGTCGCATTCCCTGCTCTGACTTGCCTCGCCGCCTCATGGAACCCTGTGTTGGCCGAGCTTTATGGCCGCAGCTTGGGTGAGGAGGCTCGTTATCGTGGCAAGGACATGATCCTGGGCCCTGGCGTGAACATCAACCGCACGCCGCTCAATGGCCGCAACTTTGAGTATCTGGGCGAGGATCCCCTGCTGGCCTCGCGCATGGTAGTCCCCTACATCAAGGGGCTGCAGAGCACTGGCACAGCAGCCTGTGTGAAGCACTTCTGTCTCAATAACGATGAGGAATACCGCCATCAGGTCAATGTCACCGTCAGCGACCGTGCCTTGCGCGAAATCTATCTGCCCGCGTTTGAGGCCGCTGTCAAGGAAGGTCACACCTGGGGCATCATGGGTTCCTACAACCTCTACAAGAACCAACACTGCTGCCAGAACCAGTACACCCTCAATGATATCCTCAAGGGCGACTGGAAGTATGACGGCGTGGTGGTCAGCGACTGGGGTGGTACCCACGACACCGAGATGGCTGTGAAAAACGGTCTGGATATGGAGTTCGGCAGCTGGACCGACGGTCTGGCATGGGGCGCCAGCAACGCCTATGACGCCTACTACATGGCCATGCCCTACAAGAAGCTGATTGAGGAAGGCAAGTTCACGACCCGCGAGCTCGACGACAAGGTGAGCCGCGTGCTGCGCCTGTTCTTCCGCACAACGATGAGCAACAATCGTGCTCGCGGTTTTCTCTGCAGCGAGGCTCACTATGACGCCGCGCTCAAGATTGCCCAGGACGGTATCGTGCTCCTGCAGAACAAGAGCAACGTGCTGCCCATCAACGTTGACAAGGCCAAGCGCATTCTCGTTGTCGGCGAGAATGCCATCAAGATGATGACCGTCGGCGGCGGCAGCAGTTCGCTCAAGGCACAGCACGAAATTCTGCCTCTTGAAGGACTGAAAGCACGTCTGGCAGGCACCGGTATCGAGGTGGACTATGCCCGCGGCTACGTGGGTGACACCACGGGCGAATACAACGGTGTAGTCGCCAAGCAATCACTGGCCGAAAACCGTCCCGCCAACGAACTCATCGCCGAGGCAGTCGCCAAGGCCAAGACAGCCGATTATGTCATCATCTTCGGCGGTCTGAACAAGAGCGACTACCAAGACTCCGAGGGTCATGACCGCAAGCACATGGACTTGCCCTACGGTCAGGATGCACTGGTCGAGGCACTCGCCAAGGCCAATAAGAATGTGGTGTTTGTCAACATCTCGGGCGACGCTGTAGCCATGCCGTGGCGCGACAAGGTCGCCGCTATCGTGCAGGGCTGGTTCATCGGCAGCGAGACCGGCAAGGCATTTGCCAGCATCCTCGTGGGCGACGTGAATCCCTCGGGAAAACTGCCGTTCACCTGGTATCAAAAACTGAACGATGTAGGAGCCCATGCACTCGGCTCATACCCTGGCACTTGGCGCGATGACCATAAGATCATCGACGAAGAGTACAAGGAGGGCATTTACGTGGGCTACCGCTGGGCCGACAAACAGAAGAAGAAACCGATGTTTGCCTTCGGTCACGGACTGAGTTATACGACCTTCGCCGTGAGCAACCTGCGCATCGACAAGCGCGAGGTGGCGGCCGATGGAACGGTTACTGCTACGGTAACTGTCAAGAACACGGGTAACCGTGAGGGCGCCGAGGTCATCCAGCTCTACGTCAGCGACCTGAGCACGAGCGTTGAGATGCCCGTGAAGGAGTTACGCGGATTCCAGAAGGTTTCCCTTAAGCCCGGCGAAAGCCGCGATGTGAGCATTACCATCGGCGGCCGCGCCTTCCAGTATTGGGACGAGGCTAGTGGTGACTGGACGACATCCCTGGGCAAGCGTACGCTGCTCATCGGTACCGCCAGCGACAACCTCCCCCTCAAGGCCGACTTCACCGTCCGCTGACTCCTCTACCCCACTATCATCAGTTATAAAATAAAGGCAGGAAGCCGTTGTGGCTTCCTGCCTTTAACTATATCCCACCCGAAGGTTAGCCAACAGATGACCAGTAGAGACGCAAAATTCTGCGTCCATACATAGTGAATAAATTGAGCATCAGTATTTTACACCATCAAACACACTTTGATTATTGGCCCGTAGCCTGACGGTATTCAAGCAGTTTGTTCTGATAATCGGCGAAAGCATCGGTTCGCTTGTCGCAAGCTTGCTGATAAAGTAATTGTGCTTCAAGCAGGTCGCTCATCTTGGAAATGCCGGCATTATAGTAATCTCGGTTCAAGCGCAGGTTCTCCTCGGCCTGTTCAATGCTTCGTTGGGCAAGCAGCAGTTGCTGATAGGATTCCTCCACGCTGTTCCACGCACCCTGCATCCTGATCTTCAACAGTTCGGCATTGTCAGCGAGTTGCTCTTGTGCCTGTTGCTGCTCAAGTTTCTTGCGCTTGATAGCGTGAGAGCCACCCCACCAGTCAGAGATGGGCACGCTGACCGTAGCAAAAACCATTCCGAAGGATTGATTCCTTTCCAACAGGTTATGATAATTAAAACCAGCTCCCACGGCGACAGACGGGAGATTCTGGCCGACAGCGATTTTCTTCTGAAGGTCAGCAGCCTCGACCTGTTTTCCCAACAATCGGTACTCTGCTGTTCCCAACAAGGCCTGTTGAGGGTCTTGCTTTAAGCCGATGAGTGAAACAGCATCTGTCTGATAGGAAATGACGAACGACGTGTCGCGAAGGCCACAGTACTGGGAGACCAACATGCGCATCAAGGAGAGGCCGTTGACAATCTTGAGCCGCTGACTGGCGATGTCATTCTGGCGCAGTTGCACCTGCAGCAGGTCGTTGCGCATGGCGACTCCCGCACGTACGGCCACTTCCACGTCTTTGCCAATGTCGTTGAGCAGTTTCTCGGCCGCTTCAACAGTCTTCATCTTCTCCTGCAGGGAGGCCATTTGCCAGAAATACTGCTCGGCGGTTTTCTCCACCTCATTTTCCGAGAGTTGCATCTGCAGCCTGCTCACATCCTCGCCCACCTTGGCCAACTTGTTGCCATTGACAATCTGACCGCCTGCAAAAACGGGCTGCACGGCCTGCACGCCAGCGATGACTCCATTCTTCATCATCGAAATGCTGACGGGATTTGCAAGGGCGGCAAGAGCTTCAGGCGGCAAAAGCTGAGTCAGAGGAGCCAGGGAGGTGCTCAACTCGGGGGGCATCATCTCTGAGAGGTTGAAGGAGGTCTGCGCCATAGCTTTATTGGCATTAAACCACAATCCCGTACCACTGACGTTGGGGAAATACTTGGTAAAAGCCTCCTTGCGTTGCTGGCTGGCGGCCTCCACGTCATATCGTGCAGAACGGATGGCAAAGTTGTTGTGCAGGGCAGAGTCCTTCAGCTGTTCCAAGGTGTAGGTTTGGGCTGACACAAAGCCACAGCACAGGGAACAAAGCACTATAGCAAATATCTTTTTTATCATCATATTCCGTTATATAATAGACAACGAATAAATCACTTTAGACTCACTTTCCAATAAATCACGGGCAACATAGTTACCACCATGATGAGCGAACCAATGCCACCGGCAAAAATGGTGACACCCACAGGCATCCAGAACGAACTCTGCGCGATAATCATCGGCACCACACCGACGGCCGTGGTAGCTGTCGTGAGGAAGATGGGCACCATGCGCCGCTTGCCAGCATCATAGGCGGCCTGCTTCACTGCATTGTTATAGCCCTCGCGGTCAACAGTCCAGTCACCATGTTCGGCCACATATTTCTTTATCAGGTCAATCGCATGCTCGAAAATCAAAATCTCGTTGCGCATGATCATTCCCATCAACGTGATCAGTCCAAAGATGGAGGTGAGTCCCAGGGAACGGTTCATCAGCCCTAACCCAATCAGCGACCCCGGGATCATCAGCGCAAGGGCGACCATGCAAACCGTCGTGATGCCGAACTTCTTGAAGTTGAACAGCAGGAAGAAGAACACGATAATCAAGGCGATGACGATACCTCCGAATATCTGTGGCAAGGCCTCATCGTCATACTCTATCTCACCGCCCACCTCAGACCGCACGCCTTGAGGCATCTCAATCTCCTGTTGCATGATGCGGACTATCTCCTTTTCGACGGGAGCCGTATAAACACCCTGCGCGAAATGTCCCGTCACCGTGATGCAGCGCTCACCGCCACGATGAATGATGCGGCTCTCGCTCCACTGGGGTGACACTTTTGCAATTTGCCGAAGAGGAACGGTGCTGTTGGTATGGTTGATACCCGACGATACGATGGACATCGGTGATGCGATACCCAGGTTAGCGACATCCGAGAATGTCATGTCGGCATCATCCTTCACGACAATGGGCAACTCATAATTGCCTTCCCATACCTGTCCCACACGCAGGTCGGACGAGTTGGCACTCAACGCCAACTGTGCCGTAGTGCGCGTCACGCCCAACTGCGCCGAGGCAACAGGATCAAGCTCAACGTTGATGATGGGTTGGGGCTGAAAGTGATCAGTATGCACCCATTCCACCTCTGGCATCTGGCGCATACGCTCCATCAGCCGCTCGGCCACTACATGGAGAGAATCGAGGTTGTCGCCATAGAAACGGTACTCCAATTCAGTAACTTCCAGATAGTCCAGTCGTTTGAATTTCACATAGGCGTTGGGGAA
The DNA here is from genome assembly GCA_900318645.1 of uncultured Prevotellaceae bacterium. Lineage (GTDB taxonomy): Bacteria > Bacteroidota > Bacteroidia > Bacteroidales > Muribaculaceae > Sodaliphilus. The sequence goes on from ONLH01000007.1 coordinate 104,787, forward strand.
GGTTTCTCCCAACTGTGGCTGATACTTCGCCAACAGGTCGAGCGTCGCCTTGTCTGATTGTGTGTTCACAATCAACTGGGCATAGTTTTTCCCTGCCATCTGTGGTGCATAGGCATCCATGAAACGTGGCGAGGAACAGCCGATGAAACTGGTGATACCCGTGACACGCTCGTCCCGGGCCAGCACATGACGGACAGAATCTGCCAATTCGGTGGTCTCTGCCAGGCCCTTGCCATCTGGCAGGAAGATTTCCACGGCAAACTGGTCGCGATCGGCATAGGGGAAAAGTCGTATCTTCAGCGTCGGGACAATAATTGTAGACAATAAGATGACAGCGATGCCGCCAAAGATAGTCACCCATGGCCTTCGGAAAGTAAAGTCGAGCACCTTGTCATAAGTCTTCTGCACCCATTTGGTGATCGCATTCCCGTCAGTTTTCACGTTCTCGGGCCTAATCAGCCTCACTTCCAAGAAAGGAATCACTGTCACAGCCAGTAAAAGTGATACCATCAAGTTGATGGTGACCGTGATGGGGAAGTCCTTCAGACAGTCATGGAAGATGCCCTTCATGGTAATCAGGAAAGGATAGAAGATGGCACAGATGCAAATGGTGGCCAACATCATGGGCATGAAATATTGCTTGGCAGACTCGATAGCTGCACGCTTGGGTTCGTACCCCTTTCCTAGATATTCCAGATAGCCGTCTATCACCACAATGGAGTTATCGACCACCATTCCCAGCACCACAATCAGTGCTGCCAACGTCACGATGTTCAGTTCGATGCCCAACATATACATGATAGCCACCGAGACGAATGTGCTCAACGGAATGGTGATAGATGCCACAATAGCTGAGCGTAGCGGGAAGAGCACCATCATCACCAAGATAATGACGAGCATCGCTATCAGCAGATCACGAAGGAAGTCGGTGATACTGATGTGCACCACCTTTGGCTTGTCGGCAATGCGAGTGACCTTCACATCATCGGGCAGCTCATTCTCACGGAATTCGTCAAGCACCTTGTCCACCTCACGGCCATACTGCAACACATTGTTGCCGGGATTCATCTCCATCGACAGCAGCACACAGGGGTGCCCGTCCTGCTCTATGCGGCTCGACATCGGTTCGTATTCCCTGACCACACGCGCCACATCCCTCACACGGGCCACCTTGCCCGTTAAGGGGTCTGAAATGATAATCTGATTGGCAATCTCCGCCTCGCTATTCTCTTGAGCAGCCACGTGGATAGGTATCTGCTGATCATCGTCATCGATGCTGCCGCTCATCGTGGTGATGCCCTGGGCTTGCAGACGTGAAAAGAGCATTTGCTGTCCGATTCCATAAGCCTGAAGCCGCTGGCGGTCGACATAGAGTGATATCTGCTCCTTCTGTTCGCCAAACAATTTCACGTTGGCCACCGAAGGTATCCTGCGCAGCCGGTCGCTCAGTTCATCACTGTATTCTTTCAACTCACGATAGCTGCGCTGGTCGCTCTCGATGGCGATGAGCAGTGCCGAGGTGTTGCCGAAGTCATCGTTCACCACAACGGCCAATACGCCAGAGGGCAACTGTGACTTGAAGCCGTTCAGGCCATGCTTAATCTTACTCCACACCTCATCCTTGTTGTTCACATCATCGTTGAGCCGCACCATCACGATGCACATGCCATTCTGTGAAGTCGTAGTTGTCTTCACACGATTGACCTCTCCATAGGTGAAGAGATAGCGCTCCAGCGGACGGGCCACCTGCTGTTCCACCTCCTCGGTCGTCGCACCTGGATAGACTGCCACCACCACACCCTGACGGATGATAGCATGAGGAAATTCATCCTTGGGCATGTCATACATGCCAAAGATGCCCAGCACAAAGAAGATGCCTATGAAGAGCAGCGTTATCGGGTAATGTTCCAATGGCCACTTCAGCCATTTCATCTTGCGTCCCATACTAATACACTACTTTTGTTCCTTCACTCAGTTTATGGTATCCCTCAGTCACGATGATCTGGCCATTGCCCAGTCCGTCGACAACCGTCACATAGTTGCCCTGTGTCTCGCCGATCCTCACCTTGGTGCGATGTGCAACATTTTTACTGTCCACTGTCCAAACGAACAGTGTGCCGTCAGATTTCTTCTGCACCGATGTTACGGGAATCAGCATGCGTCCAGCACCCTGAGCTCCATTTGGAACGAAGCTGACGTTGGCCACCATACCCGGCAATAGTTTAAAGTCGCGATTCACGACATTGATGCGGATATCATAAGTATGAGTGAGCGCATCGGCCTGCACGCCTTTCTCTATCTTGCCACCTCTATAATTGCGCCCGATGGCATCCACCTTGACGGTGGTTGGCGTGTTGGCATTGATGCTGCCGATCTCTGATTCTGGCACAGCCACCTTCACTTTCACGGTTGAGATGTCGAGGATATTCACCACCGCCTGTGAAGGCAACGCTGTCTCTCCCGCCATCAATTGCTTCCTGCCGATGACGCCACTGACCGGGGCATAGAGACGGGTATCGGCAAGCCCCTTACGTGCTATCTTCTCGGTCGCGGTGGCCGAGACCACACCTGAACGGGCTGTATTCAGGGCTGATGTAGCCTGTGCGAGACGAGTCTCTGCCTCAATCCATTTCACCTCTGGCAGCGAACCGTTGTCGTGCAGCAGTTTCATGCGGTCATAAGCATCCTTGGCCTGGTTGTAGGTCGCTTCGGCCTGCTTCACCATGTCTTTGGCTTGGTCAACCGATGCATGCGCCATCTCAACGCTGTTGCTCGAAGTGGTCGGATCGATTTCAGCCAACAACTGACCACGGTGCACGACCTGACCCTCTTTGACCAGAATCCGCTTCAGCACACCCATACTGGTGAAACTCACTGCAGTAGCCTCACGCTCCTCAACGATGCCCACATAAGTCTGTGCATTGTCAGCCATACCAGGCGACACCACCAGCGTTTCTACTCTTATAGGAGCTTTCTGCTCCACCTTTTTGTTCTCGCTGCAACTGATGACAGCAAGCACAACCAATAGCAGAAATACAATTTTTTTCATAAGCACTGTCCTATTTTCTTTTGCAAAATTAAGTATTTCTTCTTTAAAAAGAGACATTCAACAAGGTATTACATATTATCAATTAAAGTTTTGCAGAAAAATCAAACAATTTTTATCCTAAATGAAACAATATATCTCATGTGAAAACGATTATTTCTGCCCCAAGAACAAACCACACCCAAGCATTCCAAAAAGAAGTGAAGCGTGGTCTTCAAGAAGGTTCGCCCTCCAAGCCCGAATACTGCTCTTGGGTGATGGGGACGTTGACGAGGTGGGTATGTCGCATTCCCTACTCCTGTTACGTATCGTCCCATCTGATAGATTCAAGCCATACTGTAACAATTTCTCACGATTCTTGGCCTCTGACAGGTTCAGATCATAATAGAGCATAAACCTGGCCTTCTTGTCTGCTTTGTCCTGTTTCTTGGCTTGATGCTTTTGAACACACGTCTGCCCTTCCCTGAATCTGTCATTTATAGATACAATGTGGCCGGGGAGTGTGTTTTTCAATTTTTATCATTACCTTTGCCATCAATAGTAACCCAATGACATGATTTCACCCGTATGAAAACAATTCAACTGAACAATGGTGTAGAGATGCCCGCACTGGGTTTTGGCGTATTCAGACTCTCACCAGCCGAATGTGAGCGCTGCGTGCTGGACGCCATCGAGATTGGCTACCGCAGCATCGACACGGCCCAAGATTATAAGAATGAAGAAGGCGTGGGTGCAGCTATCAAGAAGTGCGGCATACCACGCGACCAACTGTTCATCACCACCAAGGTGTGGATCAGCAACGCCGGCGAGGAACGTGCGGCACTAAGCATCGATGAGTCGCTACGCAAACTGCAGACCGACTATGTTGACCTGCTGCTGGTGCATGAGCCCTATGGTGACTGCTATGGCACCTATCGAGCTATGGAAAAAGCCTATCAGGCTGGCAAAGCAAGGGCCATCGGACTGAGCAACTTCTACAACGTGCGTTTTATCGACATCGCCGAGCACATGGACGTCAAGCCCGCCGTGCTACAGCTCGAGACTCATGTGTTTGCCCAGCAAAAGGCCATGCGTACACTCATGAAAGACTATGGCACCCGGCTCATGGCATGGGGACCGTTGGCACAAGGCCGACACGGCTTCTTTGAAAACGAGATACTAAAGGCCATCGGAGCAAAATATGGCAAAACCAACGCCCAAGTAGCCCTCAACTGGTTAGTGTCGCAAGACATCATGCCGGTGCCCAAGACATCGCACAAGGAGCGAATGGCAAGCAATCTGGACATCTTTGACTTTGAACTCTCCAGCGAGGACATGGAGGCCATTAGCCGCTTAGATCAAGGCGAAAAGCTCATCAACGACTTCAACAACGACACCGACCTGGCACAAATGTTCCTGGGCCTCAAGCCGTGGAGCTAAGAAAGATAGTGCAAGCCGAGCGAAGGACAAAAAGAATTCATTCTTTTTTTATCCCGAGGCGCCGTCTATCTTGCCCGAGCGCAGCGAGGAAATGAGCAATTAGAAATCAAATCCTATTTATAGAAGCAATCGTTGATCTAGAAGCTATAACAACGAATGATAATAATGTAGATTCACGGTGCCTGAGATTCGCTCACGGCATCGCCGCCATAACCTCAAGAGCCGGCAGCACATTCGTGGGACTGTTATACAATCAGATTCAGGACCCCAACCTAATCAGTTCAATGTCAGGCCATGTCGAGGGTAGCAGGGAGTTCGCCAGATACCGCAAGATCGAACGTGAAGCGAAGAAGAAGGCGGTTGACCTGATTAATTAGTGTTCAGCCATTCCGCACGTGAACAACTTGAACATTTGAACAAGCTGAACACGCCCCACCCTACCTATGAACATGCTATCGTCGCGCGCGGATACCTGGTAATTTTGGGCCGGAAGAACCCTTATATGTAAGAGAAACACATGCCCCCAAGAGGACCGCTGGCTTAACAATGAGCACGCTGGCGGCATGGGGGCAAAGACAATATATAAACGTAACACGATGGAGAAGGACCTGCTGGCGAGGAGTTAGCATGGACAACCAACCATCACGGACGATGACCCATTGGAGTGACACCGTAACCTCAAGACGTTACACCGTTACTTTCATTGGCGAGTCCGATTGAAGCAGTGATATCAGTGCTGGAGAAGCATTGACGTCGCTACTTCTTTTTTTTCGGTTCCACGGGTGGGAATTTTGTTTTTTTGTTGAAAATGAGTATATTTGCGCCCGATGAATGGAACGGAACACATTATCGTTGAGGATCGGTTGACTGGTGTCGGCAATCATGCCGGCTATCTGTGCCATGCCTATTGCCATCGGGGGGCATGCTCGTTTGACTTCAATAATGGGTCTTACAGCATGGAGGCTGGGGATTGCCTGGTGGTACGGCGTACTGACTTGATGTCTAATGTCGTGCAAAGTGATGACTTTGTCGTTGACGTGGTCTATGTGACACCCGAGTTTATCGCTATCTCGACTCCGAATAGCAATTATGGCACCAAAGGCCAGTTGGCACTGTTCAACAACCCCATCATGCGCCTCACGCCTGAGCAGCAGCGTGTGTGTGCCCTGGATTTTGACTACATCAAGCGACGGTTGGCACTGACTACCCACAACTTTCACCGTGACGCGATGATCAATGCCATCCAGTGCATGATTATCGACTTGTTTGACTTTCATGTGGAGTTGCATGGCGGAGAGACGGTTTCGGCCCAGTATGCCCAATTGATGGAGGGTTTTCTGGAAATGCTGGAGCGTGGCGATTACCGTCAGAACCGCGAGGTCGCCTACTATGCCGACAAGTTGTGCGTCACGTCCAAGTACCTGTCCGAAGTGTCCAAGAAGGTGAGTGGCTTTCCCGCTAACTACTGGATTATCCGTTACACATCGCTTGACATCAGCCGCCTGTTGCGCGACAAGACGCTGACACTTAACGAGATTGCTGACATGTTCGGTTTCTCCTCGCCGTCCTATTTGAGCCGCTACGTCCAGAAGTATCTGGGCACAACGCCCACCACCTTCCGCGAATAAAACCGCAGCCACACAAGAGAAACGGAATTATTGAAATAAATACCCGAAATCTGTTTAACGACGGTTTCGGGTTTTCGTTGTTATTTTGCAGCATGGAATCATGTTTCAGATTAATCTATTAATGAATCCATCGCCATCTTTAACTAACCAAAATATCAACGGCAAGAAACAGATAATTCAATGAACAAGAACCGCAAAATGAACCGACGTGATGCGCTCAAGGCCATGGGATGTATTGTGGCTACGACCACTTTGTCATCCACAGGCTTGACCTCGCTGGCCGCAACCACGGGAGACGATATGGAAAAGAGAAAGAAACGACTCGTGTTTTACTTCACCGCGACAGGCAACAGCTTGTATGCGGCAAGGGCCTTCTCGGCAGAGCCAATCAGTATTCCACAAGCGTTGAAAGACGGTGCACTGGACTATGAGGCCGACGAGATCGGCATTGTCTTTCCAGACTTTGCGGCCGCGGCGCCGCTCATGGTTCGGGAATTTGTGAACAAGGCGCGGCTCAAGGCAAGGTACATCTTTTCGATTATCACCTATGGCAACTATGCCGCCAACGTTGCCGACTGGTGGAATGAGTACTGCCTGGAGCAAGGACTCACCGTCCACTATATCAACACGCTGCTCATGGTTGACAATTACCTGCCGGTGTTTGACATGAATGAGCAGACGCGCATTGACAAACACATTCCCGAGGCCCTCGCTCAACTGGTCGCCGACGTGGAGAGCCAGCGGCAATACATCAGTCATGTCGAGATTGATGACCAGATGCGCGGATGGCTCAAGCGGTTGCAGGAGAACCACTCCCCGATGGAGGCCGAGCGCCTATTGAGGCTGAATGTCGAAGCCTGCATTGCCTGTGGCACCTGTGCAGCCGTCTGTCCTCACGGCAACTTCAGCATGACGGATAGCCGTGCCGAGTTCTCGGGCCCTTGCGAGTATTGCCTTGCCTGCGTCCATGCCTGTCCGCCGAAAGCACTGACACTGGAGCGTGAACGCAACCCGATGGCCCGCTACCGTAACGAGAACGTGTCGCTGGTCGATATCAAGAAGGCCAATAACCAAAACCGATAAAACTTAAGGTGAAATGAAGAGAGCGTTTATTAACATGACGATGCTGATGGCGGTTACTGCCTGTTCGACCGACGGCGTTGAGGCCCTGGCCGAGACTGGCGGCACTCCTTCAGATTTTGAGATACAATACACCATGCCTGTCCCGTCAGACTTTTTCCAGGCAGCAGAGCATCAAGGAACGATAGAACTTGTAGAGTACGACTCCAAGGACTACACTTCAAGCAGCCAGCCTGTGACCCACAAACCCGCCTATGTATATGTGCCCTATGGCTACGACCCGTCCAAGCAGTATGACATCATCTATCTGCTGCATGGCTGGACAGGCGTTGCCCAAGAATATTTCCTGGGGCGAAATGGCAACAGCAAAACCCCGATGGTGCATCTGTTCGACCACTTGATCGAGAGCGGCCAGTGTCGGCCTTTCATCGCCGTGTCACCGACGTGGGACAAGGACAACCAGGCCAAGGATTGGGGCGAGAGCACTCGTGAGGCTGCTGTGTTCTCTCAGGAATATGTCAATGACCTGATTCCTGCCGTCGAGAGCCGTTACAGCACCTATTGTACTGATTTCACCCCCGAGGGCATCCTCGCCTCGCGCGAGCATCGTGCCATCGGTGGCTTCTCGCTGGGCGCCATCACCACATGGTATGTCTTTGAGCAGGCATTTCCCTATAGCCGCATGTACCTGCCCATGAGTGGTGATAACTGGAGCCAGGGCATGTATGGCGGTCAATACTATCCCGAGGAAACGGCTCAGTTCCTGGCCGACCTGGTGAATGCCTCACCCTATGGCAACAACTTCTACGTCTGGTACGCCGTCGGGACCAATGACGTGCGCCGCCCCCAGACCCACAACCAGGCACTCGCCATGGCTGCCTTGAGCGACACATTCAATGCCAGCAATTTTTCTTATCACATGAAGGAGGGCGGCCAGCACGACTTCAATGCCGTGTGGGAGTTCTGTTACAATGCCCTGCCGTTTTTCTTCCCGGCAAACGAGCAGCAGGCTTGTTACACTCGTGAGACCCTGATCGAAGATGTTATCAACGACCCTGCCTTTAAGGACTATGGCCGTCTCATCTTTCCCGTGAACACGGGCTACTGGAGTGGCACCACCCTCGAGGATCTTGACCTGGCGTGGTACAACTACATCGACCCCGACAAGACCGTGGAGGTGTGCAACTACCTGCGCTCTCATGCCGATGGCTGCTTTCTCGACATCTATACCGAGGCCGAGAAACAGGCCAATCCCGAGTTGCGCAATACCGGTCTGTTCTTTTTCAAGGGTGAGAATGGCGCTCCCTTTGCCATCTGCAACGCTGGCGGCGGCTTCTCCTATGTGGGAGCCATGCATGACAGTTACCCTCATGCACTGGAGTTGTCCAAGAAAGGGTATAATGCCTTTGCGCTGATTTATCGTCCTGGCGATGCCTATGAGGACCTGGCACGGGCCATCACATTCATCCGTGACCATGCCGATGAACTCGGGGTGAATCCTGACGGCTACTCGCTGTGGGGCGGCTCGGCTGGTGCCCGCATGGCAGCGACGCTGGGCAATAGCGGCTACCTTCACCAGTTGACGGGACGCACCGATGTCCCTCAAGCCTCTGCCGTTATCATGCAATACACAGGATATACCGCCGTGAGCCAGGATGATGCGCCCACCTATGCCTGCTGCGGTACCAGCGATGGCATTGCATCGTGGCGGACTATGCAAAGTCGCCTTGAAAGCCTTGCCGCACTGGGCATTCCCACTGAATTCCACGCCTATAGCGGCCTGCCTCACGGTTTCGGTCTGGGTACCGGCACAGTAGCCGAGGGCTGGATTGACGATGCGGTGGCCTTTTGGCAAGCGCAATCTGGCTCTTCAGGGATTAACCAGGTCATGGCCGACTCCAGACCGGACGATTGCCGTATCTATTCGATTGACGGTCGCCGCCTGGCTACCATTCAGCCAGGCATCAACATCGTCAACGGTAAAAAGATCCTGGCCCAGTGATAAAAATTCTTTTTAACAGAATAGCCCAAAACACAACACGCTGCATTAATAATCAACTAAAACCAAATCAAGTATGAAGACAAGATTTTTCATGATGCTGGCAGCGGTGCTGCTGAGTATCGGTGCTATGGCACAGAGCGAGAACAATTACGCCTTCGGTAATTTTGACCACGTGGTGACTCAACCAGCGCCAGGCGGTAACACGGCTGACGGCGGTCCTCAGGCAGTCTCAAACATCAGATCGGTTGCCGGTGTCCCGCTGGTTGGGCTCAATAACGGCGTGATGATGCCGCGTTTCGGTCTCGGTACCCAGGTGCAGAGCATGGAAAATGCGAGCATGCGCCAGCAACTCAACGAGACGGTGCGCGGAATGGTCATCTCAGCCCTGCAATCGGGCTACCGTCACTTGGACGATGCGATGTTCTACTATAATGAGCGCGGTACTGGATGGGGTATCAAGGAAAGCGGCATACCCCGCGAGCAGATTTGGGTGACGAGTAAGATCTCGGGCAATCTGGCCGATGCGCAAAATGCGTTTAACGGCATGCTCCAGAGGCTGCAAGTCGATTACATTGATCTCGTGTATATCCACCATCCCGCTGGCACCCTGCAAGACATTCTTGCCTGCTGGCGTGTAATGGAGGCGGAATACAAGGCTGGCCGCATCCGCGCACTTGGTATCAGCAACTTTGACAATCGCATGGAAGCGTTCAACTACATCATGGACAATGCCGAGATCAAGCCGCAAATGGCACAGATAGAGTGTCATCCGCTTGCCCAGAGAACAGATGCCAGGGAACTGTATGCCAACAATTATGACATTCAGGTGGAATGCTGGTACCCGTTGAACCACAACCGCACTGACCCCAACAACACGACCATCCAGCAGATTGCCCAGGCCCATGGCCGAACGGTCTATCAGATTATCCTGCGCTGGCACATGCAAGAAGGTCTCTGCCCCGTTCCTGGCTCTACCAATGCTGCCCACATCGCCGAGAACATCAACATCTTTGACTTTGAACTGACCGACGAGGAGATGGCAGCAATCAGAGCCATCGACAGGGGCGATGCAGGCAGGTCGTTCAATCTCCAGTATGGAAACTGGGGATTCGGTAATTTCCAGGATTATAACTATAATCACACATTCACTCCAGCCTACCTCACGGGTGATGTGAACTTTGATGGCGAAATCAATATCGGTGATGTGACAGGGCTGATTGATTTTTTGCTCAGCGATGTTAGAATGGCACCAGTACCAGCCGATGTGAACGAGGATGGGGAAACAAACATCGGTGATGTGACAGCATTAATTGACATTTTGCTCAGATCCTGATAAAATGTTGATCGCCATAACGAAGTCAAACTTTATTATAATATTTAATTTGAACATGAAAGATTTCCAGTTAAGAAATGACACAAAATTGTTGCTGCTCAATGACCCCGCGCCCACGCTCACGTCTTTGATGTCTGGCAAGAAGGTCTTGTTTGTCTTTGGCAATGGCTCTGTGTTTGAAAACGGTTGCTACGATGATGTATTCAAGTCGGCCAAAGTTGCGAATGCCGAATTCCATGAATTGGCTGAGGCTTCGCGCGAACTTGCCGATATTGAGCGGGGCATTGCCCTGTGCAAGGAACACGGCATCAACCTTGTCATCGGTGCCGGCGGAGCCAGCATCATGGATTGTGCCAAGTTGATAGCCTTCGGCACAAGTCACGAGGATGACTTGTGGGAGTATGTGAAGAACAGGAAGGGCCCTCACGGTGAAGAGAAATTACCGCTGGTGTTGATGCCTACCTATCCGTCGAGCGGATCGGAGTATGGCCTTGGTGCAGTTTCGGCCGACAAACGGACCGGGGATTTCGGTACCGCCTATGGCATTGGCGCTGATGTCGCTATTCTGGTGCCCAAGTATGCACTCACCCTTAGTAGCGAGATGACGGCCTATACCGGGCTGGTGACACTGGTTCAGCTGTCGGCAGCCACGCTGGGTGATAAGAACCCTGTTTCCTATGACATCGGCATCTCTGTTATTAAGAATGTACTGAGGGCCATCACGACTTTGCAGAAAGAACCGAATGACCTGGATGCGAGAGGTATCATTCTCTACGGTGCTTCCATTTCTACGTCAAGTCGCTTGGGACTGGGCAAAGAAGCGAACTATGCCTACGAGATCTACGAACTGGAGTTTATTCCTGAAGTTCTGTTCGGTGTGCCTTATCGCCGCAGCCTGACGACGATTTTCCCCCGTTTCCTCACCGCGATGGCACCTTATCATCAGGAGGACATCGGGCAATTCCTCAAGGATGCCTTCGGGCTGGAGGGCGAGATGAAGGATTGTGAAAAACGATTGGTCGAGTTGTTCTCGTCGTTTGGGGTTCCCATGCATTTTGAAGGCGAGGCAGGCAGTGCTCAGATTGCCGACATCGACATCACCACTTCATTGTCAATTGATGAGGTGACTACTGTGATTAACAACTGCTTAAAATGAAATTGATATGAACAGATTCATCACAACATTATTCTTGCTGTTTGTTGCTACATTATGCCTTAATGCATGCACGACAACCGATCAGGGAGAGAAACAAACAATTGACATGAAAGGTAAGAAAGTCCTGGTTGCCTACTTCTCATGGAGCGGCAACACACGCGAGGTGGCTCAGTACATCGCCCTGAAGACGGGTGCCGACGAGTTTGAAATCATCCGCGAAAAGGCATATCCCACGGAATATAACGCTTGCGCCGAGGATGCCAAGGCCGAGAAAGAAGCTGGCGAGCGTCCTGCCATCAAAGGAAAGGTTGAAAACATGGCACAGTATGACGTGGTGTTCGTCTGCGTCCCCGTATGGTGGTACACGGCTCCGATGCCCGTCTTCACATTCTTAGAGCAGTACGACCTGAGTGGCAAGACGGTCATCCCGTTCTGCACGGCTTACAGTGGCCCGTCATCGACACTGGACGACATCGTGAGTGCTACACCTCAGAGCAACCATCTGGACGGCATCTGCATCGTGACCAAGGAGATGGGCGGCAAGGACATGGACAAGAAACATGGCGAGATTGACAAGTGGCTCACCGAAATAGGACTCTAAGCGTATGAAGAAACTGTTTGCAATCATCATGAGCGGTTTGCTGCTGGCTTCGTGTGCCGAGAATAAGCAAAGTATAGTGGGTGTTACACGGGAGCAGATTTCGTTCCCCATCGGTGAGCGGATAGATAACCCCTCATTTACAGGCGAGGCTTATCTGAAGCCACTGATTAGCGTAGATTCTGTGTTCAATTTTCCACAAACCAATGTCGTGACGTTCGGCCCTGCGGCACACAGCAGTTGGCATCGTCACGGTGGTATGGTTGTGCTGGTGACTGACGGTGTGGGACTCTATCAGGAGGAGGGCAAGCCTGCACAGATTCTGCGTCGCGGTGACGTATTGCAGATTCCTGCAGGAGTGCGCCATTGGCACGGAGCCACAAAGGACAACTGGTTCTCTCAGGTAGTGATTTATGATTCGGCTTGGAAACCTGCAGAAACATACAATGACAGCGACAATTCCATTTCGGATGATTATTACAATGGATTAGAGATGGTGGAGTATGCGCACCAGACCACTACTGACAGCCTGATATTTGCAGCACCAGACTCCACGCTATCACTGCCGACATTCAACGGGCCGATTCGTCTGGCAAATACAGTGGATGCTCCAAATGTGGCAGGCGCTCCAGGACTTCACTACGTCGTGTTCGAGCCTGGTGTCATTAATGCCTGGCACACCCATCCCGGAGGCCAGATACTGATAGCAACCGACGGCATCGGATACCACCAGATTGAAGGTCAGCCTGTAGAGGTATTGCATCCAGGCGATGTCGTGATGTGTCCGCCCAATGTGAAGCATTGGCACGGTGCCTCCCCCAATTCGCGCTTCGCCCACCTGGCTGTAGGTACCAATCCAGATCGTCCAGCCGTAGTGTGGACTGACGAGATGCTGAGTAAAGAGGAATACGAGCGACTTCCAAAGGAATAGGAATATGAGAAAATCAATGACTACAATGATGATGCTGATGACTTCGATGTTTGGTTGTGCAGCCTGTTCATCGGACGGTGCTTCAAAAGAGGCAGCAGACGTTTCGGAAAATGACAACGTGCCGACAGATTTCCAGATACAGTACACCACACCCGTGCCGTCGGAGTTCTTTCAGGCTGCAACGCAGCAGGGAACGATTGAGTTGGTTGAGTATGATTCAAAGGACTACACGCAAAGCAGCCGTCCCGCAACGAGGAAACCTGCCTACGTGTATGTGCCATACGGCTATGACCCGTCGAAGCAGTACGACGTTATCTACCTGCTACACGGCTGGACAGGAGTGGCCGAGGAGTATTTCCTGGGGCGCAGCGGTAGCAGCCGCACAGGGTTGGTACACATCTTCGACAACCTGATTCAGCGTGGACTCTGCCGTCCGTTCATCGCCGTATCGCCCACATGGGACAAGGACAACCTATCAAAAGGATGGGGAGAGAGCACCCAAGAGGCTGCCGTATTCTCGCAGGAATATGTAAACGACCTCATCCCCGCTGTGGAGACGCACTACTCCACCTATCTGACAGAGGCGACACCCGAAGGCATC
>ONLH01000004.1 GCA_900318645.1 uncultured Prevotellaceae bacterium
GGAATACCTGAACACCAGCAACGTGGGCTATATGGGGTACATGTTCTATGACTGCATGACATTGACTGCTCTCGACCTGAGCAACTTCAACACGGCCGACGTGGTCCGCACAGATTACATGTTCTATAACTGCAATAATCTGAGAACCATCTTTGGGGGCGATGGCTGGAACACCAATCGAGTGGCGTTATCCACCAATATGTTCTATAATTGCACCCAGCTGACGGGCGACCAGGGCACCACTTACGATGCCAGCCATGTGAATAAGGCCTATGCCCACCTCGACGGCGGCACGAGCAACCCGGGCTACTTCAGCCGATTTAAAGAAGCCTATGCCTGCTACACGCCTGGCAACACTACGCTGACCTATGACCTGAACACGACCAGCTCTCCCGGTTGGGGCACCGACGGCACCAATGCCAATGTGACCAAGGTGGTCTTTGACCCCTCGTTCGCCGGTACCTACCCGACGTCCACCTTCAGTTGGTTCAGTAGTATGACAAATCTTGAATCCATCACGGGCATGGAGTACCTGAACACCGACTTTGTGTACTATATGGGGTATATGTTCTGTCGGTGCAACAAGCTGACGAGCATTGACCTGAGCCATTTCAACACATCCAGGGTGAACCAACTGGATTACATGTTCTATAAGTGCTCCCAGCTGACAGTCCTCGACTTGAGCAGTTTCAACACGTCCAAGGTGGCTTACATGAATTTAATGTTCGCTGACTGCAGCAACCTGACGACCATCTATGCAGGCGAGGGTTGGACCACATCTGCTGTGGAGTATGCCGATTATATGTTCAGAAACTGCACCAGCCTGGTGGGCGGCAAGGGCACGACCTATAATGTCCACAATATTGGCAAGGCCTACGCCCACATCGACGGCGGCCCCATCAACCCGGGCTACTTCACCGACAAGAGCGCTATGCCCGAGGCCTATGCCTGCTACACGCCGTCGAACACGACGCTGACGTTCTACTACGACAACCAGCGCAGCTCCCGCACGGGCACGACCTACGACCTGAACACGGGCAACACCGATGTCGCTTGGGACACTGACGGCACCAATGCCAGCGTGACCAAGGTGGTCTTTGACCCCTCGTTCGCTGGCGCCCGCCCGACGACCACCTACGATTGGTTTTATGGCATGCAGAATCTTGAATCCATCACGGGCATGAGTTACCTGAACACCAGCGAGGTGACCAATATGGCTACACGTCCAAGGTGATAAATATGGATCAACTGTTCTCTAGCTGCAATCGTTTAACAAGCCTTGACTTAAGCAATTTCAACACGGCCAACGTGACCGATATGCGCGCCATGTTCTATAACAGCACTAATTTGCGGACCATCTATGTGGGCAGTGGCTGGAGCACCGTTGCTGTGACAAACTCCTCATATATGTTCCTGTACTGCATCAGCCTGGTAGGCGGCCAGGGCACGACCTATGATGACAACCACATTGACAAGGCCTATGCCCACATTGACGGCGGCCCCAGCAACCCGGGCTACTTCACCGACAAGAACGCAGGCCTGCGTGGCGACGTGAACGGCGACGGCCAAGTGAAGATCAGCGATGTGACTGCCCTCATCAACTACCTGCTCAGCAGCAACGCCACGGGCGTCAACCTGCAGGCTGCCGACTGTAACCAGGACGGCAACGTCAAGATCGGCGACGTGACCGCACTGATCAACTACCTGCTCAGCGGCACTTGGTGAGTATGCTCGCTGACGCTCGCAGTTTAAAGTTTAGAGTTTAGAGGGGCATCCGCGTTGTAGGGCCTCGCCTTGGCGTGGCCGTCCCATGACGTAAAAATCTCACGCTAAGCCGCATTGATGCTCGCTGGCGCTCGCAGATTAGTGATTAGAGATTAGTGATTAGTGAAGCATCCGCGTTCCGTTTGACTGGAAAGCGGATGCTCTTTAAACTTTAAACATTAAACTTTAAACATTAAACTTTAATCTGCGAGCAACGCGAGCCTCTTTGCGAGCCTCTTGCGAGCAATAATAATAAACTTAGCGACTTGGCGGCTTAGCGTGAGATGTATCAATGCGTCAGCCACATTGTTTTCGTAGTTTTTTCTCGGTATTTCTTTTGGTTTTGTA
The DNA here is from genome assembly GCA_900318645.1 of uncultured Prevotellaceae bacterium. Classification (GTDB taxonomy): domain Bacteria; phylum Bacteroidota; class Bacteroidia; order Bacteroidales; family Muribaculaceae; genus Sodaliphilus. The sequence continues at coordinate 2,113 of ONLH01000004.1, forward strand.
TTGTTTTTCGTATTTTTGCAACAAAATAACAATAATGACTTAATTTTTTACTGCTTATGAAAAGAATCTATCTCTTTAAGGCAATAGCCCTGGTAGCGTTCCTCGCGTGCGCCTTGTGTGCCAGCGCTGCTACAGCGACATTCTCAAAAGATGGCATTTACTACCAGTTGACGACTTACTCTGACGGGAGAGGAGTGCTCACTGTACAGAACAGTGGGAGTTTCAACACCTATTCGGGCGTTGTGCACATTCCGGATAGTGTTACTTACAACGATGTGTCCTATCCTGTTACGGGTATTGGTTACCAAGCGTTCAAGGACTGTACAAGGCTTACGGGCGTCACGATACCCGAGGGCGTGACGATGTTGTTGAACGAGAGCTTTGCCGGGTGTACCTCGCTGACGAAAATCACCTTGCCCAGCACCATGTACAGCATTTACAACTATGCCTTTACGGGGTGCACCAGCTTGACGAGCGTCACCTGCTTGAGTGAAACGGCCAGGTCGTTCAATGCCAACAACTTTGATGAGACTACCTATGCCAACGCCACACTTTATGTCCCTCAAGGCTCAAAGAGCAGCTACCAGAGCACCGCAGCCTGGTCACAGTTCTCCAACATCGAGGAAATCAACAAGTTTGTGGTTGACGGCATCTATTACACGGTGACCAGCGGCAACAACGTCAGTGTGACCTACAGGGACTCGCCCAATTTTCGCAGCTACTATGGCAAAGTGCATGTTCCTGAAACCGTGACCTATCACGGCGTGACCTATACCGTGACCGGGATTGGCGAATCGGCATTCAGGGAATGTCACACAGCTGACAGGAAATTGTACGTCACGCTTCCCAACACAGTACAGACCATCGAGACCTTTGGTTTCTATATGTCTAATCTTACTTACATCGAGTTGGGAACAGGGCTTAGGTCTATTGGCGGACTTGCCTTTGCGGGAACCGAGACCACCCTTAATATCATTAACTGTCATGCGATGAATACCCCCACGGTACAATTAAACACTTTTGCCGAAGAGCACTATGAAAATACCATCCTGTGGATACCCCGCATGGCCTATGGTAGATACACGAGCGCATACTATTGGAAGAACTTTAACCAGAATCACCTGTTCTACGGTTATGATTTCATTAAGGACGGCGTCTATTACGGAATCAACTCCTATTCAAATACCGTGGAGGTATCGGCTTATGCCATTTCTGTCGATTCCACAAGACTGTACTTTGCCTCTTCCGAATTAGAGGATGTTACCATTCCTCACACTATTAATTACGAAGGGGTTGATTATACTGTCAATCGTATTGGCATGGCTGCGTTCTATAATTGGAGAATAAATAACGTCACATTGCCCAATACTATCCAGAGCATCGAGAGAAACGCATTTACTGATGTTGCAAATTTGGAACACATCAAGATCAATGAAGGTGTGACCAGTATCGGAAGAATGGCATTTGCTTATTGCAGCAGTCTGCAGTCGGTTAAGATACCCAATACTGTGAAATCCCTCGATTATGGTGCTTTCAGTGGCTGTACTGCTCTCGATACCCTGGTTTTAGGCGCTGGCGTGGAACAGATTGGCATGTATGCATTCAGTTCATGTACCAATCTCAGTATTGTGCTTAGTTTTCCGCTCATTCCGCCTGTGATAACTGAGAATGTTTTTACCAGTGAAACCTATAATGAGGCTAACTTGTATGCTGCGGTTTCGGCACTTCCTGCCTATCAGACCGCTGTGGGGTGGCGCAATTTCAATCATATCGTGAACATGCACACACTTGACGAAGCCTTGAATGCGCCAGGTGGAAACATCCACTTTGTAGAAAGCGACTATTCCTGGATCGTGTGGGACGATGGCGAGAGGCTCTTTGCCATGTCAGGCAATGCCGGTGTGCATAATAGTTCTTCGACGCTGTCGACCACTGTCAAGGTTTCTGAACCGTCCATCTTGTCGTTTGATTTTAAGGCCTGGGGTGAAAGTGATATGTACGCCACAAACACCCACTATGATGAGTGCGTGTTTATGGTGAACGGCACTTCGATATTCCGTTACGGAGCCCGTGACAACGATTGGGAGACCTTCACTTATGAACTGCAGCCCAATGTCAACTACCAACTGCGTTGGTACTATCACAAGGACGTCAGTGACAATGGCGTGGGCGACTACTTCGCCTTGGACAATATCAAGATTGCACCCAAGACCCAGCGCGGCGATGTGAGCGGCGACGGCAAGGTGAACATCAGCGACGTCACGGCCCTGATCAATCTGCTGCTCTCTGGCGACACTTCAACGTCTGCAGCCGACTGCAACCAGGATACCAAGGTGAACATCAGCGACGTGACCACCTTGATTAACTACTTGCTGAACGGCACTTGGTAATGCGAGCAAGCTCGCAGTTTAAAGTTTAGAGTTTAGAGGGGCATCCGCATTGTAGGACCTCGCCTTGGCGTGGCCGCCCTACGACGGATAAACCACACGCCAAGCCGCGTTGATGCTCGCTGCGTTCGCAGGCTTTAGGCGTTAGGTTTTAGGCTTTAGAGGGGCATCCGCATTGTAGGGCCTCGCCTTGGCGTGGCCGCCCCACGACGGATAACCCTCACGCCAAGCCGCGTTGATGCTCGCTGCGTTCGCAGGCTTTAGGCGTTAGGTTTTAGGCTTTAGAGGGGTATCCGCATTGTAGGGCCTCGCCTTGGCGTGGCCACCCCACGACGGATAAACCACACGCCAAGCCGCCAAGTCGCAAAGATTTTTAAGCTAGCATCCGCGTTTCGGTCAAACGGAACGCGGATGCTCTTTAACCACAAAACACTAACCATTAACCATTAACCATTAAACTTTAACCATTAACCACAAAACGCCCTAAAACTGTTAATTAGATATAAAATAGTAAAAAAGATAAAGATTTTAACAGATTATTGATTATATTTGCAAATAAAATTGTGAGTTAATTCTTGAGGACCCCCCTCTTTATTTGTTTATCTTTTAACTTTTTACTATTATGAAAAAATTATTATTTATTTTGGCTGCGCTGTTGATGGCAAGCAATGTCATGGCTATGCGCACAGTAGTTTTTAGGCCATCCGTTGACAAGAATGAGGCAACTGGCGGAAATGTTACTAACGGATCCTATACCTTGAGCAAGCATGGCGTGACAATTACAGTCGATTTGGGTTCCATTACCAATGACCAGTATCGCTTTTCCGCATATAACGAGTCATCCAATAACACCATCGAAGTAGCTCCATCAATTGATTGGGATGTCCTCTATGAAGGGGAGTATGGTGTGTTCTATGGACGCCTCCAGAAGATTGAGTTCGTCTGTGTGGACTCAGGCACTTATGGGCCAGGAAATTTGGATGCTTTAGGCAATATGCCTGGCGGTGATTATTCTTCCTCTGGAAATGTAGGTGTATTTGATGCCGAAGGTTACAATACCCGAGAATACTATTATTTCAAAGCTAATAGTGAGGTGCGTTGTACTGAAATCAGGGTGACCGTTTATGCCGATCCGGTTGCACCTGAGTACAATTATTCTGATGCCTTGAATGTTTCTGGTGGCGATATTCAGTTCACGAGTAGTGGTACCTATCCCTGGATTACTGTTGAGAGTGGTGGCCGCACCTATGCCCAGTCTGGCAACCAAGGCGTTGCTAGCAGCTCATCGGAGTTGACGGCTACGGTTAATTTATCACAAACCTACACTTTGTCGTTTGATTTTAAGGCATGGGGCGAAGGCACATCTTATGACAGGTGCATTTTCTCTATAGATGGCGTGGAGAAGTTCTCCTATGGAGCCCGTGATAACGACTGGGAGACCTATATGGTGGACATTCCAGCAGGTAACCACACACTGAAGTGGTCCTATGTTAAAGACAGTAGTGTCAACCCCGAAGGCGACTATTTCGCTGTGGACAACGTGGCATTAAGGATACCTCTGGATAAGGCCTTGAATGTGACAGGCGGAAACATACATTTCACGAGTACTGGCACCTATCCCTGGATTACTATTGAAAGTGGCGACCGCATCTATGCCCAGTCTGGCAACCAGGGTATTGCTAGCAGCACGTCGGAGCTGACGGCTACTGTTTCTTTATCACAAGCCTACACCTTGGTGTTTGATTTTAAGGCGTGGGGCGAAGGCACATCTTATGACAGGTGCATTTTCTCAATAGATGGCGTGGAGAAGTTCTCCTATGGAGCCCGTGATAACGACTGGGAGACCTATATGGTGGACATTCCAGCAGGCAACCACACACTGACGTGGTCCTATACTAAGGACAGCAGCGTCAACCCCGTAGGCGACTATTTCGCTGTGGACAATGTGGCATTAAGGATTCCTCTGGATAGGGCATTGAATGTGTCTGGCGGAAATATTCATTTCACGAGCAGTGGTTCCTATGCCTGGTATACTATATCGAGTGGCAGCCGTACCTATGCCCAATCGGGCAACCAGGGCATTGCTAGCAGCTCATCGGAGTTGACGGCAACCGTCAATTTAAGTCAATTCTCTAGTCTGTCGTTTGATTTCAAGGCGTGGGGAGAAGGCACATCTTATGACAGGTGCATTTTCTCAGTAGATGGTGTGCAGAAGTTCGCCTATGGAGCACGTGATAACGACTGGGAAACCTATAAGGTAGATATTCCTGCAGGCAATCACACACTGTCTTGGATCTATATTAAAGACAGTAGTGTCAATCCCGATGGCGACTATTTCGCTGTGGATAATGTGTCTATCACAACCAAACCCGTGATACGTGGTGATGTCGACGGTGACGGCACTGTGTCAATCAATGATGTGACAGAATTGATCAATGTCTTGTTGAATGGCAATACGGCTTCGCTCAATCTCAGTGCTGCTGATTGCGACCGTGACGGCAAAGTGAACATCGGCGATGTAACAGTCCTGATAAACTACCTCATAACTGGTCACTGGTGATTTTAAACAGCCGGTTTCCCAATAAAGGTTAATGTATAAAATGGCATCCGTGCTCCGAGTATGGCTGGAGCGCGGATGTCTTCGCATTAGCGCCGCAGGCCAATGGAATGCGGATTTCTCTCTAAACATTAAATTCTAAATTCTAAACAGTACGAGCGTTAGCGAGCACATTTTGTCATGTCAGCAATAATTACTACCTTTGCAGGCCAATTAATTGAAGGAAACATCATTAATAACATATAATTGAAAAAGACATGAAATTGTTAGAAGGAAAAGTGGCGCTCATTACTGGAGCCGCCAGGGGCATCGGCAAGGCCATCGCACTGAAGTATGCTGCCGAGGGTGCCGACATCGCATTCACCGACCTCGTCATTGACGAAATGGGCAAACAGACCGAGCAGGAAATTGCAGCGCTCGGCGTCAAGGCTAAGGGCTATGCCAGCAATGCAGCCAGCTTTGAGGAGACCGAGGCCGTGGTAAAGCAGGTCCACGAGGACTTTGGCCACATCGATATCCTGGTTAACAACGCCGGTATCACCAAGGACGGTATCATGCTCCGCATGACCGAGCAGCAGTGGGATGCCGTTATCGCCGTTAACCTCAAGAGTGCGTTCAACTTCATCCACGCCCTGGTGCCCATCATGATGCGCCAGCGCAGTGGTTCCATCATCAACATGGCATCGGTAGTCGGTGTTCACGGCAACGCCGGTCAGGCCAACTACGCAGCCAGCAAGGCCGGCCTTATCGCCCTGGCCAAGAGCATCGCCCAGGAGATGGGTAGCCGCGGCATCCGCGCCAACGCCATCGCTCCCGGCTTCATTGACACCGATATGACTAAGGCTCTGCCCGAGGAAGTTCGCAAGGAGTGGTGCCAGCGCATCCCTCTGCGCCGTGGAGGCACCGTCGAGGACATTGCCAACGTGGCTACCTTCCTCGCCAGCGATATGTCAAGTTACGTTTCTGGCCAGGTCATCCAGGTGGATGGCGGCATGAACATGTAATCACCATCGTTGACCATCTCTCCATTTCCCCTATTGGAAAGTATATATGCCGTAGCTATGCTGCGGCATTTTTTTAATATTTTACGAAAAATACTTGGAAAATCTATATAATTGTGTTTAATTTGCGAAAAATTAGATTAAAGTATCATTGTTATATTTAAAATTTAAACATCATGATGAAGTCTTTACTCGTTACTGTGGCAGCACTCACGGTGTTGAGTGCGTCAGCCCAATTGAAGAATGCTAATGCTGGTGTGCTGCGGCAGGATCAGTTCGTGTCCAAAACCCGTTCTCAGGCGTTGAAGCAGGAAATGCACCAGGCTTCAGAAGCCGAGTTATTCCAAAAAGCTCCGAAGAAAGAGGACGGCAGTATTTCATTTCGCTACGTGCGTCCTGCTGGCGCTTTCTCGGGCTCTATCGTGCTCGAACATGATGCTTATGGCTATGAGTTCTTGGCTCCATACATCATGTTGAAGCCTTATGTCCCTTATACTTTCAAATCAGTAACTGAGGGTCTTGACAATTCTTACAGCCTGGTTTGGGGCTATCAGCTTTGGGTGACTAACCAGGATGGTGAATGGGAACAGCAATGGTTTTATGAAATTGGGCCAGAGAATCTTGATGTCAAGTATGGATGTGAGCTCGATGAAGTTCCTATCCTGTATGTTGCCAAAGGCGATGAAGAGGTGGCATCCTATCAGATGGGCAACTACAAGAATAGTGTAGTCGATGACGGCGTCTCCATGACTGATGAGTTGATTCCATGTCATGTGTTTGCCACTCCCACCTATGAAGATCCATGGCAAAATGCCCCTGATTTGCTCTTGTCGAGCAAGACATTTTGCACTAATGGCAGCCAATACATGACAAACTTCTACGATGGCGCTATTCCATGGGCAGACAACATGAGCGGTTGGTGGTTTGGTAAGAACGGTGGCCTTCCCAGTGGAGGACGTATTGATGGTATCGCTCAGGCCTTTGAGAAACCCACGTCTCCTTACGTGCTCAGGAAGGTGGTTCTTTGGACCACACATCTCTCGGTTGACGCTCCTGTTGATTTGACTTGTAAGGTGTATCGTCTCTCAGACGGTATTCCTGCTTATGATCCTGCAGTATATGTTACTCTTCCCGAGGAGCCCGGTGAACTCCTTGCCATTGGCCATGCCACAGTGACACCCGAGACTGCCGAGGAGAATGACGGCTTTATCGTTTTCACACTCTACGGTGAGGATGATGGTCTCGAGTATGAGATTACTCCTGAGATTGATGACAATATCTTGATTGCTATTGATGGCTATAATGACGCGGACATGGAGAACCTGCGTGATTTCACGGCGATGATCAGCAGTGATTACCATGTTGATGAAGGTTATGGCGAGTTGGCTTACCTCAAGTACGGTGCACCTGACGCCGAGGGGAATTTCAGCGGTGACTATGTGTGGGCTGGTCTGAACAACTTTTTCTCAATTGGTGAGATGAAGACAGGCCTGACCATCTTTATGGTTGCCGATTATCCCTATTTGACATTCAACCGGCCCGACATAGAAAACGGGGAATATACCTTTGGCCGAGTGGGTGGCATGATGTACCGACAAGTCTTTGGCGGGTTCATTCTTGGCATCGAGTTCAAGGCCTGGAAGCCGAGTGCTGATGATGAATGGGAGATGACCTGCAACGGGGAAGAAATACCCGACTGGCTGGAAATTGAGCTCATCGATGGCGAGGAAGAAGGCGAGTTCAACAACATTGTCACAGCCCAGGTGTTTGCCGAGCCGCTCCCCGAGGGTTTGTCCTATCGTGAGACGATCGTCCGGTTCTCATTCGCTGGTGCCTACATCGACTACAAGTTCATCCAGGGTGAGAAAATTGGGCCTACACCTCCTTGTCCTTGCTCCGGTGATTATGGGTATGAGGGCGAAGTCACCATTGCCAATCTTAACTGCATGATTGATTACATGATAGAGGGTATGTATGACGACTGTCTGGACTTGAATGTGGACGGAGAATTCACTATCGCTGACATCAACGTCCTGATTGATTACATTTTATTATATTAGTTTTTCAGGCTAATACAGAGAATCATTTTATCAGTAAATAACGATGAAAAAAGTTGTCTTAACCATTTTGACCGTCTTGATGGGCTTGCCGATGTGGGCTCAGGGCGGTGACGTGTATGAGCGTTCCAAGGAGTATGAATGGCCCACCGACCCACTGGTTGTTGAAAAGCTGCATCAGTGGCAGGACCTGAAGTTCGGCGTCCTGTTCCATTGGGGAGTGTATGCCGTGCCGGGTATGGTCGAGAGTTGGGCTATCTGTGACGAGGACTGGGTGACGCGTGACACGACCATGACCTACCAGCAGTATAAAGACTGGTACTGGGGACTGGCCGACAAGTTCAATCCTGTCAAGTTTGACCCAGCACAGTGGGCCGAGGCTGCCAAGCAGGCTGGTATGAAGTACATGATCTTCACGACCAAGCATCACGATGGCTTTTGCATGTTTGACTCAGAGTACACCGACTACAGTATCGCCCATCATGCCTTCAAGGACAACCCCAAGCGCGACGTGCTGCGCTATGTCCTGGATGCCTTCCGCGACAAGCAGTTCATGATAGGAACCTATTTCTCCAAGCCTGATTGGCATTGTCAGGACTACTGGTGGGACGTGTATCCAACCAAGCGTGGCCGCAATGTGAACTATGATATCAAGAAGTGGCCCCACCGTTGGGAGAGCTTCAAGCGATATACCCACAACCAGATGGAGGAAATCCTCTCCAATTACGGTAAAGTGGACATCTTGTGGATGGATGGCGGCTGGGTATGCCCCGAGAACAATCAGGACATCGACATGCCTGCAATCGCTACCATGGCACGCGGTCACCAGCCTGGCCTCATCATGGTGGACCGCACCATCCATGGCCCCTACGAGAATTATCAGACACCTGAACGTACAATACCCGTGACTCAGCTCAATTTCCCATGGGAGAGCTGTATCCCCTTGAGTGACGATTGGGGATGGGTGCCCCGTCCTCGCTGGAAAAGCCCCGAGCGTGTTGTGAATACCCTTGTTGAGATTGTTGCCAAGGGTGGTAACCTCGTCCTGGGCGTGGGCCCCACACCCGAGGGACTCATTCAGCCCGAAGCCGTCGAGCGTCTGCAAGGCATCGGCGACTGGCTCAAGCGTAATGGCAAGGCGATTTACAACACGGTGGCTACCCCCGACTACCACGATGGCAACATGTGGTTCACCGCCTCCAAGGACGGTCGCACCATCTATGCCATCTATATGCTCAAGGAGGGCGAACAGCTGCCGGCCACCATCAGCTGGAACAAGAACCTGCCCAAGAAGGGCCAGAGCGTGAGACTCGTGAGCAACGGCAAGAAAGTCAAGAGCAAAGTGACCAACGGCACCATCGAGGTCCAGCTCCCCGCTGGCCTAAAGCAACAGTCTGTTGCCCTGGAGTACAGGGTGAAATGATGCTCGCTGCGCTCGCAGATGAGTGATTAGAGATTAGTGATGCATCCGCATTCAGGTCAAGCGGCCGGAATGCGGATGCATTGTGTTTATTGTCTTCCTTTTATAACTTGGCGGCTTAGTGGCTTAGCATGAGATTATGTATGCGGATGCCCCAATTAAAAAAAGGAGCGCGTAGCCCCTATAAACTTTAAACCCTAAACTCTAAACTGCGAGCGCCAGCGAGCATCAGTCTTCGCCTTCGGCGACTTCACACTGGCACATCTCACGGTATTCCTCCCAGTCGGGGTCTTCATCTGCCTCAAATTGTAGGGGTAGGGCAGGGAAGGGTGCCATCACCTCGTTGAACTTGCGCTGGAAAATGTGCAGCGAACGTGTGTAGAATACCCAGTTGCGTTGTCCGTCACCCGTGTAGATGCCCGTCATCACGGCCACTGGATCTCGGTCAAAACACCCGTTCAAGGCGTCGGTGACCTCTTCCATAACCTTGCTGTCGGCATAGCTTGGCAGGCCCTTGGCATCGCCCTCATAGGGCCACGTCACCTCCACGCGATAGCGGTACACACCAGTGGCGATGACGTTATCCATAGCACGCCTTCCTGTCACCAGAATCAGGCTGCCATTGTCTCCCTCGGCTGGTGCGGTCCACCAGTCATCGCTGATTTTTAACTTTGCCATTGACGATAATGATTGCTGTCAAGTTAGGGATAGGTAAACTTTACTTCCTCATACTTGAGCTTGCCCTGTTGGCCCTGAGCACGCGTAGCTGATATGTAAAAGATGGCTTGAACTGTCGCTTTTGTGCCTGCCTCGGCATCATCATATTTTCCTGCCTTCAGGCTGTTTGTCATGTCTTCTTCAAGACATTTTTTGAACTTAGTAGCAAATTCCTCATACTTCTTTACGGCTTCGGCATCGGTTTTCTCAAACTCTGATGCTTCGCCCGTAGTATAGTTGACAGATTTGTCGTAGAAGGTCTGGTTAGCATTGATCCATGTCTGGATATCTGTCAACAACTGATCGGGACCGGTGAAGGATACAGAGCCGGCCGTAATGGAGTAGGTGACGTAGAGGGGGTATTCTTCTGGTTCGGGACTGGCATCCCAATCACATGAAGAGAATCCTGTGACTGTGAAAACCAGAGTCAAGAGTACCAATGAAATGGTCCTGAAAATCTTCATAAACGATGTTTCTTTGAGGATGAATTATATTTTTTGCAAAATTAGTCATTTTTCTGCAATTACCGAAAAATTAAAGGATGATTCTTAACCATCAAATGCCGTTTATGGGGCCCTGATAAAGGCAAAAACAGGGAAAAAAGCCAAAAAACTGGCTGAAAATGGCATTTCTTGACTCAAATGACTTGTTAATAACTTTTTTCTAACTATCTTTGCAGACCCTATCAGAACGAGTCGTTTGTTCCGATTGGGGGAATGGCCTGTTTGGGTCATGGCATCGCGTCTGTTGTGTGACACCCGTGATGTCAATAAATATGAACCAATGCTAAGAAAGAATGAATAAGACATTATTGGCGATAGCCACGTTGGCACTGTTGACCTTGTTCTCATCGGCATATTATTCGGCACCTGCCGATAGCCGCATCGGTTACAAGGCTCCTTCACTTGTCCTGGGCAACAGCAATGGCTTGTCCCCGCTGCAGCAGCATCGTGGCGAGAACGTCTTGCTCACCTTCTGGGATTCATCTGATGCCCAGTCGCGTCTCGAGAACATGCGCTATGACCGATTGGCGCGTCAGTCGGGCGCTGCCTATACCCATGTGTCAGTAAATCTGGATCGCAGTGTCAATGTATTTAACAGCATTGTCGCCCTCGATAACCTCAATCGCTCTGCACAGTTCAGCACCTCTGTTGACGTGCAGGAAGGCATCATCAAGAGTTGGCGCCTCAACGAGGGTTATCACTCGTTCCTGCTTGATGCTGACGGCACAATCATTGCCGTTGACCCTGATGAGCGAACGCTCGCTCAGGTCAAATAAACTCAGTTAGAATCTTATTTTCTGAAAGATACCTCAAGGTCGGTGACATTAATCACTGGCCTTGTTTTTGCGTGGTCGCTTTTTAAACGTTGGGTGCAAGAGCCATCTGAACAGGGGAATTTTACTCATCCCTATTAGGATTGCCAGCGTGATAGCAGTATAGAGGACGATAAACGGGAAGGTGCTGGGCCAGCCGTGATTCCTGACGAGAGGAATGAAAACCATACTGATGATGAACATGTGGTACATATAGTAGAACAGGCTGTCCTTGCCGATGGGGCGCAATGGCTTCCAGTCCTTAATGATATTGAACACAAACAGCGATACAGAGATGGAGCAGGTAAGGATGAGTATCTTCTCTGGCAGGTCACTCCAGGTGTAGCGGTCAGCACCGTTCATGAAGTTCCCGCAACGGGGATAGAGAACGAAAATGATGGGTAGAAGTACCACGGCAGTAACGGCATGCAACTTGTTGTTTTTCCACCAGCGTGTGTCGAGTACTCCCTGGCGATAATAGAATCCCAGCAGGAAGAAGATGAAAAAGTTGAGTGTTCGCTGCAAAGATAAGAACTTGCCCAGGTGGGTGAAACCACTAAAGATTGACAACGCTAGCGCTATGCCTAGGTAAAGCCAAGGCCTACGGAATAAGGATTTTGGGGTGTAGAAGAGGATGATTCTCCAATAGATAAGACTCAGCAGGTACCATAAAACTCCGTAGGGGAATGCCTTCATCGCCTCGATGAAATCACGACCGGCATATATTACCCAAAGGCCGTTCAGCAATTGGAATATTACAAGGGTGATGGCCAGGTTGAGAATGCCTCGCCACATTTCGCGGGCAGACTGTTGCTCAGGTGATTTAGTGAAGTAACCTGAGATGAGAATGAACAACGGCATGTGGAAAATATAAATCATTCCCATAACCGCATGGTTGACGATATTGACATTATTCATCGAAGTGATGAAGTGACCTAACACCACCAGGATGATGAGGAAACCTTTGAGGGTATCTATTCTATTATCTCGTGCCATTGGTTTCTTAAAGAATCATTTGCAATAAGGCAACATCACGGTAGGTGTTGCCGCGTTTTACCCAGGACTGAAGCACGCCGGCACGACGATAGCCAAAATCCTCAAACAGTGTGAGACACACCTCGTTGTCAAGGGCTATAAATACATAGATTTGTCGCAGGCCCAAGTGCTCGCGAGCGTAAGCCGTGAGGCGCTCCAGTGCCTGTCGTCCCAGCCCCATTCCACGGTGTTCTGGCGCAATGAACAAGCCCAACTCGGCTCTGTTGTTCAATGGATCGAAGTTGAGAAAATCGACAGTGCCAACGGGTGTGCCGTCATCGGACAGCGTGATCATCAGGCGCAATTGGCGCTGGGCATAGATGTCACCGGTATATTGCTGCAGGTAGCTCCACAATGCCTCGCGGGAATAGGGAGCGATGGTGTCGCTCACTGCCCATAGTGCCGTGTCGTTCTCCCAAAGGTAGAGCGTGTCGAGGTCTGTGGGCTCGAGCGCTCTTAATGTCACGATATCGTTTCTCAATAATTGGCTCATAATCATGACATTTTAGGGGAAATAACGATACCGTGGCGGTCGGCGAAGATATGGAATGCCAAGCGACTGCTGTCGCTGTGCTCGCGGATGTAATCCACCACTTGGGCACAGGTGTGACAACCGTCATCAATGAGCACATTGCAGTTGCCGTCGGCAGGGATGCTTTCGACAAAGGTGTTGATACCTGCACGCCGTGCCACCTCATCGGCATGGTCGCTGATGATGACCCATGGCCAAGCTTCAGTGACTGGTTTTCCTCCGCTGGGCAATATGCGCTTAACAAGCCGACGTGCCATTGCCAGTCCTGCACGGATGATGACGCCTAGCTTGACGATGGGATAAAAGATGAGGTTGAACCGCGGGAAATGCTTGCGGTAGAAAATGAGCATCGCGTCATAAAACACCCTGACGTAACGCATAGAATCTTTGTGGGTACTCTCGCCCTTGTAATGCACCATAGGCGTGGGGAGGAACCAGTTCTCGTAGCCCGCCTTGACGATGCGGTAACTCAAGTCGATGTCCTCGCCGTACATGAAGAAATCCTCATCAAAACCGCCCAACTGCTGCAACACGTTTGTGCGGCACAGCATGTAGGCTCCAGACAAGATGTCGATGCACTGGGGTTCCAGGTCGCTCAGATAACGCAGGTGATACTTGGCGAACCATGGCGAGCGCGGGAACAGTTTTGACAGGCCGAAGATTTTGCAGAACGAAACCCACGGCGTTGGGAATGAGCGTTTGCTTTCAGGAAGGAAGACACCGTTGCCGTCCATCATACGAGCACCGATGGCACCACACTTGGGGTGAGACCGCATCCATGCGATGCCTTCTTGCAGGCAGCGTGGAGTGATGATGGTGTCAGGATTGAGGATGAGCGTGAACTCGCCCCGTGCCTGCATGATTGCTTGGTTGTTAGCGCGGGCGAATCCCACGTTCTCTTGGTTTTCTATGAAGGTCACGTCTGGATGACGCTCACGTGAGAAGGCAATACTGTCGTCGCCCGACAGGTTATCTACAACAATAACCTCGCCTGCCATGCCTTGAATGGCCTGCTCCACCGAGCGCAAAGTCTGTTCCAACAAGTACTTCACGCGGTAGTTGACGATGACAACGGTCAGTTCCATTTCTTATTATAACGAGAGATTAATCGTTTTCGTATTTATAACTCAGAGCAGCGCCCAGTGCCGTGCAGTAGGGGGCATACTTGGGTATATGGAAACGCACGCCATAGAGCTTTTCCATGAGCGGGAACACTTCTCGGCAGAGGCTAAGTTCGGTAAGGCCGCCAACGAGGACAAAATCCTTGAAACCGCCATTGAGCTGTGACAACACTGCTGCAGAACCGATTGTTTCCAGTACCATATGGATGATTCCGGCAGCAATGTCTTTTTGGTCGGGATTGTGCTGCAATACCTTAGCAAACAAGGATGCCGTGGCATCACCTGTCAGATTGCCTAGTTCTTTTTCACAGATGTCTCCAATCAACAGGTTGACATTCGCAGGATTACCTTTTTCGGCAATGCTGCTGATTTCCTTTACGTCACTAGTGCCAAGCAGCAGGCGCGCCAGACCATGCAGGGTGCCGCCGCCCATACCGATGCCACCGATGTGACTGATCTCCTCACCATCGACGCGCACCAGAGAGGTGCCTGTACCCATCGATACGACAATCATGTGATCCAATCCACTGTCAAAGCGGGCCCCTAGGCCATTAGCCATAAATTCATCCACTCTCAGAGTCGGGCACCCGAGGATGGTCGTTTTATGGTTCTTTGCTCCGATTCCCGTCAATACGACTTTTTTGACGCTTTCCAGTGGAATGTTGTTGTCGTTAAGGTATTTGCCGAGGACATCATCGATTGCCGTTGTCGCGTCGCTGTTTTTCACCGCCATGGGCACCATGATATGCTTGCTGTTTTCAATGCCGATAACCTTGGTGGAACTAATGCCCGCGTCTATGCCGATGATGATGCTCATTATTCTGTTTCTAATCACTAAACTCAAATTATTAATCTGCAATCAGTTGGCAGCAACTAATTGCAACTCGGATCATTAGGCAGGTTGAGCCACAGGCGGTAACGGTCACCGAAGCGTGACACGGCATCACGCCACTGGTTATCATCCCCGTCGCCCATGAGCAGGTCTCGGCTGCCGTTGTGGAGTACTGCCCAGTCGTGACGTTGAAGCTCGCTGGCAATCTGATCTTTCTCCCAACCACTGTAACCCAAGATGAACTTGATGCGCCCTTCGACAGGTGCCCCAAGTTCCACATAACGCTTGATGGCCTCAAAGTCACCGCCAAACCATACGCCGTCGCCCACGTCAATCGCTTCGGGGACAACTTCGGGACCTAGCGTGTGCATGTAGAAGAGCATCTGGGTGCCTACAGGACCACCCAGATACAAGGGTATCTCCTCCACGGTCTCGATGTCGGGCATGATGTCGCGCAGGTTGTAGCCCATGTAGTGGTTGACCACAACGCCCATGGCACCTTCGCCTTCATCGGGATCCACGATGAGAATCAGCGACCGTTTAAAAAAGAAGTCGCCGACTGTGGGCTTTGCCACTAAAATGGAGCCACGTTTGGGCTGCGGCTGTTCGTCGTTGAGGTGAAAGATGTCCTGATCCCAGTCATTCATGCTTGCAAAGATAGTGCAAGTTTGTGAATTCTACTTTTTTTGGCGATTATTTTTCTCGTTTCCGCTCTAATAAATCGCCAGTTTTCACGTTATATCATAAAACACAATAATTTGATAGCAATGAAAGTGATGAAATTTGGCGGTACCTCGGTAGGATCAGTCGAGAGTCTGCTTAACCTCAGGAATATAGTCAATGCCGAGCCCAAGCCTGTGCTTGTAGTCGTTTCAGCAATGGGTGGCTTCACCAATCAACTGCTGCAGATGTGCGAGCAGGCACAACAGCGAGACATCTCCTGTCTGGAGACGCTTGAGGCAGCACGCAAGCGGCACCACGATGCCATCGATGGTGTGGTTATTGAGCCTATGCGCGGCGAGGTTCATGCAACCATCGACCGCTTCATTGACGAGAGTCTCAAGCCCTATTACTTGACCCTCGCTACCAATCCTCACATGTCGGTGAAGGAAATTGAGCGCATCTGTGATGCCATAGTCGCCCATGGAGAAATTCTCTCGTCGGCCATTGTAGCGGGGATGTTTGAGGACGGTGTGCCTCATCTCTCGCTCAACTATATGCGCACGGTCCCCGATGCTGCTGGACGCATTCTTGACTGGCAGGAGACCGAACGGCTTGTCAAGGAGGACTTTGCCGATATGAACGAAGGCGTGCATGTCGCACAGGGCTTTATCTCCCGCGATAAGGAAACGGGCGACGTGACCAATCTGGGCCGAGGCGGAAGCGACTACACTGCTGCCATTTTGGCTACGTTGTTGGATGCCGAGGCGTTAGAAATCTGGACCGACGTGGACGGCTTTATGACAGCCGACCCGCGTACCCATCCCGATGCTACCGTCATTCCCCACATGACCTACGCCCAGGCCCAAGAAATGTGTGACGCCGGTGCCAAGGTGATTTACCCGCCCACCATTGCTCCCGTTGCAATGAAGCACATCCCCGTTTGGGTAAAAAATACCTTCAATCCCTCCGCCCCGGGAACCGTTATCCTTGACAGTTAAGTTATTAGAATAGTTAATAGTAGTAGATGTTACATCATCCAAAGCTCCTAACTTCTAACTTCTAACTCCTAACTTCTAACTCCTAACTCCTAACTAAATAGAGATGCTATATCACAGCTCTAATAACCATCAAAACACAGCCACGCTTGAGCAGGCTGTTACCAAGGGACTTGCGCCCGATGGTGGCCTGTACATGCCTGATAGCGTGCCTCGCTTGCCCAAGGCGTTCATGCGCAACATGAGTGCGATGACGTTACAAGACGTGGCTTATGCGGTTGCATCCTATGCCCTCCAGGGTGATGTGCCCACCGATGTGTTGCACGATATCGTCTTTGATGCTTTCAATTTTGACATCCCGTTGGTCAAGACACCTGGCGGACACTATGTGCTTGAACTCTTCCATGGACCTACGATGGCGTTTAAGGATGTTGGCACGCGATTCATGTCACGCCTGCTTGACCATTACCGTACCCGCCATCCCGAGTGGAGTACGCTTAACGTGCTGGTGCCTACTAGCGGTGACACGGGAAGCGCAGTGGCTAACAGTTTCCATAAGATGTCTGGTGTCAATGTCTATGTGCTCTATCCACGCGGGGCTGTCAGCAAGATACAGAAGGCACAGTTTGCTTCACTGGGCTCAAATGTGACGGCCATCGAGGTTAACGGCACATATGACGACTGTAAATCGTTGGTCGAGGAAGCCTTCATGGATGCCGAACTCAACCAGGCGATGCGCCTCACAAGTGCCATGTCCATTAACTATGCCCGCATCGTACCCCAGATGGTCTATTATTTCTGGGCTTATGCCCAGCTCGTCAAAATGCAGGAAGATGTCAGCAAACTGGTGTTTGCTGTACCGTGTTCCAACTTGGGTAATCTGGCCAGTGGACTGATGGCCCAGGCGATGGGTTTGCCTGTAAAGCGTTTCATCAGTGTGGAGAACCAGAACAACATCTTCTACAATTATGTCAAGACTGGCGTTTTCAAGCCCAAGCCCACTCAGTACAGTATCGCTCCCGCTCTTGATGCTGGTTGCCCCAATAACTTCGGCCGCATTGTCGAAATTTTGGGCTCTTACGAAAACATCTGCCGTCATATCCATGCCTATAGCTACGACGACAATCAAATCATCGAGACAATCTTGAATACCTACGATGACGAGGGCTATCTGCTTGATCCTCATAGCGCGGTTGCTTATCGTGCCATGGCCGAGGACTTGCAGCCGGGAGAGACCGGTGTAGCCTTGGCTACAGCTCATCCCGCTAAACTCAAGCACTTGATGGAAAACATTATCGAGGAACCTGTGATACTTCCCGAGCAACTGGCTCGTTTTGTTAGCAGTGACCTCCACATCAAGAAGATGCCTAACGGCTTCACCGCCTTCAAGCGTCTCCTTCTCTCCAACCAGTAATCCCTGGACTTTTAAATAGGGTGTCGTCACCCGGTTGATGTAGTGCGAGCCATCGGCTCGTACAACCTCTGCCTGTAGCTACAGTAGGAAGAACAACGACACGCCGATGACCGAGATCAGTGCTCCCAGCAGGCTCTTAGCTGTGATGGGTTGCTTGAACAGCCACCAGGCGGGTAGAATGATGATAATAGGTGTCAAGGCCATCAGTGTGCTGGCGATGCCCGCCGCAGTATATTGTACCGCAAGTAGCGATGCCCCAACTCCGACAAAAGGCCCGAAGATAGTCGTCAACAAGGCCGTCATGACACCCTTGCGATCGCGTACGCCCTTTCCCAGCGGTGCGAAACCTTCACGCAGGGCCATTAGCACAGTAAATCCAATAGTTCCCGCAATGCAGCGGAAGAAGTTGGCATGGAACGGCAGCATCCATCCCGCCAGGTCGGTCGTGAGCGATGCTTCGTAGTGGTCCATGCCTATCTTGCTCAATACCAGTCCAACGCCCTGGCACACGGCGGCGCCAATGGCGAACAGTACACCAGCCAAGGGCAGCTTGAGCGATAGTTTGTGGTCATCTCCACGGCCCAGGACGCTGATGGCGATACCTGCAAGCGTGACGAGCATGGCCAGCATCGCAGTGGGGCGAATCTGCTGGCCTAGTGTGAACCAGGCCATGATGGCAGCGGTGATGGGGGCTAAGGTCATGAACAACTGCCCGAACTTGGATCCGATGATGATGTAGCACTGGAATAGGCAGAAGTCACCGATGACATACCCCACCAGTCCCGACAGCATCATCCACAGATAAGCCTCGTTACTCGCTTGGGCGGGCAGGGGAGAACCTGTCATCACCCAGAACAGGATACCCGAGAATACAAGCGTAATCACCATGCGCATCAGGTTGAGCGTCAAGTTGCCTAAACGCTTGCTGCCATACTCGCTCAACAACGCCGTCGCTGTCCACGAGAACGCTACCCCTATTGAAATCAGTTCACCGACGTATTGCATGACTGCAAAGGTACTACATTTAGTTGATAGAGAACAGTTTTTTCAGTCCTGATGCAATAATTGATGTCGCTTTCGGCTTGAAGCATCAGTGCCGATGCAGTGTTAGCAGCCACTTTTATCTTTTATCTGCTTCTTTTCTATAAAAACTTAATGCAGGCAACTGAAAACTGAAAAGTTTTAGTATATTTGCAGATTGTAAACTACCGTTTGGCCTATTGGATTTGTTCAATGGGTTGAATGATAATATGTTAAAGTCAATAACTAGAAAAAGATATGAGCGAAAAAACTATTGGAAAGAAGAAAAAGAAACGCAGCAACGTTGTTCGCAAGATGTGGACAATATTTGCCATTGTCATGGCTCTGCTGGTTGCGTTGTTTGTGCTGATTTACAATGGCGTGATTGGCTACATGCCGCCCATCGACCAGTTGAAGAATCCCACCGACAAGTTCGCATCGACCATCTACAGCTCTGATGGCGTGGAGATGGGCCGCTACTACCGTAGCCGCAGCAACCGCATCTATGTGGACTTTGACGAAATGTCGCCGCACTTGACCGACGCCCTGATCGCCACCGAGGATTCACGTTTTTACGATCACTCGGGTGTTGACCTCAAGGCTATCGGCCGTGCCGTCATCAAGCGTATCATTATGGGTCAGAAGAGTGCCGGTGGTGGTAGTACCATTACCCAGCAGCTCGCTAAGCAGTTGTATTCGCCTGAATCCCACAATATCTTTGAGCGCGCCCTTAAGAAACCCGTCGAGTGGGTTATCGCTGTCAAACTTGAGCGTTATTACACCAAGGACGAGATTGTCAAGATGTACTTCAACCAGTTTGACTTCCTCAACAATGCTGTGGGTATCAAGATGGCTTCGGAGGTCTATTTCGACAAGGATCCCAAGGACTTGAATATTCAGGAGGCCGCCACTCTGGTGGGCATGTGTAAGAATCCTTCCTATTACAACCCTGTACGCTATGGTGAGCGCACACGTCAGCGCCGCAATGTGGTGTTTGAGCAGATGGTCAAGGCTGGTTTCCTGAGCGAGGCCGAGTGTGAACAGCTCAAGCAGCTGCCGCTGATTATCAAATTCAAGAAATTGGACCACAACGACGGCCCCGCACCTTACTTCCGCGAGGAACTGCGCCGCGTGATGACGGCCAAGAAGCCCAAGCGCAGCGACTATCCATCCTGGAACCAGCAAGCCTTCATCGACGACTCGGTAGCTTGGGAGGTGAATCCCCTCTTCGGCTGGTGCAACAAGAACACCAAGCCCGATGGTTCACATTATGACATTTATACTGACGGCCTGAAGATTTACACCACGATTGACTCACGCATGCAGGAGTATGCCGAGAAGGCTGTTCACAAGC
The DNA here is from genome assembly GCA_900318645.1 of uncultured Prevotellaceae bacterium. GTDB lineage: Bacteria > Bacteroidota > Bacteroidia > Bacteroidales > Muribaculaceae > Sodaliphilus. Next base: position 22,533 of record ONLH01000004.1, read on the forward strand.
ACATGAGCAAGACCCTGCAGCCCGCGTTCCTGCGTGAGCGCGGTGGTACCAAGAATCCTTACACCAACAACAAGCAGGAGCTTTCCAGTGCCGGCAAGCAGGCTCTTATCAATGCCGCTATCCGTCACAGTGAGCGCTACCGTGTCCTCAAGAATCAAGGCAAGAGCGATGCTGAGATTATGGACAACTTCAAGAAGCCGGTACAGATGCATCTGTTCAACTATGAAGGTGGATTTGATGCTCAGATGACCCCGCTCGACTCGTTGCTCTACACTAAGTCGTTCCTGCGCTGTGCCATGATGTCGATGGATCCCGTTACGGGATTTGTCAAGGCTTACGTCGGCGGTCCCAACTTCCGCTTCTTCAAGTACGACATGGTATCGACTGGCCGTCGTCAGATCGGTTCTACCGTAAAACCCTTCGTCTATTCACAAGCCATTGAATTTGGCGGTTTGACGCCTTGTTCTACCCGTCCCGGTGGTGCGCCCAACATCATCTGGCACAATGAGGTTTACAATCCGGCCAATGAGGGTAGTGGCGGCGGAATGTCGCTGAAGCAGGCGTTGACCTACTCTAAGAACTGGATCTCGGCAGGCTTCATGCGAGGCACGCGTGAGAACTGGATTGAGCGCAACGGTTATTACACCATGACGCCCGAGGAGTTGGCTAAGTGGATGCACAGCTTCGGTATCACGAGTTATCTTGACCCTGTGCCTGCATTGAGCTTGGGCTCATGCGAGGTTTCCCTGCGTGAGATGGTAGCTGCCTATTCGGCTTTTGCCAACGGTGGTATGCGTGTGGAACCCGTCTATGTTTCGCGCATCACCGACAACCGCGGTAACGTGGTAGCAGAGTTTACTGGCAGCCAGACCGAGATTATGAGCGAGGACACCTACTTGAAGATGCTCTCCATGTTGCTCGAGGTAGTGAATAGCGGTACGGGTGCGCGCCTGCGCTATGCTTACGGTATCACTGCCGACATGGGTGGCAAGACCGGTACCACCAACTTCCACAGCGATGGTTGGTTCATGGGCTTCACGCCCGAACTGGTGACCGGCGTCTGGGTTGGCGGCGAGGAGCGCTACATCCACTTCAACAGCATGGCGATGGGTCAGGGTGCTGAGGCGGCATTGCCTATCCTGGGTTATTATATGAAGTGGCTCTACGACGACAAGCAACTGCCCTACAAACAGAGCACCAAGTTTGAGTTCCCCAAGGACTTCAACGCCTGCGGCGATGAGTTGGGCGGCTATGCCGGCAGCGGTGGCGGTTGGCACGGCGGCGGAGGCGGCGGTGAATCCGGCGGCGACGGCGGTGGAGGCGGCGGCAACGACGACGCCACCGAAGGCCTCTTCGACTAAACAAGAAAGGCGAGCGTTACGCTCGCCTTTCTTGTTTAATTAGATATTAGATCCTAGATATTAGATATTAGGTGGTATAGTTTCTCTAATACCTTATAGGTCTTTGTCATTCTGGCGGGTAGTTTTTGCAGTACTGGTCAATAGTTTTATTAATTCGGTGCAGTCCTCATCAATGCTTGTATATTCATTGTCGGACAGGTAGCCGGTTCTATATAAAATTTCCAACCAGTATTTAGTCTCAGCACATTCCTTCAAGGAAATGTAAACTTTTGCAAGAAAGTCATTACGGCTGATTCCGTAGATGGCCTCTGACAAGTTTGCTCCAATAGAAGTTCCAGAACGAAGCAGTTGCTTTGACAAGATAAATTCATGTTTATCTTTCAAGTATTTGTAAAGCTTTACAATTCTTATCGCAAAATCCTTGCTTTTTTCTAGAGTCAAGCTTTCAACTGCCATCACATTGGTGTCTAATAAATATCTATTATTTATTATCTAATATCTATTATCTATATATAGACTTCTGTGCAGCCGCTAAGGTGTTCTTCATCAGCGAGCAGATGGTCATGGGACCTACGCCGCCGGGGACGGGGGTGATGTATTCGCACTTGGGTGCTACCTCGTCAAACTTCACGTCGCCGTTCAGGCGGAATCCCGTTTTGCTGTTGGCATCAGGGACGCGGGTGGTACCCACATCAATGATTACGGCACCATCCTTCACCATATCAGCGGTGACAAAGTCGGGGCGGCCGATGGCAGCGATGATGATATCGGCAGCGCGGCACTCTTCCTTCAGCGTCTTGGAGTGGCTGTGGCAGACGGTTACAGTAGCGTCGCCGTGTTCCTTCTGGAGCATCAGTTGTGCCATGGGCTTGCCCACGATGTTGCTGCGGCCCAGCACTACGCACTTCTTGCCCGAGGTGGGAATCTGGTAGCGCTGCAGCAGGGTGATGATGCCAAGGGGTGTTGCCGAGATAAAGCACGGCAGACCCAGTGCCATACGGCCGGCATTTACGGGATGGATACCGTCAACGTCCTTGCGGTAGTCAATGACGTTAATGACCTTCTGCTCATCGATGTGCTTGGGCAGAGGCAGCTGCACGATGAAGCCGTCAACGTCAGGGTCATTGTTCAGGCCGCGGATGCAGTCGAGCAGCTCTTCCTCGGTCGTGTTCTCCTCCAGACGGATGAGCGACGACTTAAACCCGCACTTTTCGCAGGCGATGACCTTGTTTTTTACGTATGCTTCCGAGCCACCGTCGTGACCCACCAGCACGGCAGCCAGGTGCGGACGCTTCTGGCCCGATGCTATCATCTGCTCCACCTCGGCTTTGATTTCTTCCTTGATGGTAGCAGCAGTCATTTTTCCGTCTATTAATTTCATTATCGTCTCTTTATCAATTGTTTACTAATTGTCGCTTAAAATCAAGCCACAAAATTACTCATTTTTTGTGAATTAGGACGGCTTTATGGCCAACTTTTCAATAATGCAGTTGGTTTTGTTGTTAAATGTCGGCTACGGATAGTCCTTATTGTTTCACAACCCCACGAACGACGGGCCACCCCATCACTCCTTGGCGCCAGTCCACAATACAAGTGTCACCGACTTGGAGTGGATCATCGATGTCATCATCACTCATGACAAATGTACTGTTGTCGTCAGTATATTTCCATTCGACCCAGGCCCAGGTGTTGTCTCCGTCAACGGTTTTGTCGGTGATGATAGCCATTCGCTCACGTTGCACTGGTGTGATATAATAATTCGCCAAAATAGAGAAGACAAACGGGGAACCAATGATTGCTAGTATGGTGAATGGTCCGAACTTGATGTATCCCTTTCCCTTCAAGATAAAGCCTATCCCGAAAAAGGCGAATACGATAATTACGCCTGGTACCGAATCAAATAAAAAATCATCTAAAAAATTAAAAAGTTTGGGCAGCTCCATCCGTTGTGATAGTCCTCCTGAAGCGAAGAATGCAATCCAGAATGCTAGTTGTAAAAGGATGCACCATCCAGGTTCATCGCCGTCCTCGTCATGGGTGTCACCATGGAAGAATGCCCCCACGAACGTCCGAAACTTGAATTTTAAGCGCCTGATTAGTCCTGGTTTTGAGGCTGTCACGGTAATACTTTCTTTTTCAACCGTTCCAGTCCTGGGGCATGATTTGTAACGAGTAGTCTTGTTCGTTAATTTGTAGTTAAGGAATTTGCTCTCATCGTCAATGATATAGACGTGATCTTGATTGTCGACGGCTATAGCTTCATATTCTGAGATTTTTTCATTCATGCATAACATGGCGTTAGCCGGAAGGCCATAGCGGTTACAGTTGGTGTAGGCTATGACCGTTTGCTTGTCGTTGCCACAATTTTGCAATTCCCAGACTAAATCAGTTAGGGATTCAAGAGGCATTTTGCCGTGGAATGTAACCAGATATTCTTCATTTTTTTGCAACTCGTGAATAGTGGCACAATAGTCTAGTCCATAGCCACTTTCCCAGAGAGCAAACCTGTTAATGTGCTCAATCAGTTGCCAGTAATCTAATCCTTGAACGTGCAGTTTGCCATCGCTGATTAGATATTGCTCATTGTCGTTATTATTCATGTCCATTTGAGTGTTTACACGGGATCGACGTCGTAGTAGAGGCGTACCGACTTCATGCGGGCGTCGGCGGCAATCATCTGCTCGTAGAGGTCGCGCAGAATCTTCTTGACCTTGACCATCGAGGCCGCGGTCTCCATTTTGAGGGTGATCTGGCGGATGTAAAGATTCTGAACCCTAGAGACGAAGGGTGCCATCGGGCCCAGCACGCGTGTGCCGAACACCTGCCGCAGCAGGCCGCTGTAACGCACGGCCAACTCGCCCAGTGTGGCGTCCTCGCGGTGCTTAAGATAGATATTGATGACCTTGGTGAATGGTGGGTAACCGAATTGACGGCGGTCAGCCAGTTCATGCTCGTAAAATCCCTCGTAGTCATGTGATTGTACATATTTGATGACGTCATGGTCGGGCTGACTGGTCTGGATGATGACCTGTCCCTGCTTGTGGGCACGCCCGGCGCGGCCGGATACCTGCTCCAGCATGTCGAAGGCGCGCTCATGGCTGCGGAAATCGGGGAAGTTGATCATTGTGTCGGCATTGAGGATGCCCACAATGCTCACGGCGTCAAAGTCCAACCCTTTGGTCACCATTTGGGTGCCCACCAGGATGTTGGTGCGATGGGCTGAGAACTCGTCGATGATGCGGTCATAGCTGTTCTTGCTGCGCGTGGTGTCCAGGTCCATGCGGGATATTTTCTCGCCAGGGAACACCGCATCGATGTCGTCCTCGATACGTTCAGTGCCGTAACCGATGATTTCAATGCCAGGCAGTTGGCAGGCGGGGCACAGGTCGGGCAACGGGATGGTATAGCCGCAATAGTGGCACACCAGGCTGCGGTTATGCTTGTGATAGGTGAGCGACACGTCACAGTTCTCGCACTTGGGCACCCAGCCGCACTCCTTGCAGCGTACCATCGGGGAATAACCACGGCGGTTTTGGAACAGGATGACCTGCTCGCCGCCCTGTAATGCTTTGCGGCATTCGGCGATGAGTTCGTTGCTGAACATGCCGTTCATCTCACGGTGCTTGCGGGCCTCAAGGGTGTTGATGACCTTGACTTTGGGCATCTGGATGTCACCGTAGCGTGTCATCAGCTTCACAAGACCGTATCGCCCTTCAAGAGCAAGATGATAGACCTCAATAGCTGGTGTTGCCGACCCTAATACGGTTTTGGCGCCATGCATCTGTGCTAGCACCAAAGCGGCATTGCGGCCATTGTAACGGGGTGCGGGATCCTGCTGCTTGTAGCTGCTGTCGTGCTCTTCATCAACGATAACAAGTCCCAAGTTGGAGTAGGGGAGGAACACCGACGAACGGACGCCGATAACCACACATGGATCACTGCTCTCTAATAGCCGTTTCCAGATATCTACACGCTCATTGTCGCTGAACTTGGAGTGGTAGATGAGCAGACGGTCTCCGAAAACACGTCTCAGACGGCGTGTCAACTGGGTTGTCAGCGCAATCTCGGGAACGAGATACAACACCTGTTTGCCCAGTTGCAGGGCATCGTTGATGAGATGCATATAAACTGACGTTTTGCCGCTGCTAGTCACGCCATGCAGCAGCGTGATGGCGTGTTGGCGCATCGATTGATGGATTTCGCTGTAGGCGCGCTTTTGTTCGTCGCTCAGCGTCGGTGGCTCTTCCAGCACACTGCCCAGTTCGGCAAAACGGTTGATTTCCTTCTTGTAGATTTCAAGCATGCCGCGTTTCACCGCTTCATGCAACACAGCACTGCTTACTCCTGCCCGTTTCAGCAGGTTTTCCTTGCTCACTTCCTTGATCTCACCGCCCTGTAGCCACCGTGACATGTCCAGATAGGCCAGCAGCAGGGATTCCTGTTTAGGTGCTCGTTTTAATTGATCAAAAAAATGATGCAGTTTTTCCTCGTCTTCGTGTGCTATGGCAAGACGCACACATGCCTCAGTCTTAGGACGATAGTTGTCTACTACACGTTCGCTCACGTGTAGCGCATCCAGGTCCAACAAGTGGCTGACATTTCGTTCTACGGTCTTGAATCCTGTTGCGTGTGCAATTTCGGCAATCTGGACGCGTCCACGCTGAGCCGTGAAATCCAATATGACGCGTTCGCGGTCGGTGAGCTGTCCGGGTTCGCTTTCTTCAAAGTCAGGATTGACACTGATGGTCGTCTCGCTCTCTACCTTTAGTCCCGACGGAACGGCTGCCTTATAGACCTCGCCCATGGAGCAGAGGTAATAATCGGCGATCCATTGCCAGAAGTCTAATTGGGGATGTCGCACAATAGGTCTCTCGTCAAGGGGACCTAAAATCTCTTTCACGTCATAGCCTTTGGGCTCTCTGTCATGAAGAGACATTACGATAGCCGTGAAGATTTTCTTGCGCCCGAAGGGTACTAAAACACGCATGCCGATAGATAGCCTCATCCCGTCAGGAACGCGGTAAGTATAGGTGCCAGGAATGGCTAGTGGCAGCAATGTTTCAGCGAATTTCGGCATAAAAACCTAAAGTTTAATATTTACTTTATATATGAATGTTTAATATATTGAATATAAAATAGTTGAAGTAACTATTGCTATAAAATATTAAAGTTTAAATTATTGCTTTAAATATTTGTTTGTAATTTATTGATTAATTGGTTGTTCTTAATTTTTGTTAAGATATTTCTGGTAAATGCGGTTTTCCTTTTCGGCAGTGGCTGTCCAACTGACTTCGGGCGGCAGCTTTTGGTCGATTCCGCCATGCAGTAGTTGCACGGCGCGGTCGGTGAATCGGTCCACGAAATTCTCGCCTAGGTCTATGGCGTTTTCACGGCCAACGGCCTCGGCGGTGCCGATAACATTGGTGGCAACGACGTGAGCTCCGCATGACAGGGCCTCAATGACGACAAGTGGGAGGCCTTCTAGACTGCTGGGCAATACGAGCAGGTCAACGCAGTTGAGCATATCTGGAATCTCGCTATGTGGCACTCTTCCGGTGAATAGGCACTCAATGCCCTTGTCTTTCATCATCTGGGCGGTTTCCTCGAGTTGGAATCCTAAGCCGATGGCCCAGAAAACCAGGTCTTTACCATATTTGCGGAGGATCTCGCTGTAGATTTCGGGCAGCATGGTCACGTTTTTCACGGGTTCAAAGCGACCTAGGTAAGCGACGACCTTTCTGCCTTCCGGAATGTTGTATTTTTTGCGGAGTTGTGCTCGTCGGTCCTCGCTGTAACGTTGAAACTCGGCACTGGCGCCATTACGCAACACCTCGGCGGGAAAGCCGTCGGTAAGGTCGGCATGCGCTCTGTCGAGCAGTCCTTGACTAACAAAGAAGTTACAGTCGGCTTGGTGCAACAGCTTGATGGTCATCTCTTTGATCATCGGGTCGCGTGGCGGCTCGGTGTAGATGGTGGCACCATGCCAGGTGATGAAACATGGGATGTGCAGGTGCTCTTGTGCGAATACGGCAGCGTGGCCAGCCATGCGGTCATGTGCACTCACCAGGTCATAACCTCGCATTTCCCATCCCAGTTTGTGGAGACGCTTCAACAGAGCGCGAGGCGGCTTGTGGAAAAAGCGATGCAGGATTACGTCGCTCCACCGGCGGCGGTACCATGTGATGTGCACCTTCATGCCTAGATCCTCGATTTCATCGGGGCGTGAGGTCAGTTTCTGACTCTTGCGGAAGAGCCTCATCAGCCATCCGTCATAGAGCTGAAACATGTGAACATCAACCTTGTAGTCACTGATCTGCTGCAGGTGCTTGGCGCGGTTGAGCACGGCGTTGAACACTCCGAGCCTCCAGTTGATATCGCCCTCAAAGAGTACTGCAATCTTTTTCATAGCTTGTCTTGTGATGAGTTTAACCAAGCAAATTTAGGCATTTTTCCCCACGTGTGCAACAACTCGCATTGAAAAATGATTGCTGCATGACGAAAAAAGAGGCTAAGCGATATCGCTTAACCTCCTTCTTAGTAGCGGGAGCCAGACTCGAACTGACGACCTTTGGGTTATGAGCCCAACGAGCTGCCACTGCTCCATCCCGCAATTTGCGAGTGCAAAATTACTGCTTTTTCTTGAACTGGCAAGCAAGAAACGGTAAAAAATGTGTTTTTTAACATATTTTTACTGAAAACGGTAGGAATTTGGGCTTAAAAAGACCCGTTGAGGAATCCATTTGACGTGGAAAACCTCAACGGGTGATGTAAATGCGGCTATCGCTCAAGGTGATTTACAGGCCGATTTTCTTGAAGAAATCGTTGCCCTTGTTGTCCACGAGGATGAAGGCGGGGAAGTCCACGACGCGGATTTTCCAAACGGCCTCCATGCCCAGCTCGGGATACTCGATGCACTCGATGCTCTTGATGCTCTCCTGCGAGAGGATGGCAGCGGGTCCACCGATGCTGCCCAGATAGAAACCGCCATGCTTCTTGCAGGCATCGGTCACCTCTTGGCTGCGGTTACCCTTGGCAATCATTACCATGCTGCCGCCTTGGCTCTGGAACAGGTCAACGTAGGGATCCATGCGATTGGCAGTCGTCGGGCCCATTGAGCCACAAGGCATGCCTTTCGGGGTCTTGGCGGGGCCTGCGTAGAGCACGGGGTGATCCTTGATGTACTGGGGGATGCCCTCACCGCGGTCATAGCGCTCTTTCCACTTGGCATGGGCGATGTCGCGGCCAACGATAATGGTGCCGCTCAGCGATACGCGGGTCGATACGGGATACTTGTCAAGGATGGCAAGTGTCTCGCTCATGGGGCGGTCAAGGTCAATCTTGATGCCGTCGCCCTCGCCAGCCTGGCGCAGTTCCTCGGGAATCAGCTCGGTGGGTTTGTCGTCAAGTTTCTCGATCCACACGCCGTCCTTGTTGATCTTGGCCTTGATGTTGCGGTCGGCACTGCAGCTCACACCGAGGCCGATGGGGCAGGATGCTCCGTGGCGCGGCAGGCGAACGATGCGTACGTCATGGGCCATGTACTTGCCGCCGAACTGAGCGCCGAGGCCGATCTTATAAGCTTCCTCGAGCACCTGTTTCTCCAGTTCCACGTCGCGGAAGGCGCGGCCGGTCTCGTCACCCGTTGTGGGCAGGTTATCATAGTAGTGGGTAGAAGCCAGCTTGACAGTCAGCAGGTTCTTCTCGGCACTGGTGCCGCCGATGACAAAGGCAATGTGATAGGGTGGGCAAGCTGCCGTGCCCAGGGTGCGCATCTTGTCAACCAGGAAGGGCACCAGCGTGCCGGGGTTGAGGACGGCCTTGGTCATCTGGTAGAGGTAAGTCTTGTTGGCACTGCCGCCACCCTTGGTGACGCACAGGAAATGATATTCCATGCCTTCGGTGCATTCCAGATCGATCTGTGCGGGCAAGTTGCAACGGGTGTTCACTTCCTCATACATACTCAGCGGGGCATTCTGTGAGTAGCGCAGGTTCTCCTGGGTGTAGGTGTTGTAGACACCGCGGGCGAGGGCTTCCTCGTCACAGAAGCCGGTCCACACCTGCTGGCCCTTCTCGCCATGGATGATGGCGGTGCCGGTGTCCTGGCACAAGGGCAACTGACCCTTGGCGGCCACCTCGGCGTTGCGCAGGAACGTCAAGGCGACATACTTGTCGTTGTCGCTGGCTTCGGGGTCACGCAGGATCTTGGCTACCTGCTCATTGTGGGAGCGACGCAACAGGAAGTTCACGTCGCGGAAGGCCTGCTGGGCCAGCATCGTCAGTGCCTCGGGCTCGATCTTGAGGATGGGTTTGCCCTCAAACTCGCCGACCGACACATAGTCGCTGGTCAGTTTGTAGTATTCAGTGTCATCTTTGCCCAATTGGAACATGGGCGCATAACGGAATTCAGGATTGTTTGCCATAATTTTTGTTAGTTATTGATGTGATAATGGTTGATTCCAATGCTGCAAAATTAGTGAAAATTCTTTACATGTCAAACCCCAGACGCTTGAAGTCGTCAGGCGTGGGCGCTGTAATGTCGATTTCATTGCCGCTGACGGGGTGGGTGAAGCGGATGCGATGGGCTTGCAGGGAGATGCCGCCGTCAGGGTTGCTGCGTGGCGCGCCATACTTGAGGTCCCCTTTAATGGGGCATCCGATGGCTGACAGCTGCGCCCTGATCTGATGCTTGCGCCCTGTGATCAATTCCACCTCAAGTAGCCAGTAACGCTGGCTGGCGGCGATCACGCGATAGTTGAGCACCGCCTTCTGGTGTCCCTCACGTGGCACGATGCTCACGTGGGTCTTGTTGTTGCTCTCCACGCTCTTGAGGTAATGGGTGAGCGTGTCCTCGTCCTTGGGTGGCTTGTTGCCGACGACAGCCCAGTAGGTCTTGTGGACCTCCCCCTTGCGGAACAGTTCGTTCATGCGCGACAGGCCCTTGCTGGTCTTGGCCATGACCACCAGGCCGCACGTGGGGCGGTCAATGCGGTGAGTCACGCCGAGGAACACGTTTCCGGGCTTCTGATATTTCTCTTTGATCCATGCCTTCACCGAGTCGATGAGCGTGGGGTCACCGGTGCGGTCTCCCTGCACCAGCTCGCCGGCACTCTTGTTGACGATGATGAGATGGTTGTCGTCGTACACTATTTCCATGTCATGGTTGCCGCCACCGTTGATGGCCAGCGGCAGTGCAAAGTTACATTTTTTCCTGCATTTGACCATCTGTTGTTGCAAAAAACTGGTAAAAGATGCTGAAGTGGGCCCAAACCCTGTCGGCCGAATGCGAAATACACCGATTTGGCATGAAAAAATGAGGATAAGATCAGTTGAAAATGTTGTTGCACAAAAAGCATCCTGGGACCATATAAATACTGGGTTCAGGAAGTGCCGTTTCTGCGGGAAATGGGTGTTCAAAAATAGTCTTTTTCGGTAGTCAAATGTTAAAATAATGGTAGAAATGTATATAAACAACTGATAATCAGATAAATAAGTTAAAAATCGAGTAATTTGTTTTTTATTATGTTGATTTTGAATAGATTATGGCTAAAATGCTGACAGAAAGTCAAAAAAAAATAAAAACTTTTTGACAAAATTACATTATTTATAAAAAAAATCACTAATTTTGCAAGCCTGTCTTTTATAGATGTGGAGTTAAGAAACTAGAGAAACTGTAGATTGGCAATTCAAGTATGAATTGTGGATAAATTTCTAAAGTATGACCAGGAATGTCGCGGTTCCTGGATTGTGAAAAGTTTGTAGTTTTGAAGCCGAATTGAAGTAGGAGACAGCCGACCACAAGTAAAGTAAACTTATAAAACATTTATAAATAATTAATTAAACTAAAATTTATGAGTCTAAAACATTTACTCTTGTTCCTCGTCATGGCTCTGACCACGCTTGGTGTTACCGCCCAAGTCAGTGGTACGGTGTTGGACGAGAACAATGAACCGGTCATCGGTGCATCGGTCGTTCAGCAGAGCAATCCTAAGAACGGCGTCGCAACCGACTTTGACGGTCATTTCACATTGAATGTGCCGGTAGGCACAAAGATTAAAGTCACCTATGTGGGTTATGAAGACGCTATCGTCGCAGCCAAGGCTGGCATGACCATAGTCCTCAAGCCCAAGGGTGAGATGCTTAGCGAAGTTGTTGTCACTGGTTACCAGAAGGTGGACAAACGCCTCTTCACCGGTGCTACCCAGAGCGTCGATGCCGAGAAGACAAAACTCTCGGGTGTCGCCGACGTCAGCCGTGGTCTTGAAGGCCGCGTCTCGGGTGTGCAGGTGCAGAACGTGTCTGGTACCTTCGGTACGGCTCCGAAAATCCGCGTGCGCGGTGCTACCTCTATCTATGGTAGCTCCAAGCCGCTGTGGGTTGTGGACGGTGTGATTCTGGAGGACAACGTGGACATCAGCGCCGACGACCTCTCGTCTGGTGATGCTACCACGCTGATTGCCTCGGCTGTTGCCGGTCTGAATGCCGACGATATCGAGAGCTTCCAGATCCTGAAGGATGGTTCAGCTACCTCCATCTACGGTGCTAAGGCTAACGCTGGTGTGATCGTTATCACCACCAAGACTGGCCGCAAGGGCTCGACTTCGATCAACTACACTGGCGAGTTTACCTATCGCCTGAAACCCAACTACCGCGACTTCAACATCTGCAACTCTCAGGAGCAGATGAGTATCTTGCGCGAGATGGAGCAGAAGGGCTGGCTTGAGTATGCAAGCTTGGTCAACAGCACCACCTCGGGTATTTATGGTCAGATGTACACGTTGATGGATACCTATGATCCAGCGACCGGCACATACGCTCTGCCCAATACACAGAACGCGCGCAACCAATATCTGCGTGAGGCTGAGATGCGTAACACCGATTGGTTCGACCTGTTGTTTAACAACAACGTGATGCAGAACCACGCTGTTAGCGTTTCGGGTGGTACCGACAAGGGCTCCTTCTACACCTCGGCTTCGGTAATGACCGATCCGGGCTGGTACAAGAGCAGCCGTGTTGAGCGTTACACCTTTAACGCCAACGCTATTTACAACCTGACCGATAAGATCAGGATCAAGCTGTTGAACAGCAACAGTTTCCGTGACCAGAAGGCTCCTGGTACCTTGAGCCAGAACGTGGACGTCGTTTACGGTGAAGTAAGGCGTGACTTCGATATCAACCCCTATAGCTTCGCGTTGAACACGGCCCGTACGCTTGACCCCAATAGGCGTTATGTCCGCAACTACACCACCTTCAACATCTTTGACGAGTTGGAGAGCAACTACATTGATGTAGAGGTTACCGACCTCAAGTTCCAGGGTGAGTTGAACATCAAGCCGATTATCAAGCAGGACCAGTCTCTGGAATTCAACCTGCTGGGTTCTATGCGTTCAGTAAACTCTGAGCAGAATCACTACGTTCTCGACAACAGTAACCAGGCCAACGCTTACCGTGCCGGTATCAACCCCGAGAACGCATCGATCCGCGCATCCAACACTTACCTCTATACCGACCCCGATGTGAAGAACGCTCTTCCCGAGACTGTTCTGCCCAAGGGTGGTATGTTGTTCTTCTCCAAGAACAGCCTGAAGACCTTCGACATCCGTGTCACTGGTCAGTACATGAAGGATTTCAATAACGGCCAGCACCTCTTGAACCTCTATGCAGGTATGGAGGCCAGCCGCGTTGACCGCTTCTATCAGTCCTTCGAGGGCTGGGGTATCGTTTATGACAACGGTAACCTTCCCTTCCTGGATTACAAGCTCTTCAAGCAGATGGTTGAGGAGAACGGTGCTTACTACAGCATGGGCAAGACCCATCGTCGCAACATGGCTTACTTCGCCAATGCAAACTATGCATTGCTCGGCCGCTACATCTTGAACGGTACCGTACGCTATGAGGGTTCTAACCTCATGGGTCAGACCAAGCAGAGCCGCTGGCTCCCCACCTGGAACGTTTCGGCTGCATGGAACGTCTATGACGAGCCCTTCTTCCAGAATACTGCCCTTTATAATAAAGGTATTCTGTCTTATGCAAAGATTCGTTTGAGCTATTCGTTGACTGGTGAAAGTGGTCCTTCGGGCTACGCCAATGCCGAGGCTCTGTATTATCCCACTCGTCTGTGGCGTCAGGAGACCGAAGCCATGGAGATGGGTCTGGGTCTGTCCGGTCTGGGCAACAGCGAGCTGTCTTACGAGAAGAAGCATGAGTTCGACCTTGGTGTTGACCTCGGTTTCCTCTACAACCGCATCAACCTGGTATTTGACTGGTACTTCCGTAACAACTTCGACCTGATCGGTCTGATCCGTACCCAGGGTGTCGGTGGTATTACCCAGAAGTATGGTAACGTTGCTGAGATGAAGTCTCACGGTATTGAGTTCACCATCTCTTCTCGCAACATTGAGCCCAAGCGTCCCGGTGGCTTCGCATGGAGCACCGACTGGACCTTCTCATATGTAAATACTGAGATTACCAAGCTGCAGTCGCGTTCACGCGTTATCGACCTGGTAACCGGTGGTGGTTTCCCCTTGGTGAACTATCCTCACCGTGCCATCTTCTCAATCCCGTTTGCTGGTCTTGATGCCCATGGTCTGCCCCTCGTTATTGACGAGACTGGTAGCATCTCCAATGTCGGTGTCAACTTCCAGGAATACGAGGCACTGGACTTCCTGAAGTATGAAGGTCCCGTAGATCCCGTTTACACTGGTGGTCTGGGTAACAACTTCGACTTCAAGGGCTTCCACCTGAATGTCTTCATGACCTACTCCTTCGGTAACAAGCTGCGCCTTGACCCCGTCTTCGCAGCAGGTTACAGTGACTTGACCTCCTTCACCAAGGACTTCAAGAACCGCTGGGTAATCCCCGGAGATGAGGCCTATACCGATATCCCCGCTATTGCATCACGCCGTCAGGTTTACAACAACAATTACCTGAGCATGGCTTACAATGCCTTTAACTATAGCACTGCACGCATTGCTAATGGCGACTTCATCCGTCTGAAAGAGGTTTCCTTGACCTATGACGTTCCCAAGTCGGTGATTTCTCACCTTCGCCTGAACACTGCGTCTGTCAAACTTGCTGCCACCAACATCTGCTTGCTCTATGCCGACAAGAAGTTGAATGGCCAGGATCCCGAGTTCTTTAACAGTGGTGGTGTGGCTTCGCCTAACCCCAAGCAGTTTACCCTTACCGTGCGTTTGGGCATGTAATTGATGTTACACATTATATATAATATTAAAGATTATGAAATTACGATATAAAATCTTATTCATTGCAGTAGCGCTAATAGGCCTGAGCTCTTGCAAGGACTTCCTTGACAAAGTGCCTGACACACGCGTTTATCTGGTGAACCTGGACCAGTTGCAGCAGTTGCTCGTTACGGGTTACATGGATTCCAACTATGCCCTGGTGGGCGAGCTCTCGAGCGACAACGTCATCGATAACAACTCTCCCAGTGATGAGGGTGTCCGCTATAACCTTGGTTTCTACAGTCAGGCCGACGAGCAGGTTTATGCCTGGGAAGATGTGGACCTTGACATTACCAACAGTGATACCCCCTCGGGTGTATGGAATGGTTGCTACGGTGCCATCGCCTGTGCCAACGCTGTATTGGAAAAGGCTGCCGAGTTTGAAGAGACCGGTATGATTGGTGGTGAGGAAATGACTGCTGCCGACAGGGAGCGTCTTAACGCCATCAAGGGTGAGGCCTACATGATCCGTGCTTATCACCACTTTATTCTGGCCCAGATCTTCTGTATGCCTTGGCGTGGTGAGACCCTCAGCCTTCAATATCCCGGTATCCCCTATGCTACCGATCCCGAGACTGAGCTGGATCCCAAGTACGATCGTGGTAACTTGGTTGAGACCTACTCGAATATTGAGGAGGACCTCCAGCTGGGTCTGAAGTATATCACCGAGAGCTTCTATGAAGTTCCCAAATATCACTTCAACGTTGCTTCGTCCAATTCGTTTGCCGCACGCTTCTATCTTATTAAGCGTGACTACGAGAAGGTGGTACAATATGCTACTGCAGCATTCAAGGGTTCCGACCCCGCTACCATGCTCAACGATGGCTGGTGGCAGGATGACTTCTACTACATCAGCGATATCGGTCGCTACTTCACTAGCATTGAGCGTCCCGGCAACTTCCAGTTGTTCTCCAGCTATAGCACCTGGTGGCGTCGCTTCCTGGGCTACCGCTTCACCTGTAACCGTGACGCAAAGCGCGGTACCATTCAGGGTCCTGGTCCGTCTTGGGATAAGTGCCGTTACAAGAACCAGGTGACCAAGGAGACCTTCGCTATGATGCCTTGCTTCAATGGCGTCTGCGGTTCGGCCGGTGGTTCAGAGTATGGTGCATACTTCGCTGGTAACTGCTTCGAGCAGTTCGAGTACACCGATAAGATTTCAGGTATCGGTTATTGCCACGAGATCCGTCCCGAGTTTACCGTCGAGGAGACTCTGTTGATGCGTGCCGAGGCTAACCTGTTCTTGGGTAATATCGACGCTGCGTTCGATGACCTGTATCTCTGGAACCACGAGCACCTGTCAGAGAAGGAGTCCGACAACTACAACATGACCGAGCTCACCAAGGAACAGATCGAGAAATTCTACAGCTACTATGACAATCCCAGCCGCAAGGATCCGGGTTACAATATTGTCATGAAGTTCCACATCGACGAGGTTTGCCCGAGTGACAAGTACAAACTCACCGATGAGATTGAGCCCTACCTGCAGTGCGTGCAGCACTTCCGCCGCATTCAGTTGGTTCACCTGGGTAACCGCTGGTTTGACATCAAGCGCTATGGCTTCACCATCAAGCACAAGATGGGCATCAGCAATGTCTATACCCTCGATGTTCTTGACCCGCGTTATGCTATCCAGATTCCTAACGAGGTAATCGGTGCAGGTCTGGAGCCCAACGAGCGTGTGACTACCACGGCCGAGAACAGTGCCGTTGTCATCAACAGCAATGTAATTGTACGTTCCCAAGATTAAAGCAACACAATTAAACTATGAAAAAGATTCAATATTATATTTCTGCATTGCTGCTTGTGGCAGTGGCTGCCATGTCACTCTCGTCTTGCAGCGAGGATAAGTTGGGACCGAGCATTTTCCCTGATGTGGACGAGACACTTGATCCTTCATCCTACACCTATAAGTTGGATAAGTTCCTCAAGGAGAACTATCTTGAAAAGTATAACTTGACGTTCCTCTATAGGATGCCGGATATCAGCACCAATATGAACTATAACTTGGTGCCCGCCACCTACGAGAACTCCATCGACTTGGCAGTGCTCTGCAAGCACTTGTGGTTCGATGTATATGACAAGGTTGCAGGTGATGACTTCCTCAAGAAGTATGGTCCCCGCATCATCCTTCTGGTGGGTTCTCCCGCCTATGACCCGACTGCAGGTACCGAGACCGTCGGTCTTGCCGAGGGTGGTATCAAGATCTCGTTGTTCAAGGTCAACGCGATGCAGATCAACAACTTCTACATGATGAATGAGTACTACTTCAAGACCATGCACCATGAGTTTGCTCACATTCTGCACCAGACCAAGTCCTATCCCACCGAGTTCAATACCATCTCGGTAGGTCACTATGACAGCAACAACTGGCAGTATCGTGGCGATGAGGTTCACTCGATGGGCTTTGTGACCACCTATGCTTCCAGTGAGTTCCGTGAGGACTTTGCCGAGACGATTGCCAACTATATCGTACAAACTGATAAGGACTGGAACCGTATCCTCGAACTTGCCGCTCGCGGCTGGGCCACTTCGGCCGAGGAGGATGACCTGGAGGCCAGGTACTTCTGCTACTACTACTATCCCAAGAACGATGCTACACAGGATCTCGTGTATTGCGAGGAGCGCTATGTTGTCACCGAGGTTGATGAGGATGGTGTAAAACACATGTACTATCGCAATGATAAGGATCCCGACGGCAACCGCATCGTTGTCTATGACGTTGAGGACAAGGACGGCATCGATGGTGCCGAGGCTATCCTGAAGAAAGTTCAGATTGCCCGCGATTGGCTCAAGAATGAATGGGGTGTAGATCTGGATGCCCTGCGCCAGGAGGTACAGGAGCGTCAGGCAACCTACAATATCGTTGAGTTGCGCAAGCAGGTCACCGAAATCCAGTAATGTTTCACCATTAATCAAGATGAAAAAATGAAGAAATTTTTAAATATCTCTTTAGTGGTGCTCATTGCAATGTCATCAGTATCGCTGGTGTCCTGCAAGAATGAGACCGAAGAAATTTTTGACGAGGATGCCGTAGCTCGCCTGGAAAAGGCCAAAGCCGAATATGCTGACATCCTGGTTGACAAGGGCGGAAAATGGCAGATGGAGTATTTTTCCAATGATGAGGAGCCCGGCTACATCTACGTGATGACTTTCAAGAAAGACGGTTCAGTGACCATCTCGGGTGAGAACAAGTGGCTTGGTACCCTGGGTTCAATGGCCTATGGCAGCGCTACTTCACTGTGGGAGGTGATTGCCGACAACGGACCTGTCCTGTCATTCAACAGCTTCAACAAGTACTTCCACGTCTTCGCCGATCCTGAGGATATCCCCAGCACCGATGACGAGGCCGACAACGAGCAGGGTTATGGTCACCGTGGTGACTATGAGTTCAACCTGATGAAGTATTCCAATGATACCCTCTACATCTCGGGCAAGAAGCACGGCATTGACATGATCATGACCCGCATCGACCCGAACTATGACGATAAGGTGTATATGGATGAGGTCGTTGCTATGGCCGACTCCTTCTTCAATGCCAAGATTCCTCAGGTCTATATCAACCTGCCGAACGATGTAAGGTATGTGGTTAAGAATGGTGCCTCCAGCATCCTCTCGATGTACAAGGAGGGTGAAGACGAGATTTCCACCTCGTTTACCCACAACATCATCATTACCCACGATGGTCTGTCATTCATGACTCCGATCACCCTTGATGGCTATGTCATCCAGAACTTCATCCGTCAGGCCGATGGCTCTCTGCTGTGCCGTGATGACCAGCAGACGACGATAACTGCCGATGACCTGAGTGTTGTCTTCGGTTACCAGTCGCTCTTATGGCGTCTGAACAACGGTCAATTTGGTGGCCTGTACGCTGAGTATCTGAGTCAGTTGGCTGAGGAGTTGAAGGCTTATAACAAATCGACCTTCGTCTTTGCTCAGATCAACTATGACCTGAACAAGGAATCTTATGTACTGACCTTCAACGTGAAGAAGGGTGCCAATACCTTTAAGCCCACCTTCACTTTGAATGAGATTCCTGTTGATGAGAACCACATCGAGTTCGACATCACTGGTGCCGACAATACCGGTACAGTATATGCTCAGCGTTGCCCGGCTATGCAGGCTCTGGTTGATGCTATCGGCAGCACTACCTTTATGCTGACCACGCCTTCCTTGCTTGCTCCGGTTAACATGACGCTGACCGACAGCGGCAATGCTGCTAACTTCATTAATGTGACTCTCTAATGTTTAATCCGGTCGGGGTATTGAATCGCCAATACCCCCGACCGTTTCCTCTATAGAAGAAATCATTTTTTATTAATAATAATTAAATTTTTAAGCGTTTATGAAAAAGATCTTACTTTTGGCTGTAGCCGCATTGATGGTCACTAGTGCCAGTGCGCAACTCCAGCGTTCAGCTTCTAAAAAGGCTCACTATGCCAAGTCTGAGATGACTGTTAAGCCTCAGGCTTTGATGAAGGAAATGCATATGGCCGATGCTGCTAATCCCATCGTTAGGGCCCCCAAGAAGGCTTCCTACATTGATGGTTACTACAAGCGTCCCGCCGGTGCTTTTGTGGGTTCATCGACTGTGATTGATAATGCACCCGATGGCTCTTACTATATTCCCTTCATGATGATGAGGCCGTTTGCTCCTTACACCTTTGTACCTGTTATCGAGGGTATGAATGAGAACCACAACTATGTTTGGGGTTATGAGCACTTTAATTATTATCCCGAGCTGGGTGGCTGGAAACAGGATACAACCTTTGTCTTTGGACAGAAAGATCTGGAAATCCAGTACGATGGTGAGTTTGATGATATTCCCCGTGTATTTATCGCTGAGGGTGATGATGAGGTCTTCTCATATCAGATGAGCGGCTATAAGGTGGGTGGTACCGATGAGAACCCCGTTATCGAACAGGTTTTCCCGGGTACTGTTCTTGCCTATCCGACTTTTGCTGAAGGTTGGGGTGAAGAAGGTGTCGATCTGCTCGTGTCCAGTAAGAGTTTCGTCGTTGGTGGACGAAATGGTGACCAGCGCTATATGATGACCTATTACAGTGGTGCTGATCCCTGGGGCGACAACGAGAGTGGCTGGTGGTTTGGTAAGAACAGTGGTGCCAGGGGCACCCGTCTTGACGGTATCGCTCAGGCCTTTGAGAAGCCGACCTATCCTTACGTGTTGAAGCAGGTGGTTGTTGAGACCGCTGTCCTGGTTGTTGATGCTCCCGTCGAGATGACCTGTAAGGTTTATCGCCTTGCCGATGGTATTCCCGCTTACGATTCCGAAAGCTCTGTCGCTCTTCCCGATGAGCCGGGTGAGCTGATTGCCATGGGTCGTGCTACCGTTACCCCCGAGACACAAGGGGCTACCGACGGTACTATCTTCTTCACTCTCTTCGGTGAGGAGGATGGCCTGCAGTATGAGATCACTCCGACTATCGATGACGCTATCCTGATTGTTGTTGATGGCTATAACGACGAGGGCATGGAGAACCTGCGCGACTTCTCTGCTCTGGTCTGCTCTGACGACAAGTCCGATGAGGGCTATGGTGAGCTGGCATACATCAAGTATGGTGTTACCGATGAAGATGGCAATTTTGACCACTATGTATGGGCTGGTCTGAACAACTTCTTTGTTAATAGTAGTGGTGGCAGAGAAACGATGATGACCGGTATGAGTATCTTCATCACCATTGACACCCCGTTCCTGACCTATAACTGGAGCAATGAGGACGGTGAGTTCGTCTTCCCCGATGAGGGTGGTTTGATGGAGAAGGATCTGGGTATGGGTCCTGATGGTGAAGAAGTAATCACCAGGAGCATTGAGTTCTATTCGTCAATGCCCAGCGTAGATGAGGGTTGGACCCTGACCTGCGACGGTGACGACGTTCCCGAGTGGTTGAGCATTGAGTTGACCGACGGCGAAGACGAGGAAGGTAACTTCAGTGGCATGGTAAATGCCGAGGTTGTTGCCGAGGCTCTGCCCGAGGGCGTTACTTATCGTGAGGCTATCGTTCGCTTCGAGTTCCCCGGTGCTTACCTCGATTATAAGTTCATGCAAGGTAAGAAGCCTGACTTCAACATCTTTGACGTTAACCGTGACGGTGAGGTGAACATTGCTGACGTCAATGCTCTGCTCGCTATGATTCTCGATAACGAGTTTGATGCTGCTGGTGACGTGAACCAGGATGGTGAGGTGAACATTGCTGACGTGAATGCTGTTAGTGACTACATCCTGACCCATTAATATGTCATTCCACCACAATAGATAATACAGTTTCTTAACATATCATCTATTACCTCAAGAGACGGGGCGCCTGATAGAAGGCTCCCCGTCTTGTTTACATCCAGCTGACGAAGGATTTGGTTTTTTGGGGGAATTATAGTAACTTTGCCATCATGAATGAGAATCGAGACAACCGACCTATGAAACGCGTTCGCATCACTGCGATGCGCCAAACCGTCTATCATGACCTGATGCAGCAGTTCGAGAATCCTATCGAGCACGCTTGTGATATCTGCTTGGGGCAGTCATTCATTTCGATTGACGGACAACGCCCCGAGGGCATGTGTGAGAGTGCCTGGGGCTCAATGCAGCCCTTTGTCGAAGCATTGGCACGAGGGGAGGGCAACTTCTATGACGGCTGGATGCAGAACCCCTATTCTGCGATGATCTCATGCAACGACGGTTTCCGTCCCGTCTCGTTCTATTTGGAAACGATTGAGACCGACAACTGACAACTAAAAACTGACAACTAAATATGAACATCAAATCCGCCCAATTCCAGATTAGCAACAGCGACTACCGTAAGTGTCCGGATACAGCGTTGCCCGAGTATGCCTTTATCGGTCGTAGTAATGTGGGTAAGTCTTCGCTTATCAATATGCTCACCGGGCGTAAGGCTCTAGCTAAAACTAGTGCCACGCCTGGCAAAACCATGCTCATCAATCATTTCATCATCAACGGTGAGTGGTTTATCGTCGATCTGCCGGGCTATGGCTATGCCAAGCGCAGCAAGGAGGACCGCGATAAACTGTGGAACATGATCCAAGGTTATGTCTTGGGACGTGAGCAGATGACCAACCTCTTCGTCCTGGTGGATAGCCGCATCAAGCCGCAGAAGATCGATCTCGAGTTCATGGAGTGGCTGGGCGAACACGGTGTGCCGTTCTCCATTGTGTTCACCAAGATGGATAAGCTCGGCAAGGTCGCCGGTCCCGCTGCAGTCGAGGACTACAAGAAAGTGTTGCGTAAGACTTGGGAGGAACTGCCGCCCATCTTCATGACCTCGAGCGAGGATGCCCGCGGCCGCGACGAGCTGTTGAACTACATCGACAGCATCAACCAGCAACTGAAACAACAGTAATAACTATAGGAACTATAGCATCTATCATATCTAGCAATGATGAAAAAGATATTTATTCTTCTAGCAGCGATGTCGCTTGCCATGATTGCGGTGGCTCAGAGCCATCAAGAGGTAACCTTAAGCGAGGGCTGGCAGTTCTCACGCGACAAGCAAAATTGGGAAACGGTGACGGTGCCCCACGATTGGGCCATCAGTGGACCCTTTGACAAGAAATGGGACCTTCAGGTTGTCGCCATCAAGGAGAACGGCGAGAACGTTGCCACCGAGAAGTCTGGACGTTCTGGCGCGCTCCCTTGGATCGGCAAAGGGTACTACAAGACCACGTTCAATGTCCCTCAAGGCTACAGCAATGCGAAACTCATATTTGATGGCGCTATGGCAGATCCCTATGTCTATATCAATGGCAAGCTTGCGGGGCATTGGGCCTATGGCTATAATGCCTTCATTGTCGATGTCACCCCCTATATGAACACCGATGGCTCTGCCAACACGCTGGAAGTGAGCCTTGAGAACAAGGAGGAGAGCAATCGCTGGTATCCCGGCGGCGGTATCTACCGACCGGTCAAGCTGGTGATGACCCGCGAAAAGGATGCGGCACTTGACACATGGGGCTTGTATGTGCGTACATTAAGCATTGAGGGCGAAAAGGCTTCTTTGCAGGTTGAGCATCAGCTGGATGCCGCTACTGTCATCGACAATGACTTTGAATTGGAAATCTTGCTCACCGATGCTCGCGGAGTGAAAGTGCTCTCCAGTAAAACCCGCCCCGATGGTATGGGACATTTCTCTGCTCGCCTTGACGTGTATGCTCCCTCGTTGTGGTCGCCCGAGCGCCCTTATCTCTATAACGTCACCGCGACATTGCGCCACAAAGGCATTGAGGTGGATTGCCAGAGCACCAAGGTCGGCATCCGCACCGTCTCCTTCAGCAAGGAGGGCGGTTTCCAGCTCAACGGCGTGCGCCGCAGCATCAAGGGCGTGTGCCTGCATCATGACCTCGGTCCCTTGGGTGCCGCTATCAACAAGACGGCACTCATTCGTCAGATTGAGATGATGAAGGCCATGGGCGCCGATGCCATCCGCACCAGCCACAATATGCCCTCAACGATGCAGATGGAAATCTGCGACAGCCTGGGTATGATGGTGATGGCCGAGAGCTTTGACGGCTGGAAGGAGCCCAAGGTACGCAACGGCTACGGCAGCTATTGGGACGAGTGGTGGCAGAAGGACATCCGCAACCTGGTGCTCAATCACCGCAACCATCCCAGCATCATCCTGTGGAGTGTGGGCAACGAGATTCCCGAGCAGTGGAAACCCGAGGGCGTGAAGCGCTACAAGGACCTCATCGCTCTGTGCCACCAGTATGATCCCAGTCGCATGGTGACCTGCGGCATGGACCAGGCCGACGGCGCCATCTACTGTGGCTTTGCTCAGGTGGCCGACGTGCCTGGCTACAATTACCGCTTACACAAATACGAGGAAATGATTCAGCGACTGCCGCAGGGCTTTATCCTGGGTAGTGAGACGGCTTCGACTGTCAGCACGCGTGGTCACTACTGCTTCCCTGACACCGTCGCCACCAACAAGGCTTGGCCCGATGGCCAGTGCTCCGGCTATGACGTGGAATATTGCTGGTGGAGCAACGTGCCAGACGACGATTGGAAGATGCAGGATGACTTTGATTGGACCGTCGGTGAGTTCGTGTGGACTGGCTACGACTACTTGGGCGAACCGACCCCTTACGATGAATACTGGCCCTCGCGCAGCAGCTACTTCGGCATCTGCGACCTCGCAGGCCTGCCCAAGGATCGCTACTACCTGTATCGCAGTCATTGGAATAAGAATGAACATACCATCCACCTGCTGCCGCACTGGACGTGGCCCGACCGCAAGGGCAAAGTGACGCCCGTCTATTGCTATACCGACTATCCCAGCGCCGAGCTGTTCGTCAACGGTAAGAGCCAGGGACGCATCACCAAGAGCGACACCGCCCGCTTGGACCGTTTCCGCCTGCGTTGGCGCAATGTCATCTATCAACCAGGTGAGTTAAAGGTGGTTGTCTATGATGAAAATGGTAATAAGGCAGGACAGCAGATTGTACGCACAGCAGGTAAGCCTAAACGCCTCGTGCTGGAGCCCGAACGCAAGACCATCAAGGCCGATGGTAACGACCTGGCATACATTACCGTTAGCCTCGTAGATAAAAATGGCACTCTGTGCCCCGATGCTGCCAATCGTTTGCAGTTTACTGTGACGGGCGCGGGTTCCTACAAGGCTTCATGCAATGGTGATGCAACCTCGCTGGAGCCCTTTACCGAGCCGCAGATGAGCCTCTTCCATGGCCAGTTGGTAGTCGTTTGTCAGGCTGGTAAAAAACCTGGTGTGATGACCCTCACCGTCAAGGACCCCGCCACTGGCATGAAATCCAGCGTTAACATCAACGTCAAGTGAGATGGATAATACCGAATACAGTCGCCTGAAAAATCTTGCTGACACGGGCATTAAGGACCACAGTAAGGCCAGCGAAGCCTACGAGGCGCTCTATCCCGTGTGGAAAGAGGGTAATTTGCCCAAACGCCTCAACAACTCCTTTGCTTGGGTCATTTATTACCATGTGCGCCACGAGCAGGAGACGATGCCCTCATTGGAGATGCGACAGGCCTTGGCTGCCTATCTGTCGCTTGACAATGAGCGCCCGTCGCGTCTGCACTCGCGCATCCTGTTGATGGCGACACGCCTCAAGGCGCGCGATGCCGAGTTCAAGTTCGGCAAATTCTTCGAGATGTGGGGCATGAACAACCTCACCGACGAGGAGTGGCAGCAGGACAAAAAAGAGGGTAGGGAAGGCACAGTGACGTTTATATCTGTCGCAGAACATGCCATCCGTCTTTATGTCAAAGAGTTGCATGAGACCCGAGCCAAGCAATTCAATCCCGACTTTGAGCCATTGTTGGTCAAAGCCGTCAAGGAGTATCCTACCCAGAGCCTGTACAAGTACTACCTTGCTCGCCTGTATGCCGCCACTGGTCGCAAAGCCAAAGCGGTGAAGGCCTACAAGAAATTGGCACTGATTACGGGACAGTCCTATATCTGGAGCGACCTAGCAACCCTGCTGACGGACCCCGTCCAGCGCAAGGCCGCCCTGTGCAAGGCCTTGTTGTTGCAACGTGACGAGAATAAGACAGGACGCCTGCATCTGGGCCTCGCCCAACTGCTTATCAAGGAGAAAAAGTTTCCCGAGGCGGCATGTGAGCTGCGCCAGTACCGTGACATCTACACCCGCAACGGCTGGCACCTGAGCGATTTTTATCAGCGCCTGCGCCAGAGCGTTCCTGCCGACACGCAGCCTGTCCGTGATAACCGTTCCCTCTACCAGGCCTCGCTTGCTGCTCTCGACGATTTCCTCTACGGCGACTTGCCCGAGGTGTCCCTAACGCTCACCACCGAGTTCAAGGACCGTCGTGGCAATATGTCGGCACGGCTTGTGACTGAAGATAACAAGGCTATCTTCCTGCCCGCATCACGCCTCTTGACTGATGCCCAAGGCGTCCGTGTCCGCCACTACCTCGCCCGCATCGCCAACCCCGACGACCGCCCCAAGGTCGTCACCCTCCGCCCTTATTCATGAGAAATCATTATTGATGGCCTGAGGACTATGACGAAGGACGTTTATCTTTTCAATCCCGAGCATGACTTGGCACTGGCTCATGGGGCGCACAACTACACCGCACCGCCATTTGCCCGCCAGTTCCGCCATGACCTGCGATTGCTGCCCGCGTGGGTGGCACCCGCCGGTGCCTATATCGCCATCCCTGACGATTGCTCGGTTGAAGAGGACCTCCGCTGGCTCCATGACCATCATCTCGATATCACGCCCATTCCCATTAGCACAATCGCCGATTTCGGCGATTGCCGCATTCACCCCTGGGGCTGGGATGCCACATTGCGCCACCAGTTATTGCAAGCGGGCGTTTCTCCCGACAATCTGCCGACAAATGAGCAGCTAGATTGTATCCGCCGCCTATCTCACCGTCGCACCAGCATTGCGATTCATCAAGCCCTGGGAAACGCTTTTTCGCCCTGCCCCGTGGAACTCGTCAATTATGATGATGTGATGGCATTTGCAGCGTCTCATCCAGGTTGTTACCTCAAGATGCCGTGGTCGGGCAGTGGCAAGGGCATCTACCGCGTCATCGACCCCTCGGGCGACAACCATGTGCCCCGTTGGATTGAAGGCGCGCTGCGTCGGCAAGGCTCACTCTTGTGTGAGGTTGGACTAGACCGAGTGCAGGACTTTGCCATTGAGTGCATGTGTAATGACGGCAACACCATGTTGATGGGCTATTCGGTGTTCGACAGCGATTTCCATAGCCAGTTCGGGACGGGTAGGGTAGCCCCGATGGAAGAACTGCACGAACTGCTACTCGGCATGTATCCCGATCTTGATCCAGTGATAGGCCAAGTGCTGATGGCCATAGATGATATTGTCGCCCCACATTACAACGGACCTTTAGGCGTTGACATGATGATGTATCGTGATAAGAACGGCAAGATAGCAGTCAACCCATGTGTGGAGTTGAACCTGCGCATGACCATGGGAATGGTCACTGCCGCCATGGGTAGCCGTCACAACCTACGCGGCGACTTCTCAATAGCAAATTTCGTACAGGGGGACGGTTCTTTTGTACGAAAATTTTAGCATTTTCGTACAAAAGAACCGTCCCCCCGTACGAAAATCAATTTCTGTTAAGGTAGTAGGCGTAGTATTCGTCGAAGGTGATGTCCTCGTCGTGGATGCGACGTGCCACATCCTTGCCCACGTAGCGTAGATGCCATGGCTCGTAGGCGAAGCCGAAGATTTGTGATTGCTTCTTGGGATAGCGCAGAATGAATCCGTATTCATGGCAATGCTCCCGCATCCAGATACCTTCCTTGGAAGTATCAAAAGGCCATCTCATGGGATGCTCCCGCGACGTGACGTCGATGGCGAATCCTGTCTGATGCTCGCTGTGGCCGGGAGTAGCGGCATATCCCTTGATACTGTGCTTGTAGGTTCCTTTCTGGTCATTAAAGGAGCGGTAGGCCGAGTTGACCATGAGTTGGGCATCGGTCTGTTCTTTGCAGGCTTTTTGCATTGCCATGAATGCATCAACTACGGCACGTTGTGCCTTTTGCTCCTCATAGCAGTAAGTCTTGCTGAACTTCACTAGACTGTCTGGCTTGTAGTTTTGATCCAAGTAATGGCGGCCGTTGACCAGCATCAGTTGACCTTTGGTGGTGTCGCAGGGTGCCGCACTTGATTCTCGGTCTTGGTCGGCTCCAATGTTGACCAACGCTATGATGACGTCGATACTGTTGACAGTCGTATCTACCTTGTGATAAGCAAGATAACGATCAAAATTGTCGGCGATAAAGTAGCGTGCATTGATGACGGGAATGGCAATGGTATCGTGCTCGTTGCGGGCTACGAGTGAGTCAACTTGAGCGTCATTCAGTGCGGTAGCCAGGGCACGGGCTTCCTCCATAGGATAGCCCAACTTGTAGATTCGGCACTCGTTGGTGTAGTTATAGGCGATGCCTTGGCAACTCTTGACCAGTACCAGCAGCACGAATAGGGCGGCAATAGTGCAAGGCCTTGACAGCCAGCGGTTGTCACGGTCGGCGCATGCGGTCCACAACCGCTTGAGCCATTGCTTGATGGCATTTGGGTCCAGTTGCATGGGGTAAGAGCTGGAGACTTATCGGTTGGCGCGTTTCGCCATCTCAAATAGTTCCAGCGGCAGGTGGCAATAGCCGTCGGGGTTCTTGTCAAGGTAGTCCTGGTGGTACTCCTCGGCGTCATAGAAGTTCTTGAGCGGCAGCAGCTCCACCGCGAGACGCAGCTTCACCTGGGCCTGCACTCGGTCATATACCGCCTGCAGCGTCGGCACATCCTCCTCGTCGGTATAGTAGATGCCCGTGCGGTACTGCGTGCCCTTGTCATGCCCTTGCTGATTGACGCTCACTGGGTCGATGGCCTTGAAATACATCTCGGTCAGGAATTCCAGCGAGATGACTTCCGGATCATAGACCACACGCACCGTCTCGGCAAATCCCGTCTTGTCGGTGCACACATCCTGGTAGGTCGGGTTCTCGGTGTGCCCGTTGGCATAGCCTACCTGAGTCTCAACTACTCCTTTAACCATCTTAAAGTAATGCTCTGTTCCCCAGAAACATCCACCTGCAAAATATATCTCTTTCATAACAATAAAGCAAAATACTATTGCAACTTGTAGCAACAAATTTCAATGCAAAGATAATCCCTACTACTGAATTATCAAAGTGAATGGAGATAAAGATTAATCGGCCACTCCTGTTATTTAATCACCACTTGAGGAAAACAGCTGCCTCATGACCAATAACAATCGTGATATGGTATTGAGCAATACAACAAAATCACCGAAAAAGATGAAAAACACAGAAATATTGCCTATCTTTGTAGGTCAAGAATCTGATGAAAGGCTATTATGTTCACTGAATGATAAACCAAAAAATATGAGCGTATGAAAAAGATCTTACTATTATTACTCACTTCTATCTTGGTGGCCATGTGCGCTAGTGCACAGGTGCTGGTGTGTGGATCTTATCTCGAGGACGGCCAAGTCAACAGTCCTTATATCATGAGCGGTACTGTCACTTGGAATTCAGCCAGTCACACCCTCACGCTGGACAATGCCGTTATTGATTACAGTAGCAACAATCCCCAAGATGGCATCAGACCCATTCGTGTAACCGGCGATGCAACCATCGTTGTTAGAGGAAACTGCAGATTATCCACCACTGGCTATGTGGCTATCGCAGCAGATAGTTATAATTCCAAGAATGTGACCATCAAGGGCAATGGCACCCTTACCACGTCCAGTTCGTGGATTGATATTTTCCTCGTTGCCGCCCATTTGAACATCCAGGACATCACGTTGAGTACAGTCAATGGTATAGGTAATAATGCTGAAGGCACAGGTGTAGGGCTCTCATTTGATAACGTACAGGCCACCATCAGGGGTTCCATTTCCAGAATCGGCGATGGCATCACCTTTAAGGATTGCGCCATCACTTATCCTGAGGATGCCTATATCGAAAAAACTGACTATGGTTATAGCATCTATTATGGCAATCACAAGACTCCTGATACGATCATCATCTCTCGCATGGGTAGCATTCAGGGCGATGTGAACGGCGACGGTGAGGTCAACATCGCCGACGTGAATGCTGTCGTTGACGTCGTCCTGGGAGGTGCCAGCAATCCGAGAGCTGATGTCAACAATGACAATGAAATCAATATTGCCGACATAAACGCCCTCATTGACATTATCCTCAGTGGTGTGCAGGCTCAGTCAATCACTGAAACGATCACGGTGGGTGGCGTGAGCTTCAAGATGGTGAAGGTCAATGGTGGAACCTATACCATGGGTGCACGTGATAATGACACCGAAGCTTTCAATTCCGAGAAGCCAGCCCATCAAGTGACAGTCTCATCATTCTACATTGGCGAGACCGAGGTTACCCAGGCGTTGTGGGTGGCCGTGATGGGTAGCAATAACAACCCGAGCCACTTCACTGGAGACTTGAACCGTCCTGTTGATCAGGTGTCATGGAATCAATGCCAGGAGTTCATCACTAAACTGAACCAGATGACGGGTAAGCAATTTCGCTTGCCTACCGAGGCCGAGTGGGAGTATGCTGCCCGTGGTGGCAAAATGAGCAAAGGCTACAAATATGCAGGTAGCAACGATATCAATGAGGTGGCATGGTGGGGATATGAGAAGGGTGGTACTTGTGTGACTTATGGCACATGCCCTGTCGCTTCCTTCAAACCCAACGAACTGGGTCTTTATGACATGACGGGCAACTTATTTGAGTGGTGCCAAGATTGGTATGGCGGTTACAGCAGTGAACCACAGACTAACCCTACGGGTCCCGAGACGGGTACGGACCGCATCGTTCGTGGTGGCAGTTGGGACTTTGACGCCAAGTTCTGCCGTTTGTCGTACAGGAGAGACTATGCGCCTAATGGTAATTATGTCTGCAACGGCTTGCGCCTCGCCATGTAGTTCAATCATTTGTTTATTAAAAACATGCAAAACAACTAGATATTGGCGACTTTTGCATAAATGATTAAATCTTATGGCGATGAGAACAACGTTAATTGGAGTCGTTTTATTGTTACTGGGACTATTGGTTGGTTGTAATTCAGGCAATAACAACAAGAGCGCATCTGATAAGCCCATTAAAATTGATCGAGCCCTGGCAGATTCGTTGGGAAAAAAGCATCTTGATGCACTTGCCCTGGATAGCGCCGATAGGCATTGTGTTGATAAAGTCAATGAGTTCGCCTTCACTTTATTGCACCAGGTCGTTAAAGACCGGGATAGTTCCGTTGTAGTGGCCCCATTGAGTCTGGCTAGTGCGATTGCTGTGGCAGCTAATGGCGCAGTGGGCGAAGTTCGCGATAGTCTTGAGCAGGTGTTCGGTCCGATCATCAATGCCAATGCATTTTATAAGAAGTATATGGCGGCCCTGCCTCACAATGACTATACTGATTGTCTAATATTGAATTACCTGGCTGCCAACACAGATGCTCCTATCTTAGACGCTTTCTCCAAAACGGTTTCCACTAGTTACAATGCCTGTGTCAAAAAACACGATTTTGGCGATAAGAAAGTTGTCAAAAAGATCAATGACTGGTTCCACCAGAAATCACTTGATGACAAGATTAAAGTCATTGAAAAGCTGGATCCAAAATCGTCACTTTGCTTGATTAACGCCCTTGAATTTAATGCGTTATGGCCCCCTTTCAGTGAAGAATACACTGATTTAGATGCTTTTGAAACCGCATGGGGAGAATATTTGAAGATTCCAATTATGTATAACGGCGAGGCATATCTTCCATATGTTGACAGAGAAGAATTCCAGGCGGTATCTATACCATATTACGGCAGTTGCTATAGAATGCTGATTGTTTTGCCTAAAACTGAAAAACTGGCGACCTTCAGTCAATCGATGACACTTGAATCATTCCACGAAATTCTTGATTCGATAACTGAGCCTCATGAAATAGTATTAGGGTTGCCGCGTTTCAAGTGTGAAAGCGACTTGTCATTGATGAGTTTGTTAAAGAAATCGTTCCCAGGTGTTTTCAACCAAAATGACGTTACTTTTAATGCTATCGTTGATGATCCCATCAATTCTCTCAAACTTGAAGAAATCGACCACAAGACTAGTATAGAAGTCAACGAAAAAGGGACAAAAGCCTTTAGTGTAACAGAAGTATTGATGGTTACAATATCGATGAAGCCTGAGTTTATAGCTAATCATCCGTTCTTGTATTTTGTGTATGACGATGCAACCCGAGCCATCCTGCTGATGGGGCAATTCTGCGGTGATGGCGCCATCTTCTAAGAAGGGGAACAATAAAGCTGACGACTCCCCTGAATAATAGAAATTGCTGAAAGCATCTCGCTTACCGAATTTACCACTCAATTCAGTAATAAATGAAAAAAGAAGTCCACAAGGGACTTCTTTTTCATTTTGCGGAAAGGGAGGGATTTAATACTTGAAAATCAGAAATATTACCCATCTGATACACAAAAACTTACATTTTCGTAAAAGAGGGAAAATCCATGGTTAGTGTCCCTATACTGTCCCTGAAAAATAGCTTATAAGCGACTTATAGACAGTTAATTAATCTTTATTTCGCGTTCGATTGTTATACGACCATTTCTGATTCTGCCTTTTCTTCAAGCGTCTTTCGGATAAAAGCGTTGATGGTAAGACCAGCTTGCTTGGCCAGCATAGCAATTCTGCGATGGATGGCAGGTGTCAATCTCACATTCAGAGCGCCCGAATAACTCTTATCCGGTTCGATGCCCTCATCGGCGCAGTAGGCGAGGTAATCATCCACCGCCTCATGAAATGCCTCGGTCAGTTCCTTCACGCTTTCGCCCTCGAAGTTCACCAAACCGTTGATGCCTTCCACTTTTCCGTAGAAAACACCGTCCTGTTCGCTAAAAGCGACTGAGCCTAAATAGCCCTTATAATTCATTGTATTCATATCTTTCTTATTTAATAAACCCTGCTTCTTTCAAATCTTCCAATACTTGCTGCATCGCATATCGCTTGACGATATTGCCTGGATGCGGTTTGTGCAACATTATGGGCCGTTCGTCACCGTTCTTGAAAATCACTCGAGAGCCAGATGTGTGCCCTTTCTCACCACGCACATAGCCATAACCAGCCAAGAGTTGCTGCATCTCATCGAATGTAAAATCCGATGGCATAGACAGAAATCGCTTACGTAGTTTATCCTTTGTACTCATGACCTAGTGTTTTGTCGCCGCAAATGTAACTAAAAAATAGTTACCACCCAAATACTATTACAAAAATCTTGCCAAAAAACATTTTTGTACTTAAATGGCGTTAACATTTCTATCATGACTCTGATTGGTATCCAAAGGTTAATTAAAAATAAAACTTCCAAAAACAATAGTTAATCAAGAGAAAGTCTATATCTTTGCCTGCTGATTTCAATGAGGTATAAAATGAAGCTTAATATGAGATATTTAGTATTTTTTATTGTGGCTATCTTTTCTGTTCTTGGCACAACGGCTCGAGAAGATGGCTCGATTCAGGCGAAAATGATAGTAAACGGGTATTTTTTCAAGGACGACATCAAATTGCCTGAAGATGTAAGTCCTAACATTACCATGGTTAGTGATGGGCAGAAGAATCGCTTGCTTGCTTATACTTATGACATGACTTTGCCTGAGGAGATGATTAAGTATGCAATTCCAGTTGAGAAGGTCTTTCACGGGAAACTGTTTCTTGAAAAATATCAAGAGCAGACCGAAATGATGCGTATAACAACACTGTCAAGTGAGTTATCAAAGCCAGTAGTAGGAGAGCCGTTCCCTCAATTCTGTGAAACTGATATTGATGGTAACAAGTGGACCAACGAGGATGTAAAGGGTAAGGTAATGGTAGTGAATTTATGGTACTCAGGATGTGGACCTTGCCGCAAGGAAATGCCGATCTTATCTACATGGAAAGAAATGTATCCAAATGTTCAGTTCTTTTCAGCAACATATCACGATGAAACTTTAACTCGCAAGATAACTGAACAGCATAATTTCACCTGGACTCACTTAATTGAAGCTAAAGACATGATGTCGTGGATTCAAGGTGAGGGTTTCCCATTAACGATTGTTGTTGATAAGAACGGAATAGTTCGTCATCTTGTTCATGGGACAAGTGAAGAGATACGTGCATCTATTCTCGAATGCATCCAACAGTTAGAACAATAATGGAATAGGCGTACTTTTTATTAAGACATCTGCGGTTGATTTGCCTTTGTGGCAAATCAACCGCTTGTATTATGTTTTTGTGATTTTTCGTCCCTATAGCGTCCCAAAAGTTCGAAATTTGAACTATAGTTAACAGATTGGGATTTAGTAAATTAAAAAGTGTACTTTGCTAGAGATGAGTGTGGGAATCGTCCCTATGGCGTCCCAGTATGTATAAAAAGATAATGTAATAAATTGAAAATCAATTTATTACATTATCTTGCGGAAAGGGAGGGATTCGAACCCACGGTACGCAAAGCGTACAACGGTTTTCGAGACCGCCCCGATCGACCACTCCGGCACCTTTCCAGTCATGCCCTCGGGATTTATTCCCCAAAAGCGGGTGCAAAGTTAGGGCAAATTTTCCACCCGACAAAATATTTTCACAGATTTTTCAGTCCCTCAATCGTCTTGATGGGGTCCTCGGCGCCAAAGACGTAGCTGCCGGCGACGAGGATATCGGCGCCTGCCTCAGCCAGTTGGGCTCCGGTGATAGCGTTCACGCCACCGTCAATCTCGATCTGGGCGTTGGAACCGCTAAGGGTGATGAGTTGGCGCAGCTCACGCACTTTGTTGAGCGTCTGGACGATGAACTTTTGACCGCCAAAGCCGGGATTGACCGACATCAGCAGCACGAGGTCCACGTCGCAGATGATGTCGCGCAGCATCATCACGGGCGTTGCGGGATTGAGGGCTACACCTGCCAGCATGCCGGCATCATGGATCTGCTGCACGACGCGGTTGAGGTGGATGCAGGCTTCCTGGTGCACGGTCATGATGCGTGTGCCGCAGTCGCGCACCTGGGGAATGAACTTCTGCGGCTCGACAATCATCAGGTGGACATCAAGGGGTTTCTGGCACAGACGCTGCACATGCTTGATGACGGGGAAACCGAACGAGATGTTGGGGACGAACACGCCGTCCATCACGTCGAGATGCAGCAACTCGGCATCGCTGCGGTTAATCATGTCGATGTCCTTGGCGAGGTTGCCAAAGTCGGCTGACAATAATGAGGGTGAAACTATCATATTATTAGACGTTAGATTTTAGACGTTAGATTTTAGACTTTAGATGCTGGTTTCTTCTTGATGGCCTGGTAGGCGAGGAAGAGGACGATGGCGATGGCCAGCGCATAGCCCGCCCACGACAGGTAGTGGTTGTAGTGCTCAAGTTGTACCAGCAGTTCTTCCTCGGGGAAGTGCTGACTTAACCAGTATCCCAGGCCGGCCAACACTACGTTCCAGATGCCGGCGCCCAGCGAGGTGAACAGGACGAACGTGCCGAAGTTCATGCGCGACAGGCCGGCGGGAATGGAGATGAGTTGGCGGATGGCGGGAATTAGGCGGCCCAGGAAGGTCGAGATGGCACCGTGACGGTCAAAGTAGGCCTCGGCCTTTTCCACCTTTTCGGCATCGATGAGGCACATGTGGCCGATGCGGCTATTGGCGAAGGCATAGACCACGGGACGCCCGATGAGCAGTGACAGCACATAGTTGATGACAGCCCCGATGAGTGCCCCCAGGGTTGCAATGACAACAATCATGATGATGTTCATGTCGCCGTTGCGTGCAGCAAAGTAGGCGGCAGGCGGAATGACGACCTCGCTCGGGAAGGGGATGAACGAACTCTCGATGGCCATCAGCAGCAGGATGGTGCCATAGGTCAGATGTTCCTTGTACCAGTTGTAGATGGTGACAATGTCGTGAGGCATATACACGAGAATACCAACCACCACAGCAGCCAGTACCACCAGTATTATAATCAGTTGTATCGTATCCTTTTTCATATCAAGCTACAAAGGTAGTGAAAAGTTTTGAGTTTTAGGTGTAAAGTGTTTTAGCAAACTTGACTATCGGTCGGGGAGGGTGAGGGTCATCTCGCAGGATTTGCAGTCGCAGGTAACTTTTAGCAATGTGGAACCGGTTTTCAGATACAGGTCCCGAGGCAGGCGGTTGGCGTTTTTGCCCTTGAGGCAGGCTCCCAGCTGACGGCGGATGCAGTAGCGGGTGTGCATCAATGGTGTGGCTTTGGTGACGGGTGCACCGACCTCAAGAGCCGGTGTGATGTCGATGACGCCATGGTCGCGATAGAGCTGCTCGGCAAGGCGGTTGGCGACGTTGTCGGCAGGCTCCAATGCCGTTACAGGGCAAGGGAAGGACTTGTCTTCCTTGCGACGCATGTCGATGGAACGGGTGATGCTGTGGGTGCGGTCAAGCAGGTCAATGGTCTCGCGGCGCAGGCGTGCCAGCAACGATGCCGGAATGAAGATGTCGCCCGGCACTTGAGCTTCACCGAGGCGGTAGATGGTCCCGCCCAGCTTACTCAACTCTGCAATTTGGCGATCGCCCTGAGGCTTTGCGGCAGGTTGCAGTTCACTCTCAACGGTATGTGTCACCCGGTTGCCGCGTTCGTCGTCCAGGGTAAGCGTTAACCTGCCGCCCGTGTAGCGCAGTTCGGCATTCACAGCGATGGTGCGGGTTGCTGACGGCTTGGCGAGCAGGTCGTTAAATGCTTTGTCGGCAGTGCGGAAGATCATGGCGCCACGTGGAATCGCGGCGCGATCGCGCAGCAGTACGGTTCCGTTGCCCAATGCGCGGTTGACACGGGCGCCCGAGAAGATGTCCTCGGCATCATAGTAGCTCAGGCCGTCACCGTTAGCAAGTGTGGCACGGGTGCCAATAGTCAATGTGTTGCCGTTGCAGCGGGTGACACGGCCCAGGAATTCGCCTTGCGACTTGGGCGTGTCGATCGATGCGATGGCGGTGCCGTCCTTAGGACGACGCTCATCTAGGAAATAATGAGTAAAACCGCGGTTGAAACTCTTTTCCAGAGCAGGCTCAAAGGTCAGTTCCACCTTGCCGAACGATGCACGGCGGTAGCGCTCGGGTTGGCGGTCGATGACTTTGTCGAGGGCTCGGCGGTAGTAGGCCACAACGTTCTTGACATAGCCGATATCCTTGAGTCGTCCTTCAATCTTAAACGAAGATACCCCTGCTGCCATCATCTGCTCCAAGCGGTCGTGACGTGCCATGTCGCGTAACGATAACAGGTGTTTGCCCTCGACGAGGGACAGTCCTTGGCCATCCACCAGATCATAGGGCAGGCGGCACAGCTGAGCGCACTCGCCACGGTTGGCGCTACGCCCCTTTAATGCCTGGCTGATGGCGCAGCGTCCACTGTAACTCACGCACAGAGCGCCGTGGACAAAGGCTTCAAGCGGCATGGTCGTAACCTTGCGGATGGCGGCAATCTCATTGAGGGTGAGTTCGCGAGCCATGACCAGTTGGGAGAAACCCAATGCTTCGAGAAACCGTGCCTTCTCAGGTGTGCGCAGGTCGCATTGTGTGCTGGCATGCAAGGCGATGGGCGGCAGGTCGAGGCGCAACAGCCCCAGGTCCTGGACAATGAGGGCATCTACACCGATTCGGTACAGGTCATGAACCAAGTGTTCCACCTCTTTTAACTCGTCGTCATAGATGAGCGTATTGACCGTAGCATAGATGCGAGCCCCGAACTGATGGGCGTAGTCGCAGGCACGCCGTACGTCGTCGAGTGTGTTGGTCGCATCGGCGCGTGCACCATGGTGGGAGGCGCCCATATAGACGGCATCGGCGCCATGGTCGATGGCGGCGATGGCAATCTCGGCGTCACGGGCGGGCGCCAGCAGTTCTATGAAGGTGGGCTTGGCCATGTGAGGTGGTTGTGTGGGCTGCGGCTCGGCCGCAGTAATGGAATCAAATGTTGAGTGTGAAGTCGTCGGCGTCGCGCCAGGCAGGGAACTTCTCCCTAAATTGTGCCAGTTGGGCAGGGGAGAGGTCGGCTGTGATGACCGGGCTGGTCATGCGCTGGGCGATGACCTTGCCCTTGAAGTCGATGACCAGTGACGAGCCCTCGGGGTATTCTACGCCAGCGGGATCAGTGCCGATGCGGTTCACGCCACAGACGTAGCACTCGTTCTCCATAGCTCGTGCTGCCAGTAGCGTGCGCCACACTTTCTCGCGTGACTTGGGCCAGTTGGCGATTACCACGAGCAGGTCATAGTTGTTCTTCACGTTACGGCAGAAGACCGGGAACCTGAGGTCATAGCAGACGATAAACTTGATGTTGAACCCACGGAAACGCACAATCGGCGCTGCCGTCAGTCCATGGTTAAACACCTTGTCCTCGCCACCGAACGAGAACAGATGGCGCTTGTCGTAGTAGGTTTCGTCGCCATTAGGCTCAATAAAGAAGGCACGGTTGTAGAGCTGTGCTGCCGTGTTGGCAAGAAAACTGCCAACGATGCCCACGTGGTATTCAGCGGCCAGCTTGCGCAGGGTGTGCAACGTGTCGCCGCTGTTCCACTCGGCGACGGCGGCAGCCTGCTCGCGGTCTCCGGTCATAAAGCCCGTAGTGAATAACTCCGGCAGGATAACCAGGTCGGTGTCATCGGGCATATTGCGCAGGTTGCGCTTCAGTTGCTGGATGTTGGCTTCACGGTCGCCCCAGACGATATCGTCCTCGATGAGCGTGACCCTCAGATTACGTGAAATCATTTTTTCTCAGTTAATAGTTGATAGTAATAGCGAATGGCTGGAAAAGCGAGCGAAAGATGCCTGCAGGGCAACTCGCTAATCTCTAATCATTCATTCCTAATCATGAAATGGCGGTTATGACCGCCATTTCATTTATTCCAGTCCTGTAACGAACTTCTCTGGATATTTGCCGCAGCCGTGTTGCTCAAAGTAACGCTTGATGCGCACCAGATCGGCCTCGGCATCGTCGCTGAGTTCAAACTCCCTGTCAATGCATACCACCTTATCCTTGTAATCAAAGTAGGCCAGTACCAGTGGTACCTGGGCATCGCGTGCCATGAAGATGGCGCCCTTGTGCCAATGAGGATTGGCGCTGCGGGTGCCCTCGGGGGTCACGCCGATGGCCAGCTTGGGAGTCGTGGCGAACGCCTCGACAATTGATTGGGTGAGATTACCGTGCTGGCGGCGGTTGACGGGGATGCCTCCCAGGCTACGCAACAGGCTACCCATCGGGAAGAAGAACCAGGTGTCCTTCATCAGGAAGCCAGCCTTCATGCCCACCGAGTGGATGCCCAGTTCACCGAGGATGAAATCCCAGTTGCTGGTGTGCGGGGCGATGACGATGATGCACTTGTCGGGCATCGTCAGGTTGACCTTGAAG
This sequence comes from uncultured Prevotellaceae bacterium, assembly GCA_900318645.1. Classification (GTDB taxonomy): domain Bacteria; phylum Bacteroidota; class Bacteroidia; order Bacteroidales; family Muribaculaceae; genus Sodaliphilus. Next base: position 61,064 of record ONLH01000004.1, read on the forward strand.
GTCCATCCCGCCTTCTTCAATATCCAACCAGAGAGGTTCATAGAGTATTGATCTCTAAACCTTAAAATCTATATTATTTCTTATTGGAAGGCATGAGAGCGTTCATGCGCTTGGCGATGTTCTCCACCTCGGTGCGGAAGTACTCGCTCAGTTCCTTCTCGCACTGCTTGAAGAATGCGCGACGGGCCTTGTTGTACTCCTTGCGGTTAGCGAAGTCTTTCACCTTCTTGCCGAACTGGTTGCTCACGCGGTTGATGGCCTCCTGTTGCAGCAGGGCAGTGTCAATGATGATGCTGTCCCACTCTGCAATCTTACCCTCACCGAATGCGGATTCTGCAAAGATGCACTCGCCTGCGATGTCGCCACAGGCATTCATGATAGCTTTCTTGATTTGTCTTTTACTTGCCATAATGATTAGGTTAATACAAATTAATGTTTGTAATATTGCGCTAAGGTACGAATTATATCTCATCTAGCCTTGCTTTTTGACCTAAAAAATGCCGAAAACAGCCAAAAATGGTGCTTTTGTGATTTTTTTTGAAAAAAAGTGCTCAAAAATTTTGCCAGTATCAAAAATGGCAGTAATTTTGCATCGCTTTTCTACGGAGATATCGTCTAGTGGTCTAGGACGCCGCCCTCTCACGGCGGAAACCAGGGTTCGAGTCCCTGTTTCTCTACCAGCAAAGCCTTCACCCGACCATGAGCGAGGGCTTTATTTATCGACGGAGATATCGTCTAGCGGTCTAGGACGCCGCCCTCTCACGGCGGAAACCAGGGTTCGAGTCCCTGTTTCTCTACCAAACGAAGCCTTCAGCCAATTTCGGCTGAGGGCTTTTGTTTTGTTTGTACTTGTGATTGAGATTGTTTAGTCACAGTTGCCTGTGCCGCGACTCAGTCGCGGCCCCGTTTCAAGCTTTCTTGCAGAGGTACAGCAGCCGCTGGCCCGTAGTAGTCGTGGTCCCGAAGATATAGCAGTCGCCGCCGTCCTGCAAGCGCAGTCGTTGCCGCAGCTGCTGAGCTGTCATCGGGAAGTTGCGCGTGGCGATATTGGCTCGGGTGATACCGTTGAGAGCATGAGCCAGTTCCTTCTTGTTCATTGTTGTGATGGCGACGATGGTGAAACGGCGGCCAGGAAACTCCACAATTTCCTTTCTTGACACAAACAGGTGACTATCCGTTGCCAGGGCCTTGATAGGGAAACGATCAGTCAACAGGCCGAAGCATCCCGCTTTCATCACCGATGCGTTGGGCTCGTAGAGGTATGCAGCATCGTCGCTATCGGCAATCAGCAGGGGCTTGTCGTCTTGAGAAGGCTTGTAAATGAGCGATTGGTCGTCATTCACACAATAGATGGTGGGTTCGCCCTCATGTTCGGCACTCAGCAGTATCAACAATTCCTTGCACTCGTTGCCCGTGCTGACGATGTGGATTTCGTCGACGCGGCTGCCCAGGTCGCTCACAGCCTTGTGCCAGTCGAGCATGGGCGACAGTTTTAACAAGATATGGTCTGCTGCCTTGAAGAGTTGGTCTTTCAGCTCCAGCACGTTAGGTGTGCAGTCGGCGATGGCATAGGTGCGGCTGCTGTTGCTGTCACGACGTGCCGGGTCAAGGTAAATCACCGTAGTGGCGGGATTGGTTTCCAAGTCATTTAATACGGTCTCGGCCTCACCATGGATGACGCGGGCATGATGTAGCTCCAATAACTCAAAATTGTGTCGAGCTGTCTCGCACAGGTGTTCTTGCCGCTCAACATAGGTGGCTTGCTTGGCGCATTTTGCCATGAAGGCAAAGTCCACGCCGAATCCCCCCGTCAGGTCAATCAGCGTCTCGCGGCACGCCTGTGGCAGTCGCTCGATGATGCCACATTTATATATAGCGGTCTGTTGGCTGCTGCATTGCTCCATCGACAGATGGGGAGGATAGACGATGCCGTCAGTGGCTGCCCAGGCAGGCAGTTTGCGACGTGCCGTTTGCCAGCCCTGTATCTGGTCGAGCGCCCACGACAAGTCAATGTCTCCGTCGCGCCGCGCCTGTAGCGCCAACGCCCTCACATCCTCCTCGCGATGCTCCCTTACAAACCCTATCGTCTCCTCGTTCCTCATCCTAACTCCTAACTCCTAACTCCTCACTTCTCACTTCTAACTCCCAGATAGGGTTGTAGGAATTCGTCAAGCGAATTGACTCCGAGTTTGTGGGCAATCTGGATTTTTTTGTTTGAGACGGTCCTCAGGTTTCTGTAGCGCATACAGATCATGATAACCGTCCTTGAGAAGCCGTGGCACTGCAGGGCTATCAGATTGATTTCGTCCTCGCGCAATGTGCCGTTTGCAGCCTGTTGCGCCTTAACCAATACGTTGTCATACAACTCATTGGCCAGCGATTGCAGGTTGTCCCAGTAGGAAGCTCCCACCTCGTCGGGTCCACGCATCGTCATCAGCTTATTAAATCGTTTGGCAAAGGTCGTCTCATTACATTCGTAGGACCACTGCAGCAGTTGATGAACGACCTGAATCTGGTTGTCCACAATGGTTTTCAGCTCGTCGGATTGCTTTTTGGTCGATTCCCGTTCGTTGAGCAGGGTCTGCATCTGCTTCAGACTGCTGATGGAATGGTCCAAGTCGGCCTTTTGCAGCTCATATTCCGTCTGCTGGATTTTCAGGCGGTTGCGATAGCGCCACACCAGGAAAGCCAGCGCCCCGGCAACGAGTGCCAGCAAGGCAAGGCCCAGCAGCGTGCCCTTGAAGCGTGAACTCAGCAGGGCATTCTCCAATGCAGCTTGTTGCATGTCATATTTTTTCTCTGCCTCTATCAGCTTGTCGTTCATGCCGTTGATGGTCACCGAGTCGGCCAGGTTGTGGGTCGTGTTCAGGTAGTTGATGGCGTCGTCCACCCTGTTTTCCCGGCGTGCAAGGTCAGCAAGCAGCTGATAGTACATGATGCTGTCGGCCACCGACGTCATCTCGGGGGCGTGCTGCAGGTAGTAGCGTGCTGAGTCGGTACGGCCCAGATGCAGATAAGCCGATGCTGCAGTGTAGTGAATCCTGGGATGTATCTTGAGTTTTCCCTTCCAGCTGATGGCCTCGATGGCATCATCCTTGGCGCCCTGGTAATCCCCACGGGCGGCGCGGTACTCGGCGCGGCTGAAGTAATTGGCCACCACATACTGGGGCTTAATCTCCTGAATGGAAAGGTCGATGGCAGCATTGATGTAGTACAAGGCACTGTCCTGCTTCTCTTGGTTGATGCGATAGAGGCCACCCAGTTCGCTCAGGCAGATGATCTGGTTGTATTTGTCGTCTAGCTGCTTGAACAGGTCGAGGGCCTCGCGGTATTTGCTGGCACCCAGGGTCTTGGCACCGATGATTTGGCTCTGGTACAGCTCGCCCATCATCATCTTGGCCATGGCGCGGTTCTTCAGGTCATCGGCACTGGCGGCATCCTCGGCTTGGCGCAGGCTGGTAATTGCTTTGTCCAGAAGTCCCAAATCCTTGTTGACGCAACCCTGATAGAGTAGGGAACGGGCCAGTTTCTCTTGGTCGTCGTGCGATTTGAAGTACTTCACGGCCTCGTTGATGGCGTTGTCATCGGTCGCTGCAATGTTGCAGGCGTGGTTGGCCTGGATGGTCAGCAGTGCTTGATAGGCCTTGTCATGATGATTAAACGAGGCGGTGTTGAGCATCTGCAGCATCTGCATCGCTTCCTCGCCTCGGTTTTGGGCCAGCAGCGTGTCCACGGCAACGAGTTGCTCGTTGTCGGCAGGATGGCCACATCCGCCCATCATGAGCAGTAGCACCACCATGGACAGGAATGTGGTGATTTTATGATGACTTGTCAATGTCGTTCCCATTGTTGTTGATGTTGTTTGAAAGGTGTGTGAGGAAATTCTCACTGCAAAAATATAGTTTTTTTCGCTCATATTCGGTGGTCTGTGGTGACAAATTACTCGCTAATGTCTTTTTCCCTTTCTAAACCACTGATAATCAAAAGTGACCATTTTTCTGAATTGGCCATAGAAACTTCGGTGGATTCTTGCGATTTCTCAAAATCATTTGTAACTTTGCAACGAGTGACAAACTTAATCGTGGCTGTTATGAAACACATTAGATTCATAGGCGACCGATGGCCTGCAGTCTTCCACAATGGTTTCCTTGCGGGGCTCCTTCTAGTGGCAGTTTTAGCAACGGCGGGTCTTGTGGCTTCGGCTACAGGAAATCTTCCTGCTGGCGATGTGCGCGGCACGACGGGGCATGGCGATGAGGTCTACCTTTCGGTTGACAAGATGCCCGCTTTCCCGGGTGGTGAGGCCGCTCTGATGACCTATTTACGGGACAACATCTCTTATCCGACTGAATCAGAAGAGAAGAATATCCAAGGCAAGGTCGTTGTGCAGTTTGTGGTCGATTCAGCAGGTTATGTGGGAGATGTGAAAGTTGTCCGCTCGGTAGATCCCAATCTTGACCGCGAGGCGGTTCGAGTCATCCAGACGCTTCCCCAATTCATACCGGGAGCCCGATTGGGCAAACCGGTCAACGTGTGGTACACGCTTCCGGTGAATTTCGTCATCAACAACGATATTTCCTATTTGCTGTCTTTCATCCATGAGATAGATTCCATCAAGATAGACTACTGTAACCTGAATATCGACACGCCGATGGCCATAACGCCCGACAACTATGATGCGGGCCAGTTCAGTCAATCGAGGAAGATGGTATTGATTAAGCGCAAATGGAAAATCAAGGAGATGGTCAATGCAATGGGTGGTTTGGCAAAGCTTTCCCAAGGCCATCTTGACACGCGAGGCAAAATCTACCTTTATTTCAATGATGGCAAGAAAAGTGTAGCCTATTATGATCAGTTCTCATTATATTACCGTGGGAACTACTATGACATCACCACCTTTACGGCGGCTGGAGCAGAATTCAGGAAAATACTTTTCCCGCTAATCCAGCAAACCGAATGAAAAAAACGTTGATATTTGCGTTTCCTCGCCACCAAAAAGTGCATTTTTGGTGGGCTTTTTTGTACCCCAATCGGTAAATTACCCTCAAATGACCTTTTTGTTTTGTAAGTCATTGAAAATTAGTTATAAGTGTTTCTTGAAATGACCTTTGAATGTTGACCATTTTTGGTGTTTTTTCAAAAAATCGGTTGTAATTTTGCAAGCGAGAGTTAACCCGTTTTTATCAACCGGAGAAAATTGACTGATATGAAACACGGTAAATATATCTGTAACACGCTCAAGGCGATTCGTCTTGACATTGCGCGCGCCAATGGAATCGATTACGCACCCCGCGAGTGTCACCACGAGGGTGATTGCTTGGGCACCTGCCCTGCCTGTGAGAGCGAGATGCGCTACCTGGAGCGGGAAATCGCTCGCAAGCGTTCCGTGGGCAAGGCCGCCCTAATGACGGGTGTGAGCCTGGCATTGTCTAGCCTGTCGGCTATGGCAACCAGTGTCTTGCCAAGCGAGACCATGATGCCCAATAATATCAGTCAGAGTCAAGTGTGCGACACGACTAAGAAAGCGGAAGTCTTCGGGGAAATCCATGAAACGTTGCCCCACTTCCGTGGAGGTGAACGTGCGTTGATGGAGTACCTGCAGACACACGTCAACTACCCGCCCGAGGCCGTCAAGGATAGTATTCAAGGTCTCGTGGTCGTGCAGTTGCTCATTGAAAGGAATGGCGAGGTCCGTGAGGTGAAGGTTGTCCGTCCTGTTCATGAATTGCTTGACAACGAAGCCGTCCGCGTCTGCAAGTCATTGCCCAAATTCTTCCCAGGCAGCGTTGGCGGTAAGGCGGCCGCGATGTGGTTAACACTGCCTATCACCTTCAAACTGGAGGACAAGAACGAATTGGAATCGACTGAAGATTAACTAAAGTAAACGACTTTGAAAAAAGGAAAACATATCTGTAACACGCTCAAGGCAATCCGTCTTGACATTGCGCGTGCCAATGGAATCAAATACGAGCCACGCGAGTGTCTCCATGAGGGTGATTGCTCGGGCACTTGCCCGGCCTGTGAGAGCGAGTTGCGCTATCTGGAGCGTGAAATCGCCCGCCGCTCCCTCGGCAAGGCCGCCCTCATTGCTGGCGTTAGCCTGGGCCTGATGAGTTTTACCGCCACGTCATGCAATCAACTGATTAAAGGTGACAATGATGAACTTCAGGGCGAGGTAGAACTTGTGGAGGATTCCTGTGCTATAGATGGCTTAATTGGCGACGAGAGGATTGAATCTGGCGAAATAGTTGATACAACAGACGGCCATTTTGATTCACGTACATCTTGCCCCTAAATGTAATCTTCACTACTGATATACAATGATTTATGGGTGAAGAACGGAATAGGGTGCCGATAATTGGAGTGGCTCGTCATCGGCTGGCGGTGGACGGGCAGGGGGTGACCACACTGGTCGCCTTCCACGGCTGCACGTTGCGTTGCCAATACTGCCTGAATGCCCAGTGCTTGTGGCCCGATGGTTTCTCAAGGACGGCCACCCCTGCCGAGTTGCTCGGTGAGGTGATGATCGACAACCTCTATTTCCTCGCCACTGGCGGGGGTATCACCTTTGGCGGCGGTGAACCGGCCATCCATAGCGAGTTCATCGAGGCTTTCTGCCGCATGGCGCCATCTGAGTGGCATTTCTCGATGGAAACAGCCCTGAATGTGGAGCGTCGGCACTTGGAGCGACTGTTGCCTCTTATCCACGAATACTTCATTGACATCAAGGACGTTAACCCCGACATCTACAGGCGTTACACAGGTCAAGATAACCAACGTGTGCTCGACAACCTGCAATGGTTCCTGAGCCACGATGGCATGGCCGAGCGTGTCATCGTGCGCGTGCCCCATATCCCTGACTACAACACCAATGAAGACGTCCGGCGCAGCCGCCAGCACCTTGAGTCGATCGGCATCACCCGTATTGATGAGTTTACCTATCAGCGCCGCGAGTCTCAACACCCATAACAAGTAAAGATTTTCCCGATTATTCATGGCCCGTTCATGGGCATTTTTGTTGATTAATCTTGTTAGCACACAAGCATTTTTTTAAACTTTTTTTGCTGTTTCAAGTCTTTGTCATATATTTGCAGTATTGAAACAACGTTTAATATTAAAATTCTACGATTATGAAGAAATTGTTTTTGATGGCAGTGCTGATGTGCTTTGCTGCAGCACCCGCCGCTATGGCTCAGAACTATGAGACTCCGCAAAATGTTGAGCAACAGCAAGCCCAGTATGCCAAGGATGCCGAGGTAGCTAAGAAGCAGGCCGAGGCTGCCAAGAAGCAGAAAGACGCCTACAAGGAGCAAGAGAAGAAGGCCAAGGAGGCCAAGAAGGCTGCCGAGAAGAAGGAAAAAGAGGCTAAAAAGGCTGAAAAAGAGGCTAAGAAGCAGCAACAGCTGATTGAAAAGCGCCAGAAGGCTACCGAGAAGTACAACAAGGCCGTTGACAAGCTGAAAGACGCTCAGAACAAGAAAGCCGATGCTGAGAAGAAGATAAGCGAGGTTGCTGAGAAACAGATCAAGGACAACCAGAAGTTTGCCGAGAAGCATTCCAAGATGCTGGCCAGCAATCCTACCGAGGAGCAGGTTCTCAAGCTCAATACCGAGGGCAAGAAACTCGAGGAGAAGTACGCTAAGCAGGACCTCAAGGCCCATCAGAACTTGGAGAAGGCTGTCAAGAACGTGACGAAGGCCGAGGAAAACCTCGAGAAAGCCAAGAAGGAGATGGAGAAATACAAATAATCCAGAATGCAACTGTGCTGATATCAGCAGATGAATGATCAAGAGGTCAGTGATTGAAAACAGTCACTGACCTCATTTTTTAGAAAGCACGATTAAACTATTCGGGCATTCTCAAGTCCATATAATGAAAAGAGTATCAAACCAATTTGTTTAACTTCTAAACATTCACGATTATGAAACCGAATCTTTTTATTGCAGCGTTATTTTGTTTGCTTAGTGCTTTCTCTGTGCAGGCCCAGGTATCAAATGCACAGACGCCTCGTGTTCCTGATCCTGAACAACACCAGATGATCAAGAATGCAGAGGCGAGATATATGAAGTCTTACAACGACAAGTCATTGCCACATCTCAAAACTCCCGACCTCGACAGAGTCAGCAGGCAGTATGGTAGTGCCATGCAGGGACTGAGAATGCAGGAATATTATAACAGTTCTGTTGCTAATTCCAGCTATTCTGCACTCCAGTTGGCAACCAAAGCATACAATCTGGCTAATTACAGGTTGAATAAGGCCAAAGAGAGAATGGCTGAAGCTGAAAAGAGTTTTGCCAACCTTCGCCAGAAACAGGCGCAAGAGCGGGACAAACTTGAACAGAAGCATGCTAATGCTGCAGCCAAAGGTTTAACCGCCAAAGAGAGCATGAAGCAGGAGCGCGAGAAATCAAAACTCTTCAAGAAGCATGCCAATCAGAAACTCAGAATCCAGCAAAGGTATATGGATGCAATGAACACTGCAATGGAGAGCGAGATCATTCTTGATCGGGCCAAGCAGGAGTTAGAGAAGTATAAATGACCCATTCCATGAAGCAACTGCTTTGTAGTCAGTATAATAGAGGCCGGTAACCCTTGTGGCAACCGACCTCTATTTTTTGATAGTATATGTGGCTTAAAGTCCTCTGGTTTTAAACTTTTTTTGCTTTTCAGAGTCTTAATAGTGAAAAGAATAAAAAACAGTATGTTTAACTCTTAAACATTTACGATTATGAAAAAGGTATTATTTATTTCAGCACTGTTCTTGGCAATCGCATCGACAGTATATGCTCAGGCGCCAAGAACTCCCGATCCCCAGCAACAGTCAATGATCAGGAACGCCAAGTCATCGTATATGAAATCCACCAACAACAAGGATAAGCCCCGTCTGAAACCGACCGATCTTGACAAAGTGACCAAGCAGAATGAGCAGGACATGAAGGCTCTGAAAGAGCAGGAGAAGGTGAACGGTACTGCTGGTGAACCTCAGGTGAGGAAGCAGAATACAGATAACTCCAGGGAGCAGAAGAATATGAAGAGGATGCGCGAGCAACAGAAGAAGGACAGGAGAGAGTCCAAGCGCCGCAGTCGCGAGAATAATGTCAAGGCCGCAGAACGAAAACTGGCCTATGCTCAGAGCGCTAAAGAAGATGCAATGAGAGCTTTCACTGAATTGCTTGACAGGCAGAAGAAGGAAATGGCCGACCTCCAAGAGAGGCACAACGCTGAGGCTGCAGCGGGTCTTACCGAAGTAATGAGCAAGAGACACGAACAGGAAGTGCAGGCACTCAGTGCTGAACACGCAAAGCAACTGATGGATGCTCAGCAGGCAGTTGATGAAGCATCAAGAAATTACGAGAAGGCCCTGGATCTCTGTGACGATGCCCGCAAAGCGGCTCTCTAATAAATAATATGCTTTAGTTAGGAAAAAAGTCGAGAGATAATAGATTAGAGGTGAGCGACCGGCTCACCTCTAACTATTTGTCAACATTTTAACCATTCGGACTCATTTCATATTTTATGAGTTCAAAGTGCAGATGGTCAATGTGTCATGATATGTAGAGACGCAAAATTTTGCGTCTCCCGGTCAGCCTTTTGGTGAAGCCTAACGATTTGAGACGCAATATTTTGCGTCTCTACAGGTCTCAGATGGATGACACTTGGAGATTTAGTGTGTGATTTCATCGTCCTCATGTTATTTAACATCTTTGCGGCTTTGCAGCGTAGCGTGAAACTCAATTGGTTGAAGTGTCCCCTTTTTAGTTTTATTCGTTAAAATTAGCGAAATTCATGTTGAATATTGAGTCCAATGCGGAAAACTGGCGGCAGGAAACTAAAAAAATCACTAACTTTGCACGTTTTTTTAGAATAGACATCGAATGGACTATCAACTTATAGCCACTCCCGAGGGTACCAATGCCCGCGCAGGACTCATCACGACCGACCACGGTCAGATCGAGACCCCCATTTTTATGCCCGTGGGCACAGTGGGTGCCGTCAAAGCCGTCCACATGACCGAGCTGCGTGAAGACATCAAGGCACAAATCATCCTGGGTAATACCTACCACCTGTATTTGCGCCCCGGCATGGACATCATTGAGCGTGCAGGTGGACTGCACAAGTTCAACGGCTGGGACCGCCCTATCTTGACCGATAGCGGTGGCTTTCAGGTCTTCTCTCTTGCAGACAACCGCAAGTTGACCGATGAGGGCGTGACCTTCCGCAGTCACATCGACGGCAGCAAGCACCTGTTCACCCCTGAGAAGGTGGTAGACATCGAGCGCAGCATCGGCAGTGACATCATGATGGCGCTTGATGAGTGCCCTCCCGGAACGAGTGATTATAACTATGCCCGCAAGTCGTTGACCTTGACGCATAACTGGCTGGCCCGTGGATGGAAACACTACAAAAACACCCAGCCCCGTTACGGTCACAGCCAGGCTTATTTCCCCATTGTTCAGGGCTGTGTCTATAAGGACCTGAGACAGGAATCCAGCAAGTTTGTCGCCGACTTGGGTGCCGACGGCAATGCCATCGGAGGTCTCGCCGTGGGTGAACCCACCGAGGTCATGTATGAGATGATTGAGATTGTTAACGACATCCTGCCGCAGGACCGCCCCCGTTATCTGATGGGTGTGGGTACGCCTGCCAACATACTTGAGGCTATCGACCGTGGCGTGGATATGATGGACTGCGTGATGCCCACCCGCAATGGCCGCAATGGCATGCTCTTCACCCGCCACGGCATCATGAACATGCGTAACAAGAAGTGGGCCGACGATTTTACTCCCCTTCAGGAAGACGGTCCATCCATCGTCGACCATATCTATAGCAAGGCCTATGTGCGCCACCTGTTCATCGCCCAGGAAATCCTCGCCATGCAGATTGCCAGCATCCACAACCTGGCCTTCTACCTGTGGCTCGTGGGTGAGGCACGCAAGCACATCATCGCTGGTGATTTCCCTACATGGAAACGCCAGATGATCCATGATGTGCAGGTTAGACTTTAGGTATTAGGCTTTAGGCATTAGGCATTTAGGAGATGGAAGAGGAACTCAAAAATATGGAGCAGCCTGTAGAGACGCAAAATCTTGCGTCTCCCACCGACTCCGTCCAATCGGATAATTCCGTAGAATCCGTTCCCTCCGTCGAATCCGTCGAATCCGTACCCTCCGTCGATTCCGTTCCTCCCGTCGAATCCTCCGCTCCTTCTATGAAGCGCTACCCGTGGTACTATGTGAAGCGCTTCGACCGCTACATCATCAAGCACTTCCTGGGCACCTTCTTCTTTGCCATCTTGTTGTTGTTTGCCATCGTAGTGATGTTTGACATCAACGAGAAGCTGGACGCCGTTCTCACGGCACCGTGGAAGGCGACAGTGTTCCAGTACTTTATGAACTTCCTGCCCTTTGTGCTCAGCCAGTTCAGCCCGCTGTTCACCTTCATCTCGGTAATTTTCTTTACCTCACGTCTTGCCGATCGCAGCGAGATTATTGCCATGCTCTCCAACGGCATCAGCTTCCATCGCTTGACGTTGCCTTATCTCTTTTCGGCTGCCGTGATTGCCTTGGGCAGCTACCTGCTGGCGGCATATATTATCCCGCCCGCCAATGTCGAGCGCATTGCTTATACCAACAAGTGGGTTAGAAACAAGGAGGTCATCTACGGTGATAACATTCAGTTGCAGGTTAAGCCTGGTGTTATGGCCTATATGTCACGCTATGACAACACCACACGCAGCGGTTTCCGCTTCTCGCTCGAGGAATTTGAAGGCAATACCCTTAAATCGCGCCTTACTGCCGAGACCATCAAGTATGACTCAGTCGGCTTATGGACTGTTCGCAACTACACCATTCGTGAGTTCAAGGGCATGAAGGAGACCATGACCAAGGGCAATGTAATGGACACTTTGCTCAATATTGACCCGCGCGACTTCCTCATTTCCAAGAACGACGAGCAGACCATGACATCGCCTGAACTCAAGGCCTACATCAACAAGCAGAAGGCCCGTGGCGTCGCCAACATCAAGAACTTCGAGATAGAATATGAGCGACGCATAGCCATGACTGCCGCTGCATTCATCCTCACCATCATCGGCCTGTCGCTTTCGTCTCGAAAGGTGAGAGGTGGCATCGGGTTGAATATCGGACTGGGTCTGCTGCTCAGCTTCTCTTATATCCTTTTCATGACAGTGACTTCAACTTTTGCCGTGTCGGGTTACACCAGCCCACGCATTGCAATGTGGATTCCCAACTTTGTTTATATAATCATCGCTGCAGTACTCTACTACCGCGCATCGAGGTGATAGTTCCTTATTATTCGGGGTGGTTTTTCGCAAAATCGTCGATTTTTTTCTTCTTTTGCTGTTTGTTTTAAAACAAATCAGTACTTTTGTAGTGCAATTTGACGATAACTCCTTTAATGTATAACATTTTAAAAATTCAAGTTTATGAAGAAATTATTTACTCTAGTAGTAATGGCAGTTTTTGCCATGGGAACAATGTTTGCCAACTGGCAGCCCAGTGACATGGAGGCCATTCGCCTTGACAAAGAAGATGTCGGTGGCCAAGTACAGATGAAAACGCTGCGTACTGATGATGGCAAGATCATCTTGACCTGGTTGCGTGGCGAGAGGACTGACAATGTGTTCTCCTACAAGCTCCACCTGCAGATTTTTGATGCTAATGGCAATGAGATGTTCGGCGATGAAGGCATCATCGTGTGTGACAAGCGCACGCGCACTTGGACTACCGATTATGCCTTGACCCTTGCGGCTAATGGAGACATTCTGTTGGCATATACCGACATCCGCAACGATCCCAATGAGGAGAATGCCGAGACCTACGTCTATCGCTACTCCCAGCAAGGCTTGCCCGTTTGGCCTGCCGACGGTATCCTGTTCCCTGCAGGAAAAATGCATGAGAATGCCTTGTCCGTTGAGGACATTGCGCCCCAAATCTGTGTGAGCGGAGATAACATCTTTGTCGCTGCCAACCACACCGAGTATTACATGGAGGAGGCCAACGAGGATAACTGGTCACCCTCACCCTGGTTCCCCAACCAGGAGATGCCCGACTCGGTATTGGTTAATGGCGGAGGCTGGTTAATTATGATGATGAATGATGCCGGCGAGTTCACGAGCGAGCAACCCTTGATGATCAATTCCAGAATGATCAAGATGGACCCTGCTCCCACTGGCAATGCATATCTGATCTATGACAATAAGAATCTTGGTCTTGATGCCCAGCTCTTGAATTCAGAACTGCAGAATGTGTGGGGCGATCCCGCCGTCATTGAAGAGAGGCAAGTGTCTAACGGCATGTATATGCCCACACCCCTCACCGCAGTTAATGAGGATGATGTGCTGATGATATCTTACAGAGTATTGACCGACTTCTATGGTTACCAGGTTGTCAACTACTTGAATGAATACGGTGGATTTGCCAGTGAGGCTGTAAGCCTTACAGGTGGTGTCGACGGTGATGCAGGAGCAGCCGCAATGGGTGTTAAGGAGAATAGGGCACTCGTCGCTTGGGAATGGGCTTATTCAGGCTCGGAGTATCACATGAATGCGAATGTGGTCGACGAGGACAACAACTACTTCTGGACGGGCGAGAACACTTATGGCGTTTCTCTGGAGATGACCAGTGACTGGGGCTTTACTCCTGTCAAGGTCATTCCCGTTAATGATGGCTGGGTTGTGCTTTACGGCAATAGCACCAGTTGGAATGGTGCCAACTTTATGGTTGTTAAGATTGATGAGTTCGGTGGTGAGGTTTGGAGAAAGCAGATCTGCGAGGACAACTTCAAGTCCAGTGGTTTCTCGGTGGTTTACGACGAGAAAAATGCCTATATCTTCTTCACCCAGGAGACTCAGTATGACGATAATTGGGAAGAGATTCCTGGCAGCGCCGGTATGTATGTGATGTGTGTTGACATCGCAGGCAAGGCAACAGCAGTTTCTGAGGTGAAGACCGAGGCTGGCGTCGCATCGACCGAGATTTACACCATCGACGGCCGTCGTGTTAATCAGCTTGAGGATGGTGTGAACATTGTTCGCACTACCGATACCAATGGTAATGTGACCACCACCAAGGTGCTCCATTAATCATTAGTATTACTTGACGATTAAACCGTCAACCCCATGTGCGTGTCTAAGCGAGTGGGGTTGGCGGTTTTTTTTCGTTTCGCCCTACTGTTTTAGACAATAATATATATAAAAAATATTAAATTTATATTGTGTTTTAAGTTTTTATGTATTTTTGTTTATCTTTGCATGTTGATTAAGAAATAACCTAAACGTTTGAGTATTATGAAAAAGATTTTTGTCTCATTGATTGTTTGCTTGCTTGCTGGTTATGGAGTTGCCTTGGCCCAGTTGCCTGCTGTCACGCTCAAGACCTTAGACGGAGGTACAGTACAGAGCGAGACGTTGAGCAACGATGGAAAACCGTTTATCATCGATTTCTTTGCCACGTGGTGTAAACCATGTAACCGTGAGCTCTCAGCAATTGCTGAGGTCTATGAGGACTGGCAACAAGAGACGGGTGTGAAGATTTTTGCCGTGAGCATTGACCAGGCGCAGAACATCCACAAGGTGAAACCGCTTGTGGACCAGAACGAGTGGGAATATGACGTGTTGCTCGACCCCAACAGTGATCTGCTTAAGGCTCTCGGTGGACAGATGATTCCCTTTGTCGTAGTCGTGGATGGTAAGGGCAACATCGTGTCGAAACATAGCGGTTATACCGATGGCGGTGAGAATGAATTAATTGAGGAAGTACGCAAGCTCCTTGCCCAATAAATTCCCATTAACTCAAGAATGAATCCTAAAAAACTGATAACCTTATTGCTGCCGGTTATGTTGCTGGCAGCAATGCCTGTTTATGCTCAGGTGACGCTGAGTGGTAGCATACAGAGTGACATCCTTGTCCCGCAAGATGATGAAAAAATCGGTACTGAGCACAGTGACGACAAGGTGCTGACCAATACCTATGTGGACCTGAAATTGGGCAGTAAATATGTCGATGCTGGAGCGCGGTTTGAGTTCTTGAAATACCCTTTGCCTGGCTATGAGCCTGATTTCAAGGGGTGGGGTGTGCCGCACTTCTATGTGAAAGGCCACTACAAGAATGTGGAACTCACTGCCGGTGACTACTATGAGCAATTCGGCTCGGGTTTCGTGTTGCGTACCTACGAGGAGCGCTCTTTGGGCATTGACAATGCCCTGCGTGGCGGTCGCATCGTCTATAAACCCGTGTCGGGTGTGACCTTGAAGGCTCTGACAGGCAAGCAGCGCCGCTATTGGCACCACAACGATGCCCTCGTTAGCGGTGCTGATATCGAGGTGGGACTGGAACAGTTTATCAAGGCGTTAGAGGCTCATGATACCCATATCACCCTTGGTGGTTCCTGGGTCAACAAGCACGAAAAGGCCGATGCTGATGCTATTTTTGTCGATGTTACTCACAAACTGAACCTGCCCAAGTATGTGAACGCATGGGATGCCCGAATCAATCTGTCGCATAAGGGTTTCAGTGTCCTTGCTGAGTATGCCCAAAAGACCCAAGACCCGTCCTTTGACAATGGCTACCATTATGGCAAGGGCAACGTGGCGATGATCAGCACCTCCTATTCTCAGAAGGGCATGAGTGTCTTGTTGCAGGCCAAGCGCAGCGAGGGGATGTCCTTCCGCAGCCGCCGTAGCATGAGTGGTACATCAAGTTTCATCAACCACTTGCCTGCATTTACTCACGACCAGACCTACGCCCTGGCAGCGCAGTATCCCTACGCCACCAATCCTAACGGCGAGTGGGCATTCCAGGCCGAGTTCGGCTACTCGTTCAAGAAGGGTACGACGTTAGGTGGCAAGTATGGCACTAAACTGAAATTCAATCTCTCCCATGTGCGCGGCTTGGACTATGACGGGGTGAAAGATCCTGTTGCCGAGGGGCGTGTCATCGGTAGCAATGGCTATAAGTCCAGTTTCTTTAAAATGGGAGAAACCTACTATCAGGACATCGATGTACAGATCGAGAAACGTTTCACCCGCGATTTCTCGCTTATCTTCATGTACATGAACGAACGCTATAACATGACCGTCATCGAGGGCCATGGTGGCATGATCAAGAGTAATATCCTGATTGCTGATGGTAAGTATAAATTCTCTCCCAAACTGACCCTGCGCTGCGAGTTGCAGTACCAGTTCTGTAAGGGTGATGATGGCGACTGGGCATTTGGCCTGGCCGAACTGTCTTGGGCACCTCATTGGATGTTCACAGTCAGTGACATGTGGAACTGTGGTGAGACCAAGGTTCATTATTATCAAGGCTTGGTGACCTATAGCCTTAAGTCCCACCGCATACAGGCAGGATATGGTCGCACCTGTGCCGGATTCAACTGCTCGGGCGGTGTCTGCCGCTGGGTTCCTGCGACCCGTGGTTTCACGTTATCCTATAACTATAGCTTCTAAAAAAGATGAGAAAGATATATCTGACACTTGTGACATTAGGACTGGTGCTGCTCAGCGCCTGTGACGAGATTTCCACCGATGAGCGTTTGACCTATGTCGAGCCGCCCGAGGCTGGGCGTGCTATCCTCATCGAGGACTACACGGGACAATATTGTGTAAACTGCCCGCGTGCTACCGAGGAGATTGAACGCCTCATTGAGCAATATGGTGACTCGGTGGTCATTGCCGTGGCAATCCATTCGGGACCTTTCTCCATGCAGAAGGGTGAGCCCTCGCCCCTATATACCGAGGTGGGCGATATGTACTTCAACCGCTGGAACCTGTCATCCCAGCCTGTAGGCCTAGTGGACAGGCTGTTTGACTCCATGCCCTTCGGCTACACCGATTGGGGCGGTGGCGTGAACTATGAGCTCACCGATTCGCCCACATCTGAAGCCCCTGTGACTTTCTTCATTGACGGAGATTTTGACACCGAGACAAGAACGGGCTCGTTCGAAGTGCAGACCGTAGGCCTTGACGAGAATCGCATCAGCGGCAAGCTGCAGATATGGCTTGTCGAGGACAGCATCGACAGCTTCCAACTCATGCCCGACGGCTCCCGAGTTGAGCATTATAACCACATGCACGTCTTCCGTGCCAGTATCAACGACCCCTGGGGTGATGACGTGACCGTCGGCCATGGTGAGGTGGTCTCCAAGATGTATACATTTGTTATGGATCCCACGTGGGTGCCCAAGCACTGTGCTCTTGTCACCTTCTTCTATGATGACCAAGGTGTCCGTCAGGTGACCAAGACAAAATTGAACGTTAACTAAAAAACCATAACCGCTTTATGAAGAAATTCTTTACATTATTGTTTGGCTTGTGCTTGTCGATAGGTTCGCTACAGGCACAAGAGATTGACGAGAGCTTTGTCTTTATGGACGAGGAAGGTGAAATCATTCCTAATGGCGCTACTGTCGTTCGCAATGTGGCAGAGCCCTATGATGATGCGAGCGAAGTCATCTATTCAGGAATCTCGGTGCTGAATGTTGGTGGGTCAACTGATTATATCAAAATGACCTACGTGATCGAGCGCATTGATAATGGTACCTACCAGATTTGCTTTCCCTCGACCTGCAACATGCAGACTGTAACGGGCACCTATCAGACTGGTGTTGGCCAGCTTATGGCTGACCTCCAAGACATCCAGAGCGAGTGGTTCCCTGTAGCCGATGGCGAGTGCATTGTGACGCTGACGATCGAACTTTTCACCAAGCAGGGCCTCTTCCCGCCCAGCTATGTCCACAAGGCTTTCGGCCCAACCATCACACTGCACTTCATCAAGGGTGAGATCCCCAATCCTGGCAAGCCAGGTGACGTGAATGGTGACGGTGAGGTCAATATTGCCGACGTGAATGCCGTCATCGATATGATTTTGACCCAGGTCATTGACAAAGCCGGTGACGTAAATGAAGATGGTGAGGTCAATATTGCTGACGTGAACAGCCTCATCGATATGATTCTGAATAATTAAAAAGATAAACCTAACCATTGAATTAACATGAAAAAGACAATACTTTTCTTGTTGGCTTCATTGTTGCTGCCAGCGATAATGGTGGCGCAGCCGATTCAGAAGATCATGGGTCATTATGTCAACGACAGTATCTCCAGTGAAGGTTTTTCGGTCTCCTCATCAGGAACGCGCTCCATTGCCATCATTCTGGAGCCTGAGGAATTGGAGGTTTTCCAAGGTGGCAAGATTGTGGCCATCCGTGTCGGCCTTTCCGAACCGACCAAGATATCAAGGATGTTTGTCATCCCTGTGAAGGGCACCAAATACGGCACCCGCACCGATTGGGAGTGTGACATGGGTGATGCAGGATGGAACACCTTGCAATTGGAAACCCCTTACGACATTAATTTGGAAGAGGACGAGAAACTCCTGGTGGGATTTTACTACGATCAGGTGCTGAATGTCAATGCGCTCTCGTTTGTCAACGTGGGAACGCCTTATGACTGCTACACCTATACCAAGGTGGGCTCTACCTCCAAGTGGAAAGCCATCAATTCTACCAAGAACGGTAACCTCAGCCTTCAGTGTATTGTTGAAAAGGACAGCTATCCCGACTACAGGATTTCGGCCTACGGCCTGAAAGCAGACAATATTGTTCCGCTGGGTGATCCGTTGCCCTTTAGCATGGTCGTCAGCAACCGTGGTGACAAGCAGATTGATGCCAATGCGCTCGAACTGAAGTTGTCGATTGACGGTAATCAGGTGGCTACCATCTCCAATGATGCGCCCTTTGTGGATGGTTACTGTAACATTCATGCTGCTGCCCCCACCGAGGGCATTGGAACTGGCAACCATGTGTTGACGGTAGATCTGGTAGCGGTTGATGGACAACCACTTGATGAGCCCATCTCACAGAGTGCTGAGTTTATCACCTATGAGCAGGTCTATCCTCGTCAGAAACATCTGGTCGAGCAGCTCACCTCTACCTATTGCACCTATTGTCCGCTGGGTAACTCGATGCTCAACATCCTCACGTCTCAGCGTGATGACATCATCTGGGTAGGTATCCACGGCAACCTGGGCTCAGGAGTAGATCCCTTCCGTTCCAATCAGGCCGACTCCATCATGTCTTACATGACGGGTGGCAGCATCAGCTATCCTTCTGGCGCGTTTGACCGCAACACCGGATGGAACGACGATGTGAGTATCGTGAATGGCCTCGGTTACAGTTCGTCGGCTCATGAGGAGGTTGCCGAGTATTTGGGCTCCTTCTTTGACTTCATCACGGCAACCAGGCCCACCTTTGTCGGTATCAATGCCGATTGCACCTTCGATGAGGAGACGCGCATGGCGACTGTTTCGGTCTGGGGTAATATGACCGATGACTTTGACGAGATGATGGGCACTGATGCACGACTCACGGTATATATTGTTGAAGATAGCTTGGTAGCACCTCAGCTTAATTCCGGTACGTGGATCAACAATTATACGCACAATGGCGTCTTCCGCAAGGCGATTGGTTCAATCAAGGGCATGCCTTTGAACAAGACTGAACAGGGCAAGTATAATAACGTTTACGAGACGGTCATTCCGTCTGACTGGCAGTGGGAGAACCTGCGTGTTGTAGCCTTCGTCAGCCGCCCGATTACCAACTACCGACAAGGCTTCACCGACATGTATGTGAACAATGCCGAGTCCTTCAAGTTCAAGAAAGAAGGCAGCGGAGACATCACTGGAGACGTTAATGAAGACGGTGAGGTGAATATCGCCGACGTGAACGAGGTCATTGCAATGATTCTGTCTCAATCAAGTGACTTGAAGGGTGACCTCAATGGAGACATGGAGGTGAATATCGCCGATGTGAATGCCCTCATGGACATTATCTTGAATAATTAGTCTGCTGATAGTCAGAACTGTATTTTTGCAGTTAACCCATAGGCCCGATCACCAAAGGTGGTCGGGCTTATTGCTACATCGGTGTTTCCCATGAAAGGGCGGGTAAAGATGAAAGCACTGCCGGCGCCGATGGCAGCACCACCCAATACGTCCCACCAGTCGTGACGGTCGGTCTTGACACGCCCCCATGCCACGAAACTTGATACGACGTAGGCGGGAACACCCCATTTCCACCCATAGCGTTTCATCAGGTAGGTCGAGCCATTGAAGGCGACAGCCGTGTGGGTGCTGGGAAAGGCATGGTGACCTGTGCCGTCGGGGCGGTCCTTGCGGATGCACAGTTCTAGGCCGTAGTTAACGACCAGGCAGGTGGCGGTACTCAGTCCCAACTGTTTTAACCCTTCGGTGTCATGTTTGGCGATAGAAACACCCAGGGCAGTAGCGTCGGGCAACAGGCACAAGATATCGGTCGTGTGCCTCAGGCCATCGTCGCTGGCACAGAGATTAAAACTCGTGGCAAGCACCACTGCCATCATCAGTATGTGTCTAATAGCTCTCATCGTTTCTTCTACATCTACTATCTAAACCCTAACGCCTAATGTCTAACATCTAATGTCTAACGTCTATTATCTAACGTCTATTATCTATTATCTAATATCTAACATCTAATATCTAACGCCTACTAAGGATACAGCTTTCTCAGCAGGTCGTTGCGGTGGATGCGTTTCAACGCGGCGGTGATGGCGGCGCGGTTCTTACGGTCATACCAGAAGAAGAACAGTCGTTGGGCTTGCTTTTCCATCGGCGTCTTGGCACAATAGACGGGCTTGAGCGTATAGGGGTGGAGACCAGTGTAATAGGTCTCGGTCGAGACGGTCATGGGCGTGGGCGTGAAGTCCTGCACCTGCTCCAGGCGGAAGTCCAACTCCTTGGTGATAGCAGCGAGTTCGGCCATGTCGGCCTCGTGGCAGCCAGGGTGTGAGGAGATAAAGTAAGGGATGAGTTGCTGACGCAGGTTATATTTCACATTCACGCGGTCAAACAGTGCCTTGAAGCGACGGAACAGGTCAAACGAGGGCTTGCGCATTAGCATCAGCACCTCGTCGCTGGTGTGTTCAGGAGCAACTTTCAGTCGGCCGGACACGTGGAAGCGGATGAGCTCCTCGTTGTATTGTGCATTAATCTTGTCGATGCGGGGATCGCCCGTGCGGTGCATCGACAGGTCATAGCGTACACCGCTGCCGATGAATGATTTCTTCACCTCGGGCAGGGCATCCACAGCATGGTAGATGTCAAGGAGTTGGCTATGGTCAGTATTGAGGTTGCTGCACGGCTGCGGGTGCAGACACGAGGGCCGTTGGCACCGTTGGCAGCGTTCCAGGTCTTTGCCATGCATGCTGTACATGTTGGCACTAGGGCCGCCCAGGTCGCTGATGTAGCCCTTGAAGTCCTCCATTTGCACCACCTGCTTGACTTCGCGCAGGATAGATTCCTTGCTGCGCGAGGCAATGAACTTGCCCTGGTGGGCGCTGATGGTACAGAAGGCACAGCCGCCAAAGCAGCCGCGATGCATGCACACCGAGTGCCGGATCATCTCATAAGCAGGGATGCGCTTTCCTTGATAGCGAGGGTGGGGTAGGCGGGTATAGGGCAGGTCAAACGAGGCGTCAATCTGCTGGGTTGTCATGGGGGGATTGGTGCGGTTGACCTTGACGGCGATGTCACCTGTGGCTTGCCACACGTTGTGACCGTGCCACAGGTTGCTCTCCACCTCGATCGTCTTAAAATTCTCGGCCTGGGCTTTCTTGGATTTCTGACATTCCTCGTAAGAATGCAGCACGACGTCACTATCAGTGTTGACTGTGGGCAATTCCACAAGAGGACGACGCACCACCGTTTGGGGAATATCGGTCAACTCTTCGATTCGCTTTCCCTCGTTCAAGGCGTCAGCAATAGCGATGTTTGGCAATTCTCCCATACCATAGACCAGCAGGTCAGCTGGACTATCCACGAGGATGGAGGGACGCAGTTTGTCCTGCCAGTAGTCATAGTGGGCAAGTCGTCTTAGGGATACCTCAATGCCACCGGCCACGACAGGTACATCAGGGAATAGGCGCTTGAGGATATCGCAATAGACGATTGTGGGATAGTCGGGGCGGGCACCAGCACGGCCGTCGGGCGTGTAAGCGTCATCGCTGCGTTTACGACGGGCAGCGGTGTAATGGTTGACCATCGAGTCCATCGCTCCGGCCGACACGCCGAAAAAGAGTCGCGGTCGTCCCAGTTTCTTGAAGTCACGTAGGTCATCGCGCCAGTTGGGTTGCGGAACAATGGCTACCTTGTAACCATGAGCTTCCAGCACGCGTCCAATGACAGCAGTTCCCATCGACGGGTGGTCGATGTAGGCGTCACCAGTAAACAGGATAACATCAGCCTGTTCCCAGCCCAGGTGGTCCATCTCCTTGCGCGTCGTGGGCAGCCATTGGCCTTTGATGCGATGGTCGCTATGTCGTTTATCCTGTTTCATTTTTATCGTCATTATTATCTACTCTAGAACCTCTAGAATATCTAGATAATCTAGAACCTAAAGCCTAATAGCTAAAGCCTAACTCCTCTCCTCGAGCATCCCTTCGAGTTTGATGATTTCATCGCGGTACTGGGCGGCTTCAAGGAAGTCCATACGCTTGGCTGCCTCAATCATTTGGGTCTTGAGTCGGTCAATGGCGGCCTGCATGTCCTTGTTGCTCATGTAGGCGACTACGGGATCGGCGGCAACACCGGCACTGCTATCAAATTCCTCGGCATAGCGCATCTCGGGTTTAGGTGTAGCATGCGCTGCGGGTTGCAAACCTTGGTTGTGGCGGCTGGGTGCTGTCGGGTGATGCATATCGGTGTCCTGGCCGATGATGGCTGTGCGGGCCTTGATGATGGCTGTTGGCGTGATGCCGTTCTCCTCATTATACTTGAGTTGCAGCGTGCGGCGGCGCTCGGTCTCGTCAATGGTCTGGCGCATCGAGTCGGTGATGTTGTCGGCATACATGATGACGGTACCGTTCAGGTTGCGAGCAGCACGACCTGCTGTCTGAGTCAGGGAGCGGCGACTGCGCAGGAAGCCTTCTTTGTCGGCATCGAGGATGGCAACAAGTGATACCTCAGGCAGGTCAAGGCCTTCGCGCAGCAGGTTAACACCGACAAGCACGTCAATAGCTCCAGCGCGCAGGTTGTCAATAATCTCGATGCGTTCCAGCGTCTCAACATCACTGTGCATATAGGCTGTGCGGATGTCGAGTCGCTTGAGGTAATCGCTCAGTTCCTCGGCCATACGCTTCGTCAATGTGGTCACCAGGGTGCGCTCGCCGCGCTCGATGCGCAGTTGTATCTCCTCGACCAGGTCATCAACTTGACCTTGGGAGGGGCGCACGATAATCTGAGGATCGAGCAAGCCTGTCGGGCGGATAAGCTGTTCAGTGATAATGCCTTCACTCTTGTTGAGCTCATAGTCGGCGGGGGTGGCGCTCACATAGATGGTCTGGTGGGTCATCATCTCAAATTCCTCAAAACGCAAGGGTCTGTTGTCCAATGCCGCTTCGAGTCGGAATCCATAGTGCACCAGATTGGTTTTGCGGGACTGGTCGCCACCGTACATGGCGCGTATCTGCGGCACAGTGACATGGCTCTCATCAATGATGGTGAGGAAGTCATCGGGGAAATAATCCAGCAGGCAGAAAGGCCTCATGCCGGGCCGGCGGCCGTCAAAGTAGCGGCTGTAGTTCTCGATGCCTGAGCAGTAGCCCACTTCGCGCATCATCTCCATGTCATAGGTCACGCGTTCATTCAGCCTTTTGGCTTCGGCAAAACGGTTCTCGCGTGCAAAGGCGGCCACTTGATTCTCGCGGTCAATATCAATTTGTCCCATGGCGGCGCGCATGCGCTCTTTGGTGGTTACAAAGATGTTGGCAGGGAAAATCTTGAAGCCCTCCACATCCTCGGTGGGCAACTGTGTCTCACTGTCAAGAATCTGGATACGTTCTATCTCGTTACCCCAAAAGATGACCCTCAGCATGATATCCTCATCGCTCAGGAACACATCCACCGTGTCGCCCTTGACACGGAAGGTGCCCATCCTCAAGTCGGCATCACTGCGTGAATACAGGGCATCCACCAGGCGATGCAGCAACTCGTCGCGCCCGATTTGTTGACCCACTTTCAACTCAATAGCGTTGGCGGTAATGTCCTCGGGATTACCCATGCCGTAGAGGCATGAAACGCTCGACACGACCACGATGTCACGGCGGCCCGATAGCAATGCCGTCACTGTTGCGAGGCGCAGGCGCTCAATCTCGTCATTGATGGCGAGGTCTTTTTCAATATATTTGTCCGTTGAGGGAATATAGGCCTCGGGCTGATAGTAGTCGTAATAGGAGACAAAGTAGTGTACCGCGTTTTCGGGGAAGAAACCCTTGAACTCGGCATACAACTGAGCCGCCAGTGTCTTGTTGTGCGACAAGACCAGGGTAGGGCGCCCCGTGCGAGCGATGACATTAGCCATCGTGAACGTCTTGCCCGAACCCGTCACGCCCAGCAACGTCTGGAAGGGCACGCCGTCATTGACACCGTTAGCCAGCTCAGCTATCGCCTGCGGCTGGTCCCCGGTTGGTTCATATTCACTATGCAATCGATATTCCATCATCAGCTCCTTTCTCAATATCAAGGGGTCAAAGATACTGCTTTTTCTTGAATATTACGCTCCTTCTCTTGATAACCGCAAAAAAATGTGGAAACCCTTCCCGCTACTCCATGCCACTATTTTCCTCAGGGTCGCCTAGGCCACACCTCCCGTGGCAGCCCCAAGCAAAAAATGCTCTTTTTTTTGCAAATAACCCGACTATTCACTATCTTTGCAAACAATTGAGGACACCATCCGCTCCTCAGTCAAGACATAATTAAATAAAAGCGTTTTGCTTGTCTCATCGAGGGAACGTAGGAAATTTCAACAATATGGGAGACAACAAAGCGGTTTCTGCACTATATGCGTGGGCTGCTTTTATATTTGCGTTTCAAGTTTCCTATGACCTCCAGTTAAAGGTAGGGCAAATTCAGTCCACGCTTTCGTTGTTTTTTACCAGGTCTCACCAGGACTGAGAGAAGACCATAGTTTGTGCTTCGCTCTATGAAAAAATCATTATCATTTCTGCGATTCATCTTGCTGTCAATTGTCATTCAAGGCTCCTTAACCTCCTTCGGTTTTGAAGTCGGTGGAATAAATTATCGTGATAACAATAATGGAACAGCAACTGTTACTGGTGCCAAACAGGATATAGGAGACATCTACATTCCTAGCACTGTAACCTATACTTACACTTACACCGATTACAGTACAAATCCTCCAACGACTGCAACAGCGACTAAGACTTGTACCGTCACTTCCATTGGAGAATATGCATTCAACAGGAGACAAGATGTAACCAGTGTGAATACTGGTCCAACAGTTAAAACCATTGAGAGGTGTGCATTCCAACAATGTTCCAACATGAAAACTGTCACTATCGGCCCTTCGGTAACCTACATTGGAGAATGGGCATTCAACATGTGTGGAAGCATGTCCAATCTATCTTTAGGTTCTTCACTCGTTACTATCGATGCGGTTGCCTTTGGACATAATGGTTCCTTAGTAGATGTCAACATTCCAAACTCCGTAATAACCATTGGAAATAGTGCGTTTGTTGATTGTCCAAATCTTACCAATATCGTCATCCCCAACTCAGTAGAAACCATCGGCAACTCTGCTTTCGGTCAATGCGGTAGTTTATCCAATATAAATATCCCCAATTCGGTCACCTCTATCGGTAGCGGTGCGTTCTCCGGATCAGGCTTGACAAGTTTAGTTATCCCGAACTCTGTGATTTCATTAGGAGATGCAGTATGTAGTGATTGTAACAATCTTACAACTGTGACAATCGGCAACGCTGTTGAATCAATTGGATATAATGCATTCTTCAGTTGTGATAATTTGACTGATATAACGATTGGAGAATCCGTTACATCTATTGGAAATCGAGCTTTTGAAAACTGTGAGAAATTATCATCCATTCGAATACCAAATTCTGTCAAAACCATAGGATCTCGCGCCTTTATCCATTGTCATGCAATGAAGAGTATTGACATGGGGTCTTCTGTTGAAAGTATAGGGAATGATGCCTTCTATATGTGCTATCAGGTTTCATATTTAAACATCCATGACATCAGGAAGTGGTGCGAAATCAATTTTGCAGACATACATGCAAATCCATTATTCTATCCTAAAAAGTTTCATTTGAATGGAGTACTCATCAATGATGTTGTTATACATCAAGGCACAAGCGCCATCAAAGCCTACGCTTTCTATGAATGTAACAACCTGACGAGCGTTTTCATTCCAAATTCTGTAACAACTATAGGGAAGGATTCCTTTTGCAACTGCCCAAACCTGAAAACCGTGACCCTTGGAAATTCAGTCACCACTATTGCAGAATGGGCTTTCATCAGCTGTAATAATTTGACGAGTGTCACATGCAAAGCAACTGTTCCCCCTTCGGCAATTTCGTCTTCATTTAGCTGCTATAATCAGGCGACATTATCGGTACCCAAAGCTTCAATAGAGACCTATCAAACAACAACTCCATGGAGTAGTTTTAAAACCATCGTTGGCTGTCTATTCGGTGATGTGGACGGTGACGGCAGGGTTAGTATCGATGATTTGACCGAACTCATCAATCTGTTGTTGACAAATGGTGAAGCAGATGATGTTGCTGACGTGGACGGTGAAGGCAGGGTGAGCATCGACGACGTGGCGGCACTGATCAACATCCTGTTGAACAGTCATTGATTCTTGCTTATGTAACACGGGGACGGTTCTCTTTCGGTTCATTTCGAGTGGATAGGTACTAAAATCCTGAATTAATCGCCCGCAGGGGCGATTAATTATTTGGTGTGGAGTCCGAGGTTTTTATTAAACTTTCTTGCCTGTTTCGCGTCTTAAATATATCTTTGCAGAGGAAATGAAACAAGTGGTAATCATCGGTTCGGGTAATGTTGCGACAAGCCTGGCGCATGGTTTGTCGGCACGGTGTGTAGTTGCACAGATCTTCAGCCGACAGTTGTTTCATGCCCGGTTGCTAGCCGATGCCATCGGTTGCCCGCTTGCTACTGATGACCTGATGGCCCTTGTCCCTGATGCAGATGCTTACATCGTCGCTGTGCGCGATGATGTGATTGCCGATGTGGTTGATGCCGTGCCTGATAATGGTGCCCTGTGGCTTCACACCTCGGGCAGCAAGGGGATAGACTTGTTTAAGGGGCATCGTGCACACTATGGTGTGTTGTGGCCCATGCAGTCGTTCTCGCGTGAAGTTGTCGTTGCACTTGATGACGTGCATTTCTTTGCCGAGGCAAGTGACAAAAAGACGTTGGAGCATCTGATGGCGTTGGGCCACTTGATCTCTCATCATGTCATTGAGGCTGACAGCGACAAGCGCCGTCGGTTGCACGTCGCATCGGTTTTCTCCTGCAATTTTGCCAACCACATGTGGACACTTGCCGACGAAGTGCTGGGTGATGCAGGATTGCCCTTTGACGCGCTGTTGCCGTTAATCCGCACCACAGTCGATAAGCTCAGTAGCCTGTCGCCGGCCAAGTCCCAGACCGGGCCAGCCATTCGCCACGACACACAGGTTCTCGATAGCCACTTGGCTATGCTGGATGGTGACAAACGCGAGATTTACCGCCTCCTTTCCGATTCCATTATGAACCGTAATCCGCTTGACGACAATGCTAAATAATTTAGATAAATATGATGTGGTGCTGGGCAGTAACTCGCCCCGGCGAAGGGAATTGTTGAACGACATGGGCGTGAAGTTCCGTGTCGAGGCTATCAAGGGCATTGACGAGACCTATCCCGCCAGTCTGCCTGTTGAGGAAATCCCTGTCTTTCTTGCACGCATCAAGGCTGAGGGTCACCCCCTCAAGGAAAACGAACTGCTCATTACTGCCGACACGGTTGTTGTGCTCGATGAGTCGGTGTTGGGCAAGCCGACGGGCGAGGCCGATGCACATCGCATGTTGCGTGCCCTCTCGGGACGGGCCCACAGGGTCATCAGTGGCGTGTGTGTCACTACCGTAGAGCGCACCGAGTCATTTGCCGACACGAGCATCGTCCACTTCGCCGACTTGACCGACGACGAGATTGACTACTACATCAAGCACTACCGTCCGTTGGATAAGGCGGGAGCCTACGGCATTCAGGAATGGATCGGCAACATCGGCATTACGGGCATCAGTGGTGACTTCTATAACGTTATGGGCTTGCCCACGCGCAAGTTATACCAATTATTAAAAACGTTCTAAAAGGACATTGGCGATGAAAAACAGGAAAAAGTACATATTACTGCTGATGTTGTTCCTAAGTGCGACATTAGGCTCTTTCGGAAAGGTGTTGTTCTTCGACACTTGGCATCAGATTTTTGACAAGAAGTCTGTGGGATTTGTGTTCGACAGTTCGGTCATTATGGAAAGCCCCTATGAACTCTACTTTTTAAAAGAAGAAGGGGAGTATGACGAAACATATATTGATGACCACATGGCAGCCTTGTGGAACGATTCCATCTGGTTGATTAACAGCAAGTATCTGAAGAAAAACTTTAGTGGTGACGGCTCGTTGTTGAGAGGCTATGTGCCCTTCTTTTTTGACGATAGAGTCGCTTATGCGGTTTACAAGCCTATAATGAAAAGTTTTTGTAATGAGGAGTTTTATTACATTGATTTCCAGAAGGCTGATGTCAGGAAGATGTCTCACAAGAATCTCTCAGTCTTGCTCAAGGATTATCCCGATTTGCTGATGCGTTATGAGGGAATGAAGGACTATAAAAAGCCTAGGGTCATTGAGGAATTCTTTTTAGAATATATCGACCGTGCATCACAAGATTACATGCGTCCCTGTATTGTTGACATAATCAATTAAAAAATAGAATATAATGAAGAAAAACCTGCTTAGACATCTTGTCTTGATTGTGATCGCCGCGACTGCGCTGTGTGCTCAAGCCGCCAATGAACCTCGCGACACGGTCTATTTCTATGACACGTGGAAGCAAATGCTGGAGATGGAGCCAGCAGCGATGATTGTTTCACCGTTTATTGACATAGAGAATCCCTATGAGATAGACATCTACACGACACAGAATGATTATAGCCTCTATGATCACCTGGCTGCGACGCTAGGCGACAGCATCTGGCTCGTCAGCACCGCCTACCTGCAGCATCATTTCAAGGGAGATAACGAAAAGCCAAGTGGAGGCAGATTCATGTATGCCCCCTTGTTTTTCAACGAGAAGGTAGCATATCTGATGGCTCCGACCTACGGCGTCAAGGAAATCCTGTTTGGGCCGATGGAAGTGAATTCAAGCGATGATGTAGATTACTATTATTTTGATTTTAGGAAACGGGAGTTACGCAAGGTCAATTCAAGTGTATTGAGTGAATTGCTCGAGGACTACCACGACCTGAAGATGCGCTACGAGGGTATGAAGGACTACAAGAAAAAATACATGATTGAGGAGTTTTTCATGAAGTATATAGATAGGGCTTCTCAAGACTTCATGCGACCTTATATTGTTGACCTTGTAGAATAATATTTTTCCTGATGAATAGATTGTTAAGTCATATCATAGTTGTTTTCCTCGCTACGGCTTGGCTAAGTGCTAATGCTGTGGAGGAGCCCCATGACACAGTCTATTTCTACGAAACTTGGGAACAGGTATATTATGATGAGCCCGCTGCGATATGTGTGGATCCGTTCATTGATGTCTATTCCTATGCACTGGACTTTGTGACTTATGATAAGCTCATCAACGACAAGATCAATCAGCGATATATTGCGGCCTCTCTTGGTGATGGCAATTGGTTTGTCAACAGCAGTTACCTGTATAAGAATTTTGAAGTCGATTTGCATTATCTCAATTTCTATGTACCACTATTCTTCAATGACAAAGTAGCGTATACGCTCTCGGTAGCCAATATTAGTTTTATGGATCATGTATCAGTAGAAGATGAGAGCAATAGCATCGACTATTATTACATTGATTTTGAGAATTACAAGGTGCGGCGTGTCAATCCCAGTGTGTTGAGCGAGTTGCTCAAGGACTATCATGACCTGCAAGTACGCTACGAGGGCATGAAGGACTACAAGAAACGCAACATCATCGAGGATTATTTCTTCAAGTTCCTCAAGCGAGCTTCCGGTGATGTCATGCATCCCGATATCCTTGATTTGGTCGTAGATGAGGCACCCCTCATAGATTAATAATTCGATGAAGAATTCTATTTATATCGATTATAATAAACGATAAGAGAATCGATGTCAAGCCAATGAATAAGACGATAACACAATACTTTTATACTGCCTCCTTTCTCTTGGTGAGCCTGTTGCTGTTAACCGCGTGTTTCAAGAGAGGTGGCGCAGCGGGAAATACAATGGAGTCTTCGGATTCGGTGATTACTGCAGCCAAGTTGCTCTCGATGCAGCGCACGGCTGATTATACACTTGTCACTGTGGGAGACCCGTGGAAGGGTGGGGTGTTGCACCGCTATGTGCTGGTGCCGCGTGATACCGACCTTCCGAAAGATTTGCCCGAAGGGACTGTAGTGCGAACCCCTATTCAGCGCGCGCTGGTCTATTCCTCGGTCCACACGAGCTTGTTGGACGAGCTGGGGGCAATAGGTGCTGTTCGTGGTGTGGTGGATAGCCAGTATTTCATTGACTCCACCATTGTACAAGGTGTGGCCAAGGGTGTCATAGCCGACTGCGGTAACTCAATGAATCCAACTGTCGAAAAGGTTATCGATATGCAGCCCGATGCCATCTTGTTATCTCCTTATCAGGATGCCAGTTATGGCCAGATTGCCAAATTGGATATTCCTATCATTGAGTGTGCTGACTATCTGGAATATGACCCGCTGGGCAGAGCTGAATGGGTAAAATTCTACGGCGAACTGGTGGGTAAGCGCAACGAGGCCGATAGCCTCTATAACGCTATCGTCACAGCCTATAATGAAGTGAAACAGGCTGCGGCAGGTGCCGCTAATCGTCCCACCGTCGTGACTGAGATGGTCATCAGTGGTGTGTGGAACGTGCCTGGTGGACAAAGTTACATGGCCCGCATCCTGCATGACGCGGGAGGCAATTACCTATGGGCCGATGATGAGAATACGGGTTCGCTGGCACTGGATTTCAACCAGGTACTTGCTGTCGCACAGGATGCCGACTACTGGTTTATCAAGTGGACCAATATCAATTCGTTAAAGGACCTGCAGGGTGCCTTTGACTTGAATAAGGAGATGGCGGCCTTCAAGAACAAGCATGTTTACGTCTGCGATACCGACAAGACCCGCTTCTTTGACCGCATCCCCTTCCATCCCGATGTACTGATGCGTGAATTCGCAGCCATCCTGCATCCTGAACTGTTCCCCGATTACCAAAACCAAATGTATCACCACATTGACTGACACGCCCATGACATATCGCCGCTATGCTGTCACGATGCTCGCCCTGACAGTGCTGCTGGTGCTCTTGGCACTGGCTTGTCTCGTCTTTGGCTCAGTGGATATCCCTGCTGATAGGATTGTGGATATCCTGTCGGGGAAGGGTAGCGGTAACAGGGCTTGGGACATCATCATCCTGCAGTCGCGCATCCCCATGATTGCCACGGCAGCGCTTGCGGGAGCAGCACTCTCCATCTCGGGCCTGCTGTTGCAGACGACCTTCAACAACCCGCTGGCGGGACCCTCGATTCTGGGCGTATCATCGGGTGCCGGCTTGGGTGTCGCCATCGTCATTCTTGCATTGGGTGGCTCGTTGGGCGGCTTGCTGGGCGAGAACATCGGGAGCTATATGGCTATCCTCGTGGGTGCTCTGTTGGGTGCAGGTGTAGTATTGACGGTACTCATCGCATTCTCAGCTATCGTTCGCAGTAATACGATGTTGCTCATCATCGGTATCCTCGTCAGCTACCTCACGTCCAGTGTCGTGCAGTTGCTTAATTCGGTGGCGACCGAGGAAGGCGTGCACAATTATGTGGCTTGGGGATTCGGTAATTTTTCGGGTGTCAGTGCGGCACAGATGCCGATTTATGCTGGCATCATCATCCTTGCGCTCATCGGATCGGCGCTCATGGTCAAGCCGTTGAACGCCATGTTGTTGGGAACGCGCTATGCCCGCAATCTGGGTATCAATGTGTCTCGCTCCCGCAACATCTTGTTACTTATCACTGGTGTCTTGACTGCTGTAGTGACGGCCTTTTGCGGCCCCATCGGTTTTATTGGTCTTGTCGTGCCTCACATCGCCCGCATGTCGCTTGGCACGAGTAACCATAGCCGATTGGTGCCTGCCACCATCCTGGCGGGTGCCGATATCGCCCTGCTGTGTGCCCTGGCAAGCGTCTGCAATCCCCATGGCATCATTCCCATCAATGCCATCACACCCATTATCGGCGTGCCCATCATCCTGTACATTATCATTAATCGACGTCGCATCCAATACTTCAACTGATGAACAACGATAACGCTATCTATACCACCCATGACCTCGCCGTCGGCTACCGTAACGGCAAGAGTACTGTGACCCTGCTTAGTGGTCTGAACCTCACACTTGAAAAAGGAAAACTCGTCGCCCTCCTCGGGCAGAATGGTGCAGGCAAATCGACTCTGCTGCGCGCGCTTACTTGTGACGAGCGCCCGCTGGAAGGTACTATTGAGGTAGCAGGTCGCAATTTGCTCGACATGAGCCAGAAGGAACGCTCGCGCATTATAGGTCTCGTCTCGACCGAGCGCATCCAGGCGGGGGCACTCACTGTTACCGAGCTCGTCGGCTTGGGACGACAGCCCCACACGGGGTTCCTGGGGCGACTTGATGACGAGGATCGCAAAATCGTTCAGCAGTCTATGGAAGATGCAGGCATCATCAACAAAGCTGGTGACTACATGGCATCATTGAGTGATGGCGAGCGGCAGAAGGCGATGATTGCCCGTGCATTGGCCCAGCAGACACCCATCATCATCCTTGATGAGCCGACAGCTTTCCTCGACGTCGCCAGCCGCATTGAGACGATGCGCCTGCTGCAGACCCTTGCCCACGACCGCGGAAAGGCCGTCCTGCTCTCCAGTCATGACATTTCCCAGTCCCTGATGCTTGCCGACGAATTGTGGCTCATCACCACCGACCGCCAAGTTCTCACCGGCGCCCCCACCGACCTCATCAAGGACGGTGCCATGGACCACCTCTTCGAGAACCGTTCCATCCACTTCAATCCCACCATCCTCGACTACTCCTTCTGATAGCTCTAATAGCTATTAATGGCCATGACTATTCAGCAGGAATTCATGAATAATTCATGGCCATTCATGTTGAAATGCTGTTTTAGTCTTTTCTTTCAAAAAGTTATTTGTTTAAGTGACATGTATAGATGTCTAATATACAGGAAATCAATGATTTATATTTATTGAGTTTATTGTTTTCCGTGGGAATGGTATTGTCTCTCTATGTATCTCTGAAAAAGCATAGTTGTTTCAGTTGTTTTAGTTGCTGTGTAAATATTAGATAATCAGCGATTTGTATCCTTTTTTCGTTATCTGGTGAGTTCACATTGTTGGCTGAAAATTTGGTCAATTCAAGAGTTTGTAGTACCTTTGCACTACAAACCAATTACTAACAACTTATGCTAAGACGATTTTTTTTAGCGCTTGCTGTTGTGATTGCTGTGTCTGCCGTAGGGCAGGATTATAAACTGCACGCTACCAAATATCACCCTGGACAGGGTGGTGCTGGTTGGGTAACAGCAAGCGGAGACCGAATCAATTATGATAAGTTGAAAAACTATCAGATTCGATGGGTCGCTCTCTCGCATGACATGTTTAACTTTAACCAACATGGCTTCAAAATGGGCGACGTGATTATTGTGGAGAGTGAGACGACTCCATCTCTCAATGGTGAATGGGTCGTGAAGGACAAGATGGGAAAGCGCCTGCGCAAACGCATCGACTTCCTCACTCCGCGAGGTGACAAGTACAACTTCCGTAACGGAGCGGTCACCATTCGCAAGAAAGCCTGTAGAAAACATGAGCAATAATTGCTCATCATGTTGACTACTTATTGGGCTAATGAACTTTGAATAAGAATGAATCCTTTACGAGAAGAGGATTCTTTGAAGAAATGATCAGGACGGGACAGATTACCTCTGCCTCGTCCTGGTTGTTTCTATCCGATAGGTCTTTACTTGACGATGACCTCATCGGTAAAGATCCAAGAACGGTCGTCGTGGGATGTGGCCATGATGCGCAGGTAGCGCGTCTTGGCTTTGCCGTTCCATTGCCAGGTGTGGAAGGAGAGCCCCTGTCGCAGGTCTTTCTCGCTGGTCTGCCTGTAGAGCTCCTTCCAATGCTTGCTGTCGTTGCTGCACTCGATCACCATCAGTGCCGGCAGATAGATGTCCGGTCCCGCATTCTGCATGAAGTCCATGCTGATGCTACCGATGTCGGTGCGCTTCCCCAGGTCGATGACCACGTTCACACAGCTGTCGCCAATGAAGCCCTGCCAGCGACCGTCGCTATATTGCCAGCCGCCGCGCAGGCCGTCGGTCAATGTTGTCACGCCCTCGGCGGGGTAGTAGCGGTTATAGTTGCGCAGGTAGGTGACTTGGGCATACTCGGCCTTGTGTGGCCAGGTGACCTTGCTCTCGGGGCGTTCGCCCACTTCCTGGGTCAAGTCAAAGGCGTTGACGCCACGGTTGATGAGCGAGGCGGTAAAACTGGTTGCACGTTCACGTATGTTCTGGCTCGTTGTGCCTCGCCAGGCAACCTCGGCAATGGCAAGCAGGCGGGGGTAGAGGCGGTTCTCAACTGACGGTCCGTCGACGACATACTCGGTCCACAAGCATGCCTGAACGCCCTTGATGTGCTGTTGCTGGCTGTCATCAAGCGCCGCTAACGGGTCAAATGATGCAACCTGGTCAAAGGGAAGGTAGCTCCAGTCGAGGGCCGTGCCCGTGGGGGCATCCTGATTGCGGTTCAGGTAGCAATGGCTATTGGGAGCCATGATTACGTCATAGCCGTTCTCGATAGCCTGGCGGGCGTAATCGGCATTGCGCCAGACCATGGCGGTCTTGGCTGGAGATGCGGCATTGCCGTTGGCGATGATCTCGTCCCAGCCGATGAGTTTGCGGCCATGCTCATTGAGGTAGACGTTCACACGAGAGATGAGGTCGGCCTGGAGGTCTGCAACCTTGTCGCTGCACAGCTGCTTGAGGTGGTCTTGACACCGTTGACATGTCTTCCATGCCGTCATGTTGGCCTCGTCACCGCCGATGTGGATATACTGTGACGGGAACAGTTCCATCACCTCATCAAGGACACCGCACAGGAACTCAAAAGTCTTCTCGTTGCTGGGGCACAGGTCACCGCTGTTCATGCCGCGGATGACGGCACCGTCTGGTGTCTGGCTGAGGGCTCCCGTGTCGGACTGGCATGCCAGCTCGGGATAGACGGCGAGCACTTCCTCGCTGTGTCCGGGCATCTCGATTTCGGGGATAATGGTAATACCGCGTTCAGCGGCATAGCCAATGAGCTCGCGCATCTGGTCCTTGCTGTAGTAGTAGCCGTATGCACCCTGGGCCGGCTTGCCCTTGCGTGTATCCACAAATGTGCGGTCACGCCGTGTCCACCATTCGGTCCAGTCGTTCTGTGTGCGCCAGGCGGCAATCTGGGTGAGCAACGGGTAACGGTCAATCTGCAATCGCCACCCGGCAGCGTCGGTCAGGTGCAGGTGAAGTCGGTTCAGTTTCATGCTGGCCATGATATCGATCTGGCGCTTGAGGCAATCCATGTCAAAGTAGTGCCTGGACACGTCAATCATGCAGCCGCGCCACTCAAAGCGGGGGGCGTCGCTGATGTCGCAGCAGGGCAGTTCCCCGTTGCTTGCCAGCAGTTTGAGCGTTTGTCCGGCATGGATGAAGCCCGCCTTGTCGTTGGCCGAAATCAGCAGGGTGTCGGGGCTGACGTGCAGCCGGTATCCCTCGGGGGGCATCTCTTCCTGCCAGATGATGCACACGCGGCTCGCCGCCTCATCGGGCATGGCAGTAAAGTCTTGCAGATAGATGTTCTGTGCCAGTTCGGGGCAGTTGTTCTCGATTCGCATAGGGATGGCAAAATCATAGCTGCCGTTCTCCCATTGCACATGTTGAGGCATGGGGACAAGAATCTGTGCTGCCGTGACAGCGCTGGTAAGGATACTCAGGATGCTCATATGTCGTCGTTTAATAAGGATAATAATCTTTCTATGAGAATGCGCACAGCTGTGTGAGTGGTCATTCGGTAATCGGGAAGGCCGCCTTGTGTTTACTCAGTGCCCTGAGTGCCGTTTGGACGATATTGTCGTTACGGTTCACGATGGAAGAGTATCCTTCTGGGCCGAAGATGTCATGAGCGATGATTGACTTTATCTTGGTCAAGATCCTATTACGGGATTTGTTGATATAGTACCATCGCGGTGCTATGCCGTTGGCTGCGGCATATTCGGCAAATTCTTTGATGATGTCGTTATCAATCGGCGTCGTGCGTAAGAATTGCTTGTAGTCGCTCATCGCCTCAAGGGTCGTGCGGTTCTTCTCGCAATAAGTGAAGGCAAAACGCTGTAACAGGCCGTTATTTTCAACATCGATGTAGTAACCGGTGATTCCTGTCGTGTCGCGTGCGACAAAGTAGTCGGGGATGATGCCACCACCGCCATAGACCGTGCGGCCATGGAGTGTGGTGAATACCTGGCTCTTGTCAATCCTCATGCTGTCTCGGTTGTAGAGTTCGCCGTGCTTGAAGCGCTCCAGCAGTTCGTCATCATAGTAGCGGGCGTCATGATGCTTGTAGTCCTTCTGGATGCAACGGCCGCTGGGGGTGTAGTAGCGTGCTACGGCAAGTCGGATGATACTGCTGTCAGGAAGGATAAAGTCATTCTGTACCAATCCCTTGCCAAAGGAGCGACGACCCACGATGATGGCACGGTCATTATCCTGGAGCGCACCAGCAAAAATCTCACTGGCACTGGCGCTGTACTCGTCGATAAGGACTGCAAGCTCGACATTTTGGAATGACCCTTTTCCATCACTCTTGTATGGACGGTTATACTGTTTGTGCCTGCCGCGTGTGGAAACGATGGGTTGTCCTGCCGACAAGAACTCGTTGGCCATGAGGACCGCTATTTCCATATAACCGCCACCATTACCTCTCAGGTCAATGATGAAGCGCTTTGCGCCTTGGTTCTGCAGTTGGGTTAAAGCCTGCACAAATTCTTCATAGGTGTTGCGCTCAAACTGGTTGACCTTGACATACCCCGTGTTCCTGTCAAGCAAGTAGTGGGAATCGAGGGTTTTCTTTATGATCTTGTTGCGCGTCACTGTGAAGTCGAGAACATTGGGATAGCCATGGCGTTGCACGCTCAACGTGAGCTTGCTCCCATTGGGGCCGCTCAAGAGCTTGAAGACTTCGCCTGGGTTTTTCTTGATATTGGCGGTTGGTCGCCCGTCAATCTTCACAATACAGTCACCAGGCAGGATGCCAGCAATATCGCTGGGACCAGCGGGAACAATACATTCGACATGGATTGTGTCATTGAAGTTGATGAGGACAATGCCGATGTCAGGAATTACTCCGTCAGGATGATCCTTGGTGATTCTGGAATATTGGGGCTCGAAGTAACTAGTGTGGGGGTCAAGTCCTCTTAGGATGAGGGGAATATTCCTTTCCATGAGGCTGTCCAAGTCCACGTCGTCCACATATTCTTGTGCGACAAGGTCCAGAATGGCTTTTACTTTAGGGTCATCGCCATCAGGCCTTTCTGCCGAATTCAAGACATGCCGATCAATAATAAAGCCCGCCACAAACGCGATCAGAGCGATGGCGATAGTCAACCAGATGGGCGTGCTTTTTCTCATTCAATAAGTGGAGGTGTCAGTCGGTAATCGGGAAGGCTGCCTTGTGTTTGTTCATTGCCTTGAGGGCTTCTTGAACCGTTTTGTCACTACGGTTCAGGATAGGATAGAAGGCCTGACTGCCAAAGATGTCTCGGGCAATCAATGCCTTCAGGTTAGTCGTGATCACTCCTTGGGATTGGTTGATATAATACCAGCGTGGTGTGACGCCGTTGGCCGCAGCAAAGTCGGCAAAGTCTTTAATCAGCACGTCATCGCTGGGCGCCAAGCGCAGGAACTGCATGTAGTCGTCCATCTTGCTAAGCGACGAGCGGTTGTTGTTGCAGTAGTTGAAGGCATAGCGTTGCAGCAGGCCAGCGTTGGCAACCTCGATATAATAGCTTGATATGCCAGCCGTGTCTCGGGCTACAAATATGTCGGGCACGATACCACCGCCACCATAGACTGTGCGGCCATTGAGGGTGGTGAATACCTGGCTCTTGTCAATCTTCATGCTGTCGCGACTGTACAACTCGCCGTGAGCGTAGCGGTCGATGAGCTCTTTCTCATAGTCGAGCACCCCTTCCTTGTAATCCTTCTGGATGCATCGGCCACTAGGCGTATAATAGCGCGCAGTGGTCAAGCGGATGGCACTGCTGTCGGGCAGGACAAACTCTTTCTGTACCAGTCCCTTGCCGAAGGAGCGACATCCCACGATCAAGCCGCGGTCATTGTCCTGCATGGCACCAGCAAAGATCTCGCTGGCACTGGCACTGAACTCGTCAATGAGTACTGTGACCTCGGCGTCCTGGAACGAACCGTTGCCGTCGCTCCACACCTCACCGTCGTCGCGCTTGTAGCGGCCCTTGGTAAAGACGATGAGCTGGCCTTCGGGCAGGAATTCATTAGCCATGAGCACAGCCATCTCCATGAAGCCGCCACCGTTGCCGCGCAGGTCGATCATATAGCGCTTGGCGCCATCTTCTTGCAGGCTGGCCATGGCGGTGATGAACTCGTCATAGGTGTGTCTTCCGAACTGGTTGATCTTGATATAGCCGGTGTTCTTGTCGATCATGTAGTAGGCGTCAACGGTGTTGACTGGGATGTCGCCACGGGTGACGGTGAAGGTGAGGGTCTTGCTGGTGTTTTGGCGCTTGATACCCAGTTTCACCTTAGTGCCCTTGTCGCCGCGCAAGCGTTTCATGACATCGCCGTTAGTGATTTTTGGACCGGTTGCTATGCTGTCGTCAATCATGACGATTTTGTCACCTGCCATGAGACCTACTTTCTCACTGGGACCTCCAGGAATGACTTCCACCACGCCGATGGTGTCGTTGACCAGTACAAACGAGATGCCGATGCCGCTGAACGATCCGTTCAGGTCGTCGGTTGCCGCTTTCAGGTCCTCGGCACTGAAGTAGCTCGTATGCGGGTCGAGATTGCTCAATATCTCTGGGATGCTCATTTCGATGAGGTCCTTGAGGTTGGTCGTATCGACATAATCTTGAGCAATCAGGTTAAGGATGGCGTTGAGTTTGCGGTCGTTTTCGGCAACAGGCTTGTTGACGGTAAAACGACTACCGATAAAGATGCCCACCACCACCGCCAATGCTATGGCGAGGGGTAACCAGATGGGTTGACGTGTGGACTTCGGCTTCATTATTGTGTCTTCTGTTTTTTAAGTTCTCAGTTTTCAATTGTTAGAAGAACTCCTGACTTCTAACTCTCTTGCAACTTCCTGGTAATGGCTCTCACTGTTGTCACTGGTAATGGTTACCGGTTCGTATTGGCCATTGTGATGCCACAGGTGGACAATCTCGATACCGGCACGGCACAACAGGTCAACGCCGTCGTGCATGCGGTAATACTCGCCGAACACGATGCGGCGGATTCCAGCCTGGATGATGAGTTTGCTGCACTCCATGCAGGGCGAGGTGGTGACGTAGAGTGTCGCACCGTCACTGCTGTTGTTGCTGCGGGCTACTTTGGTGATGGCA
This sequence comes from uncultured Prevotellaceae bacterium, assembly GCA_900318645.1. Classification (GTDB taxonomy): domain Bacteria; phylum Bacteroidota; class Bacteroidia; order Bacteroidales; family Muribaculaceae; genus Sodaliphilus. The sequence goes on from ONLH01000004.1 coordinate 100,901, forward strand.
TTGGCCTCGGCATGAAGAACGTAGGGCTTGGAGCGATCGCCTCCCTCTTCTTCACAAATGTTCTCAAAGCCTGCCGGCGTGCCATTGTAGCCGTCACTGATGATCATCTTGTCCTTGACCAGCAATGCGCCCACCTGGCGGCGACGGCAATAGGAGTTTTCGGCCCAAATCTGTGTCATGCGCAGGTATCTGGAGTCGAGCAACAGCTGTTTTTTTTCGTGAGCGTCCATGTGTTTCAATTTTAATCTGCAAAGTTAGTCATTTTTTTCCTATATATGTACCTTCAATCCTTTTTCTCAAAAAAATGAGCATGAATTTTTTATTTTTCTTCGCATAGGGTACAAAATGGCGATGGAATGTGCCCGATAAATGTAAAAAAATGTGACAATGCCACTGTTTTTGGTTAAATCGTTCTAATGGATGCAACATTTTTGCCTTTTTCACGTCTATATAGAATGAAACAAGTGAAAAGAACATAACAGTAATCATTTGTAATATGAAAAAAAGTGTTTTGATGATGACCCTGCTGGCGGGTCTGATGCTCGTGAGCAGCTGTGCCAGCAAGAAGGAACTGCAGGACTGCCGTGATCTTAACCAGAAACTGCTTGAGAACGGTAAGGAAATGGTAGTGAATTATCAGCAGGCCAAAGAGCAACTGGCTGCCGCCAATGCGCGTGTGGCTTCGCTTGAGGAGCAGTTGGCTCAGTCCAAGCAAGACTATGCCAGCTTGCAGCAGTCCCTCGACAAGAGCCTTGTCAATTCCAGCCAGAGCAATATCTCGATCGAGAAACTCGTCGACCAGATCAACGAGAGCAACCAGTACATCCGTCATCTGACCGACCTGAAGTCTAAGAGCGACTCACTCAATATGGCTCTGACCAACAAGTTGACGCGCTCTCTTTCCAAGGAGGAACTCAAGGATGTGGATGTCCAGGTCTTGAAAGGCGTCGTATATATCTCACTGGCCGACAATATGCTCTACAAGAGCGGTTCCTATGAGATCAGTGAGCGTGCTGCTGAGACGTTGTCCAAGATTGCTAAGATCATCAACGACTACGAGGATTATGACGTGCTCATCGAGGGCAATACCGACAACGTACCCATCTATCGCGAGAACATCCGCAATAACTGGGACCTCTCTTGTCTGCGTGCCTCATCGGTGGTTCAAGCTCTGCAGAACAATTATGGCGTCAATCCCAAGCGTCTGACAGCCGGAGGTCGTGGCGAATACAATCCCGTGGTGAGCAACAACACTGCTGCTGGAAAACAGCGCAACCGCCGTACCCAGATTATCGTCACGCCGAAACTGGAAGAGTTCCTGGAACTCATTGACGACGCGCCCGAGGATTGATCCACACCCTCAAGAGAACTGTTGTCCAGTGGACCGAGGCTCGGCCTCGGTAGCAGTAATAAGAAGAAGCAAGTCCTTGACTCAACGTCAAGGACTTGTTTTAACTAATTAACCTTCTAATACCATTAACATAAACCTTAAACATTTAGGAAAAACTACTAGCCTCACGACGCTCGATTTTCCTCAAAACTTGGGCAAGCCGAAAGCCATGATTGTGTACGTTCAATGGCAGAGGCCGAAGCCAAGTTCATTCAATCTTAAAAACTAATACCATGAAAACCGTTGCAAATATAATGCCGTTTGTTTTTTTCTTCCTAATTTTTCAACGGAAAAATGCCGATATTTAACACAAATTAGCAAAAATCACCCCAAAATCGCCGAAATAACATGAAAACCCAAACAAAAACTACTATCTGAAACCGTTTTTCGGGTATCTGATGTGAATTGTATAAAAAAGATGCGAATTACACGATTCCCTGTGTGTGGATTCGTGTAATTCGCTGATGCTTCGCGAAATTCGCGTTTTACTTTTCAGATTTGTCGGAGTTGTCGTTGGGTGTGAAGGCGTTCCAGCCTTGGGCACGTATTTCCAGTTCCTGGTCGTCGCGAGTCACCATGTAGGCACCCAGTTCGGGCTTGGTGATACGGCCGATGAGACGTGCCGTCTTCATGCGTGCAACCTTCTCATGGTCGGCGAGAGGTACGGTGAACAGCAGTTCGTAGTCTTCGCCTCCGTTCATGGCAGCGGTGACAAGATTCATGTTCAGTTCCTCGGCCATCAGAGCCGTCTGGTAATCGATGGGGATGCGGTCCTCATAGACACGGCAGCCCACGCCTGAATCCTTACAGATGTGTAGCAGTTCGCTCGATAGGCCATCACTCACGTCCATCATCGCAGTGGGCCTGATGCCCAGCTCCCGCAGCTCCAGGATGACGTCGCGGCGCGCCTCGGGCTTCAACTGGCGCTCAATGATGTATTCCTTACCCGAGAAATCAGGTTGGAAATCCTTATCCTTCATTTCGGCACTCACGCGTCGCTCACGCTCCAGCAACTGAAGGCCCATATAGGCCGCTCCCAGGTTTCCGCTCACGCAGACCAGATCGGTGTCCTTTGCCCCTGTGCGATAGACGATGTCATCCTTGGGGGCCTCGCCTAGACAAGTGACACTGATAATCAGTCCTGTAACCGATGCACTCGTGTCGCCACCCACCAAATCTACGCCGTAGTGTTCACAGGCAATGCGCATGCCCTCATAGAGCTGTTCGATGTGCTCCAGCGTGAAACGTTTGCTGATGCCTAACGACACAGTCACTTGACGTGGCGTGCCGTTCATGGCATACACGTCGCTCAGGTTCACCACAATGGCCTTGTAGCCCAGGTGCATCAACGGCACGTAGGTCAGGTCAAAGTGGATACCTTCCAGCAGCAGGTCGGTAGTAACCAGCGTCTCTCTGTCCTTGCCATAATTGATGACAGCACAGTCGTCACCCACGCCACGGTGGGTGGACTCGTTACGCACAGGAAAAGAGCGGGTCAAGTGCTCAATGAGCCCAAACTCGCCCAATGTTGCAATCTCGGTTTCTTTCACAATGCTTTTAGTCTTTGGTCTAGATATTATAGAATAGCTAAAATCTCTACGATATCTAGATATTCTAGAACATCTAGTAATAATAGCAATTTACTCTTTACAGCTCTTCAAATCGGTTGATCATTTCCCTGACGAGCATCGCCATGATGGGCTGAGCGGCAGCAGCGGCCTTCTGCACCTCCTCATGAGAGGCTTTCTCGACAGCGCCTTCAACGCCCAGGTCGGTAATGATCGAGATGCCGAATACTTCCATGTCTCCGTGACGTGCAACGATGACTTCGGGAACGGTGCTCATGCCCACAGCATCACCACCGATGCGCCAGAAGTAGCGGTACTCGGCAGGTGTCTCAAACGTGGGACCCTGTGTGCCGACATATACGCCTTCCATTAGGCGGATGCCTTTCTCCTTGGCGATGTCGCGTGCCATCTGGATGAGGCGCGGACTGTAAGCGTCAACCATGGCCGGGAAACGAGGACCTAGTTCGTCGATGTTCTTGCCATGGAGGGGATGCTCGGGGAATACATTGATATGATCGGTGATGATCATCAGGTCGCCTACCTTGAAGTTGGGATTCATTCCACCCGAGGCATTAGAGACGAACACGGTCTTGATGCCGAGGGCCTTCATCACCCTGATGGGGAAGGTCACCTGCTGCATCGTGTAGCCCTCATAGTAATGGAAACGGCCTTGCATTGCCATGATGTACTTATTGCCCAGCGTGCCGAAGATGAGGCGCCCCTTGTGGCCCTGCACGGTCGAAACGGGGAAATTAGGTACTTCGCCGTATGGAATCTCTACCTCGATGTTGATGTGGTCCACAACTGCGCCCAGTCCGGTACCAAGGATGATAGCGGTCTTGGGCAGCTTGTTATTGACGCGTTGCTTGATGTATTGGCTGGTCTCTTTAATCATATCCAGCAATTTATTGTCTGATGCCATAATAAAGTTCTCCTTTCTTGCATTATTGGTTGTCGTTACATTGTGGTTGTGGTGAGGTTGGCTTCTTCCTCCTGCTCTTCGATTTTTGTAACCAGCTCGCTGATAAAATCGGTACCTTCCATCTCCAGGAATCCCACACGCATGGGGATGTAGTAGATGCAGTTGCGCTTGACGGGCGGGTAATAGGGATTGTTCATGATGCGCACCGCGTCTTTCTCGGTGGTGATGATGAACTTGCGCTTGCCGGTAAGGTTCTTATACACCTTGAAGATGTCACTGAAGTCCCTACGGGTAAAGAAGTGGTGGTCGTCGAAGTGCATCACTTTGACCTGGGCTGCATATTGGCGCAGGTAGCGCACCAGTGGCATGGGAGTGGCTATGCCAGTAAGGCACAGCACTGAATCATCTCCATGCAGCCATTGCAGCGAGGTGAGCTGCGGGGACTGGACGGGGAAGACCGGGACTGGCTCGCTATAGGTGATGGTACTGAAAAACAGCTTCTGGTAGGTGAGCAGATTCAGGCGTTGCTTGATGACCCTGCGCTCTGTCGGCGAGATATTAGGGGGACACTTGGTCACCACTACCATATCGCATCGTGAGATACTGGATACCGGCTCACGCAGTTGGCCCAGCGGCATGACCTTGTCCTCAAACGGGAGGCGGTTGTAGTCTAGCAGCAGAATGTTTACCTTGGGCATCACATAACGGTGCTGGAAACCGTCATCCAGTAGAATCAGATTGATGTCGGGGTCGATGCGCAACAACTCGCGGATACCTTTGCGTCGGCTCTCACACACGGCCAAGGTAATAAGGCCGCTGTACTTGCGGTATATCTGGTAGGGTTCGTCGCCGATGTCGCGCGGGGTCATGTTGTTGCTAGCCAGGATAAAGCCTTTGGTCTTGCGTTTATAGCCGCGACTCAGTACCGCCACATGATAGCGACGGTACAAAGCCTCGATGATGTATTCCACATGAGGGGTCTTGCCGGTGCCGCCCACGGTGATGTTTCCCACTGAAACAACGGGCACGTCAAACTCCTCCTGGGGCAACAGCCCGAAGTCAAAAGCCTTGTTACGCAACCACACAGCGCCGCCATATCCCCACGAGAATGGGGTCAACAGGGCGTCCATGATAGACTTGCGTTGCTCCTTGTTCAGTATATTAGACAGGTCGATGTTCATATCAGGCTTTAGGTTTTAGGCGTTAGGCTCTAATCTGTCAAGCCTTGCCTCCTAATTGTCGGTTTGCGGAGGCTGTATCATAATTCAAGCCTGTATCAATGTCCGTTAGGCCGATTGAAAATCAGTGGTGAATAATGACACATCCCCCAATTGGCGGTTGCAATAATTATCTTAATTCAAATTAAAACTCAATCTCTCCTTCAGGCATCAGGCACAGGATTTGGTCTCGGCCCATGATGCGCTGCAGCTGCTTGTGCCAGTCATAGAGCAAGCCCATTTCTCCTTTCAGGCGTGACTCATAGCTGGTAACCATGTATTTGTCAAGCATGGCCATGAACTGATCCTCGATGGCAGGATAGTTCTGGGTCTTGTAGTCCTTGCCCAATTTAGCCTTATTGGCTACCCATGATGCTGCTTCACGGATGCCGCCGAACTCGTCCACAAGACCAATCTGCTTGGCAGTGATGCCGTCCCACACGCGACCCTCGGCAATCTTCTTGATGGAGTCCTGAGTCACGTGGCGACCGTCGGCACAACGCTTGGTGAACAACTCATAGCCTTCGTTAACCATGTTCTGCAAGGCTGCGAACTGGGCCGGTGTCAGTTTCTTGCCCATGGATGCCATGTCGGCATTCTCGTTGGTCTTGACCGATGCCATGTGCACACCCAACTTATTCTCGATGAGTTCGTTCATGCATGGAATGACGCCAAAGATGCCAATGGAGCCGGTGAGGGTAGTGCGCTCGGCAAAGATGCGGTCGGCGCAGCACGAGATATAGAAACCACCCGATGCGGCATAGTCGCCCATTGATACTGCCACGGGCTTGCCAGAGGCTTTGAAGTCCATGATGGCTTTCCAGATCTGCTCGCTACCGAAGGCGCTGCCACCCGGCGAGTTCACACGGAATACCATGCCCTTGACATTGTCATCGTCCTTCAGTTGATAGATGGTCTCGCACAGCTTGTCGCTGACGATGCCTTCATCGGTAGTTGCCATGCTGCTTCCGCCGTCAATCTCTCCGACAGCATATAACACGGCAATATGGTCGCCACTGGCGCTTTCCTCCAGGTCTGCTGCGAGATCTTCGGGATTGACATAGTTCAGGTCGTCTTTCTTGTCAACCTTGGTGCGGGCACGCAGGATGTCTTCCATTTCGTTCTGGTAAACCAGCTTGTCCACCAGCTTGTTCTGGATGAGTTCTTGAGCCTTGAAGGTTATGATGACGCTGTCACACAGCGAGTTCAACGCGGCATACTGCAATTTGCGGTCAGCAGCGATACTGTCCAGCATCTCTTTCCAGATGGTGCCCAGATAATGCTCCTGTTGCAGGCGGTTGGCGTCGCTCATGTCCTCAAGCATGTAGGGCTCTACGGCACTCTTGAACGTACCAACGCGTACGACCTGCATCTCTACACCGACTTTATCAAACAACTTTTTCATGTAAGGGGTTACCGAAGCCATACCGTGCAGATCTACGGCACCCACGGGGTTCAGGTAGATGCTGTCGGCAACGCTGGCCAGGTAGTAATCTGCCTGGTTGATGCCCTCGTGGCCGTAAGCGGCAATCCATTTGCCGCTTTTCTTGAACTCCTTCAGGGCGCGGCGCATGGCCTGTAATGTGGCGGGTGCGGCGCTCACACCGTTGCACTCGATATAGATGCCGTCCACCTTGTCGTTGCTGGCTGCATTTTCGATGGCCGATATCACTGTATTCAGTCCCAGGCTGTTGGGCATGCCGCCGCCCTGGAGCAGCGACAGCATATCTACAGCGTCGTTGCCGCCGCGCTCGCTGATGTCGGTACCCAGGTCAATATGCAGGATAGAATGCTTGGAGACTACGGCCGTCGATTTACTGCCACCCATGTTCATTGATCCCATGATGGCAAAACTCATGATCATGGCAGCAATCATGAAAAACATGAAGGCCAGGAATGCGCCCACAAACGAGCCGCAAACGATAAGGATAAATTTCTTCATCATAACTGTATAGCGTTTTAAAAGTTTTATTCTAATAAGTTGATCATTAATAAATTAAGAACATCTTAGCGATACAATGAAACACGATCGCTTGGCTCTAACCTACAAAATTAGTGTATTTTCCTGATACTACACCATTTTTCCTGTCTTTTTTATTTCCAATAAAAAGACATTTGCTGGAAAGTGGTCGGTCACCAGCATGAAAAGCGGCCTGCACGGGCAGTTTCCACTGCTATGCAGGCCACGATTGATGATTCTGTTCGGCGTTGATTAGTAGCCGTTCAAGATTCTACTGATAAGTATTGAAACGTTTTCGTGAGGGTGTGGAACAGATTATATGTACTGTTGATGCGATTTGTCAGCAGGTTTATACTGGTGGTGTGCCCACACAGCGAGGGCGACACTGAGGACGACGCTGGCCATGGCGAGCCAGGGGAAATCGCCGTCGGCAGGCAAGCCCAGATGGTCGCCGAAGTCCTCGGCCACGACTCCCTTATTGGCAAGGTAGCTCATCACAACAACGGTGCTGTTGTTAAGGGTGTGGGCGATGATGGGAACCCACAGACTGCGGGTCCACACGAGCAGATAGCCTAACCACACGCCTAATAGCATGCGAGGAATGAAGCCATAGAATTGCATGTGGATGGCACTGAACACGATGGCCACAATCCAAACGACTGCGTGTGGGCCAAGGCGGCTGTCCTGCATTGTGCGTAACATGGCGCCACGGAACAGTATCTCCTCGCTCAAGCCCGCCATCAGTCCCACAACTAGCACACAAGGAACCAACTCCCAAATGGAGTGGATGTCAAGCAACGTCTTAGTAGTCTCAGCAGCTTCATCTTCAAGGGAGCGCATCAGTTGTTCAATACCGCTCATCGATGCGGGTAATGACATAGACTCGTTGAATGAAACAATCCAGTTCATGGCAGGTAGTGACAGGATGTAAAACGCCACAACGATGGCAATGGCTTTCCAGCCGGGTGCACGGTCCAGGCACATCGCGTGAAGAGGTTTCCGGTAGAAGATGGCCATGGCTGCAATGGCAGGCACGATAAATGCCAGCACATCCTGCACGGTGAGCATGGACAGCAGCCCCCAGTTAATCACGTAAACACTGATGATTGATGCCACAATCAGGCCCAGCCCCATTAGGCACAACAACACGAGCAAGCGCGTGCTAAGTCTCAAGTTTGTCTTTCGTTCCATATTTTAGTTGTCAGTTGTCAGTTTTTAGTTTTCAGTTTTTGTTGTCAGCAAGGCTTAATCTATAGACCTAATGCATAATTTTTTTATACGCAAAATTAAACATTTTTTCAGAAATCACGTCTAATAGACAAACAATAATCATTTTTAACCTAAACAGAAATTATGAAAAAGGTATTATTAGCTCTTAGTGCGATAATAGGAATATCCTCCAGCGTGATGGCGCAGGAAGTGATTGACGACGTGGTAGATATAGAAACAAGTAACGTTAAGCTCGAGGTGATCACGCCTGCCGAGCCTGTCAATGAAAGCCAGCAGGAAATCAAGGAACGCAAGAAACGCATTAGTGAACTTAACGATGACGTGGCCTATGCCAAAGCCGTCAACTCCATGAAGCGTGGCTACTTTGTGGTTGTCGCTGACTACATCCAGTTTGGACATGCAGGCTTCAGGGACTATAACATTGATCGCAATTCCAACTTTGTTTTGGTCCAGGGCGAGGATGGCATCATCCAGTTTGCCCTTCTCAATGGCAGTCCGGGCGTTAATGGCCTAGGAGGAAGGACCGACAAGGGTACTGTGTACAACAAGCGCATCAAGTACGAGAATAATGGCGATGTTCACTTGCAGTATGAGATGTCGAGTCGCTCGATGACATCAAGAGTCTATGTGGATGTTACCGTCTATCACAACAGCAATCAGGCTTGTGTACAAGTGTGGGGTAACTACGATATGACTTTCTATGGCGAACTCCTCCCTTATCGTGACAAGGAACACAGGAATAAATAAAACGTATAGAAATATTGAATTTTATAAACGGTAATAGATGATTGCTCCCGTGAGGGAGTCATAAGCCGGACGCCCCGCATGAGTCACTGAATGGCTCAGTGGGGCGTAGTCTTTATCTTTTCTAATTGGGGTTTGAGGATGGTGTTGGCATCATGGCTGAAGTGGCAACAGCGGCTTCAGATCGCGCTCAAAGATGTCCCGCTTGACAATGCGGTAATGCGGGGAATAGGCATCGCGGTAGTCAGGGGAGTGGCTGATGGCATATTTCCCCTGTGAAAGCACATCCTCGATGAACTGTTTGTCTTCTTGATAGTAGGGTAGGGATAGGCCCATCCTATCAATAGCACCCACCATCATTTGCCATCGTGTGGCCCAGCTCTCCACGGTAGGGCGTTCGGCGTTTCCCGCACTGGCGATGAAGGCGTTGAGCAAGGCATCGGCTGCGATGTGTCCTTCCTTGACGGCCCGCAGGCTCACGCGCACATAGTTGCCTTCCACACCGCAGGGCTCATAATACCAGGGCTGCAGGTCATCAACTGTGGTCGTTGCAAGTTCCTGCTCGAGATAATTCCTGGCGCTTACGGTGTCATTTACCAGGTGCTCGGCACCCATGTAATCTTGGAAGCACGATTTGTAGATATCGAGCAACCGAGCCTTGGGGTATTGCTCCAGCAGTCCGCCGACAAAGGTCTCGACATCTTGTGCGAGCATAGACATACAGGAACAGGAAGCCATCATTGTCAATAATATGATTAATGTTCGTCTCATCAGTTATTCGATCATAGCAAGGAACTGGTCTTCATTGATGATTTCAATGCCCAGTTTATGGGCTTTTTCCAGTTTGGCTGGTCCCATGTTCTCGCCGGCGAGGATAAAGCTGGTGGCACTCGAGATGCTGCTCACGTTTTTGCCGCCGTTCTGTTCAATCATCGCTTTGTATTCTTCGCGTGAATGCTTGGCAAACACTCCACTGATGACCACTTTCTTGCCCATCAGCTTGTCGGTCTGTCCGGCTGTCTCTTCCTCGCTAAGGGCCATCTGCAAACCTGCTGCACGCAGTCGCTCAACGATGGCGCGGTTGCGCTCCTCGGCAAAGAAATCGACTATTGATTGGGCAATCTTGGGACCGATTTCCGGAATAGCTGCCAATTGGTCGGCTGGTAGGGTCATTAACGTGTCTATGTCTCGCGTGTGGCGCGCGAGCACTTTGCCGGTCGTCTCACCGACAAAGGGGATGGATAGGGCAAAGATGACACGCGCATAGGGTACGCTGCGGCTTGCTTCCAGACCTCGCAGGATGCGTTGTGCGCTCTTTTCCTGGAAGCGGTCAAGGGCAACGAGTTTCTCTTGTGTAAGGTCATACAGGTCGGCCACATCGTTCACCAGCCCGCTCTTGTTGAGGATGACGGCCACTTCCTCGCCGATGCCGTCAATATCCATCGCGTGCCTCCCGACGAAGTGCTCAATGCGTCCGCAGATTTGGGGACCGCATCCCCACTTGTTGGGACACACCCAGGCTGCCTCACCCTCGACCCGCTTCAACGGTGTGCCGCATGACGGGCAATGGGAGACAAAGGCGATGGGTGCGCTGCCGGGTTGGCGACGTTTCTCGTCAACTCCGACAATTTTAGGGATGATTTCACCGCCTTTTTCTACATAGAGCATGTCGCCCTCGTGAATATCCAGTTGGCTGATGATGTCGGCATTGTGTAGCGAGGCGCGCTTGACGATAGTGCCACTCAGGAGCACGGGGTCAAGATTGGCGACCGGTGTGATGACACCCGTTCGTCCCACTTCAAAGGAAACATACTGCAGCTTGGTACATTCCCTCTCGGGTGCAAACTTGTAGGCTATCGCCCAGCGGGGCGACTTGGCCGTGGCTCCCAGGTTGAGCTGTTGTCGCAGGGAATTGATTTTGAACACAAGACCGTCGGTGGCAACAGGCAGTTTTTTGCGTTCCACATCCCAATAGCCGATAAAGTCCTTAACGGCTTCGATGCTGGGCAGGATGGACATCTCGCCCGTCTTGAAACCCCACCGCTGCAGTGCCTTGATGCTGTCGTAATGGGTGTCAAAGGGCAGGTTGTCGCCTAGCAGGAAATAGAAGATCGCATCCAGTCCTCGACGTGACACCTCGGCGCTGTTTTGTAACTTGAGTGTCCCGGCAGCGGCATTGCGAGGATTGGCAAACAGGGGTTCCTCATTGAACTGGCGTTCAGCGTTCAACTTCTCAAAACTTTGCCACGGCAGGACGATTTCGCCGCGCACTTCAAACTTGTCGGGCAGGTCAATAAAACCTGTGATTTCCAGAGGAACCGATTTGATGGTGATGACATTGGCGGTCACGTCGTCTCCCTGAATACCATCGCCTCGGGTCACGGCACGCACCAGCCGTCCGTGTTCGTAGGTCACCGAGATTGACGTGCCGTCATATTTCATTTCACCGACAATTTCGCTGGCCTCACCACCCAGTCCATCCTGGGCTCGCCGCAGGAAGTCTTGCACCTCCTCTATATTGTAACTGTTGGACAGTGACATCATGGGACGCTCATGCCGCACCTGGGTAAACCCCTTGCTGATGTCGCTGCCGACACGTTGGGTAGGGGACAGCGGATCCTGATATTGCGGGTAGTCACGCTCCAGGTCCTGCAACTCGCGAAGCAGGGCATCAAACTCCTGGTCGCTGATCGTCGGCGCATTCAGTACATAGTAGTTATGGTTGTGGCGGTTGATGATTTCCCGCAATTCCTTGATTCGCTGTTCAAATAGGTCCATCTCTTGAGTGTTTTGAGTGATTTGATTTTCAAAATTACTGTTTTTTTCCGAAAAATAGTGCTTTCTTTCATTTTTTTCTTATTTTTGCAGTCAATATTGACATAACCAGTTGAGTATAGAAATATGAGAAAATTTCGCAAATTGATGACGATGATACTTGCGGCAATCGCTGTCATGTTAATGATGACAGGTTGTTTCAGGCAAGACTATATCATGTTTGAGGATGGAGAATTTGACGGTGTCGAGTTCTCTGACTATGATATGATTCATAATGCCGAACTTGACATGGATGATACTGATCGCGATTGAAAGAACTGATTACTAAATTTTTACTCTTTTTAAAAATTATTAATAGACACGAGACGTTGAAAATGAGTGATTTAGCATTGATTCTTTTGGTCGATTTGTCACTTTTTGCAATTTATTTAACATCTGCTTAACAATTATTGTTGTATATTTGCAGCCAATTATAATGTAATCTGTGCGTGGCGCTGGTGTCACGACAGGTCAATCTAATTAGATAGAAATTTGTTTATGAACCTATTAGAGAATAAGTTAGCGCGTTATGAAGAACCGCAGAAAGCTAAAGCTGCGGGCATTTATCCTTACTTTCGCGCCATCTCGAGCGAACAAGACACCGAGGTGCTGATGAATGGCAAAAAGGTGCTGATGTTCGGTTCCAACTGCTACTCTGGACTGGTCAACGATGAACGCATCAAGCAGGCTGCCATCGAGGCCACTGAGAAATACGGCACTGGCTGTGCCGGCTCCCCTTTCCTCAACGGAACGCTTGACCTCCACAAGCAGCTGGAGCGCAAGCTTGCTGAATATGAAGGGAAGGAAGACGCAATGATCTACAGCACTGGCTTTGGAGTCAACCTGGGCGTCATTTCCACGCTGACTGGGCGTGAAGACTATATCCTATGGGATGAGCAGGATCATGCCTCCATCATTGAGGGAAGGCGACTCTCCTTCTCCAACTCGCTCAAGTACAAACACAATGATATGGCCTCGCTTGAGGCGCAACTCAAGAAATGTGAGCCCGACCGCGTTAAGCTCATCGTCACTGACGGCGTGTTCTCGATGGAAGGTGACGTCTGCAAGCTCCCCGACATTGTTGACTTGGCCCACAAGTACAATGCCAGCATCATGGTCGATGAGGCTCATGGTATTGGCGTCTTCGGTGAAGGTGGCCGTGGCGTGTGCGACCACTTCGGTCTGCGCGATGAGGTGGACCTGATCATGGGTACCTTCTCCAAGTCCATCGCATCACTGGGAGGTTTCATCGCCACCAGTAGCGTGATCACCAATTACCTGCGCCACCACTCACGCAGCTATATCTTCACTGCCAGCATCACCCCCGCATCGACTGCTGCAGCGATGAAGGCTATTGATATTCTCATCAGTGAGCCCGAGCGTCAGGAGCACCTCTGGAAAATCACCCATGAGGCACTGCAGGGATTCCGCGATATGGGTTGTGAAATCGGCCATACCGAGACCCCCATCATCCCGTTGTTCATCCGTGATAACAACAAGACGTTCGCCATCACGCGCGACCTGTTGAACGAGGGCATCTTTGTCAATCCCGTCGTTTCGCCCGCAGTGGCACCCAACGACACGCTCATTCGCTTCAGCCTCATGGCCACTCACACCCACGAGCAGGTGGCATTTGCATTGGAAAAGATTCAGAAGGTCTTCCGCTCCTATGGCCTCGTGCCTTGAAGCCGATGACACAAACAATAAGGAGTAAAACGATGGAACCACGCCCGAAAAAGCGTGGTTTCATTATTTATGCCCCAAAAGACCCCGATTTTTCAACACTTTTATAAAAAAAACTGCAAAAACATTTGCCCGTTAAAATTGTATTAGTAATTTCGCAACATCAAATTTAAGATAGAAAAACGCGTTAGCACTATGATTTACAAATTTGTCATTGTCTCGGACGAGGCCGATAATTTTAAATTGCAGATAGCCATTGACTCAACGGCAACATTCATGCAACTGCGCAATATCATTCTGGATTCTGCTGGTTATAGCAAGGATCAGATGGACTCATTCTACATCTGTGATGATGAGTGGGCCAAAGAGAAAGAAGTAACTTGCATGGACATGGGGACTGATAGCGATGAGGATATCTGGATCATGGACGATACACAACTCGATGAGCTGCTCGATGATGAAGGACAGAGGCTGAAATTCGTCTTTGACTACATGACAGAACGATTCTTCAAGGTGAAGCTCAAGGAAGTGATTCCCGGTAAGAGCCTTCACGATCCCTTGTGCGAGAGCAAGGTGGGCAATCCCCCTGCTCAGAGCGTAGATATCTCTGATTTCATCACTATTCCCAAGATTCCTGATGCCAACAACATCGAGGCGATTGACAAGAGTGAGTTCTACGGTGACGAGGAATATGATGAGGACGAAATCTCAGACTTTGAAGAGATGGACAGCCTCGATAACGACAATTACAAGTTTTAAGAGCTTGGTTCCCATAGTCGAGAAAATCAGCGTTTTTTTTGGTGCCGTCAGGATTATTCACTAATTTTGTCGCTGTAAAACAAACTCAATATTATTAAGGACATGAAGAATTTGGTTTTTGCCTTAGGGGCACTCTTTGCTATCTCTTTGTTTTCTTGTACTGAAAGCAAACAACAGGAAAACAATACTCCCGAGGTTGACAGCACTGTGGTGGATAATGACACCGCACAGCAGGTTACGGGAGTCGCCATCGACGGCGCGAACAATAGCATTTCACTCCTTGTGGGTAAAGATACCATGAGTTTTGAGTATCCCGACCTTGACAGTGACCACAAGGATGCTTGGTACATCAATGACACCGTGACCGTGCGTTATTATGTCACTCAGGACGGCGACAGCGTCACCGACGTCATCAACAAGGCAGATGCCTGACGAAGGGGAGGATAGAGAAACATCTCAGACATAGCGTCACTGCTTGCCAAGTGCTGGCACGATGACCAACCATATTGCGGTAGTAGCTCAGTTGGTAGAGCATCAGCTTCCCAAGCTGAGGGCCGCGGGTTCGAGTCCCGTCTACCGCTCAAACGATGAAAAACCCGGATTGTGGAGTTCTCCATAACCCGGGTTTTTGTTGATTTTCTACGTTCGTAGTTGAGACATCTATTTGTTGATGAACTCCAAGACTTGCTGGGCGATAGACTTCATTCCTTTTACGGTGGGGTGGTTCTGTTTTTTATCTATATCTTTGAGTTCAATAAGTGGAATGTCGTAATAATGGCAGATGACCTTGGTCGATTCCACAAATTCTTTCTGCAGCCCACTATTGATGATGAAATAGATTTTGACATTGGGGTACCGCTCCTTGGACTGCTGTAGCAGGTAAGCCAATGCGGGACGATAGGTGTAGAAGTCGTCCCTGGTAAAATGATCATATTGATACTCACCCAATTTTGCCCCCGCCCAGTCGTCATTGGTGCCGCCAAAGATGAGAATTATATCAGGACTGCCCAGGCGCGGCAACCGGGTGATAAACGACCTGGGGCTATAGTCCTCATTATTGTATCCGTGGTAGCTGACGGTGGCACCGCTGTAGGAGTCGTTCTTCTCGATGAGGCAGCCCGCCTGATTGATGACTTGCCACCACCAGGTCTGGGTCACATTGTCAACATCAGTTCTTGAAGTGTCTACCGGGGTATAGTACCAGGGCTCGTTTCCCTCAGGAATATACCCTTGGAAAGTCGAGTAAGAGTCACCCAAAATGGAAATGCGTAGTCGATTCTGTGCACCGACAAACAGCGGGATCAGCAGAAATAAAAGCAATAATTTTTTCATATAAAAACCAGGTAATTAAATAATGAATTCGTCAACTTCTGATTTCTAGCATTCTTCGTCCCAGATAATTGCATGGAATAAAGGATACCGTTTTTTTATATCACTGCAAAGTTAGGTAATTCTCTCCATTACCTCTTCTTTTTCGCCAATTATTATCACCTTCTTTTGCTATCGCAGGAAAATGGTTGTCACTACCTTTGATTATAGTGACATTTGATTGAATGGCCACAAATGCATTGTGGACGCATGCAGTTGCATGGTTTTCTTACAAAAACCTGACAACTACACCCTGCGGCATGGCAATACGACAAGTAACCATCGCTCGCTACCTGACTCTCAACATAAGATGAAGGCTGGGATTTTGGAGAATGGTCGTGCCTTGAAGAATGAATTGGGCTTGCTTCAAGAAGCAGGCATGAAGTAAAAAGCAAGCATGAACATAGGAGTGCACAAACTGCTACTGCTAATGATTTGCGTATTCGTTGTAGAGGTTTCATAATTCTGATACTTTTTGTGAGGGTGTTTCATAATATGACACAACCCCTGGTTAAACAATTGAGTCTTCTTTGTCTATTAGACTCATCGTTTTGCATAGGTTGGGCGAGTTTTCCGGCCAGGGTAGATGAACCCTGGATTATTCAAGACAAAACCAATAGTGGACTAGACTAAAACAGTTATATCAGATTAAACCCATCTCCAGAGCACCTTTAGTTTGACTATAATGTTCTCTTTTAAGACTTTAATGATTCATCAAACCATGAAAAAAGACGGTTGATTTACCACAAAGATAAATCAACCGATTAATCTCTAAAAATAGACGGGGATTATAGCATAACATTCAAAGGGCCAATGTTATCAGTCAAGATGACACCGCCATTAAAACAGTTATCAAATCCTTTGTTTTCTCTCGTTAACAAGTCAGTCCCTTTTTTGAATATGTTATTCTTTACTATCAGTTGCTTCTCAAAGATGCAGTCAAAAAAACTGAAGAAGCCATAAAAGATATTATCCGATATGACCATTTCTTCATTATTATGTCCTCCCATCTGGTAATCGATATCAGACATTACGATGTTTCCT
>ONLH01000006.1 GCA_900318645.1 uncultured Prevotellaceae bacterium
AAGTATGATATAAGGAATACTCTCATTGAATAAAGGTGTTTGATCTTGCAAAGGTAAACATAATTCTGCTATTTTCTCTTAGATTTCGGTGATTTATTGACTTCGTCTTCAATGCTCACGCTCGGCAATATTCATGCAAGCATGACATTGCGCTCGTTTACTCGCATTGGTGTTCATGAGGCGCTGGTGTTTGCTCAGACTTTTATAATTTTGGTATAAGTTGCTCAACCGCGTATGCCTTGAAAAGACGTACCGATAAAATGGAATTTATAGGCTACGACTCATATACATTCTCTTTCTTGAAACGTGCTATTTCTTCATCTGAATCGGTCTTGTACCAGATCATTTCAGATTTGTTTATTTTAATATCAACCTCAAGATAGATTTGGGATTTCCCATCATGGGTTTTCCCTGTAAAGATATTCATGTGTCCTGTTTCTCCGACCCTGTAGTTGAGGTCGGTTACAGTCCACCCTTCATCGGGCCAATTAGAGACAGACTTTTCGATACGTCCAGAATATGAGGTTTCTGGGAAGAATTGATACAATTCCATCCCACCATCCATAATTCTGTCATCAATCACCTTTTTCCAAACGCCTTCAAGCTTACTTGAATCAAAAGGCTCATCGTCACCGCATGATGTGAATCCTAAAAGGACAGCAATCAATAGAATAGAAATTTTTGATAGTAGTTTCATAAACATTCTTACTGGTTTTCGTAGTTTTTAATGCTGCAAAGGTAGCAAAAATCATGCCTAAACACATCATTTTCTTTTAGATTTCGGTGATTTATTGTTCATGAGGCGCTGGTACTCGTCCTGCGCCTGGTTGGATAAACTTGGCGATGCCTCAGCATATCAAGCGAGCTCGTTTGCATTCGGCTTGCACAAGTTTTTATGCCCTTGTCGCCAGTCACGGTGCCCGCAGTGACGAAGGGCTCGTCCAATCGCTCGTTGAGACGGGCGATGATCTCTTTCAAGTCTTTGCTCTCCTGCACTATCACTTGCGGTTGGCTTTGGGCAAGAGCCATCGGCGCGGTGATTGACCTTGAAAATTGGTGCAAGGCGAGTGCAGAGGTAAGCTCGCTTGCGCTATGCCAAGCCGCAGCCCAATTTATGCACAGAGGGTGTGTCATAATTTGCCTCGCGGTTTTAATCGGCCTGACGGCCGAGAACCTTTTAGCTCGGCGAAGCCAAATTAAACAAAATTATTAATAAAATTAAAATGAAAATTTGTTTTGTTTAATTTTTATACAAAAATTTGTTTAATTTCTCGCGCGAAGCGCGACTCCATTTGCAACGAAGGGATTATGACACACCGTCGTGTTGGTGCGCTGCGCGTAGTCCAAAGCCTCGATCAGAGGACGGGCAACAGGTGATGCGACCAGCCGCTGACTCGCCACCCATTCCCCGGCATGGAGCACGTCGGCCACCTCGTCGGCACGGCCCTTGCGGGTGAAGCCGCCCTCGCCGTAGCCCTGGGCCTGGCTTGCCTGCTGCTTTTTGATGGCGGCCACCTGCATGGCTCCTGCGGCCACTGCCATGGCAGCGGCTATAGGGGCGATGATGTAGCCCACGACAGGGATGGCGGCAGCACTGGAGTAGGCGTTCAAGGCGGCGGTCGCCGTCTGGGCCACGGCCTGGGACAATTGTGTTCATTCACTTAATAGGATGCGTATGCCAATATGGTGAATTCGTTCAATTCGTGGACAAGACCAAAAGATTCGGGGGCCATTGTACTTATCGCACTTGTTGTTTTCCTTATAGATTGTTGTTTTTTGGCAAAAAATTTGCAGGGTTGGGGCAAAAACTGTACTTTCGTGACCATTAAAGTAGTAAAAACTACGAATTACACGAATTACGCGTTTATACTAAGTGGCTATTCATATTAGTTTAATTAGTGAAATTCGTAGTTTCAAATAGAGAATAATTAAGGACAAAAACAATATAAAAAGTAAGACTATGAACGACGTGAAATTTTATCTCGACGCAGCCGAGAAAAAGATGCAGGAAGCCGTGGATTTCCTCGATGACACCCTGGCACACATCCGTGCAGGTAAAGCCAACGTGAAGATTCTGGACGGCATCCGTGTGAACTATTATGGCAGCCCCGTGCCCATCGACAATGTGGCCAACGTGAGCACCCCCGACCAGCGTACCATCGCCATCATGCCGTGGGAGCGCAATATGATCGGCACCATTGAGAAGGCCATCATCGACAGCAACGTGGGCATCATGCCCGTGAACAACGGTGAGGTTATCCGCCTGAACATCCCGCCCCTGACCGAGGAGCGCCGCAAACTGCTCGTGAAGGACTCCAAGGCCGAGAGCGAGAAAGCTCGCGTGAGCATCCGCAACGCCCGCCGCGAAGCCATCGAGGGTCTGAAGAAGGCCGTCAAGGAAGGCATGAGCGAGGACGTCAGCAAGGATGGTGAAGACAAGGTTCAGAAGATTCATGACAAGTTCATGAAGAAAATTGACGAAATCTTTGCCGCCAAGGAAAAGGAAATCCTGACCGTGTAACGATATTCAAGTTCTAAAGTGACAATGCCACTTTAGAACTTGAAGTTTAGAGTTTAGAGTTTAGGGTTTAGAGAGAATTAAAAATGTTTAGAGACGCAAAATTTTGCGTCTCTACTTACAAACCGGGAACTGAAAACTGACAACCATCTGAGTTTGCCAGGGTTTAATCGCTGGCATGATGTGGCCTACTGGGGTCTCATGCTCGTGGCGTGTGCCGTTTTCTACTGGATGAACGTACTCACGCCCTTCAAGGAGGACGACATGCTACACTCAATGGTCATCGGTGATTTGACCCACGTCAACTCGCTTGGAGACCTGTTTCGCAGCTACCACAACAAGTTCCTGATTACCAACGGCCGCACCTCAGACATGGTGGCTGAACTCTTTTGCGGCCTGCTAGGCAAACCGTTGTTCAACGTGTGCAATGCGTTGATGTTCGGTCTGCTGGCCCATTTGGTCAGTCTATTGGCAACAGGACGCCGATCGCTGCTAGCCCAAGCGATGCTCTATGCCTGTATCGGCACTTGCTACCCTGCCCCCGGCGAGACGCTGCTATGGTTAGCTGGCAGTTGCAACTACCTGTGGAGCATCACAGGCTCGCTGGCGGTATTGTACTACCTGCTCCATCATCGTTCAGGTTCCTTGACATGGCCACGTGCCATCCTGCTCCTGTTGGGAGCTATGATGGCTGGCGCCGGCAACGAAGCCATCTCGTTCGGCATGCTGGGCGGACTATGTCTCTTCTACATCGTCAACCGCAAACTAGTGGACCGCAAGGTCGTTGTTGTCATGACGGGCTACCTGCTAGGGGTGCTGCTCATCATGGCATCACCAGCAGCCTGGGAACGGGCGACGGGAGGCGGACTGGCTCTGGACTTGCCACCGATGCAGTTGCTGACCAGTCGTCTGCACATCATCTGTGAGAAGTTAGTGCGGTTCATCATGCCGGCAGCGGCAATTGCCGTGGGCATCGGTGCTGTGGTTTGGAAAGGCTTCAAGCCCTTAAAGTCCAGCGTCTGGCCATACATCCTGGTGATGATCATACTGGTACTGACCGTTTTAGGACTACTCCCCAATCGTCCCTATGCCGGCCTCGTCACCATCTCGCTCATCGTTGTCATCCTTGCCGCCGATGTGCTATTGCGCTGGCTCCCGCTACGAGCTGTTGCGATTCTCGCATGCCTGTTGCTGAGCGCCTTCACCTATACCCGTGCTGTCAAAATACTCCAAGAATACAAGGTCCATGACGAAATGGTGGTCAATGCCATCCGTCAAGCTCCCACCCAAGCCATTCTTCACCAGTGCCCCTACGACAAATACAACCGTTTCCTGTATCCGTTGCCGATGCAGTCCACCCAGTATTTTACCAACGAATACATCTGGCGGGCCTATTTTGATAAAGAGAATGTGCAGTTTGTCTCGGATTCTGTCTATTGCCGTTTCAACGAGGGGAGACTGCTTGATGGCGCTGTGGAAATGCCCTTCTCTAGTGACCGGCCCAATCTGACCGGCCCGATGATGGCCTTCCCCGACCAAGACTACATGGTGCTCCCCCTGAACTTAGATACACTACCTACAGCCTATCAGGTGGGCACCGCCTACTGGAGCGACAGCTCGCAGTCCATATCTGACAAGGAAAGAGAATATCGACGCAGCCATGCCATCAAGACGTCCAGTGACCCGTTTGGCTACTATCCCTTGCGCTACGATGGCAAAGTCGTCATGGTGCTCCCGCTCATGGACAATGACGTATCCAGCATGATGTTGCTGCTGGACTACGCGGGAGACGAGTTGCTCATGCTATACAGGGAAGCGCCCAATCCCTCCAGCGTCAAAGTCCTTAAAAAGAAGAAACCCTAACGCCCAACTATCGTGAACAATGGATAACCAGCGCAAATCAATCAATACAAACGCTCCCCGATGGCATGACTTCGCCTACTGGGGACTGCTGTTGGCAGCGTGCATTGTGATGTTTATCATGAACCAGTGGACCTCGTTCAAGGAAGATGATATGGAATTTTCATTGCTCAGGGATGCCGGGTTCATGGAGTTCTGGCGAGCCCAGTTGGATCACTACATGACCTCTAATGGCCGTTGCGCCGATTTCTTTGCGACCATGTTCTGTGCCTACCTGGGGAAGCCGTTGTTCAACATCGTCAATACGCTGATATTTGCGGTGATGGCTCATCTGGTTACCATCTTGAGCGCAGGACGCCGCTCGGTGCTGATTCTGGCGCTGTTCATTGCTTATGTCGCCTTGTGCTTTCCTGTGCCTGGTCAGACGATGCTGTTTGTCGCCGGCAGCTGCAACTACATGTGGGCAATTGTCGCTTCATTGCTGATGATTTTCCTGCTTCGCAAATACAGCAGCCAACCCCAGTTCAGCAAGGGAAGGACCCTGCTGCTCGTGTTGTTGGCGTTTGTCGCCGGAAACTTCAATGAGGCGACCTCGTTCGGCTTCTTCGGCGGTATGGTGCTGTATTATCTGTTCAACCGCAAGGAATTCAACCGCACCGTCGGGCTTACTCTACTGGCCTATCTTGCAGGAATCATTCTCATTATGGGCTCTCCCGGCGCCTGGGACAGGGTGCAGAACGGCGGCATTGCCGTGCACATGAGCCTGCAGGACCTGTTGGTCAGCCGCTCTTACATTTTCAGCAAGAAGATGCTGACCAGCGTCATGCCCATCATCGCTTTCATCGTCGGCGTCATCGTGCTGATAAAGAAAGGGTTCCGCCCCATCAGACACAGCCTGTGGGCCTATATCCTATTCTGCCTTGCATTCGTGATGTTTGTGCTAGGTTATCTGTACGACCGTGCCTATGGCCCGCTTGCCACCGTCGCTTTCATTATTGTGGCCATAGCTGTCGAGAATCTGTTATCAGGAGGTTTCATGGCAAACAGGCTGCGTCTGGCGGCCATTGCCGTATGCATCGTTCTGAGCGGTATCGGTTTTGGCCATGGTCTGAAGGTCTTGGGCGAATTAAAGTCATTTGAAGACCAGATTGAGCATGACATTACCGCAGCTCCCCGACAAGCCATTTTGCACGAGTACCGCTTCAAGGGTGCATTCAGTCGATTTGCCACGCCACTACGCTATGTGTCGGCCGAATTCTTTAACCGTGAATCAACCTATTGCGCTTACTATGACAAGGACAATGTCCAGTTTGTCAACGACTCGGTCTATAACCGATATTACACTGGGCGACTGCTTGACGGTGCCCGTGTCCTGCCACTGATGAGCGACCGTCCAGAAATCGCTGATACCGTATTGGGCTTTCCCGACCAGCAATACATGATTGTGGTGCTGAACGCCGACACCCTGAAGCCCTCACCACAACTGGCCAATTACTACCATTTCGAACCTGAGAACACCCTCAGCAAAGAGGACAAAGAATACCGCACCAAATTAGGCCTTGAAATGGAGTATATGCCGCTGTCCTACTATCCGTTGTACTATCAGCGTAAGCACCTGCTGCTACTCCCCCTTATCGATTCTGTCACTTCCCACATCGTCCTGCAACTTGACTATGACGGGACACTGGGTTACATGACCTTGAAGCGGCTTCCAACAGTTACCAGCCCATCATCCCTTTAAACGCTTGCCATGGGAAACTATCGCCGACAAACCGTTTCTCGCCTGATGCCAGATCACTGGCATGATGTCGCCTACTGGGGCCTACTGCTGGTAGCGTGTGCAGTGTTCTATTGGATGAACGTGCTGACGCCCTACAAGGAGGATGACATGGGATTCACGCTCATAGACGGAGTGTGGACACGGGTGAACTCACTTGCCGACGCTTGGCAGTCCTATTGCAACCATCTTGCGAACACCAACCGCCGCCTTGCCGACATCATTCCCACCCTGTTTGCCGGACTGCTTGGCAAGGGGGCCTTCAACGTGTGCAATACGCTGATTTTCGGCTTACTGGCACACCTACTGAGCTTGCTGTGCGTCCATCGTCGCTCAGTGACGGTGCTGGCGATGTTCTTTGCCGTCGTGGGCACCTGTTATCCCGTGCCAGGCGAGACGATGTTGTGGATGGCCGGCAGCGCCAACTACATGTGGGCCGTGACCCTATCACTCGGAATCATCTATTATCTGCAACGGCATCATAACCAATCATTGGGATTGGGTCAGGGGACGTTGCTACTCCTGGGTGCAGTCGTGGCAGGAGGTTTCAACGAGGCGACTTCATTCGGATTCTTTGCCGGACTGGTGCTCTATTACATCTTCAATCACCGACAACTGGATCGCAGAGCCGTTATTGCCCTAGTCGGATATCTGATCGGCATCCTGCTCATCGCGTCATCACCGGCGGCATGGAGCCGGGCCGCTGAGGAGGGCATCATCCTTGGTAAACCCATTGACCAGCTGTTCACAAGTCGTTGGCATATCTTTATCGAGAAATCATGGCGTTTTTACCTTCCCATAGGAGCATTGCTTGTGGGCATTATCGCCTTGATTATGAAACGAGGACGTAACGTCAGTATGAACGTATGGACCTATGTATTCCTTGGGTTGACACTGGTAATGTTTATGCTGGGCATCCTGCACGAGCGCGCCTATTTCCCTTGGATTACAGTGGCCTTCATCATTGTGGCCATCGGTGTTGACTACATCCTCTCACAAGCGCTGTGGCTCCGTTTGGCAGTCATCCTGATTTCGGGCGTTTTGGCTGTATTCACCTTCGGGCGCGGCATTAAGGTCCTAGAGGAGTATAAGGCTTTCAATGACCAGACAGTCCGCGAGATTGTGGCAGCCCCGCAACAGGCCTTATTGCATGAACGCCAGTTCCAGGGGTATAGCCGCTTCATCAAGCCGATGAACTTCCAGAGTGACAATTTCTTTGCCCACGAGATTGTCTATCGTGCCTATTTTGACAAGAAGAACGTGCAGTTCGTCAGCGATTCGGTCTATGTGCGGTACCATGAGGGACGCCTGCTTGACGGCGCTTCCGCCATTATGCCCCATAGCGACCGACCTGAACTTGCTGGTCCCGTTTACACCTTTGAAGACCAGGATTACATGGCAGTTCAGCTCAATAGTCCAACCCTGCCGTACACGTTCCAGACGGCTCGAGCCTATTCCTCATCGGCAGAAAACAAAACCGTTGACCAGACTGAGGCAGAAAAACGCGAGAAATACGGCATCCATCTTGACTACATCCCCATCGGATTCTATCCCGTTGAATATCAGGGGAAATGCTACCTCATCTGCCGCAAGCCTGACACGTCGGTCCACAAGGTGGTCTTTCCCATGACACTGCCTCCCGATCCTGAAGAAATCACATTTGAGGGCTTCTAGTATCGTAGCAGATACGGTACTATCACAGCCCATCATGATAATGAAAATCATGCTCACACAATTTAACGGGCAGTCTTTACGTTATTATAGTAAACACGCGGGTGATGGCGACCTACCATTACCGCGATGATTGTTATCCATGCTTTAAAACAAGAGTTTGACATGACAAAGAAGATATTTTTGCTGGTACTCATGACCTTAATGGGTCTTGGCCGGGTTGTAGCGCAAAATGCTGTTGGCGATTGGCAAATCCACACATCATTTGTGGGTACTGAGGTGCTTTCCGTTGCTGAGAGTAATGATTGGGTATATTACTTGACTGGCGGCACCCCACGCATTATCAATGATAGTGAAGGAGCACACTCGGTTAGAGTATTGGAGGGCAACCTCTTCCGCCTGGACAAGGTCACCGATGAAAACGAATCATTGAGCCTCGTTAACGGCCTGAGCGACATGAGCATCAAGCAGATTTATTACAACAACGACAAGGATTACCTGGTCGTAGTCTATAGCAATTCTAATATTGATATCATCAAGACTGATGGAGCAGTCGTGAATATGCCCGAAATAAAGGATGCCGTGATGACGGCGAGCAAGAGCATCAACGATGTGACCTTTGCCGACGGCTTGATTTATCTGGCAACCGATTTTGGCTACGCGGTAATTGATGACCGCAAGTTTGTCATCAAGGAGTCACACCTGTATGGCAAACCCATCTTGTCGGCAGCACAGCTGGGCGACATGCTGTTACTCTCAACTGCTGATGGCATCTACTATGGCGATGCCGACAAGTACTACGAGCAGTTGTCCTCATTCTCCCTCAATAAGTCAATGGCCAATGGCCGCATCTTCCCATTGAACGATGACACATTCTTCCGTGTGACGAGTAAGACTCGCCTCGCGACGATGACGATTGATGATGAGGGTAAGGTAACGTTCAATGAGCACGACATCATCCAGGCCCAGTCCACAGTGATGCAAAAGACCATCAGTGATGGCTATCTGCTCAATGTCCCCAAGCAGGGCAAATGCTATGTGACCGATGAAGATGGTGATATTGTTGAAGAGTTTGAGACAACTGAGCTGTGCAGCGCACACCCCAACGGCGACGGCAAGCCGTGGGCCGTCGGCCCTAAGGGCCTGCATAAGTTTGGCCAGGAGAACTACTACCTGCCCAATGCCCTCTCGTTCTCATCCCCGCTGTGGATGACCTACAACAAGGGTAAAGACATGCTGTATGTATCCACCCCCACCGCCAACGCCTTCTATAAATCCATGACGATGCAAAGTGAGGTCAATACGTTTGACGGCATCAGGTGGAAGAATGTCACCCCTGAGGGCTTCCCAAAGTCGGGAACCTATTGGCTCGAATTCTTGCCCGATGACGACGACACCTACTTCATGGGCGGCTGGACCACTGGTCTCTACAAGGTGACCAACGACGAAATCGTCATGAAGTACAATGCCGACAATAGCCCACTGGTAAAATACAGTGGTGCCATGCACCCCATCACCAGTATTGACCGTAACGGCAACGTGTGGGTTGTTCAGTCCCTTGAGAACCCTGATCATCCCGTAATGGTACTTCCTGCAGCCAAGGCAAAACTCAACCAGACGACAGCTGCCGACTGGATTCTGCCCGATATTGAGGAAGTCTTCACTGGACACACCCAGCAAGCAAGTTTCCTGTCCACGCGCTACAGCAACTACGACATCAAGATATTTACCGATGGTGACTTTGAAATGCCCATCGTCTTCTGGAACAGCGCTGGCGACCCCAGTCTCCTCAATCCAGAGCGCGTGTCTTACACTAAACTGCTGGACCAGGACGGCCAGTACTTCTCTTGGACCAATATCCTGTGTCTTACCGAGGATCTGAACGGCACTGTCTGGATGGGCACCACCGAGGGCATCGTCTCATTCAACCCGGCTAAAGCGTTCTCGGGCGACTTCAGGGTGAACCACATCAAGGTGCCCCGCAATGACGGCACCGGCATGGCCGACTACCTGCTTGATGGTATCCGAATCAACGGCATCGCTGTCGATGGCGCAAACCGCAAGTGGATTGCCACCCAAAATTCAGGACTGTTCCTCGTCAGTGCCGACGGTAGCCAGATTATCAATAAGTTCAACGCCACTAACAGTCCATTGGCATCCAACACGGTCTATAAAGTGTGCTGCAACCCTAACAGCAACTCGGTATATGTAACGACACCTGAGGGACTGTATGAATACTTCAGCGATTCAAGTCCTGCTGAGCCAAATTATAACAACATTTACGCCTATCCCAACCCCGTTCGTCCTGATTTCGGCGGCAACGTGACCATTACCGGCATGATGGACAACTCGCTCATCAAGATTGCCGATGCCAGCGGTGTAGTCATCCGCCAAATGAAATCAACAGGAGGCATGGCGACGTGGGACTGCTGTGACCAGTATGGCGAGCGCGTCAAGACAGGCGTGTATATGGTGCTCTGCTCCCAAGCTAACGGCAGCGGCCAAGCCGTAGTAACCAAAATCGCCGTCATCCGATAAGACACGATAGCAGATTCTGACGTCAAAGTCTGATTAAACAAATAGGAATCCGCCTTCATCATGATGGAGACGGATTCCATTTTTATCTAAGTACTACTTGTTGCCTCTATAGATTTTTATTCTTCAGTCGGAGCCTCGTTGTTGATGTCGGGAACCGGTTGGGCGATTTCCATCGCCTCAACAGGCAGGGGCGGCGGCAAGACTTCGGTGACAGGAGCGGGTATGGGAGTACGGCCCTTGGTCAGCCAGCCTATTTTCTTTGCGGCAAGAGCGATGATGATGATGCTCACCACTGTCAAGGGAATGCCTATCGTCAACGGCAACGTGAAGTTTTCATCATACATGGCAGCGGGCGCAGCCAAAGCGACGAGGCAGGCTGCCGTGTTGTTCACTACATGGATGAGAACAGTAGGCCAGATGCTGCGCGTACGGTAATAAACCCAACCCATGAAAATGCCAATGACAGTGGCGGTAAAGCCTTGAGCCCAATTGAAATGACTGACAGCGAACAACAGCGCCGAAATCACGATAGCGAACCATGGATTCCAATGTTTCTGCAACAACCTGCGCTCAACGGCACCACGAAAGATAGCCTCCTCGGCCAGCGGACCAATCAGGCAGACAGAGAGCAGACCGATGGGGTTCGTCATCATCTGCATGAGCGTTTCCATGATCTCGGGATCTTCGGGAATGGGGAGATAGAACCCTGCCATGAAATCAAATATCAGCAAGCCGACGGCAGCCACTGCTGCCCACAGGTAGAGCTTTTTGGCCGAAAAATTCTCACCGTAGGTATAGCCAAAATTGAAACTGAAGTTGGTGTATTTCCTCATCCAGAACACTAACACAACGACCAGATCACACAATAACAATGATACAGCAGTGTACCAGGGATGACCCAACATTTCCTCCAAACCAGGAAATGGATGCCCGATGATGGCACATACCAGATAACCCAACAAAAGGGTCACAAGCCCTACGAAGATATTGATTAGCAGAAAGATAATCAGATATTTAAATGCAGCTTTCATAATGTTTAAATTTTGATGATTTGTCCAATAAAGTCTTTGTTTGCCCATTAGACGCATGAGCAAACTAAAAAACTACACGAAAAACCGTGAAAAAGAAAGTTGTCAAATATCTTGGCGAAAAATCAGTGCGCTTTCATCATTTATTGAGAAGACGATAAATGTTTGATGTTGATAGTTACTTTCTGCGATTCTGTCACCATACTCTAAGCTAATGCCTGTTTCTTGCCAATTTGGTTAATATGTAGCCGAGCAAGAGAAGCAAAACTACGACAGAAGAACAGTGAAGAATAGATTGTTTACTGAATGGGTGATCGGGGGTCACAGCATATTCTATAAATTCATCGAATAATACCCACAAAAAGAAACCACACATCAACACAAAAAAATGACGCCAAAGTGTTCCCCACACCCCAAAACCAAATATTTGCCTATAAGCAACAAAGTAGTATACAGCAAAAAGAATCAATCCTAATGATGCAATCATATCCTCTGTAGCGCCGCATAATAATCCCAATGAATAAACGAACAATTCTATCATGATTTCCAATATGGACATGAATACCGCAATAAAGAAGGCTTTAGGTATTGAGAGATGCGAGAACTTCGGGGAATTTTGGAATAGAACCCACGTAGGGAAAAGGAAACTCAAACTGAGGATTATCCTAGACCAACCGGCATTCTTTGCATCCCACAAATTGACAGCGCTACTTGTCTCTACTTGTAAGTTCAGAACATACTGGAAAAGCCAGTAATAGATAAGAGTGTAGAGGATTGCGACTAAAAACAGCATCTTCACGGGTGGGAAACTCACCTGAAACTTGCCTCTGATATATTCTGAGATGAAGTGACCAGGTCGCACTATCAGTTGCCATAAACTATAAATGAGGGAACGACTACCCAACCCCCAAATGTCCAACACTCCCTGTCGGACACTGTTCCAGCTAATATCACCGACTCCTGCCTTTTGGGAGCAACAGGGGCAGAAATTGCCCTTGTAACGATGCCCGCAGCACAGACATTCATGCTCCTCATCGCTTGCGAAATGGAACTCGTAGGATTGGTGTTGCCACTTCTTAAAGTCCTTTAACCGATTTTTTAAATCCATTCAATCCTATACAATTAGTTGTTTTCTTTTCAGGGGCAAAGTTAGCAATAATTTCTCAATTTCATTTTTTTCCTGTTTTCCGCAGCCTTTGATTCACGAAAAAAGGAGGGCTGTGTCATAATTTGCCTCTGATTTTTAATCGGCCTATCGGCCGAGAACCTTTAGCTCGGCGAAGCCAAATTAAACAAAATTATAAATAAAATTAAAATAAAAATTTATTTTGCTTAATGTATATGCAAATATTCTTAATTTCTCCTTGCGAAGCACGGACATTGATACAGGCTTGAATTACTACACACCGCCAATACGTAAAAATCAGGAAAAAACGTTGGCAGAATCAAGCGAACTCATGCTTGATTCTGCCAACGGTCAATGGTCATGATTAATTCGCCAGAATCAAATCAATCAGGGCAGCAACGTCAGCCACGGTGACCTTGCCGTCGTTGTTCACATCGGCAGCCGAGGCGTTAAACTGCGTAGAAGTGACGCCCAGGAGGTAATTAACCAGCGAAGTCACGTCTGAAATGCTCACATCACCATCGTCGTTCACGTCACCCAGGGTGATGGGCATGCTGACAGTGAAGTGGTGGGGATCCAGCTCGCCGAATACCGGCTGCTGATAGCGGTGTCCGGACTCGTCGGCACCGAAGACATAGTAATCAACCTCTGATGCATTGTGATAGCCCTTGATGTAGCCCACATATTCATCGGGATTGCCGGTGGCAGTCATGTGTGCAGTCTGGTAAGGGCCGTTGTCGATGCTGTAGTAAACCAAAAGCGAGTCGGCTTTCAGAGACTTTCCGCTATAGGCGATGAACTTGCTCGTGACGGCGATGGAATCTCCACACTCCTGCGTACCGAAGAGCACGTTCCTGTGGTCGACAAACAGCATGTTAAAGTCCATCACACCGCGGGTACGGCAGTGCAGGGCATCGGTGTTGAGCCACTTGATGCTGCTGGATGTGTTGGTCACGCCTACCACCTCGTAACCCGGCATGGCATCCCTGTAGACCTGGAGTGCGCGGTTATTATATGTGCTGTTGCTGCCCAGCGGCACGTAGACGGTCTTGTTGAGGATAAGGCTGTTGGTATAGGGAGCAACAACGTCGCCACCAGGTTCTTCTACACGGTACACCTTGTAGGGATAGCCCCAGCAGCAGTTGGTGGTGGCGAAATAGTTGGCCACAGACTCATAGTCCTCATATCGGCTGTCGGACTGCGGCAGTTTCGCAATCAGGATTTTATCCGGGGCAAGGTATTTTCCCCAGCAGTCGACATGGGCAATGTAGTCGTTCTGTGGGTCGATGGTGATATGGTAGTTGTCGATGCCGAGGTAGTCAAGCATCTTCTTGCGCACGTCGGCCTCGTCATTATTATTCTCGTTAAGGACCAAAACGTCGCTAACGGCGTGTCCGCGTCCGTCCTCCATCATGTTGCCGCCAGTGTGCTTCAGATTCATACCGTACATGGGAATACCCCAGAATGTGGAAAAATACGAGGGTATCGCGTCGTCGTTCTGACGGGGACGATTGTACACGTTGTCAACGATAGCAGGATTCTTGCCGGCAAAGATATACCAGGGGCCGTAGTCACGCACCCAGTAGGAATCTGAGTTCGCGATCACAAAGGTGACACGGTTCATGTTCACCCCCGCGTTGCTGAAACTCGTCCGTGCGCTTGACTGTTGGTTCTGCGCCACGATGCAGTACACCTGGCAATTCTCGGCCAACGATTTAACCAAGGAAACCGGTATGCCCAGCGGATAGCGAATCGTCACGCCCTGCATGGGCTCAAACTCTGCCACGAAGCGGGGTGCCTCGGTTGGCGCGGGTGTCTCGGTGAAGTTGCTTGCCCTAAGAGGGGTCCGCATTTCTTCTTCAGACAGGTAATGGAGTTTTCTCCAATCAGGAGCTTCCCGTGTTTGTGCTTGGGCATTCATGGAGCCCATTGTTGACATCATAGAAGTAAAAACGAGTAAACCGAAAAATAAGTTTTTTCTCTTCATAATAGTATTAGTTAAACATTAATTAGTTAGCGCAAAGGTACATTTTTTTTCTGAATATTGCCATTTTTTGTCTCCAATCGTCAAAAATCAGCAAAATACTGCCCTTGAGACGCAGAATTCTTCGTTTCTACAAAGCGGATGCTCATTTTGGCCGGGTGACCTCATTGACGAGATAGACGATGCTCTGGTAGGGGATGCCGCCGTTGGTTTCCAGGCCGACCTCGCAGGTACGGCTGTTACTGTAGCCCATCTCGATGCGGTTTTCCTCCAGCTGGTGACGCAGTTTCCTCAAGGCCCATCGGTTGACCTCGGGATGCGTCCAGCCACGGTCTCCGGCAAAGCCACAGCAGCCGACACCCTCAGGCAGGAAGACATTGGTGCTGCACAGTTGTGCAAGACTGGTCATCTTGTCCACCAGTCCCATCTCACGGGTCGAGCAGGTGAAGTGCAGGGCTATGCGGCGATTAATGGGTGTAAATTCCAAACGATCGCGCAAGTATTCCCAGATGAACTCAACTGGCTCGTACAATCTCATTCGGGTGATGCATTTCCTCAAGCGATGCAGGCAGGGGCTCTGGTCACACACAACAGGATATTTGCCATGCTCACTGGCTTGCCACAGTGCCTCGTCAAGTTCGACGGTCTTGCGGTCGGCAATGTCGAGCATGCCCTTGGATTCCCAAATGGTGCCGCAGCACATCTTTTCCATTCCCTCGGGGAAGATGACCTCAAAGCCAGCCTTGCGGCACAGTTGTATCATTTCATTGACGAGGGTATTTTTGACGGGAGCGCCCTTGGCAAGGCCCATCGTCTGGTTGATGCATGAGGGGAAATAGACGACCTTATCAGCTATGCCAGGGCGAGGTTCCATGTCCCGCGGCTGGCGTGCCTTTCCTGGCATGGCGGGGGTCCATAAGGGCAATCCCGCCTTGTGCATTACACCAGCCACGCCCTTCATGGCAGAAGTGCCGAGGACGTTGTGTCCCAGTCGAGCAACATCCAATGTGAGACGCAAGCCACGCTTGATACCTGCAAAATGACGTGCTGCAAAAGCACCCGTCTTATAGCCCATGCTGCCAACGGGCAAGTTTTCCTGACGTACGAGGTGGGTCAGGTCGGCCACATTGATACCCATGGGGCATGAAGTAGAGCACAAGCCGTCGCCAGCACACGTCTGGTCGCCCTGATAGCGGTATTGCTTGACAAGGGTCGACAAACGTTCAGGGTCGCGGCCCGTTTCACGCAGGTGGGATATCTCGCGCTGGATGACTATGCGCTGTCGCGAGGAGAGCGACAATCCACAGGTCAAACAATTCACCTCGCAGAAGCCACACTCAATGCACTTATTGGCCTTGAGGACACCTTCAACGGTCTCGCGGGTGCTGTCGTGACGGTCACCCTCGGGAGCGAGGTTATTCTCGAGCCCCTTCATCTTGAGTTCGGGCAGAGGTTTGAAATGCTTGATGAAGCACTCGGGGTCGTCATTGAAGATAACCCCTGGATTGAGTAAGCATTGCGGGTCAAAAATCTCCTTCAACTCGCGCATAGCGGCAAAGGCGTCCTCGCCCCATTCATACTTGACGAAGGGTGCCATGTTGCGACCCGTACCGTGCTCAGCCTTGAGCGAGCCGTCATATTCCTCGACAACCAGACGAGCCACATCACGCATCATGGCGGCATAACGCTGCACCTCGCTCTCATCACTGAAGAGCTGGTTGATGATGAAATGGTAATTACCTTCAAAGGCGTGGCCATAGATGCAGGCATCATGATAGCCATGGTCTGCGATGAGTTTTTGCAGTTTCACAGTGGCCTCGGGTAGGTCCTCGACGGCAAAAGCGACATCCTCAATGAGGCATGAGGTGCCCACGGGACGCGCACCACCCACACTGGGGAAAATACCCGAGCGAATCGCCCAATACTTGCCATAGACGGCAGGGTCGGTGGTAAACTCAACGGGGATATAGGTCCTGAATTGCGATAGGCATTGTGTAATCGTGTCAATGCGATGCTGCAGGTCATCGGTGGAAGCAGCCTTAGTCTCGGTAAGGATGGCTGTCAGGTTGTGATAGTCGCCAGGCTCCACGCCTTCAATCTTGCCTGCATCCACATCTTGCTTGTATTGCAGATAGACGGGGTCATCGACCGATGCCAGTGAGAGATAGTCAAGCATCTCGGCACTCTTGGCCATCAGGTTTTCTTCGCTCATAGCAATGTCGGCATCGCTGGAATGCAGCTGTTTGAGGGCAACCACAGCTTCGCAACTCTCGCGCATGGTGAAAAAGTAAAGCATCGCACTGGCTTTACAAGGATAATCGTGCAGTGTTCGCATGGTTACTTGGCTGATAAACGCCAGTGTACCCTCACTACCCACCACGCAGTGCGCTATGATGTCAAACGGGTCGTCGTAGGCGATGAAAGGACGCAGGTTCAAGCCCGTCACGTTCTTGATGCTGTATTTCTTGCGGATGCGATCAGCCAGGGACTTATTGGCGCGGATGCGGTCACGCAGGGATTCAATGCGAGCGATGAAGTCAGGATGAGTTTTCTTGAATGAATCACGACTCACGGCATCGCCTGTGTCAAGCACTGCGCCATCGGGTAGCACTAGTCGTGCCGAGATAAGCATGCGGTCGCTGTTGGCATGCGTGCCGCAGTTCATACCCGAAGCATTGTTGGCGACAATACCACCCACCATAGCCGAGCCGATACTGGCAGGATCAGGCGGGAAGACACGCCCGAAGGGTTTCAGAATCTGGTTCACACGTGCTCCCACGATACCAGGTTGCAGGGTGATGCTATTGGAATCTGCTGCAACAGAATAGTCTTCCCAATTCTTGCCCGCGACAATGAGGATGCTGTCACTCACGCTCTGCCCTGACAACGAAGTGCCCGCAGCACGAAACGTGAAGGGTAGCCTATACTTGTTGGCCGTCTTGACAATCTGTGACACTTCGGTCTCATCTTTGGCGCGGATGACCACCTGCGGCGTTAAGCGATAGAAACTGGCGTCAGTTCCCCACGCCAGCGTCCTCAACTCGTCGGTGTAAACCCTATCTACAGGCAGGATGCCTTTAATTTCATTCAAGAACCTTCTCATAATAGACTAATAATACTTGATTGTGAAACAGTTGGTTAAGTTCAACTCATCTCCCCTAGTGTCGCGATAGACGATTGGAACATCACCGTAGGCTTCTGGTACCCAGAGCACATCTACTTTACTCCAGCGAGGAGGACCATAGTCGAACGATTTACCCGAGAGCAACAAGCGATTGGCCGTGTAGTCAAACTCGTAAAACCCACCACCCAGGCACTGTTCATGTGCCATGAGCAGGTCGCGGTGCAGGGTCACCATGCCCAAACGCAGGTATCCGCCACTGGTGATAATGAACTTGGGGTGTTTCATAACGGCAAAGATAGCAATTTATCTGACACCATATTCCTCATTTCCATCATTTGTGCATCTAGAAATCAAAACGCCCCTCAAATTCTCTTGAAAATGAGGGACGTTTCAGATATAGCTAAAGTGTTGTTACTTTGACAATAATAGTTCAATCAGGAATGTGATGTCCGAAACGGTAACTTCTTCGTCATTGTCAACGTCGGCGCGTTTTTTAACATCTTCATCATAGGTTGCTCCCAGTAGGAGGTCTATAATGGTATTCACATCAGAGATGCTCACCTGTCCATCGCCGTCCACATCACCCAAATCGTAGGTGGGAGGCAGGGGTGGCGGGGTATAATGAAAGATATTATCCAACCATTTAATACGCTTGACCAGCCAATCTTTCATGTGATCAATCTCATCTTCGTAACTGCTGGATACATAATAATTGGGCCATACCCATACACCCCAGCGGGGCCACGCCTGGGCATTGCGGGCCTCGGCACCACAGCAGGTCACCTCATTGGCCAGCGAATCGATTGTTGCCCACAAGCGGTCATCACGCAGGTTGGCTTGCCTCATCTGGGCCCAACGAGCCCTGCGCTGCAGCACATAATCATTGTCCGAAATAAACCGCTGCCACCAGAAGGGGATCATGGGATCACCGCTCTTATAGAAATTGGCATTCATGCGCGATACCCAATTGTTGGTGGCATAGCCCTGGTTGTGACGACAATTACCGAAGGCCAAGTTAAAGTCCCAAATGACCATCTTGAAACGCGGGTCTTTGCTGTCCCGATGTTTATAGAACTTGGCACTGAGCCTGTAGGCATCGGGGTTGTGGCCAAACTCGCTGATAATCTGGTAGTCCATGAAGGACTGCACATCTACATACTTGCGGTAACCTATCTCAGGGTCCTTATAATCGGGAGAAGCAAATGCATCCTCCATCCTGTCGATTGCGCTCTGGATATATGCTATCTGTGCCTCGGTCATGTCCTCATAGTCAGGCGACTTGTATTGGAACTGGATAACGCGGTCAGTATAAGTCACTGTGCCATCGGCATTCACAGGATGATGCTTAGAGACATAGGTAATCTCATCATCGACACCCACTTCCATGATGTAACCGCCAGTCAAGTCATCACCCTCTTCACCGGGATCATCCAGATTGAGGCGATACTTACCCTTGGAAACCACCTCACAGAGGATGAAAACGCCATAATAGATGCCGTCAAGATAAACCTCACACAAGCGACCCTGGGGTGTGTATTCCATCCATGGCCTAGCTGCTTCAAATGCGAGCAGGTCACGAATCATACTCTTATCGGAATAAGGAGCGAGCAGCGCCCAGTTGTTGTCCTTACCCATACCTAGGATAGGCACTTTCTTCTTGTCATAGCCCTGTTCCAAGGGCTGACTCAGGGTGCGGAAGGAATAAGGCTTCTTATCGCTTAAGGAATAGGACGAATTGCCACGATAACGAATAGCGATATATCCCTCATAGTCAATATGCTGTCCCGGATGCGCTATCGTATCACCATAGTTGAGTTTTCCCTTCCCGTTGTGAATGATCTTCATGCGCGCCGAAGTTCGTTCTTCGCGGTCAATCATGGCGCCGTCCACGTCTATCCACACGATGGGCAAGTTGGTGGAGTCAATCACCACCGTCTTGTCGTCTGGCGGATAGTTATTAGGGTCCTGTGCCAATGCAATATTGCCGAGTGACAACACCACAATCAACGCCAACAGAAATAGTCGTTTAATCATTTCATTCATCTACTTTTATCAATATGTCGCAAAAGTACTCTAAAAAAACGAAAAACAAGTATTTATGTCACAGAATTCAATATTTTTCACTTTTACGATGCTTCCCAATGGCCTAGCAACAAGAAATTAATGAGCTTGGTTACATCACCGATGTTGACACCGCCATCCAAGTCACAGTCGGCGGCATCTTGATCAACGCCTGCAGGTGCTTGGCCTAGCAGATAATTGATGAGGGCTGTAACGTCATTGATATTGACTTTACCGTTGCCATCCACATCGCCGCGCACTGAAGCATTGGGGTCAAAGTCCAACTGACTGTCCATCCATGCAATGCGCTCGGTGAGCCACTGCTTGACGTAGGCCACCTCATCTTGAAAATTATCGGCAACATAATAATTGGGCCACACGTAAGATCCCCAGCGGGGCCATGCCTCACTGTTGCGGTGCTCAGCACCGTGTGAAGTGAGTACTGTAGCCAGCGAATCCACCGTTGCCATCACCCTGTCCTGACGCAGGTTGCTCCGGCGATATTGTGCCCAGCGGGTTTTCAAGGCAGCGACATAATTAGGGTCGGTGTTGAGTTTATACCACCAGAAAGGAACCAGTTGAGGATCGCCCTCACTGTTCATGATGTTGTTGTTCTGGTACATCCAGGTATCGGTGCGCCATCCTTCGTAATAGTCGGAGTTACCATAAGCCAGGTTCATGTCCCACACCACCATCTTAAAGCGCTGGTCCTCGCTGTCGCGACGCTTGAAAAATTTTCCGCTCAAGCGATAGGCATCCACATTATGCCCCAGCTCCATAGCAATCTGGTAGTCGATGAAGTTGGTCACGTCAATGTATTGCCCATAATCGGTGTTGTTATTTGAATTGTAGTTCCATAGCGACTGCTCCATCTGGTCGATGCGACCGGTGATGTAGCTCACCTGTTCCTGAGTCAAGTCTTCATAATCGGGTGATTTGTACTGGAAATTGATATACTGGTTCATATAGCGGACACCCGTACTGCTCACGGGATGATACTTGGAAGTATAGGTCACCTCGCCATCAGTACGGTTCACCTCCATAATGTAGCCACCGGTGATGGAATCACCCGTCAGTCCGGGATCGGACAGATTGATGCGATGCTTGCCCTTGGAGACGGTCTCAGTCAGGATATACACGCCGTAGTAGGTGCCATCAAGGAAGAGCTCGCAATAACGGCCCTGTGGCGTATATTCCATCCATGGGCGAGAAACTTCAAAGGCTAGCAGGTCACGCATCATGCTCTTGTCGGCATAGGGGGCCAGCAGCGCCCAGTCGTTGTCCTTGCCCATACCCAGGATGTTGACCTTCTTCTTGGTTCCACCCTCCTCCAGAGGTTTATCCAATGGGCGGAAAGAATAAGGCTTCTTGTCACTGGCGCTGAATGATGAACTGCCACGGTAGCGTAGGGCAACATAACCCTCATAGTCAATGGTCTGTCCAGGGTGAGCAATGGTGTCGGCATAGTTGAGCAGTCCGTCACCATTGTAGATAATCTTCATCTGAGCCGTGATGCGCTCATAGCGGTCGATGTACTGCCCGTCCACATCAAGACACACAATGGGCAGGTTGGTAGAAGTCAACGTTACTTCCTCATTGTCGGGCGGGTAGTTCCACCAGCCCCAAGCACGTGCCGTCGTTGTTAACGCCAGCATCGCCATTGCAAGCAATAAAAATCGTTTCATTGGTCAATATTTTTTCTGGTAGTCGCTGCAAATTTACTAAAAAACTATGAGTTCTGGCCATAAAGACCACACTATTCTGTCCTAGGCTCCATAACAGCCTATTCTGCATTATTTAACGTGAGTTCGACGAAAATATGCTCTTAAGCTGAACTGGTTAGCCTACTGAGTCCTGTAGAGACGCAAAATTTTCTCCAATCGTTTGGCTTAACCAAAAAGTTGACCTGGAGACGCAAAATATTGCGTCTCTACATAGCGGATAAATGAGTCTCAACTCTCTTTTTGATTGAACTCACGTTATTTGTTGAGAATGGCATCGGTAACAGCATTGACGTCGGCAATGCCTACCTCACCGTCACCGTTCACGTCACCATTAGGCTCATTGCTGCCCGTGAGTATCATGTCAATCACGGCATTGACGTCGGCGATGCTCACCTCGCCGTCACCGTTCACGTCACCCTGCAAGACGGCGGAAGGATCAAAGTCCAACTGGCTGTCCATCCATGCGATACGGTCGGTAATCCATTGCTTGAGCCAAGCCACCTCATCGGCATAACTGCTGGCTACATGGTAATTGGGCCAAACCCAGACGCCCCAGCGTGGCCAAGCCTTGCTGTTGCGCTGCTCGGCGCCATGCGACGTGAGCACGTTGGAGAGTGAGTCCACGACAGCCATGACACGTTCAAGCCGCAGGTTGCTACGGCGGTATTGCGCCCATCGGCTCTTGAGGGCAGCAGTATAGTCAGGGTTGCTGTTCAGTTTATACCACCAGAAGGGAATCAGATAGGTCTCGTAAGCGCTGTACATGATGTCATTGTTCTTGTACACCCAGGTATCGGTGCGCCATGCCTCATTATAATTAGCATTACCATAGGCCAGATTCATATCCCACACCACCATTTTGAAACGCGGGTCCTCGCTGTCGCGACGCTTGAAGAACTTTCCGCTCAAACGATAGGCATCCACATTGTGGCTAAGTTCCTCAGCAATCTGGTAATCAATGAAATTGGTCACATCAAGATACTCCTCGTAGGTGGCCTCCCCGCTCGGACGATAGTTCCAAAGCGAACTTTCCATCTTGTCAATGCGGTTCTTGATGTATTTTACTTGCTGACTGTTCAACTCGTCATAATCGGGCGACTTGTACTGGAAATAGATATACAGATTGTTATAGGGAGAACCTTTACTGCTCACAGGATGATATTTTGAGACATGTGTCACCCCCTCGGCACGGTCTATCTCCATGATGTAGCCACCAGTAAGTTCATCGCCGCTATCGCCTGGATCGTGCAGGTCGATGCGGTGCTTCCCTTTGGAAACCACTTCACTGAGGATATAAACGCCATAGTAGATGCCGTCAAGGAACAGTTCGCAATAGCGTCCTTGAGGCGCATATTCCATCCATGGGCGAGCCAGCTCAAAGGCCAGCAAGTCACGCATCATGCTCTTGTCGGCATAGGGGGCAAGCAAGGCCCAGTTATTGTCCTTACCCATGCCCAGGATATCTACTTTCTTTTTCTCACCACCCGCCTCAAGCGGTGCCGTCAGGGGCCGAAAAGAATAGGGCTTCTTGTCGCTCATGCTAAAAGACGCACTCCCCCGGTAGCGCAGGGCAATATAACCCTCGTAGTCTATCTTCTGCCCCGGATGGGCCACCGTATCGGCATAGTTGAGCTGTCCGAAACCGTTATGAAGGATTTTCATGCGTGCCGTGATGCGTTCATTGCTGTCAATATATTGCCCATCCACCTGAATCCACACGATAGGCAGGTTGGTGGACGTCAACTGCACCTTCTTATTGTCGGGCGCATAGTTATCCCACCACGATGAGGCACGTGCTGTCCCAGTCAGCATCAGCACCGCTACCACAAGCAATAACAATCGTCTCATTTCTCACACTTCAACATGAATGAAACTGCAGGGAAAATCTACTTATACCATACTGTATAACAACTATGACTACCTCAATTCCATGCACTCTCTCGTCACACAGTTCTATCATACCGCTACAGAAAAACCTAATTATTGCAATCGCACTAATATTAATAACGTGAGGTTACTCGTTGTTGGTTTTTAATCGCTTCGTAATCTATATTATTAAGAATCATTCTTTTGTTTATCTTATAACGATCATTGATAAAACTCTGTTCTGGATTAAATCTGTCTGTACTGATATCTGCTACATCTAACAAAAAATGAGACAAATCGGATGTGATGATTGGTTTATCGGCTGATTCCTTAATTCTCTTTGCCTTTTCGCTATGCTTTTCACAGAAAAGTTGCGAAGTCCAAATGAATAGAGGCACTTTGATTTGATATGTGGGATCAGAACGAAATGCCGCATTACCATGTCCCATATAGTCATCAATTTCAAAAACCTCTTCACCATGATCAGAAAAATAGACGATTAAACAATCTTTGTCCTCATTTGCTTTAATAATTTGATCAACTACATAGTCGTTATATAATGTCGCATTATCATAATGAGCCACAATATCTTTCTGCTCTTCTGATATATTGGAGTAATCATTACGAGTGAAACACTTGAACTGTTCCGGGTATCGATCTGAATAAGTATAATGCTGCCCCTGTAAATGAAGTACAATTAATTGTGGCACGTCTTTATATTGTATTTCTTGAAGCATTTCTCCATCATATTGATAATTCTTTGTATTGCGATAATCAAACATTAACGATGACAACTTAGCATCGGTTAAGAATGTTAATCCATTGCCAACAAAGTACTGGTTGTCCAACATCACGGTGTTATAGCCGGCCACCTTAAAACAAACAGGGAATAATGGATCGGTAAAAAATATATCGGGTTGTTTATTAAGCGGGAAGAAAGAGCACATAACCATTTCTGTATGATCAGAATATGTTGCCACATCTTTATAAACAGTCAGGCTCCCATCAACAACTCGCTTGGCCAACAATGGATTGGTTTCTTTACTATAGCCATAGAGTGATGAGTGATATGACGAGAAACTTTCTCCAATAATAACGATAATAGTACTTACAGAATTAGATGGCATAGATGCTTTCACCTTGCCATTATTATCTCTTAATGCAACAATCTGTTTATATTTATTTAAAAGAACCGTTGAAGAATAGGCGGTACGTGTAAAAGAATGAAGTTGAGGAATCGATCTTCCATTGTGATAGAACACATAATTTGCTATCGTCACTATATAAATTATGGCTCCAATTAGTGACAATATCATAAAACCTATTGACACCGTTTTTCGATGAGCCAATTTTGATGCAATACCATTCAATAGCCAGATGAGTAATACAATTGCCAGGACGGTGCAAAAAAGAAATTTAAATGTGACATAAGTAGAAAGAAATGACTTAGCTTCAGTTGATGTAGTCTGAGCCATGATATCTATTGCATCTTGAGCAAGTAAAAAGTTGAAATTCAAGTACAAAAAGATATCAACTACAAAAAGCAAAATATGCAGTGAAACAATGGCGACCAAAAAAACATGATGTAGATGTATTTTCTTGAGTAAGTGATATAGAATTCCCTCAATTAACGCAAATACAGCAGATACACCTACCGCACAACAGATATTGCCAAGTTCTCGATATTCTGGAATAAGCAGTAAAGAACTATTCGTTACTAAGTTTATCAAAAACAGAAATAGGACGGTTTTATTGCCCCATATTTTCAAGACGTAACGGAGTATAGATTGCACTTTCAACATATTAATCATCTATAAAAAAACACTTAGCATTTCTTTTAGAACAATCTATTGTTATATGATTAACATATATTTACAACGATAATTATATGTCAATGAATTCACATCAACAATGATTCAAAGAAATTAATATTACTACTAACTGGACAAAATTAGTAATAAAAAACGTAAAAAGGTACTTTAGGACAATTCTAATTATATCTTCTATTAAATAATATTTCTTGATTTTCTTGAGAATGAGCCATATACGATTTGGAAATAAGTTTATCAAATCTACGAAGGAGCTCAAATCTTTATTTTACCCAAATGCTACTAGATATGATTATTTGTAATGGTCACAATATTATTTTGACTAGCCCCTGAAGTAATCAGAAAGTCAAATCCGGCCTTAAACCACCGCCTTGCTTGATCCACTTTATTGAATGTCCATGACATGGTATAACAGCCAACGGAATGGGCCGCTTCAGCTAATGAGCGGAG
This sequence comes from uncultured Prevotellaceae bacterium, assembly GCA_900318645.1. GTDB lineage: Bacteria > Bacteroidota > Bacteroidia > Bacteroidales > Muribaculaceae > Sodaliphilus. The sequence continues at coordinate 25,557 of ONLH01000006.1, forward strand.
GTTTTCATCTGTCGTGTCACCACTTGTTGAAGAATAGTAAAAGATGATGTTGTTGCCATTCTTTTTATACGTTGCTGCTTTGTTTATAATATCTTCAGCACTGGTACATCTAATAATTGCATTACAGGGAATCTCCCAATCCGTATACGCACCGCCCTGCAATTCATGAAAAACATATTGGCCCACTCCTAACGAATTCGCATATTGGCTTGCAGCTAATCTAGATGCCTTGGTCATACCTTGCCCATCAACATGCAGAAGGCAATGGTGAAAATAGCATACATACCAAATAACATCAGACAATAAGGCGATAGGCTCACCATAGGCTGTAATATTTCCATTACCATCCACTGTTGGGGCTGTCCAAGTGTAGTTTTCAACAAGATCCGTAGACGTTAAGCTCTGAATGTCTATAGTCTGCGGTGTTCTTGATACATCAGTTTTTCCGTACACTGTATAGCTATGATCAGCTCTAACATGCGAGCAAACAGGAACACCATCAGCACAATTGACTGCGTCCACCTCAAAAAAGTTAAAGCCTTGACCAATTCCCTTGCGAAAGTAAGAGATAGTGTTTTCCTTAACTGCCTGAACAGAGCCATAAGCGTGACATATGCATTGTGGACGTCCAAGTTTCGAAGCTAAATCGACATCAATATCATTTCCAGTTGTATTATATATTTCTTCGCCTGACAGCAAGTGATTTATAAGAGCTGTCACATCTTTAATATCAGTTATTCCAGAACCATCCACATCACCGTAAATGGATTCAGATGCAAACGACTGAATAACTGAGAATAGCATACAACACAATAGTGCCGATAACTTATTGATTCTATTATCCATAAAAATAAGTTCTTTTTTCGGCTGATTCCCTGAGGCCGGTTAACTTATATACAGAAAGCGGGAATCGCTTATTGTAACTTATCCCATATACAGGAAATCGCGTTGAACCTGTCAACTTAAAAACAAAAAACAACTTGACAATAAATTATTGCAGAACAGTAGAACCAACAAGAAGGACAAAACACAATGCCTGTTGTATTTCTACAATTGTTAGTTGCGTGTCGTCTGTTTTGTTTCTATGTAGACGTTACATTTGTGAGGCACCTGTAGTTAAGGATATCGTGACATACAAACGCTTTCAAATCACATATCAATAGCACATATAGTGTAATGATTCAGCAAAAATAACAAAAACTATGATATAACTATACAATCTCAAGCCACACTTACTTACAATTAACATTCATTAATAGAAAAACACTGAAGTATCACGATAGTAGTTTGAAATATCCTCTCTGCGACAAATACCAGTACCATAACGATTATACTATTCTTTACGGATAGGATAGAAACCAATTGAAAAAGAATAAGTTTGCTATTAATAAACCTTACCAACACAGATTTATATCATCTTGTTGCGGGGGTGGTGTTGGAGGATTTCGTCGCGGAGGCGGGTGCGGTCGATATGGACGTAGATTTCGGTGGTGGTGATGCTTTCGTGACCCAGCATCTGCTGGATGGCACGCAGGTTGGCTCCGCCTTCGAGCAGGTGGGTGGCAAAACTGTGGCGCAGAGTGTGAGGACTGATGACCTTGCGGATGCCGGCCATTTCGCACAACTGCTTGACGATATGAAAAATCATCTGACGCGTCAACATCGCGCCACGACGGTTAAGGAAGAGGATGTCCTCACTGCCGCGTTTCGCCACCTGGTGGGAACGGGTTTGTTCCAAATATAAGGTAATCTGCTCAATAGCAACGGGCGAGATAGGCACCAGACGCTGCTTGTTGCCCTTACCCTGGATGACGACATAACCTTCCTCGATAAAAAGCTGAGACAACTGTAATGTCACCAATTCACTCACACGCAAGCCACAGCCGTAGAGTGTTTCGATGATGGCACGGTTGCGTTGTCCCTCGGCCTTAGACATGTCGATGCAATCAATCATGCGGTCAATTTCCTCAACCGTCAATACCTCAGGCAAATGGCGACCTATCTTGGGCGTAAGCAGCAGTTCAGTGGGGTCATTATCCATGTAGCCCTCCATCCGCAGAAACTTATAGAAACCTTTCACGCCGCTGATGATACGCGCCTGGGAACGCGGCTGGATACCCACATCCTGCAACGTACAGACAAAGCGTTCCAAATCATCGGTCGTGGCGTGCTCAATCCCCACACCAGCATCCGCGAAATAGCGAACGAGTTTGTCTACATCGTCACTATAGGCCTGCGCGGTGTTGGCACTCATGCCTTTCTCCAGGGTCAAATGGCCCAGAAAACGCTGTTTCACATCACTGATGTCGGTAATGGGTCTCATAGGTTGGCAGTAGCGTACCTTTTATTGTATCGGTAATCAACGGGTCAAAGTTGTCGTTGGCATATACGGTCACATCCTCGTCGCCAAGTGCAATCCTCAAGCGACGGTTATCGCCGCCGTCAAGCCAGTCAAGTCGCAAGGCGAGCGTATCGCCCTGCCAAGCATAAGTTGCCGCACTGGTAAAAGGCCGACGTGTGCCTACCAGTTGTTCACGGCTCTCCATGATATAGATAGGCCGCTCGTCACTGGTGGTGAGGCGCCACTCGCCACAGGCGGCAACAGCCTGCAACGGGCCACGCCAGTCATACATCTTGAAAATGCGGTCACTGCCCATGGGCGACACCTCTATCGTTTCCAAACCCAGCAGATTCTTTTCCAATGAGATTCGACCCTCAAACAGTTGCCGTTCCATCGGGTGCATTGCCTCGCCTTGAGGCATATCTATCGCCAAGGAGACGGGCCCAACGTTAGTATCAGGCACATCACCACCGATGAGCGGATTCACCAGCTGGTAATAGATAGTATTCAACTCGTCACCATACTCTGCCGCCCTGCCATTGATAACAATCACCAGGTCCAGCTTGGGGACGACATAGATGAGCTGTCCGCCGTAGCCTGCGGCAAAAAACGACTCGGCACGCGGATGCTGGATAGCCTTGGTCTGGTAACCATAGCCCAAGTAGTAGTCATCGGTATTATAACCCGTGAACCATGAGCGGATGGTATGCCATGCCGAACGCAAAAACTTCAGGAAACGCTGCCACAACGACAGCTTGGGCTGTACCGCGTGAGACGTGCTGATGTACCGCTGCGTCATGTCATGTATCCACTGGCTACTCACCAATTGTCGTCCATTCCACTGGCCGCCGTTGAGCATCATTTGACCCAATTTGGCCTGGCTCTCGGTCTGCAGGCGCAGTCCCCACCCTGCTGCCTCAACACCATCAGGAGCCAATTCCCAATCGGTCTCGACAATGTGCATCGGGGTGAAGATGCGTTCTTTCACGTATTCCAGCAAAGGTTTCCCTGTGACTCGAGTGACAATCATCGCCAGAGCGTGGGTACACATCGAATCATAGTGGAAGACCTTGCCCACATCATGAAAGTCACCCTGGAACCACTTCGTCAGCCAGTCCTCGTCACCCATGAAGATGCTCAGGTCCTCCAAGCGTCCCGACGCCATCATCAAGAGATTGCGTACGGTGAGGCTATCCAAGGCTGGTGAAAGCGTCGCCGGCATTTTGTCACGCAAATGCTTAGAAACTTTGTCATTGACCAAGAGCAGCCCGTCGTCCACAGCGAGCCCCACAGCGAGGGCCGTCACCGTCTTGCTGGCGCTGTAGAGCGTGTGCAGGTCGGTGGCACGATAGGGGGTGGCATGCAGCTCACCGATGACCTTGCCATGACGCAACACCATCATGTGGTGGATATCCACATCGGGCAGAGTGGTTATCTTGTGATAAAAATGATTCAACAGCGCAGAATCCACACCCTCGGCCTCAGGCATGGAACGAGGCAATTCGCCCACCTGGGCAGACGAACTCAAGGCAAGAGCCAAAAACGCTATGAGAGCAACGCAGAAACGGGTCATAGGATAGTAAACGGTATGGTCACTGGTTTAGCATTGGGGTAGGAGTCACGGATGGTCACCTCATGCTTGTCAAAGTCAAAGACGTAGGTCATACCGCTGATCCAGTCCACATAGTGCACACGCACCTCCAGTGCCACAGGCGACACCCAGGCATAGGCAGCCGCTGCAGTGAAGCCGTGTGTGAAACCTTTCATGCGGTTGATAGCATTGATAGAGTAATAGGGATAGCCGTTTAGGGGGCTATAGCACCAAGTGCCGTAGCCTAAAACATACTTCTCGCTGTCCTCGGCCTCATAATCCACAGTCATTGTATTGATAGCAGCACCAAACGACAGTTCCATCTGCCTTATGCTAAACTTGTTGGATGCCAATTGCAGTTTTTTGCTTTGGGACTTGCCTTTCTTGCCTTGAGGCAAAGCCAGCGATGCCTTGGCACAGAGACTGTCTAACTTCTTCTGCAACCTATTCTCGGGTTTCAACGGTGCGTTTTTCAAACCTGGCATCAGCTGGTTCCAGATGCAAGCCAGTTCCTCGTGGCCGTAGAGTTTCATGCCCAGGATAACCACGACAAGGTCTTCCTGCGGCACCACGACGGTATATTGTCCCATTGCGCCATCGGCACGGAAGGAACCGGTCCACTTACTCTGCCACACTTGGTACCCGTAGCCCTGATTGCCGTCGGTAGCCGGCACGGTCTCCTTGGCTCCACCGTCAATGAGTCGTGAGCATGCATCGGTCACATAATTGGCACTGACAAGTTGTTCTCCGTTCCAGTTACCCTTATTCAACAGCAGCAGTCCTAGTTTGGCCATTGTCTCGGCTTGGACGCGCAAGCCCCAACCACCTGTGTTGATGCCATCGGGGCTGGTTTCCCAATCGGCTACGGTAATGTGCATGGGAGCAAACAATTTCTTTTGGAGATACTCCAGCATGGTGTAACCCGTCACGCGCTGCACGATGGCACTAAGCATAAAGGTACACATTGAGTCATATTGGAACAGGCTACCCGGCTTGTCATCAACAGGCTTAGCCAACCAGTCCTTGACCCAATCCATGCTATTGTTGCGCATCGTCCAGTCAGGTTTCACGCCAGATGCCATCATCAACAGGTCACGTACGGTCATGTCGGCCATGTTGTCGCTGACGCGGTTGGTACGCTTGTCAGGGAAAAAGGTCATCACCCGATCGTCCAGGCGCAGCAGATTATCGTCGATGGCGCAGCCCACTGCCAGCGAGGTGAACGTCTTGCTGGCCGAGTAGAGCGTGTGACTGTCCTCGGCGCGGAATGGTGCGGGATGCAGTTCGGCAACCACCTTGCCATGGCGCACGACCATCACGTGGTGGATGTCGCACTCGGGCAACGACATCAGGGAATCCATCATGTTAATGACCGCCTGGGTGCTGATGCCCTCGGCTGCAGGCGTGCTGCGAGGCAGGTCGCCCACCTGTGCCGCCAGCAACAGCGGCAACAATGCCAGTAATAAAATCAGTTGACGTTTCATGACTCTACTGTTTGATAATGTTTTATTGCTCTCTCAAGCTCATCGCGGATGAGCAATTTCAGTTCCTTGGGCTCCAGCACCTCGATGGTGGCGCCGTGAGACATGATTTCCTCTTTCAGGTCGTAGGTAATGCGCATCTTGTAGGTGAAGATGGAATAATCGTCATGTACCACCTCCTGTTGGGAACTGTGCAGCGGCAAGGCACGGAAGTATTTTGCTTGGGTGGGCTCTACCCTCAGGACGATGCGCTTGGCACTGTTACGGTTGGTGATGATGCCGAAGCAATCCTTGAAAAACTCCGACGGGTTCACCTCCTCGGGCATGACAAACGTATCTTGCAGAATGTTCAAGCTACTGATGCGGTCAAGCGCATAGGTCTTGATCTGTTTGTCATTGACATTGAAACCGATGACATACCACAGTTGCTTGAAGATCTTGACAAAGTAGGGTTCCAGCACAATGCCCTCGGTGGGCAAAGAACGGGTGTAGCTCTTGTAAGAAAAGCGGATGCGGCGGTTCTGCTTCATGGCATCAATAACCACTGGCAGATGCTCGCGAGCCGAAGGCACATTTTCAAGCATGATGCGGCCACTCACATCACGGGCATTGCTCAAAGTGCCGCTCATTGACACCGAGTCCACCACCCAAGACCGCAGACGCGCATTGTTCTCGCCGCCTGAGTCATCAATGTAGTATTCAAAGGTGGACTTGTCGCATTGGATATTGATATCAAACATCTCCTCCACCCCATCACGGTAGTGAAAGAAAGTGCGACGTGCCAACGGCTTTCCCTCGCTGATCTCGCTGCGTAGCCAAGCGGCATTCAGGTCCTTGAGCGTGATACGCCCATAGCGACTGATGGTGTCCACCAGCCACACGTAACGGTTAATCAGGTTACGAGCCATACTTCTTTCAGTTAGGAGTTAGAAGTTAGGAGTTAGGAGTTCTCAGGACTAACAGCTAATGGCTAACAACTATGATTTCTTGATGAGCAGGGCCAGGCCTATCATGGTCAGGGCGGCATTCAAGAGCAGCAACTCAAAGCCGAGGGTGTAGTCATACTGATTCTTCAGCCACATCTGGATAAAGAAGCTGATGACAGGTGCTGCGATACATACCACAGGCACCAAGCGGTCACGCACGGGGCTCTTGCACATCATGCCGAAGGCGAACAAGCCCAGGATGGGACCGTAGGTATAGCTTGCTAAGGTATAAACCGCGCTGATAGCGTCACTGTTGCTGATGGCGTAGAAGATAAGAATCACCAGGCCCATACCTGCTGCCATGGCAATGTGTACCATGCGGCGCGTGCGACCCAGTGCAGCATCGTCCTGTTTCTTGTCAGCACCCAGGATGTCAACGGTGAACGAGGTGGTGAGCGACGTCAATGCCGAGCCAGCAGCCGAATAGGCAGCAGCAATCAGACCGATGATAAATACTACACCCAGCAAAACGGGCATTCCTTCACTGAAGGCTACCGTACCGAACAGCTCGTCAGTCTTCTCGGGCATGGCAATGCCGTGAGCCTTGACGTGCAGGGTGAGCAGGGTACCCAAAATCAGGAACAAAGCGATAACGATGACCTGCAGGAATACGCTCACGATAAGGTTCTTGGCCGACTCGTTGGCGTTCTTGCAAGCCAGACTGCGCTGCATCAAGTCCTGATCAAGACCTGTGGTAGCAATTACCATAAAGATGCCAGCGATAAACTGTTTCCAGAAGTAGGTGCCCTCTTTGGGATTGTCGAAGAAGAAAATACGAGAGCTTTCATCACCAGCAACAGCCTTGCACAAGCCACCAAGGTCATAACCCAGTCCCTTGGCTACAAAATAGATGCTCAATACGACCGACAAGATGAGGCAGAAGCTCTTCAATGTATCGGTCCAGATGACCGTCTTCACACCGCCTTGCAACGTGTAGAGGAAAATGAGGGCGATGGTGACAATGACGTTGATGACAAAGGGGATGTGCAGCGGCGAGAACACCAGCAGCTGCAGGGTCACGCACACGACATAGAAACGCACCGCAGCGCCCAGCATCTTACTGATGAAGAAGAACCAAGCACCACTCTTGTGGGTGCTGCCGCCAAAGCGTTGCTCCAGGTAACCGTAGATGGAGACCAAATTACGCTTATAGAACAGCGGGATGAGCACGTAGGCAATGACAAAGTAGCCCACGATGAAACCCAGGGCCATCTGCATGTAACTGAAGCCCTTGGTAACCACCATACCCGGCACCGAGATAAAAGTCACGCCCGAAATGGGAGCGCCCAGCATGGCGATAGCAACAATAAACCAGGGAGCCTGACGTCCACCGCTCAAGGCGGTGGCAGTGTCGCTCTTGCGCGAGGCAGCCCACGAGATGATAAACAAGAGAATGAAATAGCCAACTATCGTGGCAAGTACAATCCAGGGAGTCATTTCTTAGTTAGGAGTTAGAAGTTAGGAGTTAGAAGTTAGGAATTGATTCATTTTATTCCGCGTAGAGGAGATAGGGACGGCGCTGCGCCTTGAAGAGTTCAACGTCGGCTTGCCAGGTGGCCTTGATTTCCTCGGCGCTCTTGCCGTCGGCAATCATCTGGCGCACTTGGGTGGTACCCATCAGCAAGTCAAAGAAGTTACTCTTCAAATAGAACTGCTTGCCGTTCTTCGTCAGGTTGCGATAGGCATCAATGATATACTCCAGGTTGATGCCCTTGGCGATAACGTCCTCGGCATTGAGGTTGTGCAAGTCCACACCGTGGCACAGCTTGTCCATCTGTGGCGGTGTTTTGGCCCCGAAACGGCTCTTGGGGGTGAACTCAAAACTGTAGCCCGTCATGTCGGGGTGGCCATAGACCTGGAAAGGCCAGTCGGTGCCGCGACCCAGGCTCACGGTCGTGCCCTCGAAGTAGCACATCGAGGGATAAAGGTATATTGCGAGCATATTGGGCAGATTGGGGCTCGGAGCAATGGGCAACGTGTAGCGTGTTTGGTGGGTATAGTTCTGGCAAGGGATGACAGTGAGGTCCACTTTTTTGCCGTCCTTGAGCCAGCCCTCACCGTTGGCCATCTGTGCCAACTCGCCAAGCGTCATGCCATGCACGGTGGGGATGGGGAGGCGTCCTACGCCCGACTTGAGTGTCATATCCAGGATGGGACCATCGACATACATACCGTTAGGGTTGGGCCTATCGAGCACCATGAATTGCTTGCCGTAGGTCACTGCGGCATCCATCAGGTTGATCATCGTCACATAGTAGGTATAGAACCTCAGGCCTACGTCCTGAATATCGGTCACGATGACGTCGATACCGTCCATCACTTCACGGCTGGGCATCGGTGACTTGCCGTCATAGAGCGATGCAATGGGAATGCCCGTCTTCTCGTCAACACTGCTCGACACGTGCTCTCCAGCATCGGCATTGCCACGGAAACCATGCTCGGGCGAGAAGATTGTCACCACGTTCACGCCGTTTTCCAGCATCAGGTCCAGCGTGTGCTTGTCTCCCACCATGCCAGTCTGGTTACTCAGCAGAGCCACACGTTTGCCCTTCAGCAGTGGCACATACTGGTCAGTTCGGGCTGCCCCTAGCACCACCTCGCCAGTGGTCACAGCGGTTGTAACGGCTTGTCCAGCATCAGTATGTGCGACATCAGCTGCAACCGTCTTATTCGCCCGGTGGGTGCTGCAGGCATTCAGCGTCGTCATTGACGTGAGTGAAAGCCACATCACGAGCATCAACAGATAAGTTTTGGTCATACTCTTCATTTTGGTAAATTCATTGGTCATATTAACACGCAAAGATAGACCATTTAGTTTGAACTATCAACAATCTTTCTCAACAATTTTGCCAAAAACTGGCACACGTTTTGAGTGAGGAGTTTGTGGTTTGGAATGTTTTTCTATATAAACTGTTTAAAACGTAAGTTCTTTAAAAAACACTCCGAGAAAACAATATGTTAGAACATCCCTGCTTGAAGACAGTTCAAAAAAGTTGAAAAAAATTTGCCCATTGTTAACTAATTCGTTAACTTTGCGGCGCTAGTTAAACGTTATGAATAAAGTACGTGAGATAAGGCTCTTTAAATCCTACTTCAAGGATTTCTATATTACGCAAACTGTTGCTGTGCGTAACAAAATAAATTATGTACTCCGACTCATTGAAACCCAAAAGGTTGTTCCCGTAAAGTTCTTCAAATTCATTGAAGGCACTGACGGCATTTATGAGATCAGAGTTGAAGCCAATGGCAACATTTTCCGCATCTTCTGTTGTTTAGATGGAGGTGCTTTGGTGATATTATTTCATGGATTCCAAAAGAAAACCCAGAAGACACCAAAGAATCAGATTAAACGGGCTGAAGCGATTAAAAAAGAATATGATAACAGCAAAAAAGGATAGACATGGATAAGAAAAAGAAAGAAGCTATCATGCAGAGCGAGACCTTTGATGAATTGCTCAATGCCGAGTATGGCGAACGTGGTACCGACGAAAGGGAAGCATTTGAGACCGAAGCTAACGCTTTTTGCTTGGCTGAGAGCCTGAAGGAACAACGCCGCTTGGCTGGACTAACCCAAGAACAATTAGCTGAAAAAATCGGCACCAAGAAAAGCTATATTTCAAAAATTGAAAACGGCCGAGCAGATGTTCAGTTGTCCACCCTCTTCCGCATCTTCGCTGGCTTGGGCAAGCGCATCTCAATCAATATCCTGTAAAGCAAAATGACTGAACAGCGGGATTCGGGCTGCAATAGGACTCCTCTGTACAATGGCAACAGTGGCATCATCATGATGGCCATTATTGCGGTGGCGTATGGGGTGCTGAATTTCTTGACACCGCTGTATCATGACGACTTTGTCTATAAGTTCATGTTTGAGGGCGGGGCAGTCGATTATGACCACCCTATCGGGAGCATCGGGGACATCGTTGCCTCGCAGGTGGACCATTACACTTCGGTGAACGGGCGCAGCATCGTGCATTTCCTCGTGCAACTGTTCACTGGCCTGTTGGGGAAAACGGTTTTCAACCTGTTTAATGTCATTGTCTTCTGTACGTTCATTTTCCTGCTTAAGAGACAAACGAATAGTAGCACAAAGCTGGAAGGAGACGCAAGATTTTGCGTCTCTACATTGGTGATACTTGTGCTGGTGTTGCTGATGCCGCGGTTCAAGGACACCTTCCTGTGGATGACCGGCAGCATCAACTACCTGTGGAGTGCAACAGCAGCACTGGGGTTCCTCCTGATCTATGAAAAACGACGCGAGCGGGCGATGGACAGGAGTCTGCTGCCTATGCTATTGGTCGCGTTCCTGCTTGGATGGACCCACGAAGGTATCACCCTACCCCTCGCAGCCTCACTAGTACTCATCAACCTGTTTTCCATCAAGAAAAACCGCGGTCGTGTGCAGGGACTGTGGCTGGCGCTGGCCTATCTGGCGGGCGGCTGCGTGATTGCACTGGCGCCTGGCACTATCGCCCGTTCGGGAATGGGCGGCGGCTTGACGCCCTCGATTTTGGGACTAAAGGTCATCACGGGCTTTGTCGTGCTGGCAAAACTCAGAATCATCTATCTCGCTCTGCTCGCCACTGTCATCGCCTGGTTCACACGTCGCGACGTCGCCAAGCAAGTCATCAAACACAACAGCTACCTAATACTGGCCATGTTCTTGTCGCTGGGCATCGTCTTCACCTCGGGACTGGAGTCCTCGCGCACAGCCTTCGGACTGGAACTGTTTGCCATGATTTACCTGTTGCGCCTGCTCGCCGAGTGTTGGGGAGATCATTGTAGAGACGCAAAATCTTGCGTCTCCAAGGGGAGACAATCCATTTCTTGCGTCACCGAAGGGAAGCGGCCACGCCAAGGCGAGGCCCTACAACGCTTGTGCAATATTGTGCTGACGATAGGGTTGATTGCTTTCTATGCCTTGCTGTTGCGACACACTATCGCCTCATGGCAGGAGTCACAACGACTCATTTCCCAGATTGAGCGTACCACCGACGGCATCATCGGCACCCGCGAACACGATGCAGGCTTTTTCTCGTCCCATATCTGCACCATGTTGTCACTCGACAGCACCGTCAATGCCATGAACTACGACCCGCATGGCTGGCCCGCCAGCATCGCCGCGACCTATCACCGAGACTCGCTGGTCTTCCTGCCTCAGGCCTTCCTCGATGAGCTGAGGGCACAGCCTGAACGTCACGACTCGCTGAGTCTGGACACACCCTACGAATTCTATGTGCAACGCATCAAGGACGACGCGGTGATCAAGCAAGTGGATTTCCTGTTGGAGCCTAACGACTTCAGCGACATCCCGTTCGTCTTCCGCCCCATCGCCCGCCGCATGAACCGCTACACCGACACCACCGTCACAACCAGCAAGTGGGTGACCCTCTCCCTCTACGGCCGTCGCTACCTGCTTATCAAGCGCGACCATCAACTCGCTCATCGCCTAAAGGCGATACGCGTCCAGAACAAGAATCCTCTAGAAAAACCGTCGGCGAATTAAACGAATTAAACCAGTTTGAAAAAACACGAATGTCCATGAATGGGTCGTGAATGATTTTAATTTATGGTCTATTCGTGGGCATTCGTGTGATTGGATGGTGGTGGATGACGATATCAAAGGCTTTAAGTCTTCAGTACTTGAGTGAGATATTGGTGGGGATGGGGCTGGTGGTGTCGAGGGTGAATGAGGCCCAGGCGCTGGTCAACTGACTCTCGTAGCGGACGCGGTACTTGGTGCCGAGACGCAGACACTTGAGCGTTGCTTCGCCAGTGACAGGTTGGGGTATGGCTCTACGACGCTTGATACCTTTCTTCTCAATAATGGTACATTGTTCCTCCTGAACAGTGATGACCAGATTGATGGTCTCCTCGTCGCCCAAGGACAGTCCTGTCCTGCTCACTTGTATACGGCCACCGCTCAATGGCTCCATGATAAGTAAATCCTCTATCTCTTCTTCGTCGGCCAACAACTGACTATTCTGATGACATTCGCCTTGGGAGGGCTTAGATTGGTCGGTTGTTTCCTCTTTCTCTACAGGAGTCGTGGCGAGTTGGACGATGTAAGTGCTTGGCGGTCTCTTCTCGCGGTGCCCGAAGAAAAACGCCAGCATTGCCATCGCCACGACAAAGGCGATGGTGTAAAATTCTGGAGAGTTGAGGTCAATCATTTGAGTTTAGGGATGATTTCGGCGGCGATGAGACGCGACGAGGCTGGCGACCAATGCGTGTCGTTGAACAAATAGACATCCTTTACACCCTGCTCGACAAAGGGAAGAAGTACCCGCTTAGCGAAGACAAAACGGTCTATCTCGGGAGCCATCCACTGCTCGAGGTCCTCGTTGAGGGTCTTGGTCGGATAAGGGTTATCGATGATGAAATCCTGGTACAGGTCATACTTGTCACAGGCTATAAGCAGGACGAGGTTCACCCCCTTTTCCCTCGCCAAGTTAATCAACTGCCGATAACTGTAAACAATGGCCTGTTGCTGGTCGGCAGAGAGGTCAAACCCCATATTTACATCATCCTTATAGAAATAGAGCATGTCGGGCTGCTTGCCACCAAACATGGGGCGCGAGAGCCGTGCAGTGTAGATGGGATTCTTTCCAAAGAGGTGATAGAACACGTAGTCCTTGACACGCAACAGCGGACTAGAGTCCTTAGGCTTCTCAGCCGCCTGTTGTGACGCTTGGGGACGTGGTAATGAGGTGTTGTTATTGACAAAGCCGCCGTGACGACTAACCAGATAGCGTTCCACCTCCTGAACAACGAGGTTCTTGACATGAGTGGAATCAATCACGCCCAAATTCAACGCATCAAATGCCATCTGTACCGGACTGGCTTGTGCATCTCCACCCGGCGTGAATAAGGTGACCTTGAGATTTCCGTCATGGGCAAGATAATTCACAAAGTCACAAGTCTTGCTCACTCCACCGCCATGCGAGAAAGAGTCACCGATAACCACCACATCACAAGTGTCCAACCGCATCAAGCTGTCATCATCCAAACTCTGATGATAGAAATCGTGCAGCACATCGGTATTCAGGATGGAATCGGTGTATTCCGAGCCTCCGTCTATCAGTCCCAATCGCATCAAGTCGCCCGAATTGTCATTGGTCGCCCACAGATAGACCACCATCCCGACGAGCAGAAGCCAGACGGGCAACACGGTGTAGGATATCTTGATAAGAAACTTCTTCATGACACGCACGCTTAGAACTGGAAATAGATAAACGTCTGCACCTGGCCGGCGAAGTAGAAGATAAGACTCACAAGCAGCGCATAGAGCAGCAGACGAGATACCTGAGTAGAGAAGATGCGGTAACCATCAATCTGTAGCACGTGTTCACGCTCGCGCTGGAACCACTCGACAAGCAAGAGCGCGGCACACCACAAGAGCATCCTCGCCATCTGCATCGTCAAGCCATGAAGACTGAATAGCGATGATGAGAACAGCCGTGACGTGAAGGCCGCAAAGGAAGCGAAATCCGGGGCACGAAACAGCACCCACCCAAAGTTAACGAGCAGGAAGGTCACCAGCATTGACAGGAACTCCCTGCCTGAGGGCAACAACTTGCCATGGGCAACGGTATCCTTGTACTTGCTTGCTCCGAGCAACACCAATGGGATGAAGAGCAAAGCGTGATACAAGCCCCACAAGACAAAGGTCCAGTCGGCGCCATGCCACAGTCCGCTCAAGGCAAAAACGACGAGGGTGTTAAGTATCGTCCTGACACGGCCTCGACGGCTGCCACCAAGTGGGAAATAGACATACTGGGTGAACCAGTTCATCAATGTGACGTGCCAACGGCGCCAGAACTCTCGAACGTTGCGAGAGAAATAAGGCACCTTGAAGTTGGTAGTCAAGCGGAATCCAAACAACTTGGCACAACCGATGGCGATGTCGCTGTAGCCCGAGAAATCGGCATAGATCTGGAAGGTGAACAGTAACGAAGCGATAAGGAGCATCAACCCCGTAGCGTCGTCTATTCCATCCCATAACTTGTTGACTACCTCGGCACAACCGTCGGCAATGATGAGTTTCTTGAAGAAGCCCCACAGCATCTGACGCAGGCCATCAACAGCGGTGGCATAGTCAAAGGTGCGCTCACGCTGCATCTGCGGCAAGAGATTGGTGGCTCGCTCAATGGGGCCAGCTACCAGTTGCGGGAAAAAGCTGATAAACGAGAAGAAGGCGATAGGATCACGTGTAGGCTCAATCCTGCGGGCATACACGTCTATCGAGTAGCTCAACGCCTGGAAGGTGTAAAAGCTGATGCCGACAGGCAGAATGATGTGCATCGTGGGCCAGTCCACCGCAACGCCAAACACCGACAGCATGGAGGCAAAACTGTCAACGAAGAAATTAAAATACTTGAAGACAGCCAATATGCCCAGATTCAATACGATGTTGGCAGCACTCACAGCCTTCTGAACAGGTCGCTGACCTTCATAGCGCTTGATGAGCAGACCGCTCAAGAAACTGCTTGCCGATGTAATGACGATGAGAATGAGGAAACGCCAGTCCCACCAACCATAAAAGACATAACTCGCCACGAGGATGAGGAGGTTCTGCCAGCTCAGCCTCTTGAACACAAACCAGTAGAGCAGGAACACTACTGGCAAGAAGATCATGAATGTGAACGAGTTAAACAGCATCGTAATATTGAAATTAGCTGTTAGACTTTAGCCATTAGCTTTTAGCATTTGGAGGCATCAAGCCACCCGCTAACAGCAAAAGACTAAAGGCTAACAGCTAAGTGCTAGAAACTAAAAGTAACAGCCCGTTACTTGATAATTTTCACAGTCGCATGAGGTGTGCCTGTAGTAACGGGGTAGCTGCCCTGTGCAGCATAGATGTTATATACACCCGTCGGCACTCGCTCACCATCGGCGCCGCTGCCATCCCACAGCGCAGAACCCATCACGGGACCAAACTGTGCTACCACGGTTCCATTGCGGTCGGTCACCGTTACATAGGAGTTATCCATGAGGTTGGCAATCTTGACCATGCCCGTGAAATCAGGCTCAACAGGATCGGGGAAAGCATAGACATTATCAAAATTCAGCGCTGCAGCGTCACCTTCAGGCACATACTCGGCAAAGCCGTTATCGGTAACGATGTAGATACGGTCGTTGATCGTGTCACACTCAACACTGTAAACGACATTACTGGGGATATCACTGTTGGAAGGGGTGAAGTGGTTAAACACCTCACTGCCATCAGCCGATGAATAATAAAGGCCGTTATTAGTAGCAATCCACTTATTATTGTCGCGGTCAACACCGATGTCATAGACAATATAGCTGTCACACAAGTAACCCTGACCCTCAACGAACTTGGAAACATAAGGACGGGTAACACGAGGCAGCTCATCAAACAAGACATCGGGATCTACGACAAACAAGCCAGAGTTAAATCCAATCCAAATGAGGCCATCCCTATCTTCCTCAATGCCGAAAAGGTTATCCCACTTGATTAACCTGTTATCTTGATCAACAAAGTTGATGACACTGGCAAACCGATAGGTGTCGACGGTGGGATCCTCATTACCGTTGTCCCAGCACAACACATGACCAACCACTGCTCCAGAAGGATAGTCGCAGTCACTGAAAATCTTATAATTGTTCTTGTGGGAAACAATGAAACGAGAACGCTGGATTGAACCTGTGTTAAGACCTGTCAATCCGCTGGGTTTGAACCAGTCCGTTTTAGCTACAGTATTGCTGGCCACCTTGTCCTTGGGCAAAACGGTACAGGGATTAGCAGCAGCGTTAAGAGCGCTTACTACCCACAGGTTACCATAATTATCAAATGCCGGTTGAGGTTTATACATTCCAATCAATGAATTGCTGGTTGTATAAGTCAGTTTCCTAACATCATCAGTTACTTTGAAAATACCAACAGCCCAACTTGTTCGGAAATAGGTGTGCGGGTCATTGGGATCAAACACGAAGTCATATCCCGCTCCCTTTGCAGTATATGCAGTAGCATTTGACCAGTTCACACCATTATAAGTATTAATGTAGTTGTTCACAGTCGTACTAGTAACCGTCACCTTATTCGGACCTGAAGCTCCAACATATAACTTGTTCAGAACACCATTGTATTTCAACCAATAGGGAGAGTCAAAGGTTAATGAGTTCTTTTTATAATAAGTTGTGCTGCCCTTGATATGCAATCCATTTGCATCAACTACCCAGACGGTACCATCGGCCAAGGGGTTGGAACTTGCACACGTAATAACGGTGGCCTCCTTGGTAGGGCTCTCACCATCCTGATTAAACGAGTAGTAGTAGGCTGCACCTGCAAAATTGGCAATAAAACCTGTAGTGGTCTTCTGAATGTTGGTTGCTTTATAGCTCAACAAAGTAGTAGATACTGGCGTTCCTGATGAAATATCAAATTTCAAGGTGCCAGCCGATACGCCATAGACAAAGATAGAGTGGTCGTTAATCAGATAGGACTTTGCACCAGAAAATGAACCAGTAATGCTCTGATAGTTCTTTGTGGGATCGGGGTCGCCAGGTTCACCATAGTAGCACCTGCCATTGGAGAAAATCATCAAAGTTTCACCGACAAGAGACACAGAATTGACACAGATTGTCCTTGTAAACTGGTAGTTCCTTACCACCCTAAGTGTATTCTCATCAATCATGAAAAATCCATAGCCGACGGCCACGTAAGCGGTATCATTTCCAAAGGTGATGTCCCTAATGCCTTTAGTGGCATAGTCACTAAGTTCACCAGCAGACAGGGAATAATTCTGCACAGTAGTGACCCTGTTCTTCAGGTTAGGGATGTTGGTCACCTTGCCCTCGTTGTTGATAACATCAATATTAGAATTGGCATAGGCAACGAAAAGCAACTGATTCTCCCAATCATAGTAAATCTGTGAAATCTGAGAATCAGACAGGAGATTCTGCTTGTTCAAGGCATCAGTAACACCTGTTGTCTTATCAAATCTGAAGAGGTGGTTACTGTTAAGGTAATAGACCTTGTCGCCTGTATCAAAGATGTTCTGAATCTTTGAAGTCACATAGTAGTCATGCATCTTCCATGTGCTGGCATCGACACAGAAGGCTGTCATCACAAGAAGCATGACTAATAATAAATGTTTTTTGAGCATATCTACTTAGTTTAATATTAATTTCCAAAATTATTAACACACTCATTATCAGTAAGATGAGTGAAAAAATCACACAAAACCCACTGAATCAAATGCCAAAGGTATAAAATAATAACGAGAAAATGGGCTTTTTTCTCTTTAATATGATGACATAAAGTGTCTTAAAAATTGCAAAATCACAACAGTCAAGGGCAGAACACCACAACTGATGCGGAATTCTGCCCTTAATTTTTTGACAAATAATACTCAATGAATGATAGCTGCTTGCCAACGTGAACCTGTTGGTTTTGCAACCAATATTTACTTAATGACCAACACAGTGGTTAGGGGCGTGCCGGTTATAGCCGGCTGGCTACCCTGAGCCGCATAGATGTTGTAAACACCTGTCGGCACACGTTCGCCATCAGCGCCACTGCCATCCCACAGAGCGCAACCTATCACGGGACCGAACTGAGCCACAATGGTTCCATTGCTGTCAGTTACCGACACATAGGAATTATCCATGAGATTGGAAATCTTAATCATACCCGTGAAATCAGGCTCAACTGGATTGGGGAAAACGAAAACATTATCAAAGTTCAAGGCAGCAGCATCACCATGAGGAATATACTCGGCAAAGCCGTTGTCGGTAACGATGTAAATGCAATCGTTGATCGTGTCACACTCTACACTGTAAACGATGTTACTGGGAATATCACTATTGGAAAGATTAAAGTGGTTATAAACCTCCGTTCCGTCAGGTGACGTATAGTAAAGACCGTTATTGGTAGCAATCCACTTGCTGTTGTCATGGTCAACACCGATGTCATACACAATGTAGCTATCACACAAGACACCCTGTCCCTCGTTGAACTTGGTCACAAAGGGGCGGGTAACACGAGGCAGCTCATCGAACAAGACATCAGGATCAACTATAAACAAGCCAGCCTCATGACCAATCCAGATAAGACCATCACGATCCTCTACAATGCATTTGAGGTAATCCCACTTGAGTAACCTATTATCCTGGTCGATGAAATTGATGACACTGACAAACCGATAGGTATCAACGGTGGGATCTTCATTACCGTTATCCCAGCACAACACATGACCCGTAACGGCACCGTCAGGAAAATCGCAATCACTAAAAATCTTGTAATTGTTCTTTTTAGAAACAATAAAACGTGATGACTGCATAGATCCGGTATTCAATCCCTCTAATCCAGTAGGCATAAACCAATCTGTCTTAGCAACCGTATTACTAGCAACCTTATCCTTCGGCAAAACGGTACACGGATTAGCGGCAGCTTTATAAGAGCTCACAACCCACAGGTTACCGTATTTATCAAAGGCTGGATAAGGTTTATAGGAACCTATCAACGAATTGCTGTTAGTGTAACTCATTTTCTTGACATCATCAGTCACTTTAGCAATGCCTGTCTGCCAACCAGTACGCAAATAGGTATGAGGATCTAACGGATTGAAAACAATATCATATCCAGCACCCTTTGCTGTATAAGAAACATCTGACCAGTTAACACCATCGAAAGTATTGATGGCATTAGCCAATGAGATATCATTCATATTAGTCACTTTGTTGGGAGCTGAGTTGCCAACATAAAGCTTATTTAATACACCATTATAGGCCAACCAATAAGGCGAGTCGAAAGTCAAAGAATTCTTTTTATAATAGACGGTGCTGCCCTTAATGTGAAGTCCGTTGGCATCGGTGTACCAGACTGTACCGTCACCAAGGGGGTCGGAGCTTGCACATGTGATGACAGTAGTCTCCTTGACTGGGCTTTCACCATTCCCGTTGAAGGAGTAATAGTAGGCTGAGCCAGCATAGTTACCGATAAAGCCATCATGAGATTTCTGAATACTTGTCGGCTTGCTACCCAATATCGTGGTCAACTTTGGCGTTCCTGAAGAGATGTCAAGTTTCAAGACACCAGCCGACACGCCATAGACAAACACCGAATGGTCGTTAATGGGATAGGACTTGGCATCGCTAAACGAGCCGGAGATGCTCTGGTAGTTCTGAGTAGGTTCCGGGTCACCAGGGGCACCATAGTAGCACCTTCCGTTGGAGAATATCATCAAAGTCTCGCCGACCAGCGACACTGAATTGACACAGATTGTCCTTGTAAACTGGTAGTTCTTGGTAATTCTGAGGGTGCTCTCGTCAATCATGAAAAAGCCATAACCGACAGCTACATAAGCAGTACCATTAGCAAAGGTAATATCCCTAATACCTTTAGTAGCATATGAGCTAAGTACTCCAGCATTCAAGTCATAATTCTGAACGGTCGAGACCCTGTTCTTGAGACTGGCAATGTTTTTCACCTTGCCGTCATTATTGATAACATCAATATTGGAATTAGCGTATGCCACAAAGAGCAACTGATTCTCCCAATCATAATAAATCTGCGAGATCTGGCCGTCAGACAGGAGATTCTGCTTATTTAGCGCTTCGGTGACACCTGTTGACTTATCAAACATGAAAAGATGACCACTGTTCAGGTAATACACTTTGTCACCAGCGTCAAAGATGTTCTGAATCTTTGAAGTCACATAGTAGTCATGCATCTTCCATGTGGTGGCACTGGCACAAATCGCAGCCATCACGATAAGCGCGACCAATAACAAATATTTTTTTGACATATCCTCTTAGTTTAGTAATCTCAATTTTATCAAAACGCTCATTTTTCGGCTAGATATGTGGAATTTTCACATAAAGCCCATTGAATCAAATGCCAAAGGTATAAAATAATAATGAGAAATGAGCTTTTTATCCCTTATATGATCATATTAAAGTGTCTTAAAAATTGCAAATTCACAAATGTCAAGGGCAGAACACCACAACTGATGCGGAATTCTGCCCTTAACATGATGACGAATAATTCGTAAAGAATTATTGCTGCTGGCTAGCAGCGGCCTCTACCCATTTCTTGACCTCGTCCACGACGGGAACCTTGAAGCCAAGCTTGTATTTCTTGTTGATGTCCAGTAGATCCTGGAAGAGCTTGCCGGGCTTCTCGAGAGCGCCAAGAGCGGCGACGGTGAGGAAGCCAGCCTTCTGGATAGGAGCAACCCATTCCTCGGGGATGCCAAGGGCGGTAAAAGCCTCGACCTTGTCGCGGGCAGGCACCTTCTCGGGACGCATCTGCGGGAAGAGGAGCACATCCTGGATATAGCTGTTGCCTGTCATGAGCATCACCAAACGGTCAATGCCGATGCCGATACCACTCGTGGGCGGCATACCGTACTGCAGGGCACGCAGGAAGTCTTGGTCAATGACCATTGCTTCGTCATCGCCCTTATCGGCCAGACGCATCTGCTCCTTGAAGCGCTCCTCCTGATCGATGGGATCGTTCAGCTCGCTGTAGGCGTTTGCCAGTTCCTTGCCATTGACCATGAGTTCAAAGCGTTCGGTCAGGCCGGGCTTGCTGCGGTGCATCTTGGTCAGCGGTGACATCTCAACGGGATAGTCGATGATGAACGTCGGCTGGATGAATGTGCCTTCACAGAACTCGCCGAAGATTTCGTCGATCAGTTTACCCTTGCCCATCGTGTCATCGATCTCAAGCTTCAACTGCTTGCAAACCTCGCGGATTTCCTCCTCGGTCTTTCCCTCCAGGTCAAAGCCCGTCTTCTCCTTGATGGCCTCAAGGATGGGCAGACGGCGATAAGGAGCTTTGAAGCTGATGACCTGACCATCAATCTCGGTCTCGGGCTTGCCGTTGACAGCGACGCAGATTGTCTCAAGCAACTGCTCGGTGAATGACATCATCCAATTATAGTCCTTGTACTGAACATACAGTTCCATGCAGGTGAACTCGGGATTGTGGTTGCGGTCCATACCCTCGTTGCGGAAGTTCTTACCGATCTCGTACACGCCCTCGAAGCCACCAACGATCAAGCGCTTGAGGTAGAGCTCGGTAGCAATGCGCATGTACATGGGAATGTTCAACGCATTGAAGTGAGTGATGAACGGACGGGCGGTGGCACCACCGGCAATGGCCTGCAAGGTCGGAGTCTCGACCTCGGTGTAGCCGGCATCATCAAGCATCTGGCGCATGGTCTTCACCACCAGAGCGCGTTTCAAGAAAGTATCCTTTACGCCAGCATTGACCACCAGGTCCACATAGCGCTGACGATAACGCAACTCAGGATCCTCAAAGGCGTCGTAGGTCACACCGTCCTTCACCTTCACCACGGGCAGCGGCTTCAACGACTTGCTCAGCAGCTTGAGCGACTGGGCGTGGACGCTGATTTCGCCCGTCTGAGTGCGGAAGACATAGCCCTGTACACCGACGAAGTCGCCCATGTCAAGCAATTTCTTGAAGACAGTGTTATACAAGTCCTTGTTTTCGTCAGGGCACAGGTCGTCGCGGCTCACATAGACCTGCACGCGGCCACGCGAGTCCTGCAGTTCAAAGAATGACGCCTTGCCCATGATGCGACGGTTCATCATTCGGCCAGCGATGCTCACCTGACGAGGCTCAGCATCATCGCTGAAGTTGGCAATGATATCATCGCTATAGGCATTCACCACATACTCGTCGGCAGGATAAGGGTTGATGCCCATTGCCTTGAGCTGCTCCAAACTATTGCGGCGGATAATCTCTTGTTCGCTTAATTCCAGTACATTCATTGTCTCTATATCTTTTTTCGTTCTATCGTTACAAACTGCAAAGGTAGTGAAAATTGTGCAAGTCAAACACAAAAATGCAAATAATCATCCTGCCTGTCAAATAACACGTACAACACCAGAGAATAAATAACACGAATGTCCATAAATTATTCATGAATAATTTTGACCGTTCATGGTCATTTAGGCTTTGCGGGACTTGCCGAGGAGCCAGGGGAGGTAGCGGTCAATGAAAAGGGCCAGAGGATAGAGGATAATCATCACGACGATGGCTATGGATACCTTCATCAGGATGTTGTCATCGAGGATATTGGGGCCAGCGAACTTGGTCACCAGCATCTTGATGACGCCGATGAGATAGTTCTGCAACGCAAGGTAGGTGATGCCGGTGATGGCAACATTACGTGCGATACTTGAGCCCACGTTAAGCTGTTCGAGCCACTTGCAGATGGCGGTATATAGCGGCAACACGAGGATGACGGCCTCAGGGGCGAGGACATAGGCCACAGCACGGTCAATCGTCAACGGCGCGACAATAAGAAAGCCCAATCCCACCGTTGCCAACAATAGCCATAATAGGGAACGGCCGACCGACGAGAAATCAAACTTGTCCACCAGCGGGTGACAACAGTTGCCCAGGGCGTAGAGGGGCATGTAAAGCAAGGCGCGGTCGAGATTCCAGTAGCGGAAGTAAGGCACATCTGGCAAAATAAAGAGGGAGAGGCTCAACAACAATGCTGCCACCAGCGGCCAGTAGCCGCTCAGGTATTTTCTTATCGGGTAATAAATGACCTGCATAGTGAACAGGGCAGCAAGGAACCAGAAGGGGCCTAGCACCACATCGGGTGTTCCTTGAACGAATTGCCACACAGGGGTGAGTGTGTCAATCGTCATCTCCTCAGGACCTGCCATGCGTCGACCGACGACAAGCCACAGTGCATAGAAAATGACGAAGAAAGTGGTGTAAGGCACCAACAGTTGACGCGCACGGTGCCGCAAAAAAGTAAAGAAATCCTTCTGCCTAGCGATATTGAACAGGTAACCCGCTGCAAAGAAGAACACCGGCGCTCCCATGTTGAACAGGGCTACCTCATGGGCGGTGTCATAACGCGGGGGCGTGTGATAAATCACCACGAGAAACATCGCGATGAACTTCATGTAATCGAGCCAGGCCAGTCGTTTCATGCCAGGTATCAGGCTTTACATATTAGGCTTTAGGTTCTAGGCTTCAAGTGTTGAATTCTCCTAAAGCCTATTACCTAAAGCCTAAAGCTTGTTTCTTGTTAGTCGATGATATCGAATCCCGTGTAACGCTGCAGGGCAGCGGGGATGCGGATGCCCTCGGGCGTCTGGTTGTTCTCGAGCAGGGCGGCCACGATGCGCGGCAGAGCGAGTGCTGAGCCGTTGAGGGTGTGGCACAGATGGGTCTTCTTGTCGTCGCCACGGTAGCGGCACTTGAGGCGGTTGGCCTGATAGGTCTCGAAGTTGGAGACGCTGCTCACCTCCAGCCAACGCTGCTGGGCTGCTGACCATACCTCGAAGTCGAAGGTGATGGCACTGGTGAAGCTCATGTCACCACCGCACAAGCGCAGGATGTGCCACGGCAGTTCCAGCTTCTCGAGCAGACCCTGAACATGGTCCTTCATCTCCTCAAGGGCGGCATAGGAGTTCTCGGGCTTCTCGATGCGCACGATCTCGACCTTGTCGAACTGGTGCAGGCGGTTCAAGCCACGAACATCCTTACCATAGGAACCAGCCTCGCGGCGGAAGCATGCTGAATAGGCACAATTCTTCTTGGGCAGTTCCTCCTGCGGGATAATCACGTCACGATACATGTTGGTCACAGGCACCTCGGCTGTGGGGATGAGGTAGAAGTTGTCTACCTGGCAGTGGTACATCTGACCCTCCTTGTCGGGCAGCTGTCCCGTGCCCAGGCCAGAGGCCTCGTTGACCACGAGAGGCGGTTCAATCTCGAGATAGCCAGCCTTGCCGGCCTCATCGAGGAAGAACTGGATGAGCGCGCGCTGCAAGCGTGCTCCCTTGCCCACATAGACGGGGAAGCCAGCACCCGTGATCTTGACACCCAGGTCAAAGTCAATCAGGTTATACTTCTTGGCCAGATCCCAGTGAGGCAGAGCATCCTCGGGCAGTTCGGGCATCTTGCCACCAGTCTTTTCAACAATATTGTCCTCGGCAGTACGGCCCTCGGGCACACCACTGTAGGGAACATTGGGTATGCTCAAGAGAATCTGGTTGATCTCGTCCTGAGCGGCGGTGAGGTTATCGTCAATCTCCTTGTTGGCGGTCTTGAGGGCAGCCACCTGAGACTTGACGTTCTCGGCCTCGTCACGGTTACCCTGCTTCATGAGGGCACCGATCTGGGCAGCCATTTTATTGAGCACAGCGGCGTTGTCGTCGCGTTGTTTCTGCAGTGCACGGCGCTGCTTGTCCAGTTCCACGATGCGCATGATAGGCTCATGAGCGTCGAACTGCTTGATAGCAAGACGGCGAATCACATCCTCGGGATCCTGGTTAATCAATTGTAATGTCAGCATTTTTCAGTTTCTGATTTCTATATCCCTTGTTTTTCGTTTTTTCAGTTGTTGGTCGACAGGAGTTCTTTTACCTTGGCGCTGATGGCACGGCCCTCGGCACGCCCGGCAAGCTGCTTGGTGGCAATACCCATCACCTTGCCCATATCCTTCATGCTGGTGGCTCCCACCTGGCTGATGATGGCGGTAATGTGTACCGTGAGCTCCTCGTCAGTCATCTGCTTGGGCAGGAACTCCTCGATGACCGATGCCTGCAACAGCTCCACATCGGCCAGATCCTGACGGTTCTGGTCGATGTAAATCTGAGCACTTTCTTTGCGCTGTTTGGCCATACGCACGAGCACTTTCAAGGCATTCTCGTCGCTCACCTCGCCATTATTGCCTGGCGCGGTCTTGATGATCAGGAATTCGGCCTTAATGCCCCTGAGAGCCTCAAGCCTACCCTTGTCATGAGCCTTCATGGCCTCCTTGATGCCATTGTTGACTTGTTCAAAAATACTCATAGCAAAAACCTCCCAATCGCTTAGTTATTCACCGAAGTCAATCGTCTGGGAATCACCGCTAACGGTGCGCCTGGTGCTCTTGGGTACCTCGACGGGTTTCTCCTGGCTCTCGGCAGCCTGCTGGCGTTCCTTGATCTGGTTGCGGAAATCGGATTTACGCTTGTAGGTCGGCGTCTTCTCGAACATGTCGATGATATCATCATCGTCATACTGATCGGGTGTGAACACATAGTAGCGTGCACGCAGCTGATTGAGCGTAATTTCAGTGACGGCCTTGACACCATACTCTTCCTTCAGACGTTCGTCATCTCTCATCCTGGGGGACTCAGCAGCAACAGGCTCGCGCCTGGTGGATGAAACCGTCGAAACGGGCGCCTCCTTGTCCAATGACACGTTGAAACCCGAAGCAAGCACAGTCACCTTGATCTGATCGGCAAGCGAGTTATCAAATGCCATACCCCAGATCACATCGACCTCCTGGTCAAAGTTGGCCATGAACTCCTGAATCTCGTTCATCTCTTCCATCAACAGCGGAGATTCACTTTCAGGATTATAGTAGAAGTTCATCAAGATCTTACGGGAACCATAGACGTCACGGTTTTTGAGTAACGGAGACTCAAGGGCATTGCCGATGGCCTTGGTCACACGGCGCTCGCCTGTACCGTAACCCGAGCTGATGATGGCAGGACCACCATTGCGCAGGGTCGTGTTCACATCGTTGAAGTCCAGATTGATCTTACCCTTGACCGTAATCAGGTCACTGATGCTGCGGGCAGCGATGGTCAAGGTATCATCGGCCTTACCGAAGGCGTTAGTGAAGTCCAGATCCTTGTAGATCTCGGTCAGACGCTGGTTGTTGATGATGAGCAGGGCATCGACATACTTGCCCATCTCGTCGGCACCGTCAAGCGCCTTGAGAATCTTGCGCGGTCCCTCAAAGAGGAAAGGAATCGTCACGATACCGATGGTGAGGACGCCTTTCTCATGGGCGATGCGTGCCACAACGGGAGCAGCACCAGTACCGGTACCGCCACCCATACCAGCGGTGATAAACACCATCTTGGTGTCATCATCAAAGAGGGCTGCGATCTCGGCTTCGCTCTCCTCGGCAGCACGGCGTGCCGTCTCGGGGATGTTACCTGCACCGAGGCCATGAGTCGTATTCGGTCCCAACAGGACGCGGTTAGGCACAGGCGACTCGTTGAGTTGTTGCCTGTCGGTATTGAGGACAACAAACGAAACACCCTCAATATTCTGCATATACATGTGGTTGATGGCATTGTTACCGCCACCGCCGACACCCATCACCTTGATGATAGTCATCGGTTTGTTCTTGTCCTGGAAACCCGAGTTCTGGTCCAGCGTGGACAGGATATCATGGCCTGCTCCTGGGGTCATAGGCTCTCCACCAAACTGAATATTATTCTCTTCCATATTGTGATTGATATTATTTTAGTGATTGGGAAAAAATTACTGCTCGTCTTCGGAATCCTCGTCTTCTTCAGAAATCAAATTGACAAGGTGTTTCTTCCACGCTGCCCATTTACCGCTGCCAGGCTTGGGTTTTTTCTTACCAGGCTTCTTTGGTTCCTCAGGCTCCTCGGGAGTAGGAGCAGGAGTCCTTGGAGCGAATTCGGGACCGACATTGGTCGAGTTGAGTTCCACACAGGTCTCACCTTCCCCAATGCGCTCGGCTGCAGCTGCCAGCAGCGAGAAGACCTCAATGTATTCCAAACGGTTGATGTCACTGTTGAGGATGTTAAGCGTCGGCGGATTCTGGCCCATACGCACTGTGATCTTAAGGGTCTCCTCAAGTTTCTGCTTCAATCCGTTCAGATGAGCACAACCACCGATGAGTACAATGCTCTTAATTTCATCGGAGGAAACGCCTGCATCGGCCAACTGCTGGTTGACGTTAGCGATGATTTCGCCAGTGCGGGCACTGATGTAGTTAGCCGCCTCGCGAGCATTCACGCCCTCAATGACTACATTGTCGGCATTGACGGGGTCAAGCGGGTTGTTGATATTTTTCTTGACATTCTCGGCAACGTCCTCGACTGCCTGGGTGCCAATCATCACATCGCGGGTGAGGTTACGTCCACCCATGGGCAACGTGTTGAGATAGATCAGCGACTTGTTCTTGTAAATAGACACGGTTGTTGTTTCGGCGCCCATGTCAACAAGCATACAGCCCAGCTCACGTTCACTTTCATTCAGAATCTGGTCGGCTACTGCCAGCGGTGTAACGATATAATCCTTGGCAGGAATGCCAAATGTCATCAGACGGTTGAGGTTCAACTTGAGAGACGGCTTTGCCACAATCAGGTTGACCTTAATTTTTATGGACGAGCCAAACTGGCCTACGGGGTTAGGGGTCTCTACCTTGTCTACATAATAGGCACGGGGCACGATATCGACCGTGTCATAATTGCGTATAGGGGTACTGGTGGCATCCTTGATAATGCGATCAATGAGTTCTCGGGTGATGGCCTCGGTCGAGCCGACGCTACGATTTACTTCACTGACAATGCTGTGCAGTGACCTGCCGCTGACACCGAGATAAACCTGGGTCACACGTCCATCAATCATGCCTTCGAGGTTCTTGAGAATGCGGTTGATGCTACTCTTCATGTTCTCCACATTCTGCACAATGCCATATCGCACGCTGTTCAGGTGCCGTTCCTCCTGCAGGTGCCTGACGCTCAAGTATCCAGCCGACGTCTTCTCGGCAATCGCTCCAACGATTTTAGAGCTTCCGATTTCAAGTGCTACGATATATTGGTTCTTTTCCATAAAAATGATAAGTATATTTTAATTTTGGTTTTATATCTTTTTTATTTTCAAACTGTTAATTACCCTTTTTTCTTATCCTTGTCTGACTTAGCCTGCTTGCTGTTGTCGGTTGATGCTGTAGCATCGTCGCCCTTCTTAGCAGCATTGTCGCCTTCGTTTGAGGCTGTTGGCAGCAGGGTCATGTCCATCGTCTTGATGTCGGGAGCCTGCTCGTCATCCTCGGGATCATACTCGATGGTCGGCACTACAGCTTTGACCCGACGCGTTGCCACGATCTGATGGTCCCACTTGACCGAGATGGTGTCAAATGTGTTCCATCCTCGCTTGGGCATCACCTCGCGATAGAACAGCAGCAGCTTGGCGAACTTATTCTCAAACCCCGTTGCATTGCCCATGTTGACAACATGGCCACTGATCTGCGGCACAATAATGATATTGTTAGTGTCACGCATACAATACATCGACACCAACGAATGCAACAAGGAGTCGGATTCAACATAGTCGATGAGTGGCAACAGCCTCGTCGCTGGGTAACGATTGGTGAAATGCCCCTGTACTACCGGAACATCGGTATGATAATAAATCGAAGCATCCATGCGCTTGCCAGCCCGGTTTACATAGTAGGAGTTCTCGCCGTCAAACACCCGCAACACAGGCAATAACTGGCTCACCCTAATCAGTAACAGTCCGTCCTGGCACTTCACGATGTCGGCAAACTCAAGGTAGGGCGAGTGGCCCAGGATTTCCTCAACATCCGATGCATGAATGTCGGCCATGCGCTTGCCAACAAAATTCATACCCTGGCTTTCAAGGTCACTGAGCACGCCATCGGGCGTAACAAACGACGTGCTGTCGGCGTTGATCACTTCCACTTTGACCGATGCACACACCTCGCCCTGTGACCTGTAACGAGCCCACAGAATTCCTGCGATGAGCGCTACCGCCATCACAAGGAGTATACTATTTTGAATCAGTCGCTTCAACGCTTTTGCTTCTTGTATTCAACGCATATTTGAGGCAGCAGATTGGCGATATCGCCGGCACCCGCTGTCAATAAAACGTCAAAATTACTCAATTTTATTGACTTAATCAAATTTTCTTTCGAGTAAATGATTTTTTTTGTGCTTGTGACCTGTTCAAGCACCATTTCACTCGTTACTCCAGGTATGGGTTCCTCACGTGCGGGGTAGATAGGCAACATGATCACCTCGTCGGCCAATGACAAGGCTGCGGCAAATTCAGATGCAAAGTCACGCGTGCGTGTGTACAGGTGAGGTTGGAAAATCACTGTCAAGCGGCGACCGGGGTACAAATCGCGTACCGACGAGATACTTGCACGCAGCTCACCGGGATGGTGGGCATAGTCATCGATCATCACCCTACCCTGCGGGCCTTGCTCCTTGATCCAAAACTCAAAACGGCGCTTGGGTCCCATGAACGTTGCCATGGCCTGACGCATCGCGTCAGCTGGCACATCAATCAGACGGCAAGCCGCCATCGCCGCAATACCGTTCTCGATGTTGATATCAACAGGAACGCCCAGGCTGATATCCCTTATGGTTTCCCACGGCGTCACCAGGTCAAAGGTGATTTCACCCTCGCCCTTGCGGATGCGCTCGGCATGAAAATCACCGTTATCACGGCTATAAGTATAGGTCTTGACCTCCTTACCCACCCGTGGTTTCAATGCCAATCCCGTGTGGATAATAAGAGCACCGCCAGGCTGGATGAGCTCGGTAAAATGGGCAAAACCCTCCAAATAGGCCTCAGGGGTACCATAGATGTCCAGATGGTCGGGGTCGGTCGAAGTCACCACCGCAACGTAGGGGTGCAGGTGATGGAAAGAACGATCAAACTCATCGGCCTCAATCACGGAATAGGGGCTGGTTGCCGAAAGCAGGAAATTGCTGTCGTAATTACGCAACACACCACCCAAGAAGGCGTTGCACCCGATACCTGAACTGTGCAGAATGTGCGCTGCCATACTCGATGTGGTGGTCTTGCCGTGAGTGCCAGCAAAACACAAGCCCTTGCTGTGAGCTGTCACGACACCCAACAAAGCGGCCCGCTTGAGCACCTCAAAGCCGTGCTCACGGAAATAGGTCAGTCCCTGATGAGTATCACGCACAGCGGGTGTATAGACCACCAGTGTGCGTTCGGGGTCGCGGCAGTAGTCGGGGATGAGAGCGGGATCCTCGTCGTAGTCAATGTGAACGCCCTCTTGCTCCAGTGCTCGTGTCAAGTCGCTGGGCGTGCGGTCATAGCCGGCCACGCGCTTTCCCTGTGCGAGAAAATAACGCTCCAGAGCAGCCATTCCGATGCCGCCGGCTCCCACAAAGTATAGTGAATCAAACTTTTTCATTTCTCTTTCCTATTTTATTTATAGATTCTCAAAATCAGCAAATTCTATCGCCCGACGATTTTTTCCACCTCATCGACGATGTGTTCGGCAGCACCGCGCAGTGCCATTTCAGACACATGTGCTCCCAAGCTCTCGATGCGATCATCATCGCCCGCAGTGGCAATCATCGTGTCCACCAGGCTGGCAGCAGCATCAGCATCGCTCACCATCATAGCGGCATCACGGTTGACCAAGGCAAGCGCATTCTTGGTCTGATGGTCCTCGGCAACATTTGGCGAGGGCACCAGGATGGCAGCTTTGCCCAGCAACTGCAACTCGGAGATGGAGCTGGCACCAGCACGCGACACGACCAAGTCGGCTGCACGATAGGCCATATCCATGTTACTGATAAACGGCATCTGCACCACGTTTTTCACGCCCGAAGCAGCCAATGCTTCACGACACTGCTGGTCATAGAGCTTGCCCGTCTGCCAGATGACCTGCACGCCATCGGCTTGACCGATTCTTTCCAAACCATCAATGATGGCGTTGTTGATCGTGCGAGCTCCCAGGCTGCCACCGATGATGAGTATCGTCTTCTTGTTGGGGTCAACCCCCATAGCTTGACGGGCTTGTTCGGGTGTCGCGCCACACTCCAGCAGGTTGCGCCTGACGGGATTGCCTGTGAGCACAATCTTCTCCTTGGGGAAAAAGCGTTCCATACCCTCATAGGCGACACAGATGCAGTCTGCCTTTGCAGCCAGCAGTTTGTTAGTCACTCCGGCATAGGAGTTCTGTTCCTGTAACAAGGTGGGAATACCTTGTTTCTGGGCAGCCTTGAGCATCGGACCACTGGCATAGCCGCCGACACCGATAGCGATAACCGGCTTGAAATCCTTGAGAATCTTACGCGCCAGTTTCATGCTCTTGAGCAGACGAACGATAACCTTGACATTTCGCAACAGGTTTTTGCGGTCAAATCCACTTACTGGCAGTCCGACGATATTATAGCCCGCAGCGGGCACTTTTTCCATTTCCATGCGGCCCTCGGCACCCACGAACAGGATATTGGACTCAGGGTAGCGACGACGCAGCTCGTTGGCAATGGACAAAGCCGGGAAGATGTGTCCTCCCGTGCCACCGCCACTGACGAGCACATTCATTTTTTGTTTACTATTTCCAGACATTTTTAGGAGGTATTTCAGTTGGGTTTTCGGCGTCAAGGCCCTCGATTACGACGGTCTCTTCAGCCTTGTTTTTCTTATTTCCTTGATTGGCAATGGTGCGGCTCACACTCAGCATCACGCCAAAAGCGACACAGATGACCATCATCGACGAGCCACCCATCGAGATGAGGGGCAAGGGCTGACCCGAAACCGGGAATACACCCACGTTGATGGCTATGTGGAACAGCGCCTGGAAGGTGATGAATGAGGCCATACCGATGACCAGCAGCGAGGGCAACACACGCTTGCTGCGACCCACAATCATCGCCGCCCTGCCCAACAAGGACAGGTAGAGCGCCAGCACAAACAATCCGCCAAAGAATCCGGTTTCCTCGACAATAATCGAGAAAATATAGTCGCTGAAGGCCAACGGCAAGCGGCTACACTCACGGGAGCGGCCCACGCCGACGCCGAAGAGTCCACCATTGGCCTGCGCCATGCGGGAGAACATCTCCTGCTGGTTCTCGGCCGTAATGGGTTTATAAACGAGCGAATCGCTGTGCCACCATTTCTTGATACGGTCCATACGCATGCCTCCGCGATTCACATCTCCCTTGGCTTGGGATTTGGCCACCATTTCCTCCACCTCTTCTTTATCGGCTCCAGGCATGGAGGCCTGCACCTCGGCAAACCGCCGCTCTTGATCGTCATTATGGCTCTTGATGATGAAGAATGCGCCGCCCATAAATCCGAAGAACACCATAATCAGCACAATCTTCTTGGCCTTGGCGCCACCGATGAGCAGCATTGAGCCACTGATGGCGACCAGCAACAACGCATTGGTCAGACCGCTCTTAAACATGAGTCCACCATAGACAGCAACCACCACTGCCGCCCAAACCAGGCCCTTCACGGAGATGTCACGGTTCTTCTGGGACTTAGCGAAAATGTAGGACAGTAGCGTAACAATGGAGAGTTTGGCAAACTCCGAAGGCTGTATAGACGGAAGCCCTCGGATGATGGTCATGGAACGTCGTGCACCATTGATCAAGTCACCAAACTTCATCACATACACGAGGCTGAATACGGTAAATAGTGCCAATATCGGCACCGCAATATAGAGGAACATGGCGTTGTTGTAGTTCACACGCAGCAAACCGATTACAATCAGCGCACCAATTCCCAGGAAAACACACTGCTTGATCAATGGGGCATATAAGCCGACCTTGGCAACTTCACGACTGGATGCACTGTAACTCTCGATGATCGAGATAATTGCAAGCATGATGAAGATGCCCCAGATCCACGGATCACCATATTTCCTGGAGATCTCGTTATACTTATTCGGCTTTTCGTTTTGAGACATGAGTAAAAAATAGCGTTTATGGGATTATTCTTCGGCTTTAAATTTCTTGACACACTCCTTGAACTGGTTACCGCGGTCGGCCATGCCATTGAACAGGTCAAAGCTGGCACAGCAGGGCGACAACAGCACGGTATGTCCGGCGTGAGCCAGAGCACGGCACTTATCCATGCACTCGGTCATGCTGGTGGCATCGGTCACAACCGGCACCTTGCCATCAAAGAAAGCATGCAGCTTGGCATTGTCCAGTCCTAAGCATACGATGGCAGTCACCTTCTGCTTCACCAGTGGCTCAATCTGACTATAATCATTACCCTTGTCTATACCACCCAGGATGAGCACACAGGGCTCGTTGACGCTCTCCAACGCATACCAGCAGGCATCAACGTTGGTGGCCTTGCTGTCGTTGATGTAGCGCACACCAGCAACCGTGTCAACATACTCCAGTCGATGTGGCACAGCCTCAAAGTCGGCAAGGGCCTCACGGATGACATCCTTGCGGATATCAAACACCTGTGCCGACAGACCTGCGGCCATCGTGTTATAGACGTTGTGCAGACCCTTGAGTGACAGCTGCTCGCGGGGAATATCCCAATGGTCACCGTCCACGTCAAAATTGAGGGTGCCCTCATGCAGCCATGCGGCATTGCGGCTGTCATCGTCGGCTGTGAAGCTCAGCAGGCGTGACTCCAGATGGTGATGGCGCAGCTGCTCGGCGATGATGGGGTCATTCTTCCAGAAGATGAAGGAATCCTCGTCAGTCTGGTTGCGCGTGATGCGGAACTTGGCTGCGGCATAGTTCTCCATCTTGTAGTCATAGCGGTCCAAGTGGTCGGGGGTGATATTGAGCAGCACAGCCACATTGGCCTTGAATTCATACATGTTGTCGAGCTGGAAACTGCTCAACTCGATGACATACACGTCATGATGCTCGGTAGCCACCTGCAACGCCAAGCTACGACCGACATTACCAGCCAGACCCACATTCAGACCAGCTTTCTTGAAGATGTGGTAAGTGAGTTTGGTGGTCGTTGTCTTGCCGTTACTACCCGTGATGCACACCATCTTGGCATCGGTATAGCGGCTAGCGAACTCTATCTCGCTCACGATGGGAATACCCCGCTCGATGGCTTGAGCTACCATGGGCGCGCTATCAGGGATACCAGGACTCTTAACAATCTCATCGGCATTGAGAATCTTCTCGGGGGTGTGACCGCCCTCTTCCCAATCGACGTTATACTGGTTGAGCAGATCCTTATAGGTCTGGGAGATGCTACCTGCATCGCTCAGCCACACCTGCATACCCTTGACCTTGGCAAGAACAGCGGCACCAGCCCCGCTCTCGCCTCCGCCCAATACTACTAATCGTTTACTCATAACTCTTAATACTTTTCAAGTCAATTTGTTCGGTTTACCTAATCTTCAATGACACGAATGTCAATGCTGCCAGCAAGATGCTCACCAGGAAAAAGCGCATCACGATTTTGGCCTCGGGGATGCGGTGGTCAGGCGTCTTGATCTTGTAGTCCCACGTGAGTTTGGCAGGGTCGGCCGTGAAGTGATGGTGCAACGGCGTCATCTTGAACAAACGCATATTCTTGCCCTTGTGGCGCTTGACATACCACACCTGCATGATGACCGACAGCTCCTCGATGAGGAAAATGCCGCACAGTACAGGAATGAGCCACTCCTTGCGAATGAGCACGGCAAACACCGCGATGATGCCGCCCAGGCACAGGCTACCCGTGTCACCCATAAACACTTGGGCCGGGTAGGAATTATACCACAAGAAGCCGATGGTCGCTCCGATGAATGCCGCAGCATACACTACCAGTTCACTGCTATCCGGGATGTACATGATATTCAGGTAGGATGAATAGATGACGTTACCACCCAGATAGCACATGATGGCTAGGGCAACGCCGATAATTGCCGAGGTACCCGTCGCCAGGCCGTCAACACCGTCGGTCAGGTTGGCACCGTTGCTCACTGCCGTGATGACAAAGATAGTGACAAGGATGAACAGGATCCAGCCGCCCAGCTGTTTGTACTTGCCCATCCACCCCGTGAAGTAGGCGTAGTCGAAGTTGTGGTTCTTGACAAAGGGCAATGTGGTCTTGGTGGCTTTCACCGCCTGGGATTTATGGATTTCCACCAGTTCAGGGGTCTCGGTTCGGCTCGTGACCTGCACATTCTCGTTCATCACGATAGCAGGGCTGAGGTACATCGTCAGGCCCACAATGATGCCCAGACCCACCTGGCCTACAATCTTGAACTTGCCTTTCAGACCACGCTTGTCGTGGTGGAACACCTTGATGTAGTCATCGGCAAAACCCAGTGCGGCGCACCACAGTGTCGAGACAATCATGAGCAGCATGTAAACATTGTTGAGTTTACCCAGCAGCAGACAGGGCACCAATATCGAGATGATAATGATGATACCACCCATCGTGGGCGTACCCTGCTTGGCGGAATTACCACCCAGTTTCTCCTCGCGCTCCTTGTCACACATCTGGCGTTCCTTGAGTTTGAAGATAATGCGGCGGCCGATGACGATGCCAATAAACAACGACAGAATAAAGGCAAAGCCCGACCTGAACGTGATATACTCAAACAGTCGCGCCCCAGGGACGTGATACTGTTGCAGGTAATGGAAAAGATGATATAACATATCCTTTATGTTTTTGTGATTGATAATCAAACGTTTTCATTGGCAAACACGGCTTCTACCTCTTCACGGTCATCGAAGTGGTGCTTCACACCCTGGATTTCCTGATAGTCCTCGTGTCCCTTGCCAGCCACAAGTACCACATCACCCGACTGCGCCAGCTGACAAGCAGTGCGGATGGCCTGGCGGCGGTCGGTAATCGTCAACGTGCGGGGACGAGCGTCATCGGGCAGACCTTTCTCCATGTCGCGGAGAATCATCTCGGGATCCTCGGTGCGGGGATTGTCGCTGGTGAGGATGACACGGTCGCTGCGCACGGCAGCCTCGCGCGCCATAATGGGACGCTTGCCGGAGTCGCGGTCACCGCCACAACCACACACGGTGATAATGTGTCCACCAGTGCCTACCACCTCGCGGATGGTGTCAAGCACATTGACCAGAGCATCGGGGGTGTGGGCATAATCCACTATTGCCGTATAGCCTCGCGGTGAACGCAGGGTCTGGAAGCGGCCTGCAACGGGTACCAACAGGCTCATCTTCACAAGTACCTCCTGAGGGTCAAAGCCCAGCAGCAACGCTGCTCCATAGACCGACAGCAGGTTGTAGGCATTGAAGCGGCCTGTAAACATGACTTCCACCTGATTGCCGTTCAGTTCCAGGGTAGTACCGTCCAGACGCGACTCAACGATGCGGCCCTTGAAATCGGCCATCGTCCGCAACGAGTAGCGGTACTTGCCAGCGCGGGTGTTCTGCAGCATGACCTCTCCCACCTTGTCATCGGCGTTAACCAGAGCAAACGCGCCGGCAGGCAAGGCATCAAAGAACATCTTCTTGGCGGCGATATAGTTATCTACCGTCTTGTGGAAGTCCAGATGGTCACGGGTCAAGTTGGTAAAGATACCACCAGCAAAGTTGATACC
Source organism: uncultured Prevotellaceae bacterium (assembly GCA_900318645.1). Classification (GTDB taxonomy): domain Bacteria; phylum Bacteroidota; class Bacteroidia; order Bacteroidales; family Muribaculaceae; genus Sodaliphilus. The sequence goes on from ONLH01000006.1 coordinate 62,027, forward strand.
CTCGATACGGCCTTGAACACAAGCGTGGGAGCTTACCTCCATGAAGGCATACTCACAGCCAGCCAGCACCATCTCGTGCAACAGGCGATTGAGTGTCAGGTGGTCGGGGGTCGTCTGCTTAGCCTCCTGCTCGGTCGTGTCGATGATATTTTTCACCGTGGACAGCAGTCCAGCCTTGTAACCCATCAGGCGGGTCATCTCATAGAGCAGTGTTGCAGTCGTCGTCTTACCATTGGTACCAGTGACACCGACGAGTTTCAAGTGCTGTGACGGATGGTCAAACCACTCGTCGGCAAGGCGCGACAAGGCCTTGACACTGTTCTCTACCTGTATGTAGGTAACGTCACCATTCAACTGCTCGGGCAGATTCTCGCACACGATGGCATGTGCACCAGCTGCAATCACATCGCCGATAAAACGGTGTGAATCGACAGCAACGCCCTTGACAGCGATAAACATCACACCAGGGCGGGCCTGACGAGAGTCGTTGATGACATCAGTTATTTCTTTATTGGTATCGCCTACCACTTGCAGTGGCTTGATGGCGACAAGTAATTGTGATAATATTTTCATGATCTTTATGATGATTTATGAGTTCTTCAATTTCAGGTTGATACGCTCACCACGGGCATAGTGGGAACCGGGAGAGAGACTCTGGGCTACAACCATACCCGAGCCTGTGAAGTTCACCTTGAGCCCAGCACCCTCAAGGATGCGGATGGCTTCACGGATGTCAAGACCGATGACCTTGGGGACTCCGGTGCTCACCTTCTCGGGGCGGGCATAGCGATGAGAGTCTTTCAGTCCCAAGTCACGTTGCAGGCGGTTAGACTTTCGGTCGTTTAACGAGGCAAACAGCGTGGGATAGGTCTTGGCATCCTGCTTCACTTCATTCTTATTCTCTTTCTTGTACTTCTTAGCCATCGTGTGCTCAGGTTCCGCACCGAGCAGACCATGAGCATACATCTTGCGAGCAATATTCCTGAGCACCATTCCGCTGCTGGCTCCGGCACCACGGTCAGCACCAAGCATGAGCACAATGCAGGAATACTTGGGCTTCACATAAGGGAAGAAGCCGCAGAAGGCAAGACGCTTCCTGGCACCATATTTTCCATTGATGACTTCAAAGGCCGTTCCTGTCTTGCCGGCAATCTCGACCTTATCGTCCTGCACCCAGTGGCGTGCCGTGCCATGGTCACCCCATACCACGTCGTGCAGCATCAAGCGCAGCTTGCTGGCATTCTCGGGAGAGCACACCTGTTTGCGGATATACGTCACCGGGATGATTGAGTCAGGCTCGCCAGCGCGTGAAAGTTTCTTGAACAGACGTGGACGGACATACTTGCCGTCGTTAGCTATGGCGTTATACATGGCCAGGGTGCACAACGGCGGAATTTTGGAGCCATAGCCATAGGCCTGACGCGAGAGCACAACTCGGCCACCGTCCTTAACATCAGCCTTGCTGAACTCGGGCGTTTGCTCACCGGCAATACCCAGATGGAAAGGCTCAAAGAAACCCATCTCTTCCAGGCGGGCCTTAAAGGCCGGGGGATTAGCACCATACTTTTGCGTGATAATCTTCGCCATACCGATGTTGGACGAGGTCTCGATGATCTGGCGGGCAGTCCTGGTGGCGCCGCCATGAGAGTCGGTGATGGGGTTGCCTCCGGCATAGGCCCACGAGGAACCCGTCTGCCACGGTTTCTCGATATCAGTAACGATACCGTCCTCCAGAGCCACCATCATCGAGATGGTCTTGACCACAGAACCGGGCTCATAACCCAGCACAGCATAGTTGATGCCCTCGACATATTCATTGGGGTTGTCTTCGCTGCGCTTCAGGTTACTGATGGCCTTGATGTCACCTGTCGCCACTTCCATAAGCACACAGGTGCCCCACTCGGCTCCAGTCTCGATGCACATGTCATTGAGCTCATGCTCCACAATATCCTGCAATTGAACATTGATCGTCGTGGTAATGTCATAGCCCTTGACGGCAGGAACAATCTCCACCGGAGCGATGGCATTGGTCAACTGATAGTAGTGGGCAATACCCGGCTTGCCGTAGAGCAAGGTATCAAGAGCACGCTCCAGGCCCGATATGCCATGGGTGCGGGTGCTGTCAAGGTTACCGATACTGCGTGCCGCCATAGAGCCATAGGGCTTGGTGCGGCGCGGTATCTTCTCGCAGTAGAAGCCCGACTCGTTCACGGGTTTCCTAAAAAACGGGAAACTGCGCAGACGTTTGTATTCCCTGTGGGTCAGCATCTGCGGGAACAGGCGATAGGCGTGGTTCCTGCGTGGTTTCTTGCTCTTATCCTTGGGGTCTGCCGCATCCAGGATGGCCTGTCGGTCACCCATCAGTTTGGTACGCCACTGTGCCGAAGTCATCGTGGTGTCAAAGGCAGCGAGGCTATCGCACAACGGGCCGACATATTTCTTCAGCGTATCATTCACGATACCGTCGGCCAGCCAGTCGATGCGTGCCACATAGAATTCCAGATTGGCGGCCAACTCGGTGCCGTTATCAGCCAGCAGTTTGCCACGCTCAGGCGGCGTGTAAATCGTGCTGTCGAGCACCGTGTGTGCCTTCTTGTTCCACAACGGAGCCTGCACGACCGTAAGCTTGAACATATTCCAGATGATCCAGAATGAGAACAAGAGCATCATTCCCACTACCAGCATATAGCGCCACAGGATATGCCGTTTATTGTTCTGTTTCTTCTTTTTCGTCATTTCGCAATAACTTTACAATTTGATGGGGTTTATAAGTTTTACTTGGATTTCAACTCTTGGGGAGGATCAAGCGGTGCTGCCAGACCCAGATGGCGATCGTTGATGAGCTTGACCATCTCACTCTCACGTATCATCGAGTTGTACTTCGCACTAGCACTGACAAGGTCGGTCTGCGCATTGACAAGGTCGGTCTTCTGCAACTGCAACAATTCCTCCATGCTGCTCTGGCAGGCGAACTTGTTGCCGATGTAGGCGAGCGCCATCGCCATGACAAAGACGACATAGACCCAGTTGCGCTTGAAAAATTCAAGCGAGAAGAAGCGGCCTTCGAAGATGACTTTCCCAGCCTTCTTACCTGTTACCGAAGCGTTATTTTTTTTCTCACTCATAGTGTTTAGATGTTGATGCGATTGATTGTATTTGTAGTTTATGGGTGTAAGTATAGTCATTTACTCGGGCGTATTGCCTGATGTGGGCAGCAGTTCGGCAACACGCAGCTTGGCACTGCGCGAGCGGGGATTACGCGACACTTCATCGGCATCGGGAACAATGACCTTGCCGGTAATCACACGCCATGGCGTGCGGACACGGCCAAAGAAATCTTTTTCCTGCCGCCCCTCTACATTGCCGCTGCGCATGAAGTTCTTGACCAATCGGTCCTCCAGCGAGTGGTAGGTGATGATGGCCAGGCGACCTCCGGGATTGAGCACCTCCAGCGACTGGGCCAACAACTGGCGCAGAGCATCAAGCTCTCCATTGACCTCGATGCGCAAGGCTTGAAAGAGCATTGACAACTCCTTCTTCTCCTGTGCCGGCTTGATAAACGGACGCACGACATTCAGGAGTTCGCCTGTCGTTGTCAGCGGGCGAGCCTTGACAATGGCGGCGGCAAGGCGGCGAGACTGACGCAACTCTCCATAGAGATACAGCACATCGGCCAAGCGCTCCTCACTGTAAGTGTTCAACAGTTCACGGGCAGTGAACGAGGCACTACGGTTCATCCGCATATCCAGCGGAGCATCGGCCCGGAAAGTAAACCCCCTGTCAACGGCGTCAAAGTGGTGAAACGACACACCCAAGTCGGCAAGAATGCCATCAACCTTGTCGATGCCGTAGTATCTCAAGAAGTTCTTGATAAAGGCAAAATTTCCGTGTGCAAATGTAAACCTTTCATCGTTCAATCGGTTCTGCCAGGCATCCATATCCTGATCCATCCCGACGAGACGACCATCTTTTCCTAGGTGCTCCAGAATGGCACGACTGTGGCCGCCGCCACCAAAGGTGGCGTCAACGTAGGTGCCTCCAGGCTTAATAGCAAGCCCGTTTATGCTCTCAAGGAGCAATGCAGGTATGTGATACACAAGTGGTTGCATGATGTAAACTTTTGCCGTTGAGTGTTCTTCTGACCCCTACTTTTTGGGGACTTCAAAATTACTGCTTTTTTTTGGATAATTTGCAAACACAAACCGCGAAATTTACAATTAAAAAGTTATTTTTTATTAACAGGCCCCTGTTAATAACTTAAGTACGCTTATTTTCAACGGCTTATCTTCATTTGTCAGAAATTTACAAGTCAAAATTCTGACCGAAAAAAAGCAGTTTCTATAGCCCCAAGAAATGTTAAGAGATAGTGCGACTTTTCCTAGATGAAAAAATGGGTGCAAATAATTAACAGTATTTATGAATCGTAAATATTTTTTCAATGAATTTTTCAATAATTTTGCGGTGCGATTTACATTGACAATTGATAACCAACTTTCAATTTCATCTCATGTCCAACGACAAGACCAACCACCAATTTCCGACTAGCTCTCTACAAGCTATTTCCACGCCGTTTTATTACTACGACATGGATGTGCTGCACGAGACACTGGATGTCATCAAACAGCAGATTGAGGGCTTCCCGTTCAAGATACATTATGCCCTCAAAGCCAACGGCAATTATCGCATTATCAGCGAGATAGCACAAGGCGGAATCGGAGCCGACCTCGTGAGCGGCGGAGAGATTCAAGCCGCTTGCAACGCGGGCTTCAAGCCACAGGAAATGACCTACTCAGGAGTGGGTAAAACAGATTGGGAAATCAGGTTGGGACTGGATAAGGAAATCGGGTGTTTTAATGTGGAGTCAGTGCCCGAACTAGAGGTTATCAATGCGCTTGCCGGGGAGATGGAAAAGACAGCTCACATTGCCCTGCGCATCAATCCCAACATTGATGCCCATACCCACAAATACATCACAACAGGCACTGCCGAGAACAAGTTCGGCATCGCCATTGAGGACTTGGAAACCATTGTCAATCAAGCGATAGCACTTCCTCACATTGATTTACGAGGACTGCATTTCCACATCGGGTCACAAATCACGTCAATGCAACCTTATGTCATGCTGTGTGAAACCGTCAATCGCATCCATGACCGCATGGAGTCACTGGGCATCCACTTCCCGATGCTAAATATGGGAGGCGGCTTGGGCATCGATTACTCCGATCCCGACGGCCATCAGATTCCCGATTTCAAACAGTATTTTGACGTATTCAAGCGACACCTCAAGCTCAGGCCTGGGCAGGTGGTTCATTTTGAATTGGGACGTTCCATCGTTGGCCAGTGCGGTTCGCTCGTCTGCCGAACAATTTTTGTCAAAGAGAACCACAACAAGAAATTTGTCATCCTGGATGCCGGCATGACCGACCTGATCAGGCCAGCCCTCTATCAAGCCCATCACGAGATTCAGAATCTCACTTCACGAGACACAGCCATCGATACCTATGACATCGTCGGCCCCGTCTGCGAGTCAAGTGATGTGTTTGCCCTCAACTGCTGTTTACCCGTCACACGCCGTGGTGACCTTATCGCCATTCGTTCGGCAGGAGCCTACGGCGAATCGATGTCATCGACCTACAACATGCGTTCACTGCCCTACTCCATCTTCAGCGACCATCTTCAAGTATAGTACTACATGCCTAATATCCAACAAATTGCATACTCGCTATAAAATTTTTTTTAAAATAATTACTGAATTCTATAGCCTAGTGAAAAAAAAGACTTACATTTGCAAGTAGTTATCAAAACTAGGTTACATGGAAAAGATTGACACTCTAGACAAAAAGATTCTTGAAATTATAATGAATAACGCGCGCATCCCCAGCAAGGATGTGGCGCAAGTCTGCGGTGTTTCGCGCGCAGCAGTGCACCAGCGCATCCAGCGCCTTATTGACGATGGTGTCATCATCGGTTCGGGCTACAATGTGAACCCCAAACTGCTGGGCTATTCCACCTGCACGTTTATTGGACTCACCCTTGAACGAGGTTCCATGTATCGCAACGTGGTGCCTGAATTGCTCAAAATCAAGGAGGTTGTCGAGTGCCATTTCACCACCGGACACTACACGATGATGATTAAGGTCTATGCCCGCGACAACGAGCATCTCATGTCTCTGGTCAATGACCGCATTCAGCATATCGATGGCGTTGCCGCTACCGAGACACTCATCTCCCTTGAACAGAGCATCAATCGCACACCGCCCATCTTTTACGATGAATAACCGTTGCCGATAAGGCACAAACAGCGAGTCACAAACTACTGATCTCCAGCAGAATGAGCTGATTATGCCCAAATTCTGCAAGCATTTCTGCGACTTCTATTCTTTATCATGGATTATTATTTGTACCTTTGTGAGCTACAAATAAAATACTGGTAATTACAATCACTAATAAATACCACCATAATGGATAACAACCGATATTGCGTTATCATGTGCGGAGGGGTGGGAAGCCGTTTTTGGCCCTTTTCCAAGTCCGCCATGCCAAAACAATTCATCGATTTCTTCGGCACAGGCCGCACACTGCTACAAATGGCATTTGACCGCATCAAAGGCATTGTACCCGTCGAGAACATCTTATTGATCACTAACGAGAGCTACGAACCGCTCATCAAGAGTCAACTGCCAGAAATCAACAGCGACCAGATTCTGCTTGAGCCAACACGCCGCAATACCGCTCCCTGCATCGCATGGGCTGCCCACCACATCAAGGCCATCAACCCTGAGGCAAAGATGATGGTAGCTCCTAGCGACCACCTCATCATCAATGAGGAGAAGTTCAGACAAAGCGTCACCAAAGCCTTTGACTTTATAGAGAAGTATGATGCACTCGTCACCATGGGCATCAAACCCAGCAGGCCCGAAACAGGATACGGGTACATACAGGTGGGCGAAGCTGTCGAAGGGGATTTCTCGACAGTAAAGACCTTCACCGAGAAGCCCAACGAGGACCTCGCTCGTGTCTTCCTCGAGTCGGGAGAATTCTACTGGAACTCAGGCATGTTCTTCTGGAGCGCCGACAGCATCCTGAATGCACTTAATGCTTTCGCCCCTGAAGTGAACACCATCTTTGAACAGGGAAAGCAATTCTTTGGGACAGCACAAGAGATGGATTACATCAATGCCAACTTTGAGGCATCACCCAGCATCAGTATCGACTTTGCCATCATGGAGAAAGCTCCTAATGTCTATGTCGAGACAGTGGATTTCGGGTGGAATGACTTGGGCACCTGGCGCTCTCTCTATGAACACTCGCCCAAGAACAAAGACGGCAATGTAACCCAGAACTGCAAGGCCTTGATGTTCAACAGCCACGACAACATTGTTGCCATCAAGGGCGACAAGCTGGTTGTAGCATCAGGACTGGAGGGGTATATCGTTGCCGATGTTGACGATGCTTTGCTTATCGTTCCCATGGCCGAAGAGCAGAAGATCAAGCAGTATGTCAACGATGTGAAAGCCAAGTTCGGCGACAAGTATCTGTAAACCCTCTGTCACTTCGATTTGATTGATAGAAAAAGGACAATCACGTGATTCCTGCATTGAGCAAGAGTCACGTGATTTTTTCAATATGCTTTAGAAAAAGAAAAGTTCCCTAGAATGGAGCAGCACCTCCCTGCTGGTTCTCGGCAGGTTTCTGAGGCTGAGCTGCAGGCTGTTGCAGAGCCGATGTAGTGGCAGGACGGGCGAGCAGTTCAAAAGTATCAACATAAATCTCGGTAGTGTAGCGCTTCACTTGGTTGCGGTCCTCCCAGGCGCGGGTACGCAGGCGACCTTCCAGATAAATCTGAGTTCCCTTGCGAATGTAGCGTTCTGCAACCTCAGCGTTCTTACCCCACATCACGATATTGTGCCACTCAGTGCGCTCAGGCACCTGGACGCCATTGGCGTTGGTATAAGCCCTATCGGTGGTGGCGAGCGTAAATGATGCTACAGGCTGATTCTGTGCGACATAGCGCACATCCGGGTCTTTACCTACACGGCCCAGAAGAATGACTTTGTTGACTGACATAACTTAATGGTATTTATTGTGGTTCTAATTTATATTTATAATGTGTATTCTACTATTTTAACAGCCGGTCGCCTTGAGTGCCAGCCCGGCACGTTCATGCAAGCCGAACATCAGGTTCATGATATGTACCGCATTTCCTGCCGATCCCTTGAGCAGAAGATCCATCACGGCATGTATGGTTAGCCATCCAGTTCGTTCGTCTTTTTCAAGATGGATCAGGCATTTGTTGGTATTCTCAACATCGGCAGTGACGATGGGACGATCGACAATGAACACAAAGTTGTGGTCATCATAGTACTGATCATACAGCTGATGTACCGTCTCGCCATCAACACCACACTTAAAGCGGACTGCAGCAGCGAGCGCCCGACGTTCTGCTAGCCGACTGATAGTGAGACTGACGGGCTGGTCAAAGCTTGATTGGCACTGTCGAAGGGCATATTCCACTTCCTGCCGCTGATTGGCAGCCCAACCGTCAACATCAAAACCGTCGATTGTCCTGCCATCTTCAAGAAATGCCATCGTTCCCAATGCCACCTTAATCTCCAACGGACTGTTGAGCATCAAGTTGCGGGCCATAGGCATGACGGCGAGCAACAATGCCGTTGCGGCATTACCGGGAATTGACACTAACGGGGAATCATGCACAAGCACGCGGCGTTGCATTTCTGACAAGCCGTACTTCCAAGGTGATTCACCACCATGAGCCATGTTATGGTTTCCACTCAGGTCAATGATACGGGTCTGCTCAGGCAATGCGAGGGCATCAAGTGTTGACTGTGCACGGGTTACACTGTCACAGACAAACACGACATCAACCTCATCGAGTGGTTTCTCTGGATTGGCCTTGAGGTCACACTCGCCCACAATGCCGGTTACAATGCTGTCAAGACATACACCTGACGGCACATCGCCAATAGCCCAGCACAATTCCACATCGGGATGATTGATGAGCACGCGAACCAATTCGGTCGCGCGCAGGGTTTCACAACCTGTAATCCCGACTTTAATCATTGGTACCAAACACGTCGTGAGGCGAGTTCTTGGGCATGAACTGCTCAAATACCGCCCTGGCCTGCTCTTGGGTCACACCCTCTGCAAGAATTGCCACCACCGTGTCGGCACCAGCAATAGTACCCAAAATCTCGGGGGGACGACTCATATCAATGTCATAGGCCAAACCCGGAGCATAGCCATTACGTGTCTTGATAACAGCAATGTTTCCTGAGAATGTAACAGATACTAATCCTACCTGCTTGGCAGCGTGAGTGTCGGTCTGACGCATGCTCAGCAACCTGTCTTGCAACTGGTTGCTGTCAGGAATAATGTACATGTAAGTGTTACGATCGGTTGCCACCTTAGAAATCTTCAACGCTTTCAGGTCGCGCGACAAGGTTGCCTGAGTCACATTGATGTTGTGCTCACGCAGCATGTCAGCCAGTTCGCTCTGACTACCGATGCAATTTGTCTTGATCAGATCAGTGATCAATTGTAAACGGTCACGTTTTCTTTTCACGAGTACTTTCTTTTTTCTAGGTTTTTTAATAACAGTTGTTGTCTCCATAAAATAATATATACTTAAAAATTGGTTTGAGTTGCAAAGATAATGATAATCTCGAAATGCAACAACATATTTATTGACATTTTTCAATGAAAATTCAGTTTACCCACCTTTTTCTGTGTATTATTCACTATATTCAGTAAGTAATTTCTGAAAAACCATTATTACATTATTATACTTTATATCGAGTTAACAGACGGACATCTAAAAAGAATGTCTTCCAGAAGCGCAAAAAAATTACGCCACTTCTGGAAGACATCCGTTGTCTTGAAACGTAATCTATTATTTCTCTATCTTCTTAACCATCCACTGAGGGTCATTCTTGAATTGATTCCAAGCATCCATGAGTTTGGCCTGCAGAGCAACGATTGTCTGATGGGCGGGAGAAAGATTGGTCGGATCTTTCTGGATCTTGTCAATGTAATCAATCAGGTTGAAGCAGATGGTATATTGGCCTGCAGCCATCAGAGCCTGAGGAACTCTATTGTCAATGTCCTCCTTGGTAAACCACAGGGTAGTGCCCATCGCAGCAGCCTTAGCACTGTTTTCCTGCATCTTATCGGACGGGACAAGGTCTTGTAACATATTGCCACTCCTGATTTTGGAATCCCATCTCTCGTTTTTCCGCAGTTCATAGACGACATTGGTGATTGAGCGGTTTTTCCAGCGTTCATCATCATAGATTCTGCCATAGTTCAGCTGGCGCATTCGCTTCAAGAAGACCTCACTGCTCATCATGACAATCGACCTGGCGCGGTTCATCAGCAGAGGCCAGAGGGCTGAAAACTTCAAGTGGTTGATAAACCCGGCCCTATCGCCCACAAAGGTTGCAGCAATCTGTTTAAAAGCCCACTTCTTCAGCCAATAACCACCAATATTCAGCAATGAGGAGATAATAAAGAGGACCGCTGAGAAGCCTGTCCAAAAACGACAGCCCAAAGCCCAAAAGAGAATCAAGAATCCCAATAAAACGAGCCAAGTTATCACACCATAATTGCGCAAGCGTCCAATGGTCAGTTTGCCCAACCAGTCGGGCAACATCTTCTTGACGGGAGAGTAGCCATCCATATAAGGACTGGAAACATCGCTCACGATAATCAGGTCAAGTATCGGATTGTTAGAGCAGTTTGCAGCGGCATTGGCTTCTTCTTCAGCATTGTCAACGCCGCCATCAGCAGCACTATTGCCACCGTTATGGTCGTACAGGAATTGCTCGGCCATCAAGATACTCTCTATGCCTTGATTATCGGCCACGCCACCATCCATGATGCCAAATCCACGCGGCTCTGGCTCGCCTTGGTTATTCTCCACTTCAGTCTTATATTTAGCGGCAGCAGGCAACTGCGAGAGTTTGAAATCCTCGGGGAACATCATGGGTTCAAAACCACTAGGGAAACATGATGAACAAGCCATGGCCTCACCCGGCGTGATATAACGCGCGTCATCAAGGCTGATGCGATGATCATTGTTGCCAAACATGGGATGAGACATGCGATTAGTCCTCGTCTTGGCACCTTCAGTGAGGCGGAAGCGGAAGGGCAAGGAACTTTGGAAGTCAGTGGCCAGTGCTGTGTAGTCCTTGACAGGAATACGATAAAAATTATCCATGACAACACCCAAGTCCAGAGTCGAGTCCTTATTGTCAAAGAAACATGAATCATAAATCTCGGCCATAATCTTGATGAAAGACACATTAGGATTGGCCCTCTCTTCTCTCAGGCGCTTTAAGGCCTTATCCACCAGGTCTTCTTCACACAAGGCATGGAAGAGTTCTTCAACCATCTCGTTGACGGGCTGCCCCTGTGCCCTGGCGAGCATATACTTCATCGCCGGGATAGTGCCACCCGACACCGAAGACAAGGCAACCACACAATCCAGTAATGGTGTACCATCGTCAAGTTGCACTTCATTTAAGAACGACAGCACACCCAAGTCAAAGGTAGCAGCCCTATAACCGCCACCTGAAAAACACATTCCGATTTTAGGTTTCATCATAACTAGTAAAGATTAAAAGTCAATAAACAAAGCCTCTTGTGACTCCTGATATTTGTGGAATCAATAGCAGTATAGCACTGCCTCTGCAAAGATACACAATTATCATAATAAAGAGAAACAAAACAGTTGAAAAATAGATGATTTGGAAAAATTCTGTGACCAGCTTGTCTCGCCACCCGTCTAACCAGCCTGAGATTCCCGTTACAAGCCAAAAGAGCCAGGCACCCTTCATGAGGAATGCCTGGCCCGATAATAAGGCTTAATCAACAAGCGCTGATTTATTCAGCGTCCCAACTGCCAGTCAACAAGTAATTGATCAGAGCTCCAACATCAGTAATCTTGATGTCACCACTCAGGTCACAGTCAGCAGCTTTGAGATTGATGGCTGATTCATCATTACCGAGCAAGTAATTAATCAGAGCCGATACGTCGAGAATCTTCACATCGCCGCTGTTGTCAACATCACCACGCAGATAGGGTTCTTCCTGGCCAGCGAGAGTAACGGTGATGGTATAGCAACGCACCTGGGCAAACAACTTGAAATTCACTTCCTGAGCACTGCCTTCCCAGTAGCCCTGAGTACCGCTGGAGTTATAGGTACCGGACTGGCCGGGAGCCATGCCCATACCGCTGGGCGTGTAACCACTGATGCCATTGAAGTCAATCCTGATGATGGGGGCACCTGTCGAGGTGAATTTGAACTCAGATCCCGAATAGATACGGTAATGGTTGCTGGAAACAAGACCGTCGCCGACAAACATGGTCACGGGTTCCTTCACTACAGTATAGGATTCACGATTACCGGTGCTGTTACCCTTGTCAATCTCACCGTCAAAGGTTACCTCGACCGTGGTGGTGGGGTTCTTGGTGTAGGTAGCGCTCACTACCTCGCTCTCCACGTCACCCACTTTGGCCTTGGCCCAGATAGTGATGTCATCGGTTACGGGGATGGGAGTTTCATACTGGTTCCAGATTTCATTGTCCAGACTGTAGAAAATCTGGGCATTGGGGGTAGCACAGGTCAAGGTCACATCGATGCGGTCGTTAAAGCCACCGGCTGCAGGGGTGAAGACGGGAGCCTCAACGGTCTGTTCTACCTTGGTGAAGGTAACGGTCACACATTCGCTCATTTCGTCACCCTTGATGGAGACAGCGGTGTAGGTCGTGGTTTCAGTAACATAAATCGGGTCCTTGTAGTAAATCCACTCGCCCTGCTCTTCTTCAGTACCGATCCAGTAGTAGATAGAACTGTTCTCAGTGGGGCAGCTCAAAGTCACTTCCAGGCTGCCGGTGAACTCACCGCCATTGGGGTTGAAAACAGGAGGAACCAGCTCGGTAAAAGGCTCAGCATCTTCCATGGTGATAACCAGCGTCTGGATGCGGCGGTGGCCACTGCTGCCATCGATGGTAAAGACAACCTCGGTGGAAGGATCAGAAGAACCGATGGTCCACTGCTTGCCAGCCTTGTTGTAATTACCGACATTGCTCAAGATGTCGTTGCTGCCTTCACCCGACTGGAAGGTGAAATCAATCTTCTTGAGATTTAAGGAAGCGGAAACGGTCATCGTGTTACCGCCATACAGACGCAGGGCACCACCTGAAGTGTTGCTGTAATAGGTAGGCTTGTTGTTGGCGTTAGTACCCTTGTCAAAGGTCAGCGTCACGCCGTCAACAGTGAGGTCGTTTACTAGGGTGTTACTGCTCCAACCTTGATTGTTGAAGTCAACAGTCACAACCGTGTCTGCCCATGCCGACAAAGTCAGCAGAGCAACGAAGAGGAGAGAAAACAACTTCTTCATAGATCTGAATGAATTAAAAGTTAATTATGTGAATAACAAATGGGTTCATAATTAGGTTAAACATCAAGCATTGCAACTTGTCTCTTTCTCGCTACAAAATTACAAAAATACTCCCAATCAATATCCATTTACAATAAGAAAAACGCAACAATACAGCGCGCCCTCCGAAAATCCTTTTCCAACTTTCGGGGGGCGCTTAAAAATTTTGCTATTATGCTAGCTGTTTACTGGAAGGCGTTCTCGCTCAGGCCCTTGCCTCCGATGGCGAGGTCCTTCATGTATTCGGGAACGGGCTTACCCAGGTACTTGTCCACATAGAGCTTAGCAAGGTATTGACCAAGCATGAAGCCGTGGCCACGTAGGCCTGTGAGCAGACCCACTTCAGGATCAATGATGTAGCGCGGCTCGATGTAGTAACCGGCCCAGACGGCATGGAAGCCGACATTAGCCAGGTTAGGAATCCACTGAGCAAACATCTCGCTCACAATCTTGAGGAAAGCCTGGCTGTTGTACTTCAGGTTCTGGCGTGCCTCATAGGGGTCGCAGTCGGGTGACGCGCAACCAATGATCTGTCCAGTGTGCAGGAATTGCTGACCGTAAACGGCGTTGAAGCCCTTGTAGTGACGACGGTCGATAATCATGTCGAGCGAGTCACCGTTGACGCCCATGTTGGGCAATCGGCGGGTGATGAATGCCTGGTGCTTGACAGGATAAAGCTGAGTGTCGATGCCAAGCATATCGGCAAACTTCTCTGAGCCCCAACCCATAGCATTGACAAAGTGGTCGCAGGTAAATTCAACATAGTGCTTATCGTGACGACGCACCAGCACACGGTATTTGTCACCGACACGCTGAACGCTCAGCACCTCACAGTCTTCAAGCACCTCGCCACCATGCTGCTTGCCCACGGTGCGTACATAGTCGATGGTGCGTCCCGGCGTGGCCTGCCAGCAGTTCTCTGAAATCAAGGCGTGACTGTAGATATTGTCGTTGGGATTCCAGTAAGGCGAGATTTTCTCGGTGAAGTCCTTGCGGTCAATCATGTAGGCTTCGCTCCAGGCACGAGAGGCGTCGAGGGAACGATAGGTGGCATCATCGTGAACGAGGTTGACATAGCGGGTCATCTTCAGGTCGATGTTGCAATGCTGCTGGTCGTCACGGAAGATTTCCAGGTTGTGCATAGCGATGTCGCTGATGTCAGGGTTGGAGAAGGCGGGACGACCGCCACCGATGCAACGCCACGTTGAACCGCGGTCATAGTTGACCAGGATGACGCGCTTGCCGGCCTCGGCAAAGTAACGGAATGCTGCGCTACCTGCCATACCGCCACCAGCAACGATAATCTCGGTCTCGGCTTTTTCAATGACTGAGCCGTGCTCAAAGACGAAGGTCTCCTTACTATCACCGTTGTAAACATCGCCCAGAGTAACCTGGTTGGCCAGCGGAGCACGCGGTGTGCTGTCACCGGTCACTTCGATGCCATGGGCACGCAGGATCTGCTTGGCGCGCGATACGCAGCGCTTGCCACGGCAGGGACCCATACCCATGCGGGTGGTATGCTTGAGTTCGTCCACCGAGATGAACTTGCGGTCACCAATCAGAGCAAGCAGGGTCTTTACATCCACATCCTCGCAATGGCAGACGAAGGACTTGCCTTCCTCGGCATCGGTGAGGGGGCGCAGGTTCAGCGGCTCGGGATAGCGCTCCTTGAGGATGAAGCCTTTGACTTGATTCAGGTCTTCCACCTGGGTGGCCTGAACGCGGGCGACATTGGTCTTGTTGTCTTTCTTGAGCACTTTCTCGATGGTGCCCTCGCCCACCTTGGCGCCGTTGTCATCAACCAGGAAGACTTCTTTGCCCTCTTCTACCTCATACTCTACAGGCAGGAACACCACATTCTTGCGCTTGTCGTAGCCAAAGATGGCCAGACCCGGGCAGTGGTTCACGCACTGCATACAGCCGATGCACTTGTCGTAGTCAACCATCGGCACTGATGACGTGGTGGGCTTGGTGATGGCACCCTGCGGACAGGCAAAGGTACAGGGGTTGCAAGCGAACCCATAGAGACAGTTGATCTGTACATAGGGTTTCAAGGCCATGCGCTCCTCATCGGGGATGCGCGGGACGTCGAGCAGACGCACGGGGCGCTGCTGCGAGTCGATATACTGGCGGGAAACTTCCAAATAATCTTCATAAGAGAAACGGAGGCCCAATTCCTGAGCCACCTCATAAGCCACCTGACGGCCACGGAGCACGGCACTGGTACCCTCACCGATGCGTACGGCATCACCAGCACCATAGACGTTGCGGCCGAAGACCGAGCGGCCCTTCACGAGCAGTTGATTATCGGGAATTAGACCCGTGCAGATGTTGATGATGTCAATATCGTCAATCACGCGCTCGGTGCCAGGAATAGGCTGGAAATTCTTGCATTCGGCAATGACAGCACCGGTAACTCCAGTGTAGTCATCGTTGGGGATGGCGCGGATGAGCACGTGTGATGTCATGATGGGGATGCCCAAACGGCGCACACGGTTGGCCTGCACGGGGAAACCACCCTCGTGATCCATACCCTCGATGATGGCCTTGATGGTTGCTCCGGCCTGCATGGCCTGGTAGCTGGTGAGGTAGCCGATGTTACCGGCGCCCACGGTGAGCACGCGCTTGCCCAGCAGGGTGTGCTCCTGGTTCATCATCTTCTGGAACACCGCTGCGGTGTAAACACCGGGAACATCATCGTTCTCGAACACGGGCATAAACGGCACGGCACCAGTGGCCACTACCAGATGGTCGGCGTCGATATAGCTTACCTCCTGGGTGACGATGTTCTTCAGGGCGATACGGCGACCTTCTAGCAGATCCCACACGGTATTGTTGAGCAGGATGCCGTCATGGTTGTCGCCGGCGAGTGTTTTGGCTATGTCAAAACCACGCATGCCACCGAACTTCTGCTCCTTCTCAAAGAAGAAGAACTGGTGGGTCTGCATATTGAACTGGCCACCCTCGGTAGCGTTGTTGTCCACCACAATGTTGGGGATTCCCAGTGCGGTGAGCTGCTCGCGGCATGCCAGTCCGGCAGGGCCACCGCCGATGATGGCAACCGTGGTCTTGTAAATCTTGGTTTCACTAGCTGAACGGGCCTTACCCTCAGGCATGTAGTCCTTGGGAATCTCGCGCACCTCTTTCACACCGTCAACGCTGGTGATGCAGATGCGGCGTACCTGGCCGTCAACAAGCATTTCGCAGGCACCGCACTTGCCGATACCGCACTCCAGGCTGCGATTGCGGCCTGTGGTACTGTGGCTGTGCACAATCAGTCCTGCCTGATGAAGGGCGGCAGCAATGGTTTTGCCTTTCTGACCGCGAACGGTTCTCCCCTCAAACTGGAATTCCACATAGTCTTCTTTGGGAAGGTCAAGAATAGGATGATTTTCTATCTTATACATGATAACTGGTTTAATGGTTATTGTTTTTAGAGTCATTTTATCTCCCATCGGGAGGCAAACGGTAATCCTTTTTTATTTCATAAGTGATGCAGCACTTGAGTGAATTAGTGAAATATAACATACTGTACGACAATAAGTTGCACAACATTCGCCAAGTCAGAGATTTCACCTAATTAAGTGCTGCACACAAATCAAAAAAAGCAAAAACTCTGACGACTGGGCAAATTTACATATATTTCCCGATTTATAAGCCAGTGAAGATAAAAAAAGTGAATAAAAAGCCTCAAACGCAATCATTGGCAACCGGTGAAACGTGGCACTCCAACATCGACTGCCTTTTCGTTCACCGATTGGCACCCAAAAATTACATCAAAAGAACCGTCCCTTTTTTACATTGGCAACCGTGAAACGCGGCAGTCCAAAGCCGACTGCCTTTTCGTTCACCGATTGGCACCAAAAATTACATCAAAAGAACCGTCCCTTTTTTACGTTAGTTTTGGTTTAACAGCAAGTTGATGAGCGAAGTGACATCGGCAATGCTGACTTTTCCGTCTTCATAAACATCGGCGTTCACCAAGCACAGATCAGTAGGATCTCCGCTCAACAGGTAGTTAATCAGGGAATTCACATCCATGATACTCACATTCTCATCACCGTTGACATCGCCGAGCATCCTCCCATAAGTGTAACCTATCTCGGTAACGGGCAGTTCGACGTTGGTGCCACAACCCAGCATGGCGGTGGCATCGGGGAAGTGGTCTCCCATAGCGTAGTCAACAAAACTGGTCCAGTTGTCGGTGTAGGTCATCGCCTTGCCACGAATGCCCGAGGTGTAGAAGGGAGCATAGTCACTGCCCATGGTGCAGTTGTCATCGTCCTCGGCATCAAAGATAATTGTCACGAGCAAGCTCTTGCCATACGTGAAGTTGAAGGGTTCTTGTATTTCCATAACAAGAGACTGGTCTTCGCCATAGCATTCAAGAAGTTCTATGTCATATCGACCTTCAGCGACAAGTTCGCCCAGAGTGAAGAACTGTTTTACACCATCTTCATTGACGGCAAACTCGGTGGCATCGATTTCCTGAAGATAAACCTTAGCATCACGGACTATCTCCTCAAAAGATTCACAGTGAAACCTAAAATTCAGATATTTGATCTGAATGCCATCCTTGCCTTCCATCCTGGTCAGCAGATCGGGCGTGTAAATCATCTGTGCACCGGTGTGAGCCAAATAGAAGTTGGTCGGGGCCATGTCAAAGTAGGAGCCGTTGTAAGTCTCGGTAGGGTTGTAATAGTCTCCCACCTCGATCCAACCTTCGAACTGGGCGTGGGCCGTCATTGCCAGTGCAGCGACAAAGAAAAGAGATAATAATTTCTTCATAATTAATGGAGTTTAAATGTTAACTATGTGAATAACAACAGGTTCATTGACAGATTACACATCAAATAGAACGAACCGGAATCACCCACAAAAATACAAAAAACACAATAAACTAACCCGAAAAAAAGACAAAAAGAAACACAACCACCATTTCCGGCAGTTGCGTTTCATAGAAGTTATACATTTCGTCGTGTTGGGAAGATATGGCTATTCTTGCGATACGCGCACAGCACGCACCTTGCAGCTACTATTGCGGGGGGACCACATGAGGTACCATACCGTGCCATTTGCTTCAAGAGAGCGGCCCATGGCGTAGAATTGGACACCGGCGTTAAGCGTACGTGACCAATAATCTTCAGGAGCAGGCAAGAAGATGCTGTTGCCGTTAGGACCGATAATCAAACGGCCTTCCACACCGTTCATCTTCGTCCGCTTCCAAGTACATTCCTCCTCCAACTCTGCCAACTGCTCGTCGCTAGGCATGCACCATGATGGACCCCAGTTCACCCAGGCGGCATCGTCTTCTGGATCCAGTTCGGTCTTGCCATCGACCGTGCCATAGTTGGCATTTGTGCAATACTTCGTCAATTTGGTGAAGCTACCGTCACACCACTTGTAGTCGGTCCATTCACAGTACATCATGGGATCGGTCATACCCCAAACGAAGCTGTCGCCGAATTCCTCGGGGCTGTTGGCACCCACGTTGCACGTCGCCCACAGCGTGCCACTGGACAGGCCCAGGTCAACGGCATCCTGCTGCGGAACAACATCAGGAAATACAAGAACAGAGATTGGGATAACGGTCTGGCTGCCATCCATCGCTAAGATGAAGGTCGCATTACCGTTGAATTGTCCTGATGTGGTCGCTGTGAACGATACCGCCACCCTGACACAGAGGCCAGCCGGTATCTCAATGGTTGTGCTCGAAACAGTGACACCCCCCTGCACGAAAGAGAATGGTCCATCAACCGAAGCCCTGAACATGACGAGTTCATTGGAGCCGTTGACGATGGTCAGATAACCTGTACATGTATTTCCGATGCTAGCAATACCCAAGTCAAGGCTCTTCTGCTCGATGTAGATATTGTCAAGTGACATGCACACAGGACGCACTGTATATCCGTAGCTGCGACGGACTTCTGAACAGGTACTCCACAACGAATTGAATTCACAGCTGACAGCGTGAGTTGATTCCCCGGAGGGGCTGAGCGTTCGGGACCAATAGTTGCCATCTCGGCCTGGATATTGATACGAGCTACCCGCGGCAGGCAGGAATATCGTGTTCCCGTTGGGACCAGTGACCAAATAACCGTTCACACCGTTTCTTGTTATCCACCTCCATGAACATTCGTTTCTCAGTTCGTCCTGCTGTTCCAGGGACGGCATGCGCCACGTCGGTCCACAGTTTACCCAGGCGGCATCATCTTGAGGATCAAGCTCGGTAACGCCATCGACTATGCCATACTCGCTATTGGTGCAGTACTTTGTCAACATGCCTTCAGTGCCGTAGGTCCACTTGTAGTTGTCCCAGCTATAGTCATCCTTGGGCTTTGTTTCTCCCCAAGCGAAATAATCGCCTAATTCCTCCGGACTGGCAGCACCGACGTTTCTCGTCGCCCACAGAGTGCCACTGGGCAGACCCAGGTCAACGTAATCCTGTCCAAGGTCGGAATAGGCTCCGACGTGGACCGGGATAGCACACTCACCTCCATCGAGGGCAGGGTGCGTGAAAATCACATGACCGTCGTATTCTCCTGGAGCAGATGAGGTGAACATCACCGTCACTCGGGCGCAGGATTTACCTGGTACCTCGATAGTCAGGCTCGAAGCGCTGCCCTCTCCCTGTTGGAACAAGAAAGGCTCATCAATCGTAGCCGTCAAGGTTAAGGATTCATCGGTACAGTTGACGATGGTCAGTTCGCCTGTGCTTGTCTCACCGACGAGCTCAACCCCCAAGTCAAGGCTCTGCTGATCGATGTAAACATCACTTAAAGACGCACGCACAGCACGGACACTGTATCCCAACTCGCGGAACATGTGGTTGCTGCTCAAACCTGAAGAAGTAAGGTCCATTTCGTAGGAGTAAATCGGCCCGTCTGGATTTGCGGCAATATTAAGCGAGCGCGACCAATAATCGCCAGCTATGCTAGGGTTTGCGGGATGATTACCGGTAACGTAGCCTGCGGCGGGCAAGAACATGGTGTTGCCATTAGGTCCGATGACCAAACAACCGGGGATGCCATTCAAACTTGTCCACCGACTACTGCAATTAGTACGCAGTTCGCTAATTTGGTCTATCGTTGGCATGCGCCACATCGGGCCCCAGTTCACCCAGGCGGCATCGTCTTCAGGATCCAGTTCCATCTTGTTGTCAACAGTGCCATAATTGCTATCAGTGCAGTATTTCGTCAGCGAATAAGCATTGCCGTCACACCACTTGTAGGTGCTCAAGTCATAGTAATCCTTGGGTTCAATTTCGCCCCAGGCGAAGTAATCGCCATATTCCTCAAGGCTTTTGGCGCCGATGTTGCAGGTCGCCCACAGCGTGCCACTGGGCAGCCCCAGGTCAACATATTCCTGTTCATGGTCGATATTGTTGACGGCTATAGCATGGATTGGGATAACGCTCTGACCGCCATCAAATGCGGGGTTCAGGAAGGTCACGGTGCCATTGAATTCGCCTGGAGTAGTCGCTGTGAACATCACGGTGACCGAGGCAATTGAATTGCTTGGCACCACGACGGTCATGCTCGTTGCACTGCCCTCTTCTTGCACTAACGAGAAAGGTGCATCGGTGGTGACCGTCAAGGTCTTTTCCTCCTTGCTATTATTAATGACGGTCAGTTTGCCAGTGCATGTGGTTCCGATAAAGGCTCCACCTATGTCAAGGTTCTGCCGCTCGATGTAGAGGCTCTGGCTATCGGCTTCAGGCATGCGCACTGCACGGACCGGACATCCACTGGCGCGCCAATTGATATGGCTATAATTGCCGTAGTTTGTCGAAGCAGCGTACATATAGTAGGCTCCATCCGGATTGTCTGTGTCGAGCATGCCCGACCAATAGGCAGCAGAGAAGCCCTGGTCAGGAAAAGAATAGTCATACATGTCCGCAGCAGGCAAGAACAAGCTGTTGCCGTTGGGACCGGTGAGCTGGAAGCCAGACACGCCGTTCCTCGACATTTTCTCCCAAGTGCACATTTGACCCAATTCCCGCAGTTGATAATTGGTAGGCATGCGCCATGCTGATCCCCAGTTCATGCAGGCGGCATCGTCCTCAAGCTCCAATCTGTTCTTACCGTCAACAGTGCCATAATTGCTATTGGTGCAATACTTCGTTAACGTATATTCGCTGCCGTTGCACCACTTGTAGGTAGTCCAGTCATATGCGCTCTTAGGCTCAATCTCGCCCCAGGCGAAGTAATCGCCATATTCCTCGGGGCTGTTGGCGCCGATGTTGCAGGTCGCCCACAGCGTTCCGCTGGGCAGCCCCAGGTCAACGTACTCATGTTCAGCCTCGGGCTGCTCATTTCCAACCAAGATGATGTCCATAATGGCATTGATGTCGGCGATGGTAACTTCGCCGTCACGGTTCACATCGGCCTCAGAGGCATAAACATCAATGCCCAAGATGATGTCCATGATAGCATTGATATCAGCAATATCGACCTGACCGTCAAAATTCACGTCACCGATCAATTCCGTTTCAGGATCAATCTCCACAATCTGCTCGAAATAGGGGGACCAATGCTCGTCGGCTTGATAGTCATTGACTGTCCCGCATGGCACATGAAGCGTGCAACCTGAATAGTCGTCATTATATTTCTTAAAGACAGCATTTCCCGCATCCACACTCTGGGGGTCGGTAATGTAACTATACACATCCTTCAATTGATAGCAGTTCGAGAATGCATACCAGCCGATGAAGGTTACAGAATGAGGGATAGTTATGCTCGTCAGGCTAGTGCAACCATAAAATGCATACCAGCCGATGGCGGTGACAGTATTAGGAATATTCACGCTCGTCAGGCCGGTGCAATCAGCGAACGTATAGCTGAGAATCTTGGTAACAGAGTTGGGTATCGTAATTTCCTTCAGACCTGAGCAATACTGAAATGCGTTGTAGCCGATACTGGTGACAGTATTGGGGATAGTCAAGCCCATCAGGTTGCGACAGCCAGCAAACGCATAGTCGCCGATGGAGGTGACAGTATTAGGGATGATCGTGTTTTGACCACCCACAACCAGTTTATTGCTTGCCGTCTCGATGATGGCATTACAATCATCACGGGAATCAAAGGTCTTGTTGCCGCTATCCACAACGATACTTGCCAGGTTACAGTAAGTAAACACTCTTTCTCCGATGGAGACGAGAGAGGTGCCAATGGTTATACTCTTCACGTCGCTGGCATAGAACGCAAAATCATCGATGTAAACAACCGAGTTGGGAATCGTTATGCCTTGCATACCATAGGAGCCCTCAAATGCGCTGGAGCCGATGGAAATGACAGAGGTAGGGATGACAGTATTTTGACAACCCGTAATCAACTTATTGTTTGCCGTCTCAATGATGGCATTACAATTATCACGGGAATCATATCGCGTGTTGCCACTTTCCACAGCAAGATTAGCCAAATTGACACACCAGGCAAACGCCTTCTCACCGATGGAGGTGACCGATGCAGGGATGGTCACGCTCGTCAGGTCACAGCCATTGAACGCCGATTTGCCAATAGAGGTGACCGAATTAGGGATGTTCACGTTCGCCAGAAGGTTGCAGGCATAGAATGCGTCATCACGGATAGTGATGACGGAGTTGGGGATAACAACGTTCTTCAGGCCTTTGCACCACGAGAATGCATCCTTGCCGATGGAGATGACCAAGTAAGTGGTGCCGTCGTGGGTGACAGTGGCAGGGATAATCACGGTTCCAGTGTAGCTGCCAGCACTGGGAGGTGACGTGACTTCGACAGCATAATCACTACTGCCGGGGTTATTGCAGTAGTTATAGTAGATACCGCCCTCCTCAAAGTTGTAGGCAGCGGCACTGGCCGGCAACAGCAGGGCCAGCAGCAGGAGTGCAGATGTAAAGAAGTTTTTCATCTTCGTTTTCGGTATTTAGTGTTGTAAGTTATAAACTCTTTTAACTACTGATTGAGCAAACTCTATTCATTCATTTAGTAGTCTCAGAAGGCTAATGTCATTTTGCAGGACAGGTGTCATCAGCCATCCGGTGCTGCAAATTTATGCCTATAACAATTGCCTGACAAGTTTTTCTTTGACAAAAAAGCCAATCGCCATGAAAAAATTAAAAAAGTGTAAAATAATTAGACAGCAAACAACTCTATTTGGGCTAAAAAGGATAACGGCAAACAAATCCCTCACACTCGGGAATTTGAGCATGAGGGATATAACTTTAGAGATTGTTGGAAATTAATTCCAGGCGCCGTTCAACAGGTAATTGATGAGGGCTGACACATCGCTGATGTTGATCTTGCCGTCCTGGTTGCAGTCGGCGGCCGGGTTGCTGATGGAACCACCACCCAGCAGCAAGTTGATCAGGGCCGTCACATCGCTGATATTCACACTGCTGTCGCCGTTCACGTCACCACGAATAAAGGCAGGCTTCTTGGTGAAGTAGCCCGGGTTGCTGGGGCCGCCGTCGATGTGGGCATAGTCCTTGTCCACATGGTTGACATCGTAGGTCGTGCCCAAGCCGCCAACCAAGCTGGTGCAATTCTTGAACATGTCCCAAGTGTAGCGCATGGAAGCCGTCGTCCAGCCATCACCCACATAGATGGTCCGCAGGTTATTGCAGTCGATAAACATGTGTCGTATCTCGTAGACCTGAGCCGTGTTGAAACTGCTCAAATCAAGGCTCGTCAATTTATAACAGCTATCGAACATGAAAGCCATAACTTCCACCTCACTGGTGTTCAGATAAGTCAAGCCCTGGATGGATTCAAGATTCCACATTTTGTAAAACCAACCCCAGGTTGTCGTCGGGCGAGCATCAGCAAACGAGGGGTCAAAGACCACCTTGGTCACCTCGTGGTTGGTATTATCAATGTCCCAACCGGTATCGTATTCTCCCTCGTTCATGTCGTAGGTCCTGCCTGGGCGGCCAATGCGCAGGCCGTTGTAGTAGAACGTCAGCGTCGTGTTTTCAGGTGTGTAGCAGGCATAGGCCTCTTTCAACTCGGTGAAGTAGCCCGGGTTGCTCGTGCCACCGTCGAAGTGAGCGTAGCCGGCATCCACATGGCCTGAGTCGAAGGTCGTGCCTTGTCCCTGTGCTCCATCCGATGCTGACATAGATGGTTCTCAGACTCGTGCAGGCATTGAACATATACTCCATGTTGTCTACCGTGGCTGTGTTGAAATGCCTCAAGTCAAGCGTCGTCAAACCAGAGCAGCGAGAGAACATGGCAGACATACGTGTCACCTTGGCGGTGTTGAAATGACTCAAGTCGAGGTTTGTCAATCGGTAGCAGTCATAGAACATATAATCCATACGGGTCACCTGACTGGTGTTCAGATGCTCGACGCCCTCGACGGATTGAAGATTCGTCATGCCATAAAACCAGCCGTAGGTGGTCGTCGGGCGAGCATCAGCGAACGACGGGTCAAACACCACTCGAGTCACATTGGCTTTGGTGCCATCGGTGTCCCAACCGGCATCGTTGTTATCGGTATTCAGAAAGTAG
>ONLH01000059.1 GCA_900318645.1 uncultured Prevotellaceae bacterium
AACAACATGGTTATCGCGAGTACGGATGTAACCTTCTTGTGCGCCGTTGACGATGCGCAAGGCGGTTTTCTCGCTGAAATGGACTTTCTTGAGGCTCATCGCTGGTCCTCCTTTCTAAGCCCCATCGCTTTTACAATCTTATCAATGAGGACATCAAACTTGTCCTTGCTGGACACGCTCGGCAACTGGGCCAGCTGGTTTCCCAAAATGGTCACTTTCTTCTCCTGGGCGGGAACATTCAGTTCCTTGCTCAGTTGGCAGAGCTTATCGGTGAAACTCTGCATCTGCTCTTCGGTGAGCAGGTAAACTTTCTTCTCCTGCATACTCGTAGAAATTAAATGTTTGACTTATAAATTAACTACTATAAAGATAGTGATTTTCAGCGAAATACGGGCAATGTTTCACCCGATATTTACTCGCTTTCAACCTTTTTTAACTCAAATGGGAGGCGGCAACATCAACTCGTGCTCTCGCACCCAAGTGCCTTCGACCTGGTACACCGGCCACTTGTTGATGTTGACGCCCCTTTTCTCGATCTTCACTTCCCGGCCCTGGTAAAGGACCGGCTGGCCGACTTCAAAGCGATGGCTGCTGGACATAGGTTAATCCTGTGACGCATTTTACCAACTTACTCTCTCTGCCTCAAAGGAAAGGATAACATCGGTCTCTTCTTCAAAGTCCATACCCATATCGCAGATGCGCGTCTGGTCACACACTTCGACGAGTTTGTAGAGGTCGGTCAAGATGCCTTCCTCTACCTGGTCCCAGTCCTTGCATAGGTAAACCTCCGCATCCTTCGGCAACTTCTTCAGCTGCTTGATAAGTTCCTGTACTGTCATGGCGAAATCAGTTTAACATAGTGACTTAACCAACTCTGACACCAGCCAAAACACACCGACCACTGCACCGCACACCAGTATGGCGCACACAAACACAATCAGCACGAAAAGGCAAGCCTTCGCCTCGGTAACGATGTCGGGATCCCGCACACCGTTATTCATCATGTCCTTCTCTTCCTGTGTCATCGCTTGTCTTCATTGGATGGTTCATTAACTCCTTGACGACCGCATCCGCTTGCACTCGTGCGTAGTTTGCGATCTGCTTGGGTGTCGCCTGCAGCTTGCCGAGGATGACGCTGCGCCGTTCCTGGCACATAAGCCTCGACACAAGTTCAAAGCGCCGCTGTTCCCAGTCGGGCTCGGTGGGCCTTGGGTCTGGTGGTGGCGGGAGCTGAGATGCTTTGATTTTCTGCTTGGCCTCTTGTTCGGGTTGTTGTTCAAGTCTCAACGGCACAGCCGATGAATTGAACAATGCGCCATTGCTACCATAGTATGGCGAGGCGTACTTGTTCTTTTTTCTGAATGGGTTCTTAAATTTCATATTCGTTAAGCATTAAATACGTTTGATAAGTTTAGTTTCTGGTTCAAGGCCCCATTTGAGGCGAATACGGTCACGGCGTATGCGCTGATTTCGCTTGGCCTGTATCTTCTCAATTCTTGCCTTGCGCTGCTCGGTGGATAGCGATGCTGTTACCATTCGGCAGTTTTCAGCACGGGTGACAAGATACAGGTTGTCGAGAGAGCAGTTTGTGCGGTCACCATCCTTGAACTTGATGCAGTGGTTTGGCGGCACAGGGCCATTTGCCTGTTCCCACACGACGCGGTGCTTCTGCTTTCTGCCGTGCTCGGTGATGATCCACACATAGCCGTCGGCATAGACCTTCTCATGGCCTATCTGTCTCTTTCGCGGGTTATCATCTCTGCATTCACCAGGCTTGAATTGCCCTTTTTCCATCAGTTCCTCGGCTTCTGGTGAAGCCCAGTATTTGCGGCTTTTGCCTTTGTTGTGTGGCGTTTGGCCTTTTCTGAACTGCCCTTTCCTGAACTGCTTCTCGGCAAACTCGGGCGACTTGTGGACGCCGAGGATGTAGGCATGAGCCATGACAGCACGTTTGGAGCGGTGCAGCCACATGGCGACTTCCTCGTTAGACATCTCTGGGTATATCTTGCGTAGGTAGTCATCCTCGGCTTGTGTCCATCTTTTGCGCTTCTTCATAGTTCATCAAGATTGAATAGCGACAGCTGCTTAGGAACAAGAGGCACGGGTGCACTCGGTTCCTCATCCTCTGGAACAGGTGGCGGCATCACAAACTCGCACTTCTGCTTTATGCTCTTACCCTTTGCTCGGGCAACAAGCCATTGGATGCGGGATTGGTATTGCGCCTCGTTCAGCTTGCGGATGCTGCACGCTGGATTTGGTAATGGCCATTTGATTTCGTTCACCTCATAGGCTCCGAGGAAATCCTGTGCAAGTGCGTCGTGGTGGACTACCATGCCCATCATGCCGTTCATCATAAAGTTCAAGGTGCACATCTTCACACACACAGGGTCGAGGTCTTCACCAACGTAGTAGTGGAATTTCTTTTTGTCGGTGACGGCCCAGTGACCGAGCAATGTGCGACCGCTACCGCAGGCACAGTCATTGATGGTGACATCATGTGTATTGAGTACCATTTCACCCATCATCTTGCAAAGTGGTAGAGGGGTGAAGAACTGCCCCATGGCAGATGATTTGAACTTCCCTTTTACGACTTCCTCATACATGGTGCCGAAGAAATCAAAAGAGCCTTCTTTGTTCACACAAGCTTCAGTCATCTGCGCCCATCGGACAAGCACCTCAAAGAACACGGGGTTATCTTCCTTGCGTTCCTCGAAGATGGCAGAGTAGTCCAGCTTGTGCCCGATTACATTCGCCACGTCAAAGGTGGCGATGAGCCAGTCAAGCAAATCCTCAAAGACAAGTGAGAAATCACGGCCTTTGCTGTAGGAGTAGCTGCCGAGGCTGTCAATTATCTTTTTCATCACCAGTCAACATTTTTGTTAAACGATTTCTGCTGCTCCTGCTGACTGCGCTTGATGTAGATCATCGTCGTGTCGAGGCCAGAGTGACCGAGCAGGTCGGCCAGCTCCGTCACGTCCTTGGTCTTGCTCCGCTTGAGATACATCTTGGCGAAGAAGTGACGGAAGGCATGGGGATGGCATTTCTCAACAGGGACACCGGCTTTCGCTGCCATAGCGCGCAACTGCTGGGCAACACCTCTCGTAGAGCATGGACCGCCAAACCGGTTGGATGCAATAATGCCGCTGAGGTCATGCTTTTCCGCATATTCGGCACACTCTTCCTGAACCTTTGGGGAAAAGAAGAAGCGTCTTATCTTGTTGCCCTTTCCCTTGAGGTCAACATGGCCAGCAGCTACCATCTCGTAGGTGAACTTTGCGAACTCATGGACGCGGGCACCAGTTGTTGACAGTAGCCTAATCCAAATATAGACCTTCTCGCTGTGCTCCTTGCAGTATTCAAGCAGCTTGGCCACCTCCCGCTCGGTGGGCACATTCTCAAGGCTCAACGTCCTCGGTATCTTCAAACGCTTAATCTTGATCTGCTTGCCCAAATACCGGGCGAGGCAGTCAACGGCATTCAGTCTTTGGTTGATCGTGCGAGGGGCACGGTTCAACTCCTCAAGTGAGGCTTTATAACGCTGTGCCGTCTCGGTGGTGACGGTTGTGGTGTATGTAAGGAAATCCTTAGCACCAACGAGGTAACCTTTGACTGTGTTGGGTGTATAGGCATTCTCCTTGACAATCCAGATCGCGAAACCGTTAAGGATTTCCTGCGCTTTCTTGTCAAGGGTTACACGCTTGTCAAGCGCTTTTGCCTTCACCTTTTTTTGTAAGCTACCAATCTGAACACCGCAATAAGCCATGAAGTCCTGTAACGCATTGCCTTGCTTGTATTGGATGATTTCAACGGCGTGCTTCTTGCGGTATTCGTTGTAGCCCCTCTTGGTGATGTCTTCAACCTCGCAGAGGAATGAGAATACATATCCAAGCGTGCGGTCATAGGAACCTGCACCTTTGGCTGTGACGTGGTCAACGTATGAGCAGAAGATTTGCTGACGCTCTGGCGAAAGTTTGGTTGTAAAACTTTTCATAGTGCTGTTGAGTGTTTAGTTTAACTTTGTCGCTAATGCTTCGCAGAGAACTCGTGCCATGTTCACCTCAACGGCGTTGCCGATGTACTTCTTCTGCTCTGCCTGGGTGCCTATCAGCACATAATCCTCGGGGAAGCCCATGATACGCTTGAGTTCCTTTATCTGGAGCATGCGCATCTTGATGTCAATGATGCAGTACATGGCCATGAACTCTTTGATCTTGACGGTCATTGGGCTGTCAGTTTCATAGACCTCAATGCCTACGCCCTCCTCGGTGGTGATGAGGTAAGGCGGTGCTTTGTCCATGTGCGCTATCAATGTGAAGCACGGCTTGTCAACCGAGCCGCCAGCACTGAAGAACTGAGGGTTCATCAGGTAGTGCCACTTCCTGTTTGCCGTTATGACCTGTGAAGGCTCGTCAACTGAACGCCCAACATTGTTGAAGCTGGTGTCCATGATCCACGGCTTTACACTGATGAGGTTGTGTTTGGGATTTGTCGTGACAGTCGGTGCGGGTTCATCAACGCTTGCCGGAGAACCGTTGCCATATTTCATATCCAAAAACCTGCTCGTGACAATCGAAAACCTGTCGCCAGTTGTGATGGTTGGTGACGGCTCTTCCAATGAGCTGTTATAGCCATTGCCATAGTAAGCGGATATGAAGGCGTGATGGTCTTTAGTGGTTATCGTTCCGGCAGGTTGCTCAATGGAGATATTCTTATCGTAAGGCTCTCCGCTGAACTGCTTGCTGAGGAACTGCACCCTTGCCAAACCGAGTCGGTTCTGCGTAGCAACTGTAGGGCAAGGCTCGTCAATGCTCGGAGCCTTGTAGTGGCCCTGCTGATTGTAGCTGTTGTACTTGACCAGGAAGGCATCCTTGCCACCTGCAACGAACTTAATCAAGCCGGCATAGATTCGCTCAAGTGTTTTCTCGACCAACGGCTTCTTTCGGCAGAAGATTGACTCTCCCTCATCGTCGAGGTCGAGAACTTCACGCACAGGCTTCCATTTCTCGGCTTTATTCTCGAATAGAGTGTTATCGGTCAACTCTTTTGAGTGAGTTGGCTCTGGCCAAGCTATAGGGAGTCCCTTTTTCTTAGCGAAGATACCAAAGAACCGCTTGCGTGACGTGTATGCGCCATAATCAGCAGCGTTGAGTATTCGCCAGTCAAAGTTGTACCCTCGTTTGCAGATGTTATTCACCCATTTCATATAGCAACGACCGCTGTACTTAGAGATTGGCTTTCCATTCTCGTCCAAGTCTCCCCAGCACATGAACTCCTCCACGTTCTCGATCTGAATGTATTCAGGACCGATTGCGTCAATATAGCGATATAGGTGTTCAGCCAACGTGCGGCTATCGGCGTCACGTGGCATACCGCCTTTTGCCCTGCTGAAATTCGTGCATTCCAACGATGCCCACAACACAAGTTTAGCATTGCGATACTTATAACGACACCAGCCAATATGCTCCTTCAAAGGTCCTAATTCCAGCGTCCTAATGTCCTCGGTGAAGTGCAGGGCATCAGGATGGTTGGCGGCATGGCTGGCAATCGCGTTGGGATCGTGATTGACACACGCTATCACCTTGGCGCATTTCTCTCCGTTTACCATGGCGTTTTCCACACCTGTGCTCGTGCCTCCTGCACCACAGAACAAGTCAATATAGAGTAGTTTCATAGCCTAAACCCGAACTTGTTGTACATCTGCCCTCGCAGGGCCTCAATGACTTCCTGTATTGCGTCGGCAAGAGACTCAAGGGTGCCTAAAAAGCCTTTGGGACTCGAAGCAACGCAGGGGATGATGCCGTGCACCCTGATATGGTTGATGACACGGCGCACCTGCCTGGTGCTCGCAGCGTGACCAGTGCGACGGATTGACTCGGCTATCCTCATGGAGGACAACGGAAGGCCTCCGGCTTGCGTCAACATATCGCAAACGAGAGGGACAAGCACATCCCTCTCGTAGTCGTTCATTCTCGTGGTCTCCATCAGAATGCGAGTTTCTTGCCCTCGGTATCATAGCCCAGAGCGGTGAGTTCAGCTTCTATCTTTGACTGCTTCTTGGCGAGTTTCTCGGCGGCTTTCGCCCTCACCTCGGTGGCGTCAATGCCCCACTCGTCGATGAGTGCCGACTGGCAGTCCTGGAGCGTCGGGTAGTATTCAACACCGCTGTCGCTCAACTTGCCCTTCAGCCATTCTCGCATGATGCGGTCTCGGTCATCGGCCGTGTTGTGGGCCTTGACAAACGCGGCCTCATCACGTTCCTTGCCCATGATCGTCTCTCTTATGGTGTAGGGCGATGAGTTGATGAGTGCGGTAAGGAAGATTTCCCACTCGGCATCCGTGAAACCCTTCCACGCAATCTCGTGGGTGTCGAACTCCTGCACAGCCTTGCGGAACTCCTTGGAGAGGTTGCCCTTGCTCTTGCGTATGTTGTCCCTGTGCTCGTTCACAAGCTGCATAGCCTTCTTCTCGTCAGCATCCTGTTCGCCGCCGCCAGTGGAAACTTCATAATAGCGGACGTACACCGATGCGCCGTTCCAATTCTTCTCGATGACCAAGGTTCGATAGACCTCATTGTTCGCGAGTTTCTCCTGCAGGCGTTCATCATCCTCTCGGTAGGTGGACCAGCGGTTGAACATCGTGTGCACAGGAACATGTCGGTAACCCTGCTCGTCGCAATACTTCAGGAGCTCGTCAAATTCGCTGCACTCAGTGGCGTAGGTGGACAGGGTGCAGACGATGGTATTTCCTGTCTCCAGTTTGCCGTCCTTCTTGACAAGCACATCCGCATTCTCATCAATCATGTGCTTGAGCCAGTCGAGGCGCTTGGCGTCGAATTTGTCGCGGTTGGTGCAGCTCGCCTGTTCCTTGGTCACTTTCATTTCGTAGAAGAGGCAACCGGCATTGGCATTGTTGAACTGGCATTTCTCGCACGCGCACCCACATGATCCTTCAAAGTCCTCTTTCCATGGAGCACGGGCAATGTTCATGAACAGTTTGTCGGTGAAATTCTCGACGTCGTCCTTGGTGATGGGGTCGTCCGGGTCAGGCTCCCAGTCATCGAGGAATTCGCGTTGCTTCTCCTCGTCAAGTTTGCACAGGAGCATTGCGGCACCGATGTTCACACCTCCGTCGGTCACACCCTCTTTCAACTCGGGGATGAGCTTGTCGAGGCGGATGCGGTCAGCGATGAAGCGCTTGGACTTGCCGAAGCGCAGGGCGATTTCCTCAATGGTCTTGCCCATGCCCACAAGCTGGGCGAATGCGAAGGCCTCCTCCATAGGGTCAACGTCCTTGCGCTGCAGGTTCTCGGTGATCATCGCATCGAAGGCTTGTTCATCGGTCATCTCCCGCACGATGCTTGGAATTTCCACTGAAACCTGGCCACCATCTTTGACGAGGAGACACCATGCGCGATAGCGACGCTCACCACAAACGATTTCATAACAGCCGTCAAGCGTTGGTCTGACGGTGATTGGCTGCAGGAGGCCCTGCTGCTTGATGTTGTCCGCAAGTTCCTTCAGATCTGCTTCGTCAAAGGTCTTGCGAGGGTTCCTGGGGCTCGGCTGAATGGCCCCGATGGGAATGTTAATGATTTCTGCTTTCTTTTCCATGTTTCGTTTTGAATTAAATGTTTGACTTGATGCCGGCTCGTCGGCCGTTATTCCTTTCAGCTGGTCATAGATTGCGACACGATGTCCTGCACGCACCAGCTTGGGCAGGTAGGTGTCGAGCGCATGGTGCGGGAAACCGCACATCCTCATGCCGCCGTGCTTGGTGAGCGTGATGCCCAGAACATCGGAGGCGGTAACCGCATCATCCTCATAGGTCTCGTAGAAGTCGCCCACGCGGAAGAGCAGTAAAACGTCCGGTTTCTCGGCTTTCAGCTCGTCGAATTGTTTTTTAATTGTTTCGTCCATAAGAATTAAATGTTTGACTTTTAATTGGTTGCACTGTAAAGTTAATACTAATGTAACCTTGGGCGGTTCTGATTTTCGCCCTTTTTTCATCCGACCAACTCTTTTTAACGTGGTTGGGCG
The DNA here is from genome assembly GCA_900318645.1 of uncultured Prevotellaceae bacterium. GTDB lineage: Bacteria > Bacteroidota > Bacteroidia > Bacteroidales > Muribaculaceae > Sodaliphilus. Next base: position 8,037 of record ONLH01000059.1, read on the forward strand.
TAAGCACTTGGCGCATTAACCAAAGTCCACATGAAGTTGATGAACCATAGCACGCCTTCGATGATGTCCTG
>ONLH01000056.1 GCA_900318645.1 uncultured Prevotellaceae bacterium
GTTGTGTGTGAGGCTTTTCAGGCAGCGATGGTACGTAATCGCTCTCAACCATTATCCTTGGCTCAGTGAAGATGGTCCAAGGATTTACTCCCTTGAACGCATCAGGGCTTTGCAGGTCAGAGATGAGGCCTTCAATATGCCCAACGATTGGAGCGCCGAGGAGTATTTTGAAGGATGCTACGGTGTGATTCGTGACCATGATTACGACAAAGAGCTCGTGAAGTTGAAAGTGACCGCAGGCCAAGCCAACTACATCCGTGGGCTAAGGTTACATGAGTCGCAGAAGGAGGTTGAACGCAATGACGTATTTAGCATCTTCACCATGTTCATTCGCCCTACCTTCGACTTTATTCAGGAATTATTTTGGCAGGGCGAGGATGTTGAAGTGCTCGAGCCGCAGTGGCTTCGTGAGGAGATGGCGGCAAAGATCGAGCGTATGTTTAACCGATATAAGAAAGATTAATCCATGCTACTGGTGCACTCAGGTTCATGGCTTGTGCCGTACCGACACCGACGATGCCCCGGTCTTCCCCGATGTGTGGGCGCAGATTGAGCCTTTGATCGAAGGCCTGCCGCTGGTAGCTCACAACCGACCTTTTGATGAAGGCTGCCTTCGCGCCGTCTTCCGTACCTATCAGATGGATTATCCCGAGTATGAGTTCCTCGACACGCTTGCCGCATCCCGTCGCTTGCAACCCGATTTGGAGAACCATCAACTCCAGACTGTAGCCGCTGCCTGCGGCTTCCAAATGGAGAACCACCACCACGCCCTCGCTGATGCCGAAGCCTGCGCTTGGATAGCAAGAGAACTGCTTTCAGATGACTAAAACAACAAAAAGGGCGTGTTAAAACCCATTAAGGCTTTCCACCGCCCAAAAGACCGAATATTTAAACAACTGATTTTCAGGTAATTTTTTTGTTTGATTTTGTTTGGTTGATTGAATTATTTGAATTACATTTGCAATTATAAATATAATACTCATCACAGGTTAATGGGTTCTACCTAAGATGAGAAAAACAAGAGAGCCCTCACTTAAATGTATGGCAAAAATTAATTTCAGACCATGGGTGGGCAAGAATTACGAGAACGGTCTTTTCAACGGGAAAAAGATTCTTGTTCTTGGTGAAAGCCATTATTGTATCAACGAGAGAGGAGAAGGTGGACGCTGCAACCAAGTTTGCTCAAAAAATCTTATGGATGAAGAATGCTTTAATCAAACGATTAACTTAATTGAGGATGTCAAACAAGGATGGCGTTTGCGAACTTTCTCTAATTTTGAAAGAACAATGTTTGGCAAGGTGCCCGATAAGGATGAACGCGAGTTTCTGTGGGATGGCGTCGTATTTTATAACTATTTACAATATGCTCAATCGGGGCCAACACGCCCACTCGAGCAAGATACTGACGCATACAAGGACTCTGAAGAAGCTTTCAAAGAGGTGCTTGAGACTTATTTACCTGACTACATAATAGCTTGGGGGATGCGTCTTTATGACATAACTCCTAATTGGGGTGGAGAATCCTCTTTAATAGAAATTGAGGATAATGGTGAAGCAAATGTTTGGACTTACACTATTAAAGGGAAAAGAATACCAACTCTTTTTATCTATCATCCTTGTTATGGTGGATATAGTTGGTCGGCATGGCATCCTTTCATTAAGAAGTTTCTGGGTCTTGATGGGATTGATATCCCAACATGGCTGTCTCATAAACCAATTGTTGCCGTTGACTATCAAAAACGCGATGCCCAAGTCGGCGCTGGAGATGCACTTTATTTGTCTATCGGACGGTCTACATGGGATAATGATACTGTTTCTGCTAAAATTTGGCGAGAGGCTCCATCCGGAGCGTGGTCTCGGCAAAGTGAGGATATTCCATTGTGGCGTTTACTCGATTTAGCAATTCTTTTCATTGCGACTATTAAAAACAAACGGAGTGTCTTAGGTGAAGTTGTCGTCAATGAGTCTGACGAAAGTTTCCTTAAGAATCTGATAAAAAAGGACGTTGACTTGTATAACCCTCGTATAGAGGAACTTATTCGACTTCTCAAATAGGAATCGAATCAGCAAAAACTGAATGATTCAGTTCATTTCTAAAAGTGACTATTATGGGGCGGTGCTTGGTCGGGTGCAGTCGATAATATACTAGTTGTGGATTTGTACGGCTGATAGCTGCTCTTTGACAACCCTCGCATAACTTTTTTCAACTAAATTTCTCATTTGGGCGCACGTCTGCCACGGGTTGGCAGGAGTGCGTTCTTATTTTGTCGTTGCAAGATTGGTTTTCCGTCTCAAAAGGGTGTACTTAACTTATAGGAAAACCACTACAGAAAGGAGATAGCCATGACAGAGATAGTAAAAATGAGAGACGTGCGGTTTGATCCGGGGCTGTTTGTGAACTTCAGTTCAGGAACTGTGCTGGATAACCTGTTGTGCAGCTACCAGGGACTGCCCAAGGGTGTGAACTACATGATCATCGGTGACCCCGGCGTGGGCAAGACGACCATTATCCTCGACTTGATAGCCAATATAGACCGGCAAAATCAGGGTACGCGCATCCTGTTCATCAGTGCTGAGATGAACGAGATAGACCTTGCCGTGTACGTGCAGCGCTACCCCAAGTTCGGCGACCTGAACATCATGTTCGTGGAGTCCGACTTTGACGGGCATCGCCACCACCTGCAAGAGATTGAGGATGTGCTGCAACGGGGTTGGGACATCGTCGCCATCGACTCGTTTTATGAGTTGCAGGGTATCGTCAAGGAAGAGGAGGACATCACTATGCGCCTTGCCGAGACCAAACTACTGGCCCTGATCAAGCGCCACAACAAGGCTATCAACGACACGCACACCAACACCACTTTCCTCACCATTCAACAGGTGACCAAGAGCGGTGCTTTCATCGGTTCCAACCGATTGAAGCACATGATCACCGCCATGATGGAGTTGCGCCTTGACAACCCCAAGAACATCTACAGTGACCGCTATATCGTGTTCTCAAAGCACCGCCGCGGTGATGTGGGCGTAAAACTATACTACAACCTGAGCAGCACGGGCGATGTCACCTTTGATGAGCAGCGTTACCGCCAAGAACTGCAGTTGCGCAACCTGCAGAGCAACGTATCGACTCAACTGCGTGACTTTGCCAGCCAATTTGAGCGTTTGTTTAACAATGAAATAGAACAATGATTATGACTAGCAATGAATTTAACCGAATCAAGCAGGAAGTGCTTGACCGCCCCATCTGCTATCGCGAGGTGGAGGCCAAAGAGATTGTCGCCCTGGGCGAGAACCATTACACCGTGGGCAATGCCACACTCGAAGTGTCTCCACAGATTGCCACTGTGATTGACCGTTTCGCCGGCATCAAAAAAGGACAGTCACGCATCGCTCAAGACAGTTATGGCGAACAGGGCTTGACCAACCTGCGCAACTTCTTTGGGCAGGCTGATGTCAAGGGCAGCAAACGCCTTATCCTTGCCGCCGATACCCAAGTTAGGCAGATTGTAGATGCCATGCCCATCAAGGACAGGATGATCACGCCCGACGTGTTCTTTGACTTCGCCGAGATGTTCATGGACAAGAACAGTTACCTGCCCGAACGCGTGGAATATACACATACCATGAAAAACGGAGTATCCATCCTGATGAAACCAGTCCATAAGCAGATCCGGGAGTATGTCCCCGGTGACGAGTTCCTCTCCAACGGGCTTTACCTCATATGGAATCCAGGCGAAATCAGCCTGGGTAACTACTATGTAAGACTGGTGTGCTCCAACGGCAACATCCAGACTTCTCATCACGCAATCACCAAGGCGCATTCGCCTGAAGTCAAGGAACTGGAACGCCTGCTTATGGTAACGGCTGATGCCGAGCCCCTGAAGCAAAATATGGATAAGATGTTGTTGAGTGCCAAACTAGCTATGAGGACTACAGCCTCGGTGCGAGAACTGGGCATTGCAGTCAAACTGCTCAATCAGCACGGGGTGGAAACCAAAGATGCCAACCGGATTATCCCCTATGAACTCACCAAGAGACAATACGAGCAGGCGGGTTATAACACTGACTCGACACACATGGCTCAAGCCAAGAGCGAAATGACAATGTGGGAATTGTTCAATATGCTCACTTTCTTTGCCACGCACAACCTGATGTGGTCACCACAAGACATCAGACGTTCATTGCTCATGGAAGCCAGCATGGCGCTGCTCATGCAGGAGCGTGACATCAAGGAATATTACAATATATTCTGAAACCTAGAGTTATTAGATTAAAGTAACATCGGGCTGATAAAATGATTCAATACATCTCTGGAACAAAGCATTACAATGAGGTGCTGGCGCGGGTAGCAAATGTAAAGCGCAGCCTGTGGATTGGTACGGCTGACATCAAAGACTTGCATGTCAAGGTGGGTGATACGACCAAGCCGTTTCTGGCGGTTATCGCTCTGCAGATTCGTAGAGGGGTTGAGGTGAGGCTGATTCATGCTAAGGAGCCGGGGCCGAACTTCAGAGAGGACTTTGACAGGTATCCCGTGCTGTATGACCGGTTGGAGCGGGTGCTGTGTCCCAGGGCGCACTTCAAGATGCTGGTGTTTGACTGCGAAGAGGTCTACATCGGCAGCGCTAACCTCACGGGGGCAGGCATCGGCATGAAGAGTAGCGATAAGCGTAACTTCGAGGCAGGCATCCTGACCGATGATCCTCAAATCGTCGAGCAGGCCATGAAGCAGTTTGACGACGTTTGGATGGGCAAGCACTGCAAAACCTGCAAGCGCAAGGACTTCTGCCCAGACCCCATCGTATAAGTTTTTCAGATCTCTGCCGCAATATGGCATACCATGACTTTACATTTGCCGCCGATTGTAATTTGTTTCACATTTAATCGCTAGCATTATGAGCAAAGTTTTTAGAATTACGCCGAAGCGCACTAGGCGCGTCAATGGGCAAGTCATCACGCCTGAAATGGTGATTACCGTCACTACCCGTCAGCACTGCCTCAATCCGTTCTATAATGGCGCGGTCGAGGTCCAGGAGCAGTACATGCGTATGTACCAGTTCGATTACAAGAAAGCCTGCATGAGCGCAGCCGACTTCACCTATCAGGCGCTTGACTGAGCACTTTTTCATCAAGAAAAACAACATTTGATTGCACCTCTGCCACAATTTGGCCGAGGTGTGTTTTTACTTTGCAGCAAAATCGAAAAAATGTGTGAATTATGATTGAATTACAAGACCACGATATCCATCTCATTGAGAGGGAGATTCTCTTGAAATATGAGCACGCGCCATGCGACTACTCGGATTGTGATTGCCTGCTGTCTTTGCGTAAGGCGATGATTAATGAGCGGGTATTGGCGCATCAGGAGGAGATATTACCCGACATCATCGCTTTCAATGATGCGCTGCGAGAGGCATTGCGGGAGATGTACGACAGGGCACATCTTATTTGGAACAGCATCAAAGAAAACAAGACCTTCGGCGATTACATGGAACTGACGGCAAAGTGTTACCTCGGCTACGACTATCCGGCATTACATCCCATTCAGGGTAATGACAGGGAAGATCTGTGGTGCGCCATCTGCGACAGCGGATGGAACCCGCTCTATGAAGATGGTGTGACGCTGCCAACGCTGACGTTTCCATCGGGCTTGGATATCTCATTCGATTCATTCATTGGCATGGAATGCCCACCGCCCAACTGGAACGAAGGACTGGATCCCGAACTGACCAGGGATTTGCATCTTATCCAGCCTTTCCACCATCTGTTTGACCACATGAACTTCGCCATCACCGACTTCATTTATGTGCGCCAATTCGAGACCGAGATCAATATAGAAATCAATAAATCAGTGTAACATTATGAACAAGAAAGATTCATCAAAGACAGTTCACAGCGAGTCATGTGAACGTGATCCGCTGTTTGAGGCTGCTGCAAGGCATTTTGTTGCAGACGGTCATTCGACTATAGCTATGTTTGCGTTTGACAACGGTATTGGCTACAATCGCGCCTGTAGAATTGTTGAGCAACTCGAAGCAGCAGGTATCGTAGGTCCAAATCGAGGACGCAAACCCCGTGAAGTGCTCGTTGATCTTCCAACCCTTGAGGCAATGCTAAAAACGAACTGATATGGAAAAGAAAGACAAAACTAACAAGAACAACAGGTGTCATCGTGCGGGATGGTCTTTTGCAGAGGCTTTTTATCAAATCTCGCAAATCAGCGATAATCCTCGGGATGCAATGCGTCATTGTGCGGAGGCTATTTTTACAGGACCAAGAAGTGGCCTCGATATAAACGATATCTGGGCATTACTTGAACATAACGGAGTCCTGGAAACATTTGAGGTTTCTGTCAATGCAAACGAGGAGAACCGAATGGAACAACTTGTCGAACAAATCAGAATGCATTTGGACAGATGTGGGCATCTCACATGTATTTTGCTTATTTTCTATCCGGCCCAAGATAATCCTGTCACAATGGATGAAATCAAAGAACTATTTAAGGCTTTGCCAAATGAGTGTGATGCGTGCTGGGACGTTGAAATTGATGAGCAAAATATCGACCCCATCCTGAGCGCCACGGTTATGGTCATGCATGAGCCTCAACGCAACTCAATACAGAAAGCTGGCAGAAAAAGCTTGGCCATGACTAATGGTAAAACTGACCAAGGTCGGAACTGGAGCCACAAGCATGACTATCCTATCGACGAAATCTGGAATACCTATCAAGTGCTGGCAGAGTTCATAACACCGCGGCTTCGCACATTCAAAGATCACGACAAACACGGTTACTGTTCGGTGTTCAGAGACATGAATGAATGGAACCAAGCCATCCAAAAAATGATTGATGCCTTTGAACTATTAAGAGACAAAGATGATAAAGGTGTTTATACAAGTGAAGAGGATGAGACCATACGTCAAGGCCTTGAACTCTTCGGCAAGTACTTCCGCTACCTTTGGGACTAAAAATGTTTAATCATAATTCAAAAATGGACAAACTTAATAACACGTATCAGTACCGCATTATTAAAGTGCTGGGGGTCGGCGGTGGTGGCATCAATGCCGTCAACCACATGTATTTACACGGTATTGAGGGAGTAACCTTCGTTGTCTTAGACACAGACAGTTATCTTCTCGATGCGTCACCAGTTCACAACCGTATTTTGCTAAGATCGGACATGACACATCGTAGTGCTGCTGAGGAGAGTGAATCCGAGATTGCTGCTTTCTTTGATGGTGATACCAAGATGGTCATCATTGTTGCGGGTTTGGGTGGAGAGACCGGAACCGATGTGGCTCCTGTCGTGGCTCGTATTGCTCGAGAGAAAGAGATAGCACTTACCGTTGGTGTTGTGACTATTCCATTCCAGTTTGAGGGAACCAATAAGATCCTTAAGGCTTTGGATGGGATAGAAGAGATGCGCAAGTGTGTTGATGCCTTGTTCGTCATTGACAACCAGCGCCTGACCGAAATATACAACGATCTAGACCAAAGCAATGCATTTGCAAAATCCGATGAAACGCTGTCTACAGCCGCCCGCTCTCTCTGCGACTTGATTACCGTCAAGAACAAAATCTGCCTTGACTTCAATGATGTGAACTATACTTTGCGTAAAGGAGGTAACGCATTTATCGTCTCAGGATTTGGTTGGGGTGAAAGCCGTGTGACCAAGGCTCTTCAGAATGCTCTGGAATCGCCATTGCTCAAGGGCTGCGATGTATTCAGCTCCCAGAAGATTCTGATGAATTTCTATTATAATTCCGACAGCGAGTTTCCGCTGCTCATGGAGGAGATGATCGAGATTCAGGAGTTCATGAAAAACTTCGACGAGGAAGTGGATGTCATCTGGGGCATGTCATTTGATAACAAGTTGGTGGACCAGATCAAGGTAACCATACTGGCAACAGGATTCAATGTGTCATACAAGAGCGATATAAATCCACTAAAGAATATGCTGTCACAGAATAGCTAGAATCTTCGGTAAGTAATTCTGCAATCTTAAGGACATATACAAATAAAGATGGATTTTTTGCACCTCGGCCGCAATTTGGCCGAGGTGTGTTTTTATTTTGCGCCATATTTAACGTAAACAAGATTATGGAAACAGAAAAACAAAGAGGAATGGACGAAGTGATTATCAACAACAAAGCGGAGATGCGACGGGTGGAAATGGCAGC
>ONLH01000031.1 GCA_900318645.1 uncultured Prevotellaceae bacterium
GTTAAGCCTCACCACGCCGATGGTACTGCGAAAGTGGGAGAGTAGGTAACCGCCCCCTAAGAGAGGTAATGTCAGCAATGATGTTGCCTCTCGTTTTTTATTTATGTATTTGGGAGGATGGGGATTTTTTTAGTATCTTAGCAACCTTAAAAAGAAAGTTAGTAACCAAAATAATATATTGTGTTGAATATGAGAACTCTATCTTTTCTGATATTGGTATTATCATTACTTGTGCCGGCATCGGTATCGGCAAGAATTGAGACAGCTTATTCTCCCGATCAGAACATCGTTGTGAACTTTGATGTCGTTGATGGTGTGCCGTTTTATAATGTGACCTACAAGGGCAAACAAATCATCCGTGACAGCCGTCTGGGTTTGGAACTTGTCAGTGCCAAAGGTAATGGCGAATTCAATAATTTTGACAACAAGATGGCCGAGAATCAGAACTCGTTATACGATGGCTTCACCATGTTGACGACAAGGTACTCTTCGTTTGATGAGACATGGCAGCCTGTATGGGGTGAGGAAACCAGCATCCGTAATCATTACAATGAGATGGCTGTTACGCTCCTGCAGGATGACCTGGGACGATATATTATTGTGCGCTTCCGAGTGTATGACGATGGCGTTGGCCTGCGCTATGAATTTCCCCAACAGTCTAATCTCACCTACTTTGTCATTAAGGAGGAACATACCCAGTTTGCTATGCCTGGTGACATCACGGCTTGGTGGATTGCTGGTGACTACGACACGCAGGAGTATCAATATACCTGCTCGCGCCTGAGTGAGATCAGGGGATTGCTGCCTGGCACGATTACCCCCAATGCTTCCCAAGAGCAGTTCAGTGACACGGGCGTCCAGACATCCCTGCAGCTGAAAACCGACGATGGTATCTATATCAACCTGCATGAGGCGGCATTGGTGGATTATCCCTGTATGCACCTCAACTTGGATGACAAGAACATGGTGTTTGAATCTTGGCTTACCCCTGATGCTCAGGGTAATAAGGGTTACATGCAGACGCCATGCCACACTCCCTGGCGTACCATCATGATTGTGGATGATGCCCGCAAGATATTGGCTTCTAGGCTGATTCTCAACCTGAACGAGCCATGCAAGATTGAAGACACCTCATGGATCAAGCCTGTGAAATACATGGGCGTATGGTGGGAACTCATTACCAGCAAGAATACGTGGAACTATACCGACCAGTTGCCCTCGGTGAAGCTGGGTGAGACTGATTACAGCAAACTACAGCCCAATGGTCGCCATGGTGCCTGCAACGAGAACGTGAAGCGCTACATCGACTTTGCTGCTGCCAACGGCTTTGACCAGCTGCTTATCGAGGGCTGGAACGAAGGCTGGGAAGACTGGTTCGGCAACAGCAAGGACTATGTGTTTGACTTTGTGACGCCCTATCCCGACTTTGACATCAAGATGCTCAACGACTATGCCCACAGCAAGGGCATGCGCCTGATGATGCATCACGAGACTTCGTCCAGTGCCCGTAACTATGAGCGTCACTTGGAGGCCTCCTACCAGTTGATGAACAAGTATGACTATAATTCGGTCAAGAGCGGCTATGTGGGCAATATCATTCCCCGCGGCGAGCACCACTATGGTCAGTGGATGGTCAACCACTACCAGTATTGCGTAGAACTGGCCGCCAAGCACCACATCATGGTCAACGCTCACGAGGCTGTACGGCCCACTGGTTTGTGCCGTACCTGGCCGAACCTGATCGGCAATGAGAGCGCTCTGGGGACCGAATACCAAGCCTTTGCCGGAACGCAACCCGGACACACTGCCATCCTGCCGTTTACGCGCCTGCAGGGCGGCCCTATGGATTATACACCAGGCATTTTTGAGATGGATATTGCCAAATTCTCGCCCGAGAAGAACACTCATGTGCTCTCGACCATCTGTGGCCAGCTCGCACTCTATGTGACGATGTACAGCCCCTTGCAGATGGCTGCGGACTTGCCTGAGAATTATGCCCGCTTCATGGACGCTTTCCAGTTCATCAAGGACGTGCCTGTTGACTGGCAGAAATCGGTTTATCTGGAGGCCGCCCCCATGGACTATGTCACCATTGCCCGCAAGGACAAGAACAGTGACGCCTGGTATATGGGCAGCGTGACTGGCAAGAAGTCTCACGACAGCGCCATCAAGCTGGACTTCCTGGACAAGGGACGCAAGTATGAGGCAACGATCTATGCCGACGCAAAAGATGCTGATTACAAGACTAATCCGCAGGCCTACGTCATCACCAAGAAGACTGTGACGGCTAAGACCACACTCAAGCTTCACAGTGCACCTGGTGGCGGCTTTGCCGTCAGCATCAAGCCCCTGTAACTACCACGAAGTGGTGGCATCGTTGTTAACGCATTGTGGCCTGCTCGGCATCACCGGGCAGGCCACTGTGCGTAAAAAAAGAATGGGCAAGCAGCCGAAGCATACTTACCCAAATCCTCTCTCCACTGCGGTGCGTACGTGACTCGAACACGCGACCCCCTGCGTGACAGGCAGGTATTCTAACCAACTGAACTAACGCACCAACATTTTGGCGAAAATTTTTCAAAAAAATATCACACCATCAGTTAATAATCTGTAAATCAATATAATATAATGACGTTTTATTGATGCAAATCAGATTATCTGATGATGTGATATAGAAAAATGAAACAGGTATTTTGATTTTTAGTATGAGGAATAGTTTTTTACAGCCCCTTAACTCCTAACTTCTCACTCCTAACTCCTCACTCTTAAAGCCTTTCCTTCTCGCTGGCGCCAGCACCGGTGCCCTTGTACTTGCTCTGGGCAGCGTTGAACTTGTAGCGCACGGTGAATTCCACCTCACGGGCATCGCGGCGTTGGGTCTGGCACATCGTACGCAGTCCGTAGTGAAGTTTGTAATGCTCCTGCGAGTCAAACAGGTTGTGACCTGTCACCTGGATGGACAGGCGGTCGTTCAGGAAGGTCTTGGTGGCCCCGATGTCGAGCACGTAACTCGGCTCAGCAAGTGTGACGTTCTGCATATCGCCACGACTCATGAAATTGAAGTTGACATTGGCGGTTAGGGTGGGCTGAATCTGGAAATTGTTGTTGAACTGCACAAGGAAGAAGGGGTTCTTGGGGGAAATGAAACCGATGGGCGACGGTATCTTGACCCACTCCTTGATCATGCCCAAGGTGAGTGACGGCTGATAGAGTCCGAAGCGGGGCGAGAGGGTGAGCATCACACGCAGCGCGTCCTCGTGGTCCACATTCTCGGTGCTCATCAGGGTGGTGGCTTCGCTGCCCGGTATCTCATGTGCCACATTGACGATTACGTCACGGTCATGCTTGTAGCCTAGCATCAGATTGACCCACTTGTACATCGCCATGAGCGACACCTCATTGTTGATGGTGGGCTTGAGTAGGGGATTACCACTGTCCCAGGTGAAGCGGTTGGCATAGGTGACACTGCCACGCAACTGCCAATAACCTGGACGCTTGATTTTCATCGCGTAGTTGAGCATTAGCTGTACATTGCCCGCACGTGCCATCAGCCCCACGCTGGGGAAGAAGTGGTGGTATTTGCGGCTCTGCTCAGCCATGCGTACACCCTGGCTGTAGTAATCGCTGGTGACGTTCTCGTTGCGCAGACCCACCTTCAACTGGCCGAAAGGCAGCGGGTGGCCGTATTCGGCAAAGAAGATGTAGTTGCGCTCCTTCTGCTCGGTAAAAGAGGTGGGAACAATCTGCTCAGGATTGATGTAGTCGTCGTTACGGTGAGTGTGGTCATACTCGCTGCCCACTTGCAGGTTACCACCCCACAATGGCCAAGAGAGGACGAGTTTGGCCGCCCACAGCTGGTTGCGAATCACGCTGGTGCTGGTCACCGTGCGGCTCTCCCATTCCTGACTCACCTCATCGTTGAACTGGCTCTTGCGTTCTTTGTGGAAAACGTAGTCGGTGTTGAAGTCAATCGACGTTTTGCCCACTTTACCATTGTAGTAGGCATTGAGGGTGTGGGGCATGTTGAATTTGCTGGACATGTGTAAACCGTTTTCCAAGTGGTCATAAAACTCGCCGTTGGCCATCACATCGGCGGTGAAGGTGCCGCGGGTGCGGTTCAGGAAAGAAGCTTTGGTGTCATACCTGAAACCCATCGAGTGGTTGTCATTAAAGATGTAGTTCACGCCCGCTGAGGTGTAAATCGAGTTATTGTGGCTCTTGATGTCGGAATGCTCATCCATGCGCCATGTGGTGTCGGCTTGAACGTCAAAAATGAAATCGTCATTTTCCAAGTACTTGTCATCATTATACCATACGCTGCCGAATACGTCGAGCCCGCGATGGCGGTAGTTCCAGTTGAGGCCTAGCGCAAGGTCGGGACCCTCACCCACGTAGTAACTGGCTTGGGTGTTGAAACTGAAGCCCTCGCCCTGCGGCCTTTTGGTCTTGATAAGGATGACCGACTCGACCGTCGCGTCATATTTCGCTCCGGGACTGGTAATCAGCTCCACGCTTTGGATGTCCTCGCTGCTGATCTGGTCCAGCTCGGTCTGGTTTTGGAGTTTGCGGCCGTTGATGTAGATGAGTGGCGTGCCCTTGCCGAAGACCTCCAGTCCGTCCTTCTTGCGCTGCACGCCAGGCAGGTTCTCGAGCACAGCCTTGGCGGTGCCTACTTTACTCAACAGTGTGTTCTCCACCTCGGTCTTGAGACCCTCGGTCGTCAGTTTGAAGGCGGGGCGCTGGCCCTTGACCACGACCTCTCCCAGCATGGTCGTTTCAGGCTCCAGTGCGATGGTGCCCAAGTCTCTGCCTGCTGCATCCAGCACCAGCGTCTTGTACCCTAAATAGGAAATCTTGATAATGGGTTTAGCCGTATTGCCCGTGAGTGTGAACTGGCCATTGGCCTCGGTTGTCGTACCGGCAACAAAGGTGCTGTCGCTGCTGTTGAGCAGCACCACGTTAGCAAAGGGAACCGGAGCCTGAGTCTCATCGACTACCCGTCCGGTGAACGTCTCAGCAGCAGCCGTCATCACGGCCAGCACTGCCATCATCATTGTAAAAAAGTATCTTCTCATTTGTCTATAGGTTTTATTGAGTTATCGTGCTTCTGGTAGCAAAATATCCTACCGTTTTCCCTATAGACACACGCCAGTAGGTAAAAAGTTGCAACCCTCGGCATTTAAACCGCATTTTTCACCCTTTAGGGTGTTAAAAAAATTGCTCCGTAACGGCACGTTATGGTGTTACGGAGCGGGTATAGTATTAGTTTTCTGAAATAAGACTTACTATAGGAATAAATCATCAAGGGTGATCACCTTTGGAATACTGCCTGAATAAGCATTTTGTTTGATCCCAGACGAGGTGACCATCGTTAACATCAACGCTTTGCGCGTTCCCGTTTCACTCCTGAACTGTTCCTGTCGTTCTATCAAGTGTTGGTAATAATCTTTTTTGATCTCATAAGGAGTCAATGAATACTTCATCTCGCACAAGTTGATGACTTGGTCGCGGCGATCAATCACCATATCAACCTGTACTTTATTGTCATCATTTCGGCTACGCCATGAGCAGACGTTACTCAGGATACCAGCGATACCTAATGCCTGTTTTAACTGAGGCACATGTGTAAAGCAGACTTGCTCAAACGCATATCCGCTCCATGCGCGTCGTGCGGGATTGTCTATCATATTGCTCCATGTGTGTTCATCGTTGTGAGATGTTCCTGCGACAAAATGCAAATAGAAAAGGATGTATAAGTCACATAATTGATACATAACATCACGCTCCTTTTTCCCAAAACCGTTGTACCGACGCACAAAGTCACAACTGCATAGGTTATTGAGAATTTCGGTAAGCATACCGCCATCGGACATTTTGAGCGCTTGTCGGATTTCGTTACGAGTCATTCCCTGACCTCGCTTAGCTAATAAATTGACCACATTTCGATAATTGGTTGAATCATTGAACAGGGAACGGAATAGGAAAGTATACTCGGTTCTCAAAGGAGCATTAATACCGAAAAACAAATCATCTATGTTTTGGTACACGCTTTTGTCTTTCCTGAGCATACTCAAGTAGTAGGGCGTTCCTCCCGTTACCATGTAGCAATCCACAATCTGTTGGCGGTTCCATCCCATTCCAGCATGTTTTAGATACGTTTCTGTTTCATGCAATGTGAATTGCTCAAGTTTGATACTGCACGTGAGCCGGTTGTATAATCCTCCCTTGTTGCCTATCAGTTTGCTCATCATCCATGTGGTCGCTGAACCACACACAACAAGTTTGAGATTATTTCGTGTGGAGGCAAACATGTTCCAAAATGACTCCAAGGCCTGCAGAAACTTTGAGCGAGGTGCATCCATCCAGGGTAATTCATCAAAGAAGATAATGATTCTTTCCTTATTGAGATTAGAAATATAATGCTCCAGTTGGTCAAATGCCTCAAACCACGTGTTAGGGATTGGATATACACTGTTGGCGTATTTGTTGAGTTGCTTGTTGAATAAGGCCAACTGGTCGCGACGCGATCCTTGATATATGCCAGATGTGTAAAAGTCAAAATTATCACCATAGAATTGTTTCACGAGGAAAGTTTTGCCAATCCTTCGACGACCGTACACGGCAATAAATTCAGCCTTATCAGATTCAGTACAAGCTTGAAGAATCGCAATTTCCTGTTCTCTACCAATAATCTCATTTGCCATAATTTCCAATATTTTTCGGCCACAAATATAATGAATTTTTGAGTTACGGAGAAGTAAAAATGAGAAATAGTGCTCCGTAACGGTAAATATATTGGTGTTACGGAGTAGTAAAATGAAAAAATAGCGCTCCGTAACGCGTTTTATTTAGGCGTTACGGAGCTACTAAAGAATAAAGACATCACTTTTTTATAATTGTAAGACCCGGGTCGTGCCGTCGGGCTCCGGGGGCGCGCAGGGCTGTTGGAGCAGCACGATGTAGAAACGTGGCAGGTGCTGCACAGGCGGGTGTTCCACGATGTAGCGGGCAATCTTGCTGCGGGCAGCAGCACGCAGTGTCTCGTCATCGCAAGGGACTAACCGCTCTTTCTCGACAAAAGCGATCTGCCAGAAAGCCATATAACCGATAACGTATCGCTCTACAGCTTGCTCTACACTATCGTCGTGGACAAGTTGATTGATGGTGAATGATTCACTCTCACAAACGGCCACGACAGCCCATGTCAAATCGACGTATCTCAACTCCTGTTTCATAATCTGTTTTTCTCGTCATTCCCTGCTCCGGTGCCCTTGTACTTGCTGCGTGTCCAATTGAAGTGATAACGCACGGTCACTTCGGCATAGCGGGTTTCGTTGGTGCGGTGCTGCCATAGAGTCAATTCACCGAAGTGTACCAGCACGTCCTGGCCATTGCGATGGAAGAGGTCATGCCCCGCAACCTTAACTGACAGTCGGTCATTAAAGAACGTCTTGGTCAGGCCGATGTATAGGTCAAGTTGATGGCTACGGCTGCAAATGTTCTCGCTGTCGCCCTTGCCCTGCCAATCGAGATTGAGCGATCCAGTGAATGATGGCATGAATTTGAAGTTGTTGTTCCACTGGGCCATGAAAATGGGCCTTGACGGGCTATAAATACCATCAGGCATGGGAATCTTCATCCATTCTTTCATCATACTGATCGTGAGTTGTGGGTTCCAGATACCAATGTGTGGCGCAGCGGTTAGGCTAAGGCTCAACACATCCTTTTTGTCGATATTCTCTTGTATAATGAGCGTTGTGGCTTCGTGCCCCTTGACCTGACGTCCCAACTGTAGAACGACATCCTTGAGGTGGGAGTAACTTATGTTAAGAGAGAGAACTTTCCAAGTGGCATCCAGCGACACATTGTTAATGATGGTGGGTTTTAGGAATGGGTTGCCTGACTGCCAAGTGAAGCGGTTAGAGTAATAAGTCTTGTTACTTAGTTCAAAATAGGTTGGGCGGCGAATCTTCATCGCATAGCCTAACATGGCATTGACGTTGCCCACCTGAGTCGATAACGAGAGGCTGGGAAACAGATGGTTTTGATGGCGGCTTTGTTCGTCGATGTGAACGCCTTGACTGTAGTAATCGGTAGTGACATATTCGTCACGCAATCCACCGCTCACCTGGCCAATAGGTGTCAATCGGCAATACTCGATAAAGGCGCTGTAGTTGCGCTCCTTGACCTCGGTGTAACTTGATGGAACAATCTGTTCAGGGTTGAGGTAATCATCGTTGCGGTGGGTGTAGTCAATCTCACTGCCCACCGATAGGTTACCTCCCCATAATGACCATGAGAGCACGAGTTTGCCGGCAAACAGTTCATTTCTCACTGTATTCTCGCTGGTTACTGTGCGGTCTTCCCACTCTTGGCTCTCCTCAAGGCTACATTCACTCTCGCTGTTTTTAGTAAAATAGTAATCGGCATTGAAATCGATGTTGGTCTTGCCCACCTCGCCATTATAATAGAGATTGAGCGAGTGTGGCATATTGTGTCGTGTTTTATTCTTACTATTGGTCATCAGGCTGTCGTAGAAATTGCCGTTGGCGGTCACTTCAGCAGCAAAAAAGCCTTTGTCAATATCCTTGAGACGGTTGTTGCTGTTGTATTGAATGCCTACCGAGTGCTTGTCATTGAACTGATAATTCATTCCCAATACAAAGCGCAAGATGTTGTAATTCCCCTGACTGTGACCGTGATTGTCTTGATGCCATGTGGTGTCGGCAGCGACGTCCTGGGTAATGCGATATTTCTGCAACCAGCCATTCTCAAAGTCGCTCACTGTGCCGAAAATGTCAAGCCCGTTGCAGCGGTAGTTCCATAAGAAAGCATTGTAGGTGCGTGACATATCGCCCTGGAAGAAACTGCTGCGTAGGTGACCTCCCCAACCCTCACCTTGCGCTTTTCGGGTCTTGATGCGGATAACGCTCTGTACTGATGCGTCATACTTTGCCCCTGGGTTGGTGATTACTTCAACGCTGATGATGTCTTGAGACTTCAGCTCGTTGAGTTCACTGGCGTCACGCATCAGGCGGTTGTTGATGTAGATGAGCGGCTTGCCCTTGCCGAAAACTTCCAACCCGTCGGCCTTGCTCCGCACGCCCGGGACGTTGCGCAGCACATCTTCAGCGGTGCCTAGTTTACTCAGGATTGTGCCATCAACTCTGGTGAGCAATCCTTCCTTTCCCAACTTGTGAATGGGACGTTGGCCTTGCACGACGAGCTCTCCCAGCAGAGTGACGTCAGGTTGCATCACAATATCACCGATGCTGTTTCCTGGTGACTCTAAGAAAAGGGTCACATAGCCCACACTTGTTATTTTCAATAGGCAGTCATTACAATCTGTTATAAGGGCAAACCTGCCGTCCTCGCCCGTTGTAGTACCTTGAACAAAGGTCGAATCTGCCCGATTCACCAGCATCACGTTGGCAAAGGGCATCGGCATTTGACTCTCATCCAGCACGCGGCCTGTAACCGTACCCGCAACAGCTGTCAAAGCCGCAATAAGTTCTACAATGATGATAAACGTTCTTTCAATCATAGTGTTTCTATTTTGGTTGTTCGAGTGCAAAATTATCTAGACAAACCTCAATAGAGACACGCACTAAAGGGTGAAAGGTTGCAGTATCGGGGCGAAGAAATCGCATTTTCACACTTTAGGGTGTTAAATTACCTTGTGGCGTGTTACTACTTCTTAAGGATAAGGATTTTTAAGTTTCACTATTTGACGGAATTGGGCATTTGGGGTACATTTGCATGACTATTAACCTGCAAGAGTGATATGGCAAAAATTGAGGATTTCTTCACGTTGACCAACAGTGTAGAGGGCATCGATGATGAGCAATACCGCCACCTTGAGCCCATGATACGCGCCATCGATGCGATGGCCAATGCGACCTATCAGAGCATTTATGTCATCGACTACCTGAAGCATGGTTTTCTGCATGTGGCGAGTAATCCGCTGTTCCTGTGTGGGCATACCGCCGAGGAAGTCCGCCAGATGGGCTATCGTCTGTATATCGATCATGTCCCTGCCGAGGAACAGATTCTGCTCACTGAAATTAATGAGGTGGGTTTCAAGCGCTTTAACGAGGAACCCATGACTGAGCGCAGCCGCTGCTTCATGAGCTACGACTTCCATATTGTGAATGGCGAGAACTGCTACTTGGTGAACCACAAGATTACACCGTTTGCACTTGCACCCGACGGACGTGCCTGGTTGGCGATGTGCGTCGTGTCATTGTCGCATAACACCACTCCCGGTCACGTCGAGTTCCGCAAGAAGGGTCAATCCGTTTACTGGGAATATGACTTGAACGATCATCGCTGGCAGGAACGCAAAAGCGTGACCCTGCGCTGGCAGGAAAAGCAAGTGCTTATCCTCTCGGCTCAGGGATATACCGTGTCTCAGATAGCCGATAGGATGTGTCGCGCTGTGGATACAGTCAAGACCTATAAGCGTGCGCTGTTTGAGCGCTTGGGTGTGCGCAGCATTACCGAGGCCCTGACTGTTGCTACCAATCAGGGCCTGTTGTAGAAACATAGATAATTACTGGGTTGGCTCGAGGGCTCGAAGTGTTGATCGACGGGTTACCAGGGGTCTTCGGCTTGTGATTCCTCCATGAGTTGTTTGCCGTAGGGCGTGAGGTACTCGGGGTCGCTTGGATCGTTGGGATAGAATAGAGGGACATCGATGTCGCCTTGAGCGAAGCTGGCGATCTCATAGACCTGATATACGAGATGCAGAAATCCCTCCTCGAAATACCATACTGATGGAATCTTCAGGATGCCGTCTTCGGGGAGGAACAGGTCCTCCTCGGTGTAGTCATATTTGAGGTTGATTGACTTCATGATGTGGGGGCGGATTAATTCTGGGTCAATCAACACATCCTCTAACGTGACAATTTTGTCGAGTTCGGTATCATAGGTGATGTAGTTGTGGACATACATGCCATGGGCCCCTCCTGCATAGTACATATAGGAAAACAGGTGGAATACGGCGAACCGCTTGCCCAAAGTTTTGAGTTCGATTGACTCGGTAGTGGAAGAATAAGAGGATTCTATATCGTTGAAATTGTCAAGAATCTGGTAGGGACCATTGTCGCCAAAGGGTACATTTTCGATGTCGGTGTACAACGTATACTCGATAGCCCGATCCATCTGCTTGATATCCTCCTTGTCGGTCAGCCATTTGCACAAGGCCTCTTGCAGCTTGGGGCATTCCTTGCCGTTGAGCATTACGGGCCAGAGGGCCTTGATGGAGTTTTGCTGATACTGGACGTCTTCTCCTTCGCCGAGTTTTGCCTTGACGGTCTTGTCGATGTTATAGAACTGGCATGCTTCTCCATATGCCGATTGTGCCATGGCAGGGCATGCCCAAGCCATGAGTGCGATGGCAATTAAGCTGATGGTTATCTTTTTCATCAGGAATGATGCTTAGTGATCTGACTACTCGGTGAGGTCGAGGAGCTCGAGGCCGTAGGGGGTGTAGAGTTGCTGTATCTCCTCGGGCTTGAGCAGATAGGGATAGATGGGGGCGTCGATCATACCCTGGGCATAGCTGGCGATCTCATAGACCTGATAGATGGCGTGGAGTACCGTGCCGTCGATAAAGAAGTCGCGGGGCAGGGGCAACAGGCCGTTGTCGGGAATGAAGAGGTCGTCCTTGTCGTAGTCATAGTTATTCTTGATCGCTTTAAAGATGGCGTTGCGCAGCAGGGTGGTGTCGGCAACGATTTCCTCGAGGGCAACGGCTTTCTCGGTCTTGAGGTCGTAGGTGACGTAATTGTTGGCGTAGATGCCGTGTGCACCACCGGCCATATAGGAAGAAGTGCCCAGATGGTAGAGCAGCAGACGGTCGGTCATGCTTTGCATGATCACGTCCACTTCGCTGGTCGATAACTTGCCGTCATCCTTGACCTCGGTGACAGGAACGAATTTCTTGGCGTCATAGTCCGTATAGTTGCCTGGATTGAGCAGAAATTCGGTGACCTTGTCCAACTGGTTGAGTTCGGCGCTGTCGGTCATGGCGCGGAACAGGGCCTGCTGCAGGTTGGGACAGGGCTTGCCATTGATGATTTGTGGCCAGAAAGCTGAGAAAGAGTTGGAAAAATACAGTGTGTCGCCATCGTCATCAATGTAGGAGAACTGCTTGTCCATGTCAATGTTACTGAACTGGCACAGGGTGGTGTCGGAACTTCCTTGTTCATTGACTGCAGTGGAACCGTTGTTACTGTTGTTATTGCCACAGGACCATAAAGCTGAGATGGTCAGCAAGGCGAAGATGAGATTCTTGTTCATAGTCATTAATTTGTTTAGGATACTGCCTGCAAAGTTATATAATATTCCGATACTCTATTCCGGAAGGCGCAAAAAAAATCCTCGACTCACGTCGGGGATTGCTTAACTAATTAACCTTCTAATACCATTAACATAAACCTTAAAACATTTTTTGTTTTTACCTGAAAAGTCAACTGTCTCACGACACCTGAAATTTCATAACCTTAAAAACTATTACCATGAAAAACCAATGCAAAAGTAGTACCAATATGTTTTATAACATAATTTTCAAACACAAAACAGCGAAAAATTAACAAATATTTGCGATATCGGATAGTGATACCGCAAATATTTACACTTGTTAACGTTTGTACTAGCTTATCGCTTTGTCAAGGTGGCAAAGTAAATCATGTCGATTTCCTCGTAGGAAAAGTCACCGCTGATGAAATTGCCGGTCTTGAGTTTGAGGCAGTCGGACAACCGCTGCAGCGCCTGTTCAAACATCTGCTGATGGTCAAATGCCAGTGGCGGCAACTTGTTGATGGGGAACCAGCATGCCAGACGTGCATCGTCACCCCCGAATACCTCCTGGACACGGGTGAGGGTGAAATAGGCAATAGAGATGACGCGTTCGCGTGGGTCGCGGTCGGGCGTTGCAAAGGCGCCCAGCTGCTCAATATTGGTTACTTGGAGGCCCGTCTCCTCAAGCAGTTCGCGGCGAGCACCATCAGGAGCGTCCTCGTCGATGTTGAGAAAGCCGCCAGGGAAGGCCCAGCAGCCCTTGTAGGGTTCGCCGCCTCGTTCGATCAGCAGCACATTGAGTCTTAGTCCGTCATAGCCGAACACGACACAGTCGGTCGTCACGGCAGGATGAGGATACTTATAACAATAATTACCTTCCATAGCGTGTCGTTATTTTTCGAGGAAGAAAATATTCATTTCCTGTTTGCTGGCTGGCTTGTCAACGGCCACAGCAATAAAGGGCACCATATTGTGGGACATTTTGTCTCCCTTCTTTATCATGTAACTGAATACCAGGATATTGTTGTCTGTTGCCTTGACGTTAACAGGGTAGATGGTCATCGCGCGCTTGGTCTCGGGCATGACGAGAGCAATGACAAACTGCTTGTTCCAGTTCACCTCGGTGGGCATCCCGCCCATGTGGGCTGCCATGCCGAAATATTTCTCAAAATCGGCTTTGTTGTCGATGATGAGGCGCTGCTGCTTGGAGCAG
Source organism: uncultured Prevotellaceae bacterium (assembly GCA_900318645.1). Taxonomy (GTDB): domain Bacteria; phylum Bacteroidota; class Bacteroidia; order Bacteroidales; family Muribaculaceae; genus Sodaliphilus. Next base: position 13,517 of record ONLH01000031.1, read on the forward strand.
TCCACATCGTTGCGCACGAAGTAGTTTTCTAACGTCGTGTACTTGATTGGTGTGGCAACTTGGTCGATTTTTTGAGCCGCGTACATTTTGTCCATAAAGGAGCAGTTGCTGCACAACAGGAGCAATAGGGCGCCCACGGCGAGAGAAATGATGGTCAGATGTTTCATTGCTTGGAATGTTCGTTAGTGATTTTGTCGTAGTAGAAGTTGAGCACGTCGCTTGCGGCAACAAACGAGGTCTGCTTGCCGGCAAGTACGGTTTCTTCCTTGATATTGAGCAATCGTTCAATCTCGGGGTCGAAGTAGAAGCGTGCCAACAGTTGCTCGTTGATGGTCTCGCGCATCCAGTAACGCTCTTGTTCATGACGTTTCTCGTCGAAGTAGCCATTGGCCTTGACGTGGGCGAAGTAGCGGTCGATCATGTCCCATACGCCCTCGATGTTCAGGTCATAGTAGCCCGAATAGGTGATGACTTCAGGCAGGAATCCGCTGGGGGGCAGGGGATAAAGGTGTAAGGCATTACGGAACTGAGCGGCAGCCAGGTTGGCGCGCTCAACGTTGTCGCCATCGCACTTGTTGATGACGATACCGTCGGCCATCTCCATGATACCGCGCTTGATGCCTTGCAGCTCATCGCCAGTACCCGCGAGCTGGATAAGCAGGAAGTAGTCCACCATCGAGTGGACGGCGATCTCGCTTTGTCCCACGCCGACGGTCTCAACAAAGATGGTGTCATAGCCCGCTGCTTCACACAGCACGATGGTCTCGCGCGTCTTGCGAGCCACACCACCCAGTGAACCAGCCGAGGGAGAAGGGCGAATAAAGACGTCGGGTTCAACGGCAAGACGTTCCATGCGTGTTTTGTCGCCCAGGATGGAGCCCTTGGAGCGTTCACTGCTGGGGTCAATGGCGAGGACTGCTAGTTTGTGCCCTTCCTTGATGACATGCATGCCGAAGGAGTCGATCGATGTGCTCTTGCCCGCTCCAGGTACACCCGTGATGCCTATGCGGCGCGAGTTGCCTGTATAGGGCAAGCACTTCTCGATGACTTCCTGGGCAATAATCTGGTGCTCGGCATTGCGGCTCTCGACCAGGGTGACCGCCTGACCCAGCACGGCGCGGTTGCCCTTGCGGATGCCCTCAACATATTCGGCGGGCGTCAGTTGCGGTTTGCGTTTGCGCTTCAGGTAAGGGTTCACGCTAGGCAGCTGCTCCACGCCGCTGTTTACCTGCAGGCCAGTATATTGTGCATCATTTTCGGGATGCTGCAGCGAGGGGCACTCCTCGGTATGTTGTACGATTTTAGTATTTTTCTTTGCCATTATCTGTATGTCGGTTTGATATTATTTCTTGTCAATGATGCCCACGAGGCGGATGGTCAACTGTGGAGAGGCCGGATCGTTGCACAATAGCGTGAGCGGCACGTTAAGCAGTTCACCCTGAATTATAGATGTGTCCACGGTCACAGTAACGGTCGCTGACTTGCCGCGCTTGATTTCGGTGCGGTTAGTCTTTATGGTGACGCCTTCGCCGTCAGGTACCCATAGGCGTCTGATGGCGAGTGGTGATTTGCCCTTGTTGGTGACGGTGAAGGTGCGGGCCATCTTTTCTCCTGGCGCCAAGGTGCCGAAATCAAGACTCTCGCCGCAATCCACCCCCACGACAGGAGCCTCAAGGCGTTCCTTGTCGGTAAGCCCTTCAAAATCCTCTATCACCTGAGCCATCACATTGATGGTCGCAGTTCCTGCCTCCGTCTCAGAAGTCTGCCTGAGGGGTTCGCAGGTCAGTGTCAAGGTATCCACATTTAGGCCCCAAAGCGGCGCATGGCCCGAGAGGTAATGCACCGTAAGGGCTGTGACCTTGGCGGGTGGCACCGTGTCGGGAACCAGGGTAGGGTGGAGGTGTGGCTTGTCGCCAGTGACATGGACCAGTAGCGTGTCGGTTGAGGAGTTATAGGCACTCAGGAAGAGTGTCTTGGTCTTCCCTTTCTTCAGTTCCCCGAAAGCGATATTTCCCTGACTGATGCGTAAAGCACCTGCCTGCATGGGGTACTGCTTATTGAGTGTCGCATCGGTAGGAATGACGTTGCCACTGATTTCCAGGATGGTGCGCTTGGGCACCGTGTTGGTAAAAATGATGGCTTGTTTGGTAAATTGTCCAGGTCGGCCAGATGGATTATAGGTGATGCCCACTGTGGCGGTATCTCCAGGTTGGATGGGCGTTTCAGGATATTTGATGGCTGTGCAACCACATCCGGCTTGAGCCTTGACGATGAGCAAAGGTGCGTCTCCGGTGTTCACCAGTTGCATCTGGCAGGTTACTTTGCCGTTCTTCTCCAGGAAGACGCCAAAATCATGATGCCGCTCCAGCCAGGTCACTTGTGGCTGGGCGACGGTGAGCATTGCCGTCAATGCGAGCAGTAGCGTTATGGTCAATGAGCGTCTCACTTACTGCTTGGGGATGACAGTACCCTGGATGCGCAGGGTTGTGCTACGTTCCTTGCCGTTGGTCTTTACTTTGACGGTCTTTTTGAAGGCCCCCGGTCGACCGATGGGACTAAAAGTTACCTTGATTTTTCCCTTCTTGCCCGGCTTGATGGGCTTGGTGGGAAATTCGGGGCGCGTGCAGCCGCACGAGGCCATTGCATCAATGATGAGCAGGGGCTTGTCACCCGTGTTGGTAAACTCAAACGTGCAGCTCACGGGGCCGTCGGCCTCCTTGATAGTGCCGAAGTCATGGCTCTTGACCTCAAATTTTGCCTCGGCTTGCTTATCTTCAGCCACAGCACTCAGTGCCACCAAACTAATGGCGAATAATGCCAGAAAAAACCGTTTAGTCATTGTCATTATATATTTTAAATGATGTTATGCAAATTTGCCTTCCAACAGTTCTTTGCGAAGCAACTGGTAGTTATAACCAGCGCTCTGAAAATATAAACCTGTTTCAAGATCCAGAATCTTATCATAGAGTTGTGAATTATAAACAGCATCTAGACTCTCCTTGATTGAAAGTTTAAATTCCTTAATCACTCTAAGAACCAAGTTCTTGGTAAGCGAATCTATCAAGAATTTTGTCTCGTTGTTCATAATACTTTCAATTGTTTAATCGCTAATTCTGTGCCAAAGAAGTACTGCCGGTTCAGTTTGCGATAGGCTAACTCCCTGGCTAGGGTGTCGAGGTCGATCACTCCCTCATTGTATCTCTCAAGCTGAAAGGCGACCCCATCGTCTGCTACCGGACCAATAACGATATCGAAGGGATGAGAAAAACCAGTTTGAGAGGCATTGCGGTTGTTGTTGACAAATTCTGCCCATTCGGCACTTACTTCATCAGGAAAAATCTTGATGTTTATGTTACTCTGATGTAAAATGTCGTCATTGAATTCAAAAACGGTAACAATTGGGTTGCCAGAGCCTATGATGCGCACCCGTCTTTGTGCCATTGCCTCGGCCTGAGATTCAATTTCGGTCAAATAGAAGCCTTTCCCGAAGTCTTTGTCAACAAGACTTTTAGATAAGTCAATCTCATGGATGGCGACATTAGAGCCGTGATAAAGTTTTATAATCATACTAGCGCCCCTCCATTGCGATGACAGATGATGGATAAATCGGTAACAGCATCGTTGATTGATAGCTGATGCTCAGCCTCATAACACTCATCCAGGAAATCTAAGCCTTTGAACCTGTTCAAGTAAGCGTATGCTTGTTTGTTGCTTAGGCCATATTGATTGGCAAAAGCGCTTACACAATAAATGATATACGTTACCCTATTTTGAGTCTCTCGTTCCATCAGTCTGTTTTTAATAAAACATCTAACCTGCAAAGTTAGGAACATTTTTTGTGATACATGTCAAAAAACGGAAAATTTGTATGGATGTTGTGAAGCCAATGTGTTTAAATGTTGGATTGTTAAGAAACATGATTAGTTTTGCAACAGCAAACCAATTAGTATTAACTTTAAAACTATAACTAGATGAAAAAGACAAGATTACTTATTGCATTGCTGGTGATGCTGGTTGCCGCCAGCGGTTATGCTCAGGACACTTATCGTGAGGCCGTGAAGCAGTACCTGAATGTGGATGAGAAGTTTGAACGGAGCAAAGCCATCATTCCGTTCTTTAAGATGATGTTCGTCAGCGATGGCAAGGTGAACCTTGACCAGTTGAACGAACGTTATCTCAAAGAGCAATTGGCGGATGATTATGCTGAATCACTGATTCCCATTTTACAGGCCCAAAATATAACAGAAGCCGACTTGCAGGAAGTTTACTCATTGCTTTCCACACCGCAGGGCAAGACTTATGCAGCTCATAAAGAGGAATGGGAAAGCGAGTTAAGTTCCGAGTTCACGAGCCTCATGCTTGAGGCAGTCTTAGACATGGAGCCTGAAGGGGAATTCAACCTAGAGCCAATTCAACCCGATGCCGACATCGATGCCGCCTATGCCGCAAAGATGACGAAGTTACTGGATGACATGTCTCTCGTTTCGAAAATGATTAAAGAGTTGGAAGAACCCAGTTCAGATGGTTCCGAAGATGAGATGGACCCAAAGATAATAGACTGGTTCAAAGACAATATGCCTGTCATTGCATTGAATATGGCTTATGGCACGTTAACTGACGAAGATCTGGATTTCGGCCAATTGCTTTTCACCAAGGAGTCCTATCGTAAAGTTATGGATGTATTCAACAACACTAAAGTTGTAGAAGAAAATGTGGCCGCCTTGTTTACAAAGTATTTTGACTGGATGCAGGCACAAGGTGCAACAGTCAAAGAGGGACCCGATGCTGTCGGGGGAGTATTTAAGGGACTATTAGATGGTTTAATGGGTGCAGGTGCCGACTAATATTTTGACAATGAATATATCGATGATATCGACCTTGGCAACCTCAAGTCCAACGGGCAGGTGCATGATTAGCGATATTTCTTAAGAACTCACGTTTCGGCGTTGAAAATCCGAGATTCATCTCGCATTTGCCGAAACAGGTCCACCAGCTGCTGTCAGGTTAATCTATGGCAGCGGCTGATGTCACATTATAGACAGATGGTTTTTTAGTGTTTTTCTGCGAGAAATGGGGGGTCGTAATGGCTTTTTTTGTAAATTTGCAGGATAAAACCCAAAATTAAGTACAATCATGATGAAAAAATTCTTGCTTTCCCTCGCCGCGGTGACGGCGATGACAGCGATGGCCGACACGCCATTGTGGATGCGTTTTGCGAGCATCTCGCCTGACGGTAACAAGATTGCGTTCTGCTACAAGGGTGATATCTATGTGGTGCCCAGTAGTGGCGGACAGGCTGTGCAGTTGACCTCACAGTCGAGTTATGAATCCATGCCCGTGTGGTCGCCCGACGGTACGACATTGGCCTTTGCCAGTGACCGCAAGGGTAACAATGACATCTACGTGATGCCCTCCACTGGTGGCCAGCCCAAGCAACTTACACGCAACAGCGCTGCCGAGACACCGTGGACCTTCAGCCCTGACGGCAAGTACATCTACTTCAGCGCCGCTATCCAGGATCCTGCCAGCAGCATGCTGTTCCCCTCAGGTCGCTTGACCGAGGTGTATAGGGTGCCCGTTGAGGGTGGCCGTTCCACTCGCGAGCTGGGCACTCCCGCCGAGTACATCTGTTGGAACAAGACCGGCGACTATTTCGTCTATCAGGACCGCAAGGGTGGTGAGGATGAATACCGCAAGCACCACACCTCATCGATTACTCGCGACATCTGGTGCTATGACGCCAAGACGGGTCACCACACCAACCTGACCAACATCGGTGGCGAGGACCGCAATCCCGTCCTCAGCCCCGACGGCAAGACGGTCTATTTCCTGAGCGAGCGCAACGGTGGTTCGATGAACGTCTACTCGATGCCGCTTGACCATCCTAGCCAGCTCAGCAAGGTGACCAACTTCACGGTCAATCCCGTGCGTTTCCTCTCTATCGCCAATAACGGCACATTGTGCTTTACTCAGGACGGCGAACTCTACACCATGCGCCAGGGCGGTCAGCCCAGCAAGGTGAACATCAGCCTGTGGCATGACGACAGCGACCAGATCCAGAACCTGTCGTTCACCCGCGGCGCTACCGATGCCGCCGTGTCGCCCGATGGTAAGATGGTGGCTTTTATCGTTCGTGGTGAGGTCTTTGTGACCTCGGTGGAATATAGCACCACCAAGCGCATCACCAACACCACCGCTGCCGAGAATTGGGTATCGTGGGGTGCCGACAACCGCACGCTGGCCTATGCCACCGAGCGCAACGGCAACTGGGAACTTGTTCTCGCCACCATCGAGCGCAAGGATGATCCCAACTTTGCCAACGCCACCCTCATCAAGGAAGAAATCCTGTTGCCCTCGACCACGGTTGAGCGCATGTATCCCTGTCTGTCACCCGATGGCAAGAAACTGGCCTTTATCGAGGACCGTATCTACCTCAAGGTGCTTGACCTCAAGACCAAGCAGGTCACCCAGGTGACCGACGGCTCGACCTGGTATGAGACCAACGGCGGCTTTGACTACAGCTGGTCGCCCGACGGCAAGTGGTTTGCCCTCGAGTTCATCGGCAACCAGCGTGACCCCTATACCGACATCGGTATCGTATCGGCCAATGGCGGTCCCATTACCAATATCACTGGTAGCGCCTACATCAGCGAGGGTCCCCGTTGGGTGATGGAGGGCAAAGCCATCATGTTCCGTAGCAACCGCTTCGGTATGCGTAGCCACGCCTCATGGGGCTCACAGGACGACGTGTTCCTGGCTTTTGTCAACCAGGAGGCACTGGACCGCTACAACCTCAACAAGGAGGACTATGAACTGTTGACCGAGGCCGAGAAGGAAGCCAAGAAGGCTGAAGAAAAGAAGGCCGAGGCTGCCAAGAACAGCAAGAAGAAAGGTAAAGCCGACGCTTCGGCTGACAAGCCCGCCGATAAGGGTGTCAATGTTGAACTGGAGGGTATTGAAGACCGCATCGTGCGCGTGACGCCCAACTCGAGCAATATCTCGGGTTGCATGATTACGCCCGACGGCGAGTCGCTCTATTACCTGTCATCATTTGAGAAGGGTTATGACCTGTGGAAGATGGACCTGCGTAAGCATGAGACCAAGTTGCTGAACAAAATGGGAGGCGGTGGTGCCGACATCCAGGCCAGCAAGGACGGTAAGACGCTGTACATCCTGGGTGGTAGCAAGATGCAGAAGCTCACCGTAGCCGGTGACAAGCTTGCCAGCATTGACTACAAGGCTGAGATGAAGATGGACTTGTTCGCTGAGCGTGAATACATGTTCAACCACGTGGATAAGCAGATCAGCAAGCGCTTCTACAACCTCAACTACCATGGTTGTGACTGGAAGGCCAACGTGGAGACCTACCGCAAGTTCTTACCCCACATCAACAACAACCAGGACTTCGCCAACCTGTTGAGCGAGTTGCTGGGTGAGTTGAACGCTTCCCACACCGGTGGCCGTTACTATCCCACCGCTGGCGAGGCAACGTCTGACTTGGGCCTCATCTACAACTGGAACTATACCGGCAACGGCCTCAAGATTGACGAGGTCATCGAGGGCGGTCCCCTGGCCAATGCCAAGAGCCAAGTGAAGCCTGGAACCATCCTGGAGAAGATCAATGGTGTGGCCATCGACGAGAATAACGACTATACCGAGTTGCTCAACGGCCAGGCAGGCAAGAAGACCCTGCTCTCGCTCTACAACCCCAAGACCAGCAAGCGCTGGGAAGAGGTAGTGAAACCCATCAGCAAGGGTACCTTGGGTGACCTGATGTACAAGCGCTGGGTAAAACGTAATGCCCACATCGTGGACAGCCTCTCGGGCGGACGTCTGGGTTATGTGCATCTGGAATCGATGAACGACGCCAGCTATCGCGACATCTACAGTGATGTGCTGGGTAAATACAACAAGCGAGACGGTATCGTTATCGATACCCGCTTCAACGGTGGAGGCCGTCTGCACGAGGACATTGAGGTGCTCTTCAGCGGTAAGAAGTACTTTACTCAGGTTATCCGCGGTCGCGAGGCCTGTGACATGCCGAGTCGCCGCTGGAACAAGCCCAGCATCATGCTGCAGTGCGAGGCCAACTACAGCAACGCACACGGCACGCCCTGGGTTTACAGCCATGACAAGTTGGGCAAACTCGTCGGTATGCCCGTTCCCGGCACCATGACCAGTGTGTCGTGGGAGCGCCTGCAAGACTCATCGCTCGTGTTTGGCATCCCCATCATCGGTTACCTGCTGCCCGAGGGCAACTACCTCGAGAACACACAGTTGGAGCCTGATATCAAGATTGCCAACAATCCCGAGACCGTGATCAACGGTGAGGATCTGCAGCTGAAGGCTGCTGTCGAAGAGTTGATGCGTGAATGTGGACTTAAATAAATGAACCAGTGGGGCCCTTTGTGGGTCCCACTTTTTATACCTAAATATTTTATGATAGACTTTATTACTAATAATTTGACCGACATTATCGGTTACACCGCGTCTGTGTGCTTGATTCTAGGCTATATGCCCCAAGCGATTTACACCATCCGCACTCATGACACCGAAGGCATCGCTCTGCCCACGTTCCTGATGATGGGCCTGGGTGGTATCTTCTTTGCCATTCAGGGTCTGATGCTCAAGAACTGGCCCTTGTTCATCACCAATGTCATCACGACCATTTCGAGCGCTATTGTGTTTGGCATAAAGATGTATAATGATTATTTTAAGAAAAAGTAAAAATTGCCTGGCCTTTTTTCTTGACAAGTCAGAAATAAACTGTACTTTTGACAAATTTTCTTATCAAAGGAAATGCCGTTGATCTGGTTAAATTAAATTAACTTAAAAAAAGTGTCAGTACTCTGTCAAGCAAACATCTATAACTTTAAATACAATTTGTGATTTTATGAGACTTAAATTGTTTTTGCTATTAGCACTCTTTGCCAGCCTGCCGATGCTGGCGCAGCACACGGGCGTGCATGGCGTGGTGCTTGACGCCAGGAACGGCCTTCCTGTGGAGGGTGCTACTGTCATTCTTGACAATCAGGGCATCGTGGCGACAACAGGTCACGACGGTGACTTCCTCATTGACGATGCCAGTCAAGGCAATGACGTGCTTTTGGTCCTGTGCTACGGCTTCAAGGACTGGTCACAGCCGGTTACCATCGTCAACGGTGTCGTTGAGGATTTGGGCACTATCAGGGTGGAACATCTCTCGTTTGAGACCGCCGAGGCAATGGAATTCCGCAATACAGTGGCCGATATGGCCCTTTCCGAGTCGCAACTTGAGGACGAGGAAGGCAACACCCAGGAGGTGGCACTGTTGAGCGGAGCAACCGACAATCCCTTCTATCAGGCTTCGAGCTACACCTTCAGCACCGCTCGTTTCCGCATCCGCGGTTATGAGAACAACAAGACCGAGACCTACATCAACGGTGTGCCGTTTAATGATGCTATCCGCTTCTCGTTCAACTACTCGATGACGGGCGGCATGAATCAGGCATTCAGGAACAAGACCATCGGCATGGGTCTGGAGGAGAATATCTATGGCTTTGGTGGTATTGGCGGTGCCAACAACATCAAGACTTTTGCTGTTGATTATGCTCCTGGCACTCGTGTAAGTCTTGCTTATACCAACGGCAACTACCGCTGGCGTGGTATGGTCACTCACGCAACGGGTCTGAACAAGCACGGCTGGGCAATGACATTGTCTGCAGTGGGACGATATGCCAAGGAGGGTGTTTACCCCGGTTCGTTCTACAATAGCTGGGGCTACTTCCTCTCGTTGCAGAAGGTGTTCAATCCACAGCACACGTTGTCGCTGACCACCTTCGGTGCTCCGACCAAACGCGCAGCTAACTCGGCCATCTATGAGGAGTGCGCCCAGCTGGTGGGCAGCAACATGTACTCTCCCGACTGGGGTTGGCAAGTGGGCAAGAAACGCAACTCCAAGGTGGTTGAATCCTTTGACCCGACTGCCATCTTGAACTGGGTGTGGAAACCCAATGATCACACCTCGTTGAACACGGGCTTTGCCTATCACAAGTCGTTCTATAGCAAAGCGGCGCTCAACTGGCACAAGGCTGCTGACCCGCGTCCTGACTACTATCGTTATCTGCCGTCCTATTTTGATGTAAATTCCGAAGCGTTTGACGTCTATTTCGACCGTTGGAGCAGTGAGAGCGATTATACCCAGATCATGTGGGACAACCTGTATCAGACTAACTACTTGAACAATCAGCTCGCTGATGAGACTGGCGTGGAGAAAGGTTCGACCTACATCCTTGAGAACCGCCACAGCAACCAGTCCAGTTTCACGTTGTCGTCGGTGCTGAACAAGCGTTTCTCCAATCAGCTGACGATGCAATCTGGTGTTAACGCCAACTATACCTTGTCATCCTATTACAAGACCATCAAGGACCTGCTGGGTGGACGCTATTGGCTGGATATCGATAACTTCAGTGAGCGCGACTTCCCCGAGAATCCCGAGATGGCCCAGAACGACCTTGACAATCCTAACGCTAAGGCCCTCAAGGGTGACCGTTTCGGTTATGATTACAACATCCTTACCACCAAGGCCCAATTGTGGCACCAGTGGGTGCTCAACCTGGCCAAGTGGGAAATGTTTGCCAGCGTCAAGGGTGACTACTTCCAGTTCCAGCGTGACGGTAAGATGCGCAATGGCCGCGCCCCCGAGAATTCCTATGGCAAGGGCAAGACCCATCGCTTCGTGACCTACGGCGCCAAGGCCGGTATTACCTTCAAGCTTGATGGCCGCAACAGCTTCACGGGCCATGCCTTCTATGGTACCGAGGCTCCGCGTCCCTACGATGCTTATATCTCATCGCGCACCAAGGATGACGTCATCGACCTCAAGGTTGAGAAAGTCTTCTCGGCCGACCTGAGTTATGCGATGAACTTCCGCAACTTCAAGAGTGTGGTATCCGTCTTCTTTACCGATCAGCGTGACAACACCGAGCGCACGGCCTTCTATGATGACCAGTACAGTACTTTCTGTAACTTCGCGCTCACTGGTGTTCACAAGCAGTATAAGGGCGTTGAGGTAGGTTTGAGCTACAAGTTGACGCCGTCGCTCACCATGAGTGCAGCGGCCAATATCGCCCGCTACCAGTACAAGAACCGTCCCACCGGCACCCGAAGCTATGAAAATGGCGTTCAGGAGGATATCGCCCAGACGGTTTATCTGAAAAACTTCTATGTTGGTGGAACACCCCAGGAGTGCTACATGTTGGCATTCAACTGGGCTGGTCCCAAGCAGTGGTTTGTTGAATTGAATGGTGCATGGATGAATCGTTCCTATGTCAACCTCTCCCCCGTGCGCCACGTCGAGATTCCTGAGCTGTACACGATGGCCAATAGCGAGGAGCACCTCCAGCAGATGATCAAGGACATCAGCCAGCAGGAGAAACTCAACGAGGCTCTCGTTATCAATGCCAGCATCGGACATGTGATCTATATCAACCGCTCGGCATCGTTCAACATCAACTTGAACTTGAACAACATTCTCAACAATAAGGACATCCAGACGGGTGGTTACCAGCAGGGTCGTATCGACACCAAGGACTATACCAACACCGCCAACAAGTTCCCCAACAAGTACTACTATGCACAGGGGTTCAAGATGTTCCTGAACTTGGGTCTGAAGTTCTAATCATTCATCCCATCTAATTCAACTAATCAACAAATCAGATATTAATAAAACAAACAATACAACCACTATGAAACGTTTTAATTATTATCTCAGCTTGATGCTTCTGTTGGTGTTCACCGCTGCCTGCAGTGATGAGTTTGATCAGCCGCCCATGGTGATTCCCACTGCCATGCACCACGCCAACATGACCATCGCTGAATTCAAAGCCAAGCACTGGCAAGATGACCGCAACTACATCGACACTGTAAAGGAGGACGAGATCATCCACGGTTGGGTGACCAGCAGTGACGAGAGTGGTAATGTTTACAAGAGTCTCTACATCATGGATGAGTCGGGCTATGGACTCTCCATCTCAATCAATCAGAACAGTCTGTACAACAACTACCGCATCGGTCAGGAAATCGTCCTGCCCATGAAGGGTTACTTTGTGGGTAAGTACAATGGCCAGCAGCAGCTGGGTTATCCCCAGTGGTATGCCTCGGGTAACGCTTGGGAGGCTACCTTCCTGCCCCAGGCCATGTGGGAATCCCTTGTCGAGCTCAATGGTCTGCCCGATTTGAGCAAGGTGGACACCCTCGAGGTGAGCATCAGCGAGTTCCAGGGCAAGACCGACCCCGAGACCCTGATGAAGTATCAGGGCCGTCTCGTGCGCCTCAATGGTGTGACCTTTGACGATGCCGATGGTAAGACTCCGTTCTCTGAGTCTGGCGCTTCAACCAACCGCAACATCACCGACTCCGAAGGTCTGTCTCTCACCGTGCGTAACAGCAACTATGCCGACTTCCGTGCCGACATCCTGCCCGACGGTGAAGTGGATGTTGTCGGTCTGCTCGGTTCCTATGGCACCACCTGGCAGCTCGTGCTCCGCAGTGCCAGCGACGTCATCGGTGGCGGTTCTCCCGGTACCCAGAGCAATCCCTATTCTGTAACTGATGCTATCAACTACCAGAACAAGTCTAAGGGCTGGGTTGTAGGTTATGCTGTGGGTGCCGTTGCTCCCGAAGTGACTAATGTCACCAGCAATGCCGACATCGAGTGGAAGGCTCCGACCACCTTGAGCAATACCCTCGTGCTGGCCGATGATCCTAACTGCAAGGACTACACCAAGTGTATTATCGTTCCTCTGGCTCAGGGCAGCCTCTTCCGTGAAGAAGCCAACCTGCATGACAATCCGGTTTACTATCAGGAGCTCATCAAGGTAAAAGGTCATTTCGTTCCCTTCATGGGTGCTGCTGGCGTGAATCCGGTTGATGACTATCGTTTGCCCTTCGAGCCTCCCGTAGTTGAGCTGGAAGAGACCTTTGATGCCGGTCTGCCTGACAGGTGGGGCAACTTCAAGGTCAGTGGTGACAAGGCCTGGTACCAGACTACCTTCAACGACAACGGCTATGCTGCCATGACGGGTTATAAGGGTACTCAACCTCCCTTTGATGCTTGGTTGGTATCACCCGCACTTGATATCGAGAATGCTGCCAGCAAGACCTTGAGCTTCTTGACTCAGGTCAATGGCTATGGTAGCACGACAACGATCTTTGAGGTCTATGTACTTGACGCCAAGGATCCCGAACAGGCAACGGTAAAGGCTAAACTCAATCCCAAACTTGCCACGGCCCCCGGTAGTGGTTACAGCAGCTGGGTTGAGTCTGGTGACCTTGACCTGAGCAACTGGGCCGACGGCGTTTACTACATCGGCTTCCGTTTCTATGCTACCCAGGATGCCAACTACGCCACCTGGTGTGTTGACAACGTGGTATTCGGCAAGGAACCGCCTCTCGAGACCCGTGCTGACTTTGAGACGATGCCTGCCCGCACCACAACATTGGGCAACTATACCTCTGAGAAGGGTTGGGTAGCCAATAACTGCACGCTGCTTGAGGGTGGCGCTGCCGACGGTAATCCCGTGTTCTCGTTTATCGGCTATGTGACCGGCTCAACCACCGACTATGCCAAGGCGCCCACCATCAACGGTGGTACTGCCACCACGGGCACTATCGTATCTCCCGTATTGAAGGGCGGCATGAAGAAGCTGCGATTCAACTATGGCTGTGCCTACAGTGGCAAGTTGCTCTCCTTCCGTGTTGACGTGAAGCAGAATGGCAACGTGGTCAAGACGTGGACCATTACCAACGATAACGTGACGCAGAAGAACGCTTACGCCTTTGAGGAGAATTGCAGTATCAATGGCGACTTCACCATTGAGTTCACCAACCTGTGCCCGTCTGCTGCGACCGGCAACAAGGATCGTGTCTCAATCTGGAACGTCAACTGGGATCCTGCTAATTAATTGAATCAAGAACCTTAGGGACCTTAAGAGCCTTAAAGACCTTAAGGTCCCTATAGATAATACCGATAGAATATGAAAAGGTTATTATACTTTGTCCTGGCGCTGGTAGCCTTGCTGCCAGCTAGGGCTTTGGCTCAGGACGTCGAGGTGATGAACGACTCGACCGTCGAACAGATCATGAACCAGACAGAGCGCCGCTACACGATGTATGGTGTGATGTTCTATAACCTTGAGAACCTGTTCGACACCATCAACAACAATGGTGTGTATGACCTGGAGTTTTCTCCTCAGGGCGCACGTCAGTGGAATGGCACCAAATACTGGCAGAAACAGCACAACATGGCCTATGCCATCAGCCAGATGGAGGTTAAGGGCTCACCTGCCGAGGGTCCCGTCATCATCGGCGTGAGTGAGATTGAGAACATCACCGTCTTGCAGGATCTTGTGCGTCAGCCCGAGTTGAAGGACCGCCGCTATCAGATTGTACACCATGACAGTCCCGACCGCCGTGGTGTGGACGTGGGTCTGCTTTACAATCCCCGCTTCTTTAAGGTGCTGAACGTGACCAACCAGCGCATTAACAAGTATCTGCCCGACTATCCCGAGTTCCGCAGCCGTGACCAGCTCTGTGTCACCGGTATGCTTGCCGGTGAGAAAGTGTCGGTCATAGTTAACCACTGGCCCTCACGCTTGGGCGGTGAGGAGCAGTCGAGCTACTTGCGAGAGGCTGCCGGCCGCATGGCACGTGAGACGATGGACTCCCTGTTGGCCGATGATCCCAACCAGGGCATCATCTTCATGGGTGACTTGAATGATGACCCGCAGAACAAGTCCTGCCGCGAGGCCATCGGCGCCAAGAGGGAAATCAAGCAGTGCCCGGGTGACGGCACCTGTTTCAACCCGTGGTGGAACATTCTGAACAGGGGTATCGGTACCCTCGGTTACAAGGGCAACTGGAACCTGTTTGACCAGATTATCTTCACCGACTACTTCCTGCGTAACTACGACAGCAAGGACAAGCCCACCTTGACCTTCTTGAGGGCCGAGGTGCTCAACCGCAAATTCCTCCGCAGCAGCGAGGGCGATCGTCAGGGTTATCCCCTGCGCACCTTCTCGGGTGGTGTCTTCCTGAACGGTTATAGCGACCACTTCCCTACGATGATTTATCTGGTGAAAGAAGTCAAGTAAAATGAAAAAGTTATTTCATATGGTTCTAGCGCTGGCAGTTTTCCTGCCGGCGCTAGCTGTGAATGCGGTGCACAGTTCGCACCAGGAGGTGCAGGATGAGCAGCAGTTGGACCGCCAATACCTGATGTATGGCGTGATGTTCTATAACCTCGAGAACCTGTTTGATACCATCAACAACAACGGTAGGCAGGACTATGATTTCACGCCCCAAGGTGCTTATCAGTGGAACGACATCAAGTACTGGCAAAAAGAGCACAACATGGCCTACGCCATCAGCCAGATGGAAGTCAAGGGGTCGCCTGCCGAAGGACCTGTCATCATCGGTGTGAGTGAGATTGAGAACATCACCGTGTTACAGGACCTTGTCCGTCAGCCTGAACTGAAGGACCGCCGCTACCAGATTATCCATCACGATGGCCCTGATCCCCGAGGTATTGATGTAGCATTGTTGTATAATCCACGATTTTTCAAGGTACTGAATGTCACCACCCAGCGTGTCAACAAGTATCTACCCAATAACCCCGAGTTCCGCAGCCGTGACCAGTTGACGGTCACTGGCATGCTCGCTGGCGAGAAGGTGACCGTTATTGTCAACCACTGGCCTTCAAGGAGAAATGGTCAGGAGCAGTCTAGTTTCCTGCGTGAAGCCTGTGGCCGCATGGCACGTGAGACGATGGACTCGCTACTGGCCGATGACCCTAACCAGGGCATCATCTTCATGGGTGACTTGAACGATGATCCCCAGAACAAGTCATGTTGCGAGGCTCTCGGTGCCAAGAGGGAAATCAAGGATTGTACCGAGCCTGGCACGTGCTTTAATCCGTTGTGGAATATCCTGAACAGGGGTATCGGTACCCTCGGTTACAAGGGCAACTGGAATCTGTTTGACCAGATTATCTTCACCGACTACTTCCTGCGTAACTACGACAGCAAGGACAAGCCCACCTTGACCTACTCGAGGGCCGAGGTACTGAACCGCAAGTTCCTCCGCAGCAGCGAGGGCGACCGTCAGGGCTATCCCCTGCGCACCTTCTCGGGTGGTGTCTTCCTGAACGGTTACAGCGACCACTTCCCCACGATGATTTATCTGGTGAAGGAAGTCAAGTGATCTTAATCGATCTCATCTGGGACTTCTACTTGAGGCTGCACCGTCATTATATTGTCTCAATGAGAATAATCGTCCTTCGTGCGAGAAATCTCTTACCAAACCAAACGCGCTAGCACAATATACTGAATAGCAGCCGTATTTATTAAAATCAGGCAAAATTATTAATTTAGTCAGCATAAATTTTTATGTTGGCTAATTTTTATGCAAGATTTTATTTAATTTATTGGTCGCTCAGTCAGTCATGGTTGTAGGTGCAAACCTTAAGCAAGCCAAAGCCTATGATGGCTTAAATATGACTGAATATTAACGACTTACAACTTTTAAATCTTCACAAACGAGGATTGTTTTCATTGTGCCTATTGTTTTCCTTCTCTCAGTTTCATTCATTTTTTATTGTAAAAAAATGAACTGTATTCTTGTGGGGATGATATAATGTGTGTACCTTTGCAAAGAATTTGAAAGACCTACGTCGGTTACTGTGGTATAAAAGATAATGAGTAAATTTATTACAATGATGGGATTCATTGTTTATCAGCCGTTTAGTTTTATCAACCTAACGGTTTAGATAACTTTGAATGCCATTTTTTATATTTCAAAAAATCAAGAGAATTCAGTTTAGACATCAGATTACTATTTATAACTACTTAATTTTTTATTCTCATTGTTGTTATGAAAAATTTACTAACCTTTCTGTTAGTTGCTCTGCTGGCCTTCAGCGTCGGCTGGGCAGAAACGACTACTGTTACAGCCAGTAAAATTACTAGTTCATCTGTCACATGGACAGGCTCTGGTAATGAAACCTGGAGTGTAATTGTTAATGGAGGCGCAACAAACCAAAACGTGATTTCGGACTATGCGCAGGTGGGCTCAAGAAATAGCCCGTCTACTTCAATTACATTTTCCACTTCTGGTATAACTGGCACAATAACAAGTATCGTTGTCAATTGTGCTTCGTACAATGGTTTAGCCACTCTTAGCGCTACTGTTGGTGGGAATGCCTTTGGTAACCAGCAGCCCACACCATCTTGGAGTAACAACTCAGGTGGGAACGTGACATTCAGTGGAAGTGCTTCAGGTGCGATTGTCATCACGATGACTAATGGCAATGGTGGCCGTGCTATGTACATCAAGAGTATTACTGTAACCTATACCCCTAGTATTACTGAGACTTGTGCTGCCCCAACGTTCTCGCCCGCAGCTGGTACTTACACCGAGGCTCAGAGCGTGACCATCTCGACCACGACCAGTGGAGCAAGCATCTATTACACCACTGATGGCTCTACTCCCAGCTCCAGCAATGGCACACTCTACAATGGTGCCATCAATGTGAGCGAGGACATGACCATCAAGGCCATCGCCGTCAAGGCAGGCAGCAATGACAGCCCAGTAAGTGAGGCTGCCTACACAATCATTAGTGGTAGTGGCAGTGATTCAAAGATGTACCGCAAGTTAACCAGCACCGATGAATTGGTTCCTGGTCAGAAGTACATTATCGTATATGAGAATGGCAACTCATCATACGCTATGGGTGCAATGAATGGCAATTATGGTTCTGCCATCGGTGTTAGCGTAAGTAACCATCAAGTGAATATCGCTAGCGCAACTGGTGTAGTAGAATTTATCTTAGGAGGTAATACCAATGCGTGGACGTTATTCATGGGCGATAAGTATCTGGGCTATTCGGGGTCTGGAACTAACTTGGCAACAAACGATGTCCCACAGAATAACAACTATTATTGGACGATTGACAATTCCGCTTTAATCCAAAATAATGGTGCTAACACTCGCTATATTAGATTCTATACTAGCACCCCTACATTTAGGGCATATACCACTTCTAATGGAGAAAATGCCTATCTCTATGTTCAAAACATTGAGCCGACGTTGCATGCTGAGCCCAATCCGCTCAACATCAACGACAATAACGAGAATGGCGACAGGACTGGCACCATCACTGTGACTGGTGAAAACCTAGGTACGGACAACGTGGGCGTGAATGTGCTTGCTGGCTCGGGCAACTTCTCAAGGTGGGCCGGCAACGAAGGTTGGGGCTTTAACAATAATGGAGGGTCGGTGAACGGCACAGCTTATGTGACCTATAACGGCCATGCCCTGAGTGCCACTGGTCAAGTCCAAGCCGCTAACAATATCGTGAGCACGATTGTTGACGTGAACTACCTCTACACTGGTCCCATCTATGTAGTGGGCAATGTGAACGACAAGGGTTGGCAGACCGTTGACGGTGTGCTGATGACGCGCGATGCCAGCACGGGCCAGTACACGGTGGACGTGAATGCTTACAACAACGGTGACGGCAATGCTTATATATTCTTTACCAAGTCGATTTCCGGCAATAGCTACGATGCTTTGGGCGACAACCGTTTCGGCCCTGTGAGCAGTGGTAACTGGGGCCTTGCTCCTGAAACGACAGATGTCTTCTGCCCTCTGGATACAATGGCCAACCTGCATACCATTGAAATGGCACCGGGTGCTTACACGATTACCATTGATCCGGCAACCAACAAGTTTAAGATTACTCCTTATGTAATCAACGTGACAATTTCTCCCGAGGATGGCACC
Organism: uncultured Prevotellaceae bacterium; assembly: GCA_900318645.1. Lineage (GTDB taxonomy): Bacteria > Bacteroidota > Bacteroidia > Bacteroidales > Muribaculaceae > Sodaliphilus. The sequence goes on from ONLH01000031.1 coordinate 32,336, forward strand.
CATTTCACGGGCCCGACCATCAGCGGTACGATCGCCGACAGTCCTGCCGGCACCATTGAGTGGAGCACCGACGGCACCAACTGGCAGCCCTACACCGACGGCTTTACCGCCACAGTCAATCAGGTGGGTGGCAGCGTGACGATTTATGCCCGCTCGACCAGCAACGGCGTGACCAGTGACGTGGTCAGCGCGACCTATACTCGTGACCTTGCTCCTGCTCCTGAGGCTCCCAGCTTCAGCATGGGCAGCAGTGCGGTAACTGCAGGTACTGTAATCACCATCACTGCTCCTGAGGGATGCACCCTCTATGTGAATGGTCAGCAGGTGACCAGCCCCTATGACGTGACCATCAACCATGGCACTACCATCACTGCCTACTGTGAGAACGATGAGGGCACCCCGAGCACGACGGTGACCTACACCTACACCATCGCTACTGTCTGCGCCGCCGAGGTGGTGTTCAAGGATCATGGGAGCGACGCAACGGCCACAACGACTTGGAATGCTATTGGTGGTGAGGATGATAACGACTATTTTGAGGCCGGTAAAACTTACATTGACGATGCCCCTGAAATTGTCCGGGTATTTAAGAGCACGACAGGTCTCAAGTTTGGAAACTCAAATGATGGCGGTACCATCACCTTTAATCTTGATGACCAGACCGAGTGGAAGGTGAGCCACATCACCCTGAGCGCCAGAAATTATCGTGACAGCGAAGCAGTCACGTTTACCGTGACAACCGATAACGACCAGTCACAGACTACCTCTGCGATTAGCAGCACCCTAGGCGGTTATACGCTCGACTTTGACGGCTCGGCAATCACTTCAATTACCATCAGCTCCTCTGCTCGCGCCTACTTGAAGGGCTTCACGATTACCTATGACTGCGCTCCCGAAATTGAGACGGCATCGCTGGCCGAAATCGAGTCCACTCCCAGTTTGGATCAAAAGTTGGTGAAGGTGAGTGACGAACTCATTGGCGCTTGGGCTGTAGTGAATCCCCAGACTGGTGCTAAGCTCTTGTGGGCTAAGGACCAGGGCAACGCTTCGATCGATAAATTACCTGGCAAGACTGATGGACAGCGCGACTATGTGAAGGATATCCTCAAGTATAAGCGTATCCTTGATGATGAGGTTCAGCCGGCCTGGGACGAAAGCAACTGGGTAGTCCTGGACTTCTCTGACATCAATGGTGCTGATCCGTTTGAGTTTGTCGGTCACAAGATCACTCCTAATACTGTCGTTGGCGAGTATTACGAGTACTCTGATGGTGTGAACTACATGATCAAGCTCACTGAGAAACCTGATCAGTTCAACGAGAATCCTTTTGTCATGGATGTTACCGAGTATCAGGGCTATGATGGCCCGTTCCCCGAGAACAAGCTGGGCACTAAGTATGACTTGGCCTACAACACCTATGTTCCCGCCAACTTCATGGTTGAGAACCATAACCATGAGGTGGATGGCAAGGTAGTCGGCTTTGTGGCCGACAACGGCGCCCTTCCCGGTTTGGCTGGTGACTCGCTTTACTTCGTCAATCCCAAGAGTCAAGAGGTTGCCCACATCTGGGCCGTTTGGAACGGTGGTGATGAGGACATCTTCAGGGTTTACCAAACCGAGCACAAGGAGAATGAGAACATCAATGCTTGGCACCTGAACGGTACGTTCCGGGTGAACTGGTCCTACAACTGCACGGGTATCGATCTCAATGAGAGCTCGGCTCTCGTTTATAGTCGTCCCACTGACCTCGTGCCGAATATGGCCTATGAGTTCCATGCTGTGGTGATGAAACCCAATAGCACTCGCTTGACTGTGGCTCCTCAGGGTACTGCTGAACCCGGTACTCCGAGCCAGAGCTACATCATCTATCCTTTGGATATGTCCAACGGTGGTACTCCCACTGCTGTTATCGAGCTGAATGCAACGAAGAACGTGGTTAGTGAGCACTACTACAACCTGATGGGTGTTGAGAGCAACAAGCCCTTCGAGGGCGTCAACATCGTTGTGACCCGTTACAACGACGGCAGCATCTCGACCCGCAAGGTCCTGCGTTGAAAATGACATTAGGGCGATAGCCCATCAATAAGGAAATGTGCAGGCGACACCCGATTGTGGGGTGCCGCCTGCAATATATTGTAACGGCAAGTTATGGGATGGTTGGCCTGTTTTGACAAGGCTTTTAATCGTCAATTTTTGGTAAAAAAGAGTGTTCTTTATTGAAAAAGCACTATATTTGCACATTTAACCAGTGTGTTCTCGCTCCACTGTTGACCCTCTGGGCAGAATTGTGGAGCATGAATTGGTATGTATGAATATGATTATCAATAAAAACAGAGAAATAATGAAAAGGATTATCATTGCTGCCATCATAGCCCTCATGGCGTTGCAGGTCCCTGCTGTCGAAGTAGAGAACAGTGCGGGCGACTTGTCACAACGAGTGACTGACTTGAACGCCAGTACACTCGTTGTAACGGGTTCCATGGATGCAAGGGATTTCTATTTTATCGTGGACAACATGAAGAAACTCACGTCAATTGACTTGACGAACGTGCAGGTTGTGCCGTGCTCGATGCTGTATCAGCGCTATTGGCAGGATGGTTTTGCCGCCGACGAGGTCCCTGTGGGAGCCTTTGCCGGAATGGGCATGACCAGCGTGAAGCTGCCGTCAACGCTCAAGTCTATCGGTGAAGCGGCTTTTACTGGCTGCCACAAGTTGTCCAACGTGGTATGGCCTACAGCGCTCGACAGCATCGGTGACTATGCCTTTGCTGGTTGTACGTCACTTGCTTCGGTTACGTTGCCTGCCAGCGTGAGGGTAGTGGGCAAGGGTGCCTTCATGCGCTGCTCTTCACTCAGGCACTTGGGCGTGAAATCCGGAAGTCAGCTGCAACGGCTTGAAGCCACGGCGCTGCTGGATTGCCCCAAACTGACGACGGTTTCGCTTGGTCCTAATACACAAGTTATCGGCGAGCGCGCCCTGGCGGGTACTGCTATCACACAGCTGGATTTGACCGCCAATAAGAAGTTGACAACCATCGGTGACGGGGCCTTCGTCTTGATGCCGCTCACGAGTGCAGTACTGCCCACGAGCGTGACAACGGTAGGCGATGCCGCTTTCCTCTATGACGAGGACCTGACTCAGGTTAACCTGGGAGGCCGTGTGACGGAATTGAACGACTTCCTGCTGGCAGGAACGTCACTGAACAATGGCCTTAACCTGAATGGCATTCAACGAATCGGTGATTACGCCCTCTATAATGTCTCAACCATGTCGGTCGTGGAGCTACCTGCCACCATGACTTGGCTTGGCTCCTATGCGATGGCGGGCATGACAGGCATGACGGCGCTCACCTGTAATGCCATCGAAGTGCCTGAGCTCGGGACTGATGTATGGGCCGGTGTGAACCAGAAGGCCATCCCGCTGACGGTTCCTGCTGAGTCCAAAGAGCGCTATCAGGTCGCTGACCAGTGGAGAGACTTCCTGTATGAGATTTCTTGGCTCCGTGGCGATGTCAACAACGATGGCGAGGTGAATATCGCCGATGTCAACACGTTGATCGACATTATCCTGGGCGGAAAATTTGACGATATGACGATGCTGCGTGCCGATGTCAACGGTGACGGCGAAATCGGTATTGCCGATATCAATGAGGTTCAGGACATCATCCTGTCGGCTGGCAGTCATGCTCCGGCAATCATCGATACCGATAACCAGTTGCACATCGATGATGTGGATTTACACCCCGGTGAACAGCGTTCCATCAATGTGGCGGTTGACCAGGCATCGGCCTACAGCGCTCTGCAGTGCGACCTCATGCTGCCGCAGGGACTGAGCCTTGTTGAGGTGCGTTCGGCACAGGGTCACAAGATTGAACGTCGTGACGTGGACGGAGCTACCACACGCTTGCTGCTCTACTCGATGGACAAGGAGCCTCTTGACGAAGTGGCCGTTCTCCAAATCATCGTGCGTGCCGATGATGCCCTCGCTGCCGAAAGCCAGATTACTTTGAACAACATTGTCCTGGCCGACGACTATAACACGGGCTGGCATCTCGCCGATTGCACTGCTCGCGTGACTAACAGCAGCGGTATCGAGGATCTGAATGCCGACAGCGACCGCCTGTGGGTTGAAGGCCATACACTGTGCATCCAGAGCCGTAACGACGGCGAGGCTCAGGTAGTCGCCGTCAACGGCACATCACGCAACATCAGTGTTACCGATGGCGTAACCCGCTACCAGATGGAATCAGGCTACTATGTGGTCGTGCTCAACGGCAAGAGCCACAAGATTGCCATTCGTTGAACCTATTGATGATAAACTGGATATCATGGGAAAGAATAAACTCAAGAAATTTGCCGACATGGAACGCATGCAGTGTGTGTTCCAGTTCCCTTTTGCGGTGGTGACCCAGGAGGGGGGCTGCCCCATGCGCGGCAAGTGGAATGAGCAGTATTTCAAGAATGACAACCCCATCGTGCTGGAGCTGGGCTGTGGCAAGGGGGAATATGCCGTGGGATTGGCACAACGCTTCCCTGGCAAGAACTACATCGGCGTGGACATCAAGGGCGCTCGCATGTGGACCGGTGCCAAGATGGCGACCGAACTTGGATTACCCAATGTGGCCTTCCTGAGAACGAGCATCGAGCTGATTGACCGCATGTTTGCCCCCGATGAGGTGTCCGAAATTTGGATCACGTTCCCTGATCCGCAGATGAAGAAGGTGAACAAGCGACTGACATCGACCCGTTTCCTCGACAACTACCGGCACATCCTGTGCGACGGTGGCACGGTCCACCTCAAGACCGACAGCCCCTTCCTCTACACCTATACCCATGCGCTGGTCGAGGAAAACCATCTGCCCGTGACAGCCGATACCGATGACCTGTATGCCAGCGGCTTGGCTGATGACATTCTGGACATCAAGACGCACTATGAGATGCAGTGGCTGCAACGTGGATTGACAATCAAGTACATCCGTTTTTCCTTGCCTCACGGTGTGGAACTCATTGAACCCGACATTGACATCGAGCCCGACACCTACCGTAGCTACAACCGCGGCTACATCCAGATGCCGCAGCTGATGCCCGACCAAGAAGAAACTGACAACTAATAACTAACAACTGACAACTAACAACTAAACATGACCATTTATCCGAATCTAATATTAGACGCCCTGCGCACCGTGCGCTATCCCGGAACGGGAAAAGACATCGTCGAGATGGGCATGGTAAACGATGACATTCGCATCGACGGTAACCATGTCAGCTTCTCGCTTACCTTTGAGAAGCCCACCGACCCCTTTATCAAGAGTGTTGTTAAGTCTGCCGAGGCTGCTATCCTCGCCCATGTGGGTGGTGATGTGGACATCAAGGGCAACATCGGAGTGAAGACCGCACAAGACAACCCTGTACGCAAAATAGATAAACCGTTGCCTGGTGTGAAGAATATCATCGCCGTCAGCTCTGGCAAGGGTGGAGTAGGGAAGTCCACCATCGCCTGCAACCTGGCTGTGGCACTTGCGCTGCAAGGCTACCGCGTGGGATTGCTGGATGCTGATATCTTCGGCCCCTCGATGCCCAAGATGTTTGGTGCCGAGGACGAGCAACTCTATATGCACGAGGTGGACGGCAAGAACCTGATTATCCCTCTGGAGAAATATGGCGTGAAGATGCTTTCGCTGGGCTTCCTCGTGGACAAGGAGAAAGCTATCCTGTGGCGTGGCGCGATGGCTAGCAATGCCCTGCGCCAACTTATCAACGAAGCCGACTGGGGCGAGTTGGACTACTTTGTCATCGACCTGCCCCCTGGCACCAGCGACATCCATCTGACGCTGGTACAGACGCTCGCCATTACGGGTGCCATCGTGGTCACCACACCGCAGCAGGTGGCACTGGCCGACGCACGCAAGGGCATCAGCATGTTCCTGGGTGAACATGTCAATGTTCCTGTGCTGGGCATTGTCGAGAATATGTCCTGGTTCACGCCTGCCGCTCATCCCGATGAGAAATACTATATCTTCGGGCATGACGGTGGCAAGCAACTCGCCGAGACCTTGAACGTGGAGCTGTTGGGACAGATTCCGATGGTAGCCAGTATCTGCAAGGGCAGCGATGACGGACAGCCCGTTGTGCGCATGAACGATGTGAGCGGTGTGGCTTTCAAGCAGCTCGCTACACGCGTAGTCGAGGCCATCGATCGTCGCAACGAGACCCTGCCGCCCACCGAGGTCGTTCAAACCCATTGATTGTCAATAACCAATTTAATGTATAACTAAAAATCTGTCGATTATGAAAAAGATTATCGCAATGCTGGCTGTAGCAGCTATGCTGCTCACCAGTTGTGGATCGGTTCCTATTACCGGCCGCAAACAGTTGAACCTCGTCAGCGACCAGGAAGTGCTGGCTGCAAGTCTCCAGCAGTACGCCAGCTTCATGCAGACGGCGACCATCTCCAACAAGAAGACCCAGAGTGCCCAGGTTACCCGTGTGGGGCAGCGCATCGCACAAGCTACCGAGGCCTATCTCAGGTATGCTGGTCTGGAAAGCGAGTTGCAGAATTTCGCTTGGGAGTTTAACCTCGTCAAGAGTGACGACGTGAACGCTTGGTGTATGCCGGGTGGTAAAATCGTGGTCTATGAGGGTATTATGAACCTGGTGGGCAGTGACGATGAACTGGCTGTCGTGATTGGTCACGAGGTGGCACATGCCATTGCTAAACATAGCAATGAGCGCATGAGTCAGCAGGTGCTCGCCGAGTACGGTGCCAATGCTATCGGTATCTTCACCAGCGGCAAGAGTGCTGCCACGCAGCAGATTGCACAGCAGGTCTATGGCCTGGGTGCACAGTATGGCGTGATGCAGCCCTTCTCGCGCAAGCATGAGAGCGAGGCCGACAAGATGGGACTCGTGCTGATGACCATCGCCGGCTACAATCCTGATGTGGCTGTGACCTTCTGGCAGAAGATGGCAGCCTCCACGACTCAGGAGCCACCCGAGTTCATGAGCTCGCACCCGAGCCACGCGACCCGTATCGCCGACATCCAGAAGTGGTTGCCCGAGGTCAAGAAACAGTATGGCGCTAAGAAGAATTAGTTGCCGTTAAACCATTGACATGGTGGACCTGCTGTCAAGGGTGGGTCCACCATGTTTAAAACGCATTTTTGCTGAGTGAGAATGAGGAGATTTCTGACCATTTTTGCCTTGTTGTTGGCGCTGTTGCCATCGATGGGTAACGCTCGCACTATCGCTGACCTGTTCGCCATTGAGCCAGGTACCATTTTTCCGCTATTGACGCGTACCAATCGACTTGATATGGTGGATTACTACAATAGTGGTCAGCAGGTGAGCATTGGAAACAACCTGGTGGGCGAGAGCAAGTTGCTGGAACTGGATAGCGCTTATCTCAAAGTGCAGACTAGCCCCAGCCGCCTGGTGGAGATGCGCATGAGGACCGTGGGCAAGGACACCGTCATCACCGTCATTGAGACGGTGTTGACTCCCGTGCCCGATAGCCGCCTCACGCAGTGGAATGTCCACTGGCAGCGTTATACCAGCGACAAACTCTTCAAGATGCCTGAAATTGACGATTTCATCGTGAAAAAGATGTCGCCCGAGAAGCGTGCCGACCTCGAGGCGGTGATGATTTTCCCACTCGTGCAACTCACGTTCAAGGGCGAGAACCACGACATCATCGAGGCAACGCATGGGTTGGAGCAATTTCTCGCTCCCGTTGAATACAAGCGTTTTGCCGAGCACTTCAAGCCGTCGATCAGTTACCAATTCAATGGACTGAAAATCAAGCCTGTCAAGAAGTAACCATGCAACAGCCGTCTCTTTTCCCTGATCAGCCCCAAGGAATGACTCTGAGCGAGTTTAACGCTCGCATCGAGAGGCATGTCAATGGCGTGCCTAGCCTCCAGAACCAGTGGGTCATCGCCGAGACCAGCGACTTGCGACTCAATCGCAGTGGGCATTGCTATACCGAGCTCATTGAGAAGGATGACCGTGGCACTACCATCGCCAAGATTGGAGCCGCCATCTGGGCGGGGACCTACAGGGATTTGTATAACAAGTTCTTGAGATCCACTGGCCAGGTCCTTGCCACGGGCATGAAGGTGATGGTCAAGGTGACGGTCAATTTCCACAGCCTCTATGGCATGAAGGTCGTCATCAACGACATTGACCCCAACTACACGTTGGGCGACATGGCACGGCAACGGCAGGAAATCATCAACCGCCTCACTGCCGAGGGCATCATCGACCTGAATAAGGAACTGCCGTGGCCCGAAGTGCCCCAGCGCATCGCCATCATTTCGGCCGAGGGGGCTGCTGGCTATGGCGACTTCATGAACCAGTTGACAGGTAACCCCTATGGCTTGCAGTTCTATACCTGCCTGTTCAATGCCGTCATGCAGGGCGCACAGACGGTGCCCACAGTGATGGCTGCCATGGACCGCATCAACCGGCACATCGATTTGTTTGACTGCGTGGTCATTATCCGTGGCGGTGGTGCAACCTCCGAGCTCAACTCGTTTGACAACTATGACTTGGCGTCCTACGTCGCCAACTTCCCGATTCCCGTCATCGTGGGCATCGGACACGAGCGCGATGTGACGGTACTGGACTATGTCGCTGCCTTGCACGTCAAGACACCGACCGCCGCTGCCGAGACCCTCATCCAGCGCGGAACCACAGCGTTAGTCCATCTTGACGAGTTGCAGGATGCCGTCGTGACTGCCGTGCGCGACACGGTGGGTCAAGCCCGGGAACATCTGGCATTTTTCACCACCATGATACCCGCTGCAGCACGGCACCTGATTGACACCAACCGCATCAGGCTAGACAATCATGCCAGGAATATCCCTTTTGCTGCCAAGGGTCTCATCGTCAACCAGCGCACGCGTCTGGAACGGGCTGTGGAACGCATGGGCGACACTGTGTCGCGGGCCTTGCAGCGTGAGCAGCAACGTCTGGTGGCTTTGGGCGACAAGGCGACACTGCTATCACCCGTCAACACCTTGCAGCGAGGCTATTCCCTCGTGAGACGTGGCGACAAGTGCGTCACCGCAGCCGACCAGCTGCACTCCGGTGACCAGATTACTGTGCAGTTTGCCACCGGCACCACCGACGCCACCGTCAATTAACTAGCAACTGAAAACTTACAACTGACAACTGACAACTGAATATGGAAGAGAACACTCAAATGACCTATACCCAAGCCGTGACCGAGCTTGAGCAACTCGTGCAGAAGATGCAGGACCCGCAGTGCAGCATCGACAACCTGACTGACTACACCAAGCGCAGCAAGGAACTCCTTGACATCTGCCGCAAGAAGCTCACCCAAGCCGACGAGCAACTCAAGCAAATCCTCGCCGACATCCAGCAGCAAGGCCAATAAACCAGTTAATAAAGGAGGGGCTCTCCAGCCAAGAACCAAGAGAAAATCAAACTATTCTCTATTAACTGTTCTCTATTAACTAAAAAAAGCCTATCTTTGCACCCGCAAAAAAGCCCGCGCCTGTGGCGAAATTGGTAGACGCGCCAGACTTAGGATCTGGTAACTCCGGTTGTGTAGGTTCGAGTCCTATCAGGCGCACAGTAACACAAAACCCGCTGAAAATCAGCGGGTTTTATGCGTTAATTTAGGCCCTGAAATGAAACTGAACCTATTGAAATGCGTTACATTAAAACGATTTCTTTGATGTGTTTACCATCGGTTTAATTGTTTAATCCTTCATTGCCTTTTCGAGGTAATTTGAAGGTGACGGGTAGGGTATACCACACGGCAACGGCTTGACGATTCTGGCGGCCAGGATTGAACTTGGGTAGCGTCTTGATGATGCGAACGGCCTCCTCGTCAAGGTCTTTGTCCACCGAGCGGACAACCTTTACTTCACCAATATTACCGGTCTTGTCAACAACGAACTGAACAACCACGCGACCCTGAATATTGTTCGCCTTCGCCATAGGCGGGTAGTTGATGTGCATCTTCAGGTACTTCATCAGTGCAGCCTCACCACCAGGGAATTGAGGCATTCGTTCAGCGCTACGGTAAATTTTATCTTGGTCTTCTGATCTTTTTTCTTTTTTGCCATGATCTGAGGCAACAACAATTTCGTCTTCTTCGTCAATATTTTGAATATTTACCTTTTCGCCGCCATTTTCACCACAATAAGTGCCCATGAAGAGAATCGTGCCAGTGCTGTGCTCAACGATGTAATATACAAATGGGCGAGTGGCATGGAACTGGAACGTTTGTCCTTGTTCTACGACTACTTCTTCTTTTAGTTGCATCTGAACAACCGTGACAGCAGCAGCTTTAGTCCCCTCTTCCGCTACTTCGATTTTAGCCTTCTGCTTCATCATCGATACATAGAGGTCATCAATGTGTCCCTGTGCCATGTTGGGGAACTCAGCACTCATTCCGAATGCACGCGGCATGCCCATCGACGAGAGTATAGCCTCAAGTGGTGTCTCGCTTTCGGTGGAGAAACGGGGCATCAGAATATCGACCTCATTAATAGTCATGTGCCTATGTTGTTCCAATTTTTGCGCCGATAGACTCCGGATGACATTGTGGATTGTCTTACCCTTGCGAGGAAGCAGCACAACCATGCTGTAGCCACCATTGCCATAAGGCAGGCGCAGCATCTTACATAGGTCGTTCTCGCCGTAGGCTGCCCTAGTTTTGAGATGCATCATCTTGTGCTTGACAATTGTACCGTCCTGTTTTGTGAAATACTTATCTTTGGTTTCATTGGGGTTAAATTCCTTGGTCCACAGGGCCTTGAAGTAAACGGCGTTCATCAGAATCATGGCTGGAGGAGGATTGAGCTCATGCTTTTTAAGAATATTGGGAATCATGCCGTCGGTGTGTGTCTTGCACCAGTTGTTGATGATGGTCAGGCTACTGTCTTTTCTGAAGTCCAGCGCATCGACTTGAGCATTGTAATACTTCAGCATATCGGTCTCGTACTGCGGGATGAGCCTGATGTCCTTTGCCGAGTTGACATCAATGCAGTTGGCGGTTTTTACTATCACTTTCGTATCAACAATAGGGGTTTCATCTATCATCTTCTTGAAGTACTTGTTGATCTCCTCTACAGTACTACCATTCAGTCCAAGTACATCGGTAATCTGCCGACGTGTCTCGCCGTCGGCACCCTCGTTAAGCATCCCCAGCAGGTAGCTCACACTGATGGGAGACACGATGATGCTGCGATTGTCCTTTCTCTGCTTGTAAATAGTGCGGAACAGGTTGCAGATGAAATCATTGTTGCTATTACACATCTTGCGTTGGGATTCGGTCAATCTGATGTCCTTGGGGAAATCATTGTCAATGTCACTCACCTCGGGTTGAGTTGGGGTGATGTCTTCGTTCACAGGCTGCTCTTTGGCAGAAAGGAAGTTGTCATCTTTAATAAAGACAACGAGGGTGGTGAGCAGCACTACTGCAGCTAATGTGCTAAATATCCAGTTTCGTTTCATATCAGTCAAATTTTTAGGTTGATAAAAACGGGTTAACTCTCGCCTGCAAAGTTACAACTGATTATTGAAATAACTACTAAAAAAGACCAACATTCATAGATCATTTCATAAAGGTAAACAGATTGATTTACAGGCGTCTACATAATAAAAAGGTCATTAATGGGTAATTCACTTGAACAAGCACTGAAAAGGTGTGATTTTGGGGGTGCGTGCGCTCCCCCTTTTTGCGCCGTTCAACGCAATCAGGCGTCGGGAGGTTTTTAAGGGTTTTGGGAGGCGCGAGCCTGAGTCCTATCAGGCGCACGATAACTCGCTGATAATCAGCGAGTTATATTATTTTAACACCCCTCCACGCTCCCCCATTCAGGCATAATTGCTCACTTGAATTGCCATATTAGCACATATTCCCTGATCCATTACTCTTGTCTCAATGTAGAAACGATTCCATATTATAGATTCTATTTGTAGTATTCTGGGTATAACTCATAGGTTATTGAAACATGTTTACGGGGAACATATTGAATGCGTACACTATATTCCTGATAATAAAAGGTAGTTACTTTACCAGATTTGATTTTACTTAGTGCCTCAGATCTATTAAAGCTTTTTCCGCTCGTAATTAGATCATATAAATGTTCCAATTTAATATCCTTATATTTCAAAGTAGAATACTGCTTATATACTATACCATTATACATAGAAAATATCATATCCGCTGATTCTATCTTATAGCTTCCATCTTTCCGTTTAATCAAATTTGGATACATACATTGTATTAGTTGGAGCGAGCTTTTTAGAAGATTCTCAGGAAGAATGACATGCCTGTGTGGACAAAAGCATAATTCATGCCACTCATTCATTTCAATGACAAGAGAAGAATCATTCAAGATCTCTACAAACTTGGTATAGTATCCCACATAAGAGAACTTAAGGATATTACCTTTTTCAACTTCAATGCTGAAATTGCCATCACCATCGGTCGCTGTGCCGCGGTCGGTGCCGCCGACCATAACGCTCGCACCGATACATTGCAGACTATCTCTTGCATCAATCACCTTACCCGTTATCTTAAACGGTTCGGCACTTACACTAAAGGCGAATAATATAAATATGTATAAAAATAGCTGTCTCATAAAGCGTTCCTCCATATATTTTTGCAAATATACGATTTAATCCCAATAATCGTATTCAAAATACGATAAAATTTAATTTATATGAATATGAAATGCTGTCAACCTCGGGAATGCAGCAAATTCTGGTCTGGTGTATCTGATGCGAGTCTAACAGTTTAAACTGCTCGGTGCCTTGATAGAAGTTGTATCGCAGGGGGGAGCGTACGCTCCCCCTTTTCGCGCCCTTCTGCGCCTTTAGACGCCTTTTCGCGCCTGATAGGTTTTTCACAAACGACTCTCAATCAGGCGTCGGGAGGTTTTTAAAGGTTTTGGGTAGCGCGAGCCTGAGTCCTATCAGGCGCACAGGAAACCAAAAACCCGCTGAATCCCAGCGGGTTTTATGCGTTAATTTAGGCCCTGAAATGAAACTGAACCTATTGAAATGCGTTACATCAAAACGATTTCTTTGATGTGTTTACTATCGTTTTAATTGTTTAATCCTTCATTGCCTTTTTGAGGTAATTTGAATGTGACGGGTAGGGTATACCACACGGCAACTGCTTGACCATTCTGGCGACCTGGAATGAACTTGGGTAGCGTCTTGATTAGACGAACAGCCTCCTTGTCAAGGTCCTTGTCCACCGAGCGGACAACCTTTACTTCACCAATTTCACCGGTTTTGTCAACAACAAACTGCAAGATGACACGTCCCTGAATATTATTTTTGGCAGCTTCGGGAGGATATTGAATGTGACTGTCTAAATACTTTATCAGAGCGGCATCACCACCGGGAAATTGAGGCATCTGCTCTACTGACTTGAGGATTTCATTTTCATCTCGCTTAGGCATTTCAACTACAGGATCATATCGACCAAATTCTATTTCACGCTCCTCAAGTGGTTCTTTTATGGTCACCGGTTCACCAGTATCGTCGAAACAATAGGTGCCCATAAAGTAGATGGTGCCAGTATTTTTTTCCATGATGTAATATACAAATGGCCGCGTGGCGTAGAAGTACTTATAAAAGTTCACTCCTATTGCTACATCTTCTTCTACCGTTACTGCAGCGGCCTTGGTGCCCTCTTCGTTGACCTCGATTTTGGCCTTCTGCTTCATCATCGACACATACAGACCCTCCTTTTGTATCATATTGGGGAATTCAGCATCACCTCCGAATGCCAGTGGCATACCCATCGAGGAAAGAATATCCTCAAGATGTGTCTCGCTTTCGGTAGTAAAGCGGGGCATTAGGACATCGACTTCCTCTGTCCTCATCTGTGACTGCCACTCCTTCAGTTTTTGTGCCGAGAGGTTCCGGATGATATCGACGGTCGTTTTACCCTCGTTGGGAAGCAACACAACCATGCTGTAGGCTTTGTTGCCGTAGGGCAGGCACAGCATTTTGCACAGGTCGTTCTTGCCGTAGTCGGCCATACCATGGTGTTGCATCATCGGCCGCTTGACGGTTTTGCCGTCAAGTGTTATAAAGTCCAGGTCGCGAGTGCTCATGGGGTCAAATTGATCGGCCCACGAAGCCTTGAAATAGACGGCGTTCAACAGGTACATCCTTCGATTGGGATGAAGTTCACCCTTTTTCAAGAGTTCTGGTATCATGCCGTCGGTATGTGTCTTGCACCAATTGTTGATTTTGTTCAAGATGCTGCTTGAGTTGAAGTTAATCGCTTCAACATGCGCGTTATAATAGTTTTGCATGTCAGCTTTAAACTTCGGGTTGATGCTCATTCCCAATTTGAAGTAGATGCAGTTGGCGTTTTTTAATGTCACGCTTGGGTCAACTGATTGGGCTTCATCCATCATCTTTTTGAAATATTCGTTAATCTCCTGCACTGAGCCTCCTAGCCCAAGTACATCGGTTATCTGCTGGCGTGTCTCGCCGTCAGCTCCCTCGTTGAGCATGCCTAGCACATAGCTTACACTGATGGGCGACACGATGCTACTCCCCTTTTTCTGCTCGTTGATGGTGCGGAACAGTTTGCAGGCAAAATCATTGTTGTTATCTGCCATCTTGCCTTGAGGCGCGGTCGGTGTGCTGTCCTTGGCGAAAGACAGGAAACAGTTCATCAGCACCACGGCAACCATTGCGCCAAATTTCCAAAATCGTTTCATATCAGTCATATTTTTTAGGTTGATAAAAACGGGTTAACTCTCGCCTGCAAAATTACAACCGATTATTGAAACAACTATTAAAAAAGGCCAACATTCGAAGGTCATTTCTTGGAATTAAATTGGTTGATTTATAGGTGTTTAAATAATAAAAAGGTCATTAATGGGTAATTCACTTGAACAAGCACTGAAAAGGTGTGATTTTGGGGGTGCGTGCGCTCCCCCTTTTTGCGCCGTTCAACGCGCTCCCCCTTTTTGCGCCGTTCAACGCCTTTAGACGCCCTTAAACGTCTCATCGACATCCTGGAATGGGCTGTCTATCAGGCGTCGGGAGGTTTTTAAAGGTTTTGGGAGGCGCGAGCCTGAGTCCTATCAGGCGCAATAGGAAAATATAAACCCGCTGAACTCCAGCGGGTTTTGTGTGTTGATTTGGGCCGTAAATTCAAGTTGAAATCATTGAGATTAGTTCCTTGCTCAAAAGCACATCAAAAGAACTCTCCCTTTGATGTGTGTGGTAGAAGACGCGGTTTTTTTAATGAGTTTAGTGCAATTTGGTATGATTTTTGCAGTATTTTTGCATAAAACAGATAATCTCTAACGAAAACATAAAACTTATGAGTATGAAACCAGTATTATTAGCCTGTTTTGATGATGAAATGACCGCTACCAGATTACAACAAGATTTGGATGCAAGCGGCATTGACTGTGTCGTACAAGAAGAGGTAAAAACCTATGATGTCTTGATTAGTCTTAATCATAGTGGTTCTTGTTTCGCATTATATGTTGATGAGAAAGATTACACTGCAGCAAAAGGAGTTTTTGAGCAATTCAGCAAAACAAGAGACGAAGAAAAACCTTGGTGCCCAAAATGTGGTTCTGAAGATGTAACGCGCACAAAAGTTCATCATCCGCATGGCCCAAAATGGTTGTGGTATATTTTCGATTCAGCACTTGCAGCGCACTTCTATTTCCAGGAATATGATGAAGAGGATTGCCACTGTAATAGTTGTGGGCACGATTTCAAACGGTAGTGAAACCTCATCCTTTTGATTTACCTCTACATTTTTCAGATATTCTTTCTCTGACTATTCATCACCGTACACATTCGCTCATGATGCTGTAATAATTTCTTTCTAATTCTGGATTCTAAAAACTCAGTGAATCGTATAACCAAGGCATAGCATATATTGGGAAGCGCTTGCGGCAGTGCCTCGTACAATGACAGCAGTATGCCGCATCGCCAATTGCTTTTTTGGGGGGGCGTACGCTCCCCCTTTTTGCGCCCTTAAACGCCTCATCGGCTTGCTGGAAAATGCTGTCCATCAGGTGTCAGGAGGTTTTTAAAGGTTTTGGGAGGCGCGAGCTTGACTCCTATCAGGCGCACAGGAAAAGTTTATTTCAATGTTTCTTTTCTCATTTCACTATAAAAACATTATTCATTGTTGAATGGGACGTGGTTGGTGTGCTTGATGACTTCAGTGCAGTTTCTCCCCTCATCAGGAATTGCACAAGTGTAAGGTATGTTGTATATTTGCAGTCATGAAGTCGTACAATCTTTTAATTTATTGAGCTATGAAACGTATTTTCCTTTTGATTTCGATGATGGTTTTGGCAGTATCGGGTGTTCTAGCCGCGAGTGTTACTGTTGATCAGGCTAAGGCTGCAGCTCAGCGTTTTACTCAGGAGAACCGATCGCGCTTTGCTTCGGGCAAAGCTGGAGACAACCTGCAACTGGCCTTTACGGCCCGCAGCAACGGGATTGATGCCGATTACTATGTGTTTAACGTGAAGGCTGATGGCGGTTACATCGTCGTTGGTGGTGACGACCTGGCGGAGCTTGTTTGGGGCTACAGCACGCATGGTGAGTTTGATTATGACAAGATGCCTGAGAATATGCGTTGGTGGCTCTCAGAGTTTCAGCGTCAGCTGAATTGGCTGCGCGAGCATGCCAAAGCAGGAGCCCGTCGGCTTACCACACTCTCGAGAAGTGTGGCGCCCTTGATGTCCTCGATATGGGGTCAGGATGTCCCCTTCAACAATTATTGCCCCCAAATTGGCAATGCAATTGCCCCGACAGGTTGCTTGGCTACCGCGATGGCCCAAATTATGTATTATCATCGTTGGCCCAAGCAGGGCGCAGGCAGCCACAGTTACACTTTCGTGCCTTATAATGGCCAAGAAATGACACTTTCGGCTGATTTCTCGCAGTCAACCTATGATTGGGACAATATGCTAGACAGCTATGAATCATCCTATAATGAGGAACAAGCTGACGCAGTGGCTAGATTGATGAGCGATGTTGGCATCTCTATTGACATGGAGTATAGCGCTGATGAGAGTTTTGCCTATTATAGTCATGCCATTGAAGCACTGATGGCTTATTTTGATTACTCGACTTCAATGAGCTATTTGTTAAAGGACAGCTATACTGGCGATTGGGACGAGATGCTGCGCAACGAGTTAGATGCCAACAGGCCTGTTTTCTATTTCGGCCAAAGTGCAACTTTCGCTGGCCATGCCTTTGTCCTGGACGGTTATGACGACAATGGCTATTTCCATGTGAATTGGGGCTGGTATGGCCGGTATGATAATTATTTCTTGACGAGCCTGTTGCGTCCTTATGTTGGCGACAATAACCCAGATGAAGCTAATTATTCTTATGATCAAGGAGTCGTTGCCGGTATTCAGCCTGATGTCACCGGTGACGGAGCTATTGTCCTGAAATCGGGTATCATCCCGGCAGCATCAACAATGCCTGCAAATGATGTCAAGGCTTCATTTGACATTCAGGCTTTAGGAGGTCCATATACGGGGACTTTGAATTTCGTGGTTTGTTCTAAAACTGGCGATGACTCTTATAGTTGGTATAATAGCAATGTTGTAAGAATCAACGTGTCGCTAGCTGCGGGCGAGAGGAAGACCATCGAGGTGAATCGTGCGTTCAATAACTTGAACGAAGGCAATACTTATTATTTCTTCCTGATTAATCCTTATATTACTATTGCCAACTATTATTGGTGTACTCCAGTTGGGTTTACGGTTGGTGCTTGGCCTGTCATGGTGGGCGACGTGAATGGTGACCACAATGTTACCATCAGCGACGTAACAGCACTCATCGATCTGCTGTTAAGCAGCGGAACGATCAGCAATGAGGCCGCTGACGTCAATAAAGATGGCAATGTAAGCATCGCTGATGTAACCGCCTTGATTGACTACCTGCTGAGTGGTAATTAATGAGTACACCAAGCAGTCTGCATTTTTAAGGCAAGTTTTTATCTTATTTCTGGGGGGAGCATGCGCTCCCCCCTTTTTTTTGTCGTTCAGTGCCTGTCTGGCGGTGCGTTGTCGGTTGGGCTGGATGTTGTCAGTCGTGAGTGAGGATTAGCGTGGCGATGACTGGGTAGTGGTCGCTCAGTTTGACTGGTATGACCTGCGACTCAATGGTGTGCCAGGACTGTTTGGGTTGGGCGAGGATGTAGTCAATCTTCTCACTGGGGGAGTTGGCGCTGAATGTGAAATCGCCCGTTGTGCAGTCAAGCCACTGGTTCATGAGCCGTTCAATCACAGGGTCGTCTGGCGAGGCATTGAAGTCGCCGGCTAATATCACGGGGTGCGTCGAATTGGAAAAATGCTCCAGAATGAACTGAACCTGGGCAGTCCGGCTGATGTTATCGAAGGCTTCAAGATGGGTGCATGCGAAGGTGATGGTATCGCCATCGGCAAGGATGAAGGTTCCCTGGAGCATGCCCCGCTGCTCCATGCGGCCGATGGGATGCGGCAGTTTGATGTTGTGGACATCGACGAACTGATGCCGTGTGAGCAGGCCGATGCCGTAATAACCTCCGCTGAACTTGATGGTGGGCCCGAACAGCCCTTGCATGCCGCTGTAGTGGGCCAACTCGGTGATAAAATCGCGGTCATTCTGATGGGGACAATTGGAGCGCTGGGTATTGTGATCCACTTCCTGCAGCGCGACAAAGTCGGGTTGGTATCGCTTGATGAACTGACCTAACTGCTGCAGACTGGCATCATGGCCGGCATGGATGTTAAAGGTCATGACCCTGATGGTGTCGTTGTGACCTTGAGCCGAGGCCGCACATGCCACCAGCCATGCCGATATCAGAAGTATATGACGGAGTCTCATAGTGAATGAAAAAATGGTTAGATGTGCAAAAATACTAATTATTTAGGCACTGAAATTGAAACTATTATTGTTGTTCGTTTTTTACATCAAAAGAACCGTCCCTTTGATGTACCTTTGATGTAAAAAGAACCATCCCTTTGATGTCACATTGTGAACGTCACTGGGAGCACGTACCACACATCGACGGGCTTGCCATTGTGGCTGCCTGGGGTGAAATTGCGCAAGGACTTCACGAGGCGGGTGGCCTCTTTGTCAAGGTATTCGTCAGCTGAGCGGACAACCTTTACCTCACCGACCTTTCCAGTCGTCTTGTCGACAAGAAACTGCACAATGACCCTTCCCTCAATCATGTTCTCGGCAGCCATGGGCGGATAGTTGATGTGCGACTGGATATATTTCATCAAGGCATCATCGCCACCAGGGAACTGAGGCTTTTGTTCTACGCTGTAGCCTTTGTGATTAATAGACAATTCAGGACGGGGTATGTCTCCACGTGTTTTGCCGAAACATTTCACCAACACTTCCGGGAGGACTTCAACGGCATCATCGCTGTCAAAACTATCTACATCTATCTTCACTTCGGTGGGAATGACTACACCTTCTTCACCGCAATAGGTGCCCATGAAATAAATCGTGCCCGTGCTGTTATCGACGATGTAATATACAAATGGGCGTGTAGCGTGGAATTCCTTCCATATTGTGCCGCTGGGATTCAATGATTTAGTCATCATCCCAGTAACAGTAACGGCAGCAGCCTTGGTTCCCTTTTCATTGACCTCGATTTTAGCCTTCTGCTCCATCATCGAAACCCAGAGTTCTTCATCTTTGACCATATTGGAGAATTCAGCGTCGCGGGGATTGAATGCCCGCGGCATGCCCATTGACGAGAGGACTTCTTCAAGTCTGATTTCGCTTTCGCTGGTGAAACGGGGCATCAGGATATCCACATTGTGATTAGTCATTTCCTGGGTTCGTTGCATCTCCAGTTGTTCAGCTGAGAGGTTTTGGATAATGTCGCCGATGGTCTTGCCCTCGTGTGGAAGCAACACAATCATGCTGTAGCTGCCGTTGCCATAGGGCAGGGATAGCATCTTACACAAGTCGTTGGAGCCGTAAGCGACTCCTTTAATAGAAACGTGCATCATCTTATGCTCAAGAATAGTGCCGTCCTGTTTTGTGAAAATCTTGTTGCGGGTATTCTTGGGGTCAAATTTGTTGGTCCACGAGGCCTTGAAATAGACAGCGTTGAGCAGATACATTGCGACTTGGGGCTCGAGCATGTCAAGAATATGGGGTATCATACCGTCGGTGTGGATTTTGCACCAGTTGTTGATGATGTCCACATTCCTGCTATTGCTGAAGTCAAACGCATCGATTTGAGCATCATAAAACTTCTGCATATTCTCCTTATACTTGGGGATAAGACAGTAGTTCCATGCCGAGTTGATGTTGATGCTGTTTGCGATTTTTATCGTCACCGTTGAGTCAACACCTGAGGCTACATCCATTATCTTCTTGAAGTGCTGGCTGATCTCTTGCGCCGAGCCATCCAGTCCAAGCACATCGGTAATCTGGCGCTGCGTCTGGCCTTCAGCACCCTCGTTGAGCATTCCCAGCATATAGCTCACGCTGATGGGAGACATGATGAAGCTGCGATTGCCATGCCTTTGCCCGTAGATGGTGCGGAACAGGTTGCAAGCGAAATCATTGTTGCCTTCAGCTATCTTGTCTTGAGTTGCGGTCGGTGCGCTGTCCTTGGCAAATGCCAGTAGGCTGCTCATCAGCACCAAGGCAGCCATTGCGCCAAATTTCCAAGTTCGTTTCATGTCAGTCAAAATAATTAGGTTGATAAAACGGATAATCTCTCGTTGGCAAAGTTACAACGGATTATTTGATTTAATGCGATAAAATGCTAAAATCCATAGCATATTTTGTAAAATTAAACGATTTATTTACAATTATTTACCAAAAAGTCATCACTGGGTCATTCACTTATAAAGCCCGGTCAATAGTAGCATATGCAAAGGGAACCGTTTGCGGCAGAGCCTTGTGCTATGCCAGCAGGTCCCGGCAACGGTGAGTACCTCGAAGGCGATGTAAATGGTGACGGTGAGTTCAACATTGCTGATGTCAATGCCATTATCGATATGATCTTGAGGAATTTGTTGAACCTGTTCCGTGTTCCAATGCGTATTATATAATGTCAGTCTTATAGCGTGCAATTCGAATTGATGTTGATGTCAAAACCAAATTTTCCATAATAATTTTGGAGCTAAAGAAGGAAAACTGTAATTTTGCGATGTGATAATTCCGTAGCCTTCCCAAACCGTTGAATGATACCAATCATCCACGCATAGATTAAAATGAATCAAATACTAACCAAAAAATAAATAATGAAGAGATGAAAAAGTTTTTAATGTTATTCGTGGCAATGGCGGCAATGCTGCCAGCCAGCATGTCGGCCTACGACTTTAAGGAAGGCGGCTTATTCTATAATGTGAACGGCAATGAAGCTGCGGTGACCTTTGAGGTCGAAAATGTGGGCGGCTACAGTGGCGACGTTGTAATTCCCGAGACCGTAGTCCACAATGGTGTGGAGTATGCCGTTACGGCCATTGGTTATAAAGCTTTCTGCCGTTGCTATAATTTGACCAGCATCGAGATTCCCAATTCGATTGACAGTATTAGCTCTCACGCTTTCAATGGTTGCGAGAGATTGCAGCGTGTCGTTATTCCCAATTCTGTCGTCACCTTGTACCCATGCGCTTTCAACTCGTGCACTAGCCTGAAATCGGTAGTGATAGGTAATTCTGTTCGCGTTATTGAAGAGTATTGTTTCCAGTATTGCTATCAGTTGACTGACGTGGTGATCGGTTCATCAGTGACATATCTGGCACACAAGGCTTTCAGTGATTGCTCAGCGTTGAGGAAAGTAACATGTCTGGCACCCGAGCCTCCGGCGATGGATGCCTATTACAGTTTCAGTGACCAAGCCTATACCTATGGGACCTTGTATGTCCCTGAAGCTTCCATGAAGGCATACAGGTATGACGAGAACTGGGGCCGTTTCAGCAATTTTCAGAGCCTGATGCTCGCCGAGCAGCTCTCGCTTGATAAGACGTCGCTCACACTGTATGGCAACGAAAGCCAGCAATTGACAGCCACCGTTCTGCCAGCCGAAGCCAGCCAGGAATTGATGTGGACGTCCAGCGATGAGAGCGTGGCCACGGTAAGTCAGAGTGGCTTGGTCAGCGCCGTGGCACCCGGTCAGGCCGTTATTACCGCAACAACGACCGACGGCACTGACTTGAGCGCTTCTTGCAATGTAACAGTTTTGCATGTGCAAGCTGAGTCCATACAGTTGAATGTGACGACTGCGGGTTTAAATGAGGGCTCGACCCTGCAACTGACAGCGACTATTCTGCCCGAGGAATGTGATATTAAAACCGTGCTTTGGGCATCGAATAATCCGAGTGTCGCCACTGTTGACAGTAACGGCTTGGTAACAACACACAGCGTGGGCACTGCCACCATCACAGCCATAACCACCGATGGCAGTAATCTGAGCACTACTTGTACGGTGACTCTCCTGCCCGTGGGTGTCAAGGGTGATATGGACGACAACGGTCGTGTGAACGTTGATGACGTGACGGCCCTGATTGACTATCTGCTGGGACTTGCCAGGTCAAATTAATTCTCCTGCAAATCTATGACAAATCCCTCATGCCCGTCATGAAGTGACCCCAAAAAGTTGGACGGGTTAAATATTATTGATTAAGATCAAAGAGTTCGGTATTGCACCGGGCTCTTTCCTTTTAACAGTGATTTGATTCTTTTATTGTTATAATAGTCTATATATTCATCTTCTTCAAAATTATACTTCATAAACAAACTGCACTCAAAAAGTTTTGTGTCTAACTTTTGGGGTGCAGTTCACAGGTCGGGAGGCTTTTTCTTTATGCTGTTTATTTATCCATGTCTTCCCTTATTTATGCCTAAAAGGTGAATTGAATTACAGATTGTCTAAAAAATGCCTTGCGGTATGAGAAAATAAAAGTACTTTTGCGTATGAAATCCAGACTTTTGCAGTTTCTCAATATGGAATTGTATTATTATGCTATTTATAACCAATAATCAAATAAAGCGATGAAGAGATTAAGGATGTATTTTGCCTTGGCCATCATGATGTGTATGTGCCTGGGCGCTAATGCTCGGTCGAGTTATTACGATGACCCGGGCGGAGGATTGTACTATGCCAATGTGTACATGGCTTGGTCGACCGATAACGAGTCTTACGGCTGGTGTACCGGTGACAGCGAGTATGATGCAATGGGCCGGTTCACAGGCTTCTCCAGCGAGAATGGAGGGAACTTCACGACTGACCGTCCCGGAATGATGATCAGGTTCCGTTACCATACCTCGCAGTCCAAGGACTTTAACTACAAGAGCACGGAGTATAAGGTCTATGCCTTGATGGCCGACGGAACTTCGATTCAGATCGGTCATAATAATGCAGGCTCAGTACGCTTGGAAAATGACAATACGGCCTACGCGGTGCTTGTGAGTCCTGGATTTGACGGTACTTGGGCGAGTTTCCGCATATTCCTGAATCAGAGGGCCATTGACCAAGGTATCAAAACGATTATGATTTCTGGAACGTCCTCCTATCATCAGGACAACTTTTTCACCAAGGACCGTGACATGAAGATCAGCTACTGGTATGAGAAAGATGTGCGCACCAACTACACCCGTGTGCCGGCACCAACCATCACATGGGACAAGCCTGGTGAGGTTCAGGTGCTTATGGACCATACCAGCATCCCCTTACCCGATGAGGACCAGTACTGGCGCAACTTGGGTACGGGCAATCCGCAGCATCGCAACGGAATCGGCACCCTTGCAGGTGAGTACCAGTATAAGGGTATCTACAAAGTGACCGTGCTCGGCGTCGATGATAGGGTTATCGTACCGACCCAGACGCTGGAATATGACGGCCATGACAAGAAAACTGTCGCCATCCAAGTTCCGATGGACAAGACCTTCAAGGTGACAGTGGAGCGCAGCACAGCAGCGAGAATGCGCATCAATTACTGGAATGGTGGAGGTGAAGAGTATGCTACCAATTGGACCATTACCGAGAATCTCGCGGGCAGTGAGACGACTACCACAACGTTCAATAATGACAAACTCAATGTGAGTGTCGATTTCAACCAGGTGACAGGCGATTTGCGCTTGGGATGGGACGATCAGGCCGACCCCAAAGAAGGTGATTTCCAGATCTATCGAACGACAGTGGATGAGAACGGCAACTTCAAGAGCAACCGCATGAAGTTGGGAACGACATCCCGCCAGTATTACATTGACGGCCTGGAACAAGGTCTGGAATACGGCAAGCGATACCGTTACGAGGTCTTCCAACTCAAGCAGGTATGGAGTGATATCAACATTCCCACCGATCCTGAACCCTTGACCATCCTTGATGCCTCCGAGGTTTGGGTAAGCACCACCCCTGTCATCCCGTTGACCCTTGTTCAGGACGCTACGGTTACCGACAAGGTGAAGATTGATTGGGAATTTGGCGGCATACCCGCCAGTGACAATATGGTGAAGTTTGCTGTCAACCGCATCACCCCCGACGGCACCCTGGAAAACAATTATGGTACTGTCGATGTTGACAGGCGGGCAGGTAAAGCCTCGTTTGAGGACACACGGCCTGCCAGCAATTGCGACATCTACCGCTACTTTGTCACGACCGACCTGGTGGACAACAAGATTCATTATAGCAGCGACACCATCGCAGCCCATGTGCTTGACGGCAGTGTCGTCACCTCAGTGACAATCAGCAAGGGTGACTTTAAAACGGGTGTGCGTCTCACGTGGAGAGCCAAGCAAGTGGGTACCCTGCCGACGACCTATGACGTGAAACGTCGTTTCATCGGCGATGATGAGTGGATTACCATCTACACTACCCAGGGCACTGCGACAGAGTATGTCTATCTTGACGAATCTGCCGAGCCGGGCCGCTACTATGAATACCGCGTGACAGCCTATGGCGCTGACTGTGATGGCACCGGAAATATGGTTGTGAGCAACTATATCGAGGAGACGGGCTTCGGTCAGGCAACAGGTGTGATTGCTGGACGTGTGACCTTTGAGACCGGTACCGCTGTCCAGAATGTGCAAGTCATGCTGGACCGAACCAACGACGAGCAGTCAACGCGTGACCAATTCTATAGCCGCCGTATCTATCAAGGCGGTTTAGGCGTCATGTGGCAGCCCACATTGAACTATGCCCAGGGATTGATTGCTCCCGAGAAAGCCTTTACTGTGCAGATGTGGCTCAGTCCTGACCAGACCATCCGTAATGCTAGTGGCAGCACCGTCGATTATTCAAAGGTGTTGACGCTTGACGGTATCGGCGACCTGAGGCTTGTCCCGACAGAGACCAGTGGTCAATATCTGCTGCAGTGGCACATGGACAGCAACGAGGCACCACTCATCGTAGCACCCGACACGGTCTGTGCCGGCATCTTCAGCCATGTTACCCTGCGTCACGATGGCGCCGGCAAATATGATATGATCCTGAATAACGAATCTGATGTGGTGAGTGCCCAGGTGAGCGGGGACTATGCGTTCACCGACCATAACGGCAAAGCAATCATCTACTTTGGCGGCGGTGACGAGGACAAGATTCATGGTTATAGCGGCTATATTGATGATGTGCGACTGTGGAGCAAGGCCTTGACCAATGATGAGATTGCCCGAGACCGCAACCGCATCCTCAGTGGTCGTGAGGAGGGCTTGAAGCTCTACTATCCGTTTGACGAAGGCTTGACCCTGTACGCCTATGACAATTCTTATACCAATGGCGCACCCAATGGCAACCATCCCATCATCAACCGCAACAGCCTTGCGTCAACGCTCATTCCCACCCATGACCAATTAAGCCTGTATGGAATGACCAATGCCAATGGCGAGTACATTATCCGTGGTATCCCCTTCAGTGGCAGTGGAACGGGCTACACCGTTCGCCCCGTGTTGGGTGTTCACGATTTCAGTCCTACAAGCCGCACGGGCTTCATCAGCGCCAATTCATTGTCACTCAACGGGTATGACTTCACCGATGTGTCAAGCTTCACTGTGAGTGGTACCATCCGCTACTCCGGGACCACCGTTCCTGTCGACAGTGTCATGTTCTTTGTTGACGGAACCCCCTGCACGCGCGAGAACAAGACCATCTATAGTGATGCCAATGGTGAATTCACCATTTCGGTGCCCATCGGTGAGCACTATATTGAGGTCAAGCGCAACGGTCACACCTTTGAGGGAGCGGGCCGATATCCGCAGCAGGAGGGAGAACGCTATGACTTCCGCAGTGAAACGCATCTTGATTTCTATGACAACACGCTGGTTAACTTCTCAGGTCGCGTCACTGGCGGTGCCGCCCAAGGCAGTGTTCCCCTGGGTTATGGCTATAGCCAGAATACCATCGGCAAGGCCACCATCAGACTCACCATGCTCGACCACCCGCAACGACGCATCAATGCCATCAAGCAGGAGACGGGCACCACTGTAGAATGGATAGACAATCCCGAGCGTGTCGATGTCCCCTCGGCTGCCGATGCCATCCACAGTACCTCATGGCGTGGGTTTAACGACCCCGATGAGGTGAAAGTGGTCTATATCACGACCGACTCCCTCACGGGCGAGTTCAGCGCCATGCTGCCGCCCCTGCGCTATGCAGTCGAGAGCGTGAAATTTGACAATAACCATGGCCTGGAGACCGATGAGGTGTTCCGCAACATTCCGGCCATCAACCTGACCAATCCGTTGGACAGCGTTCGTCCTGACACCCTGTGGAATGAGTTACACACCACCTATCTGCCGCTCTACCGCTGCAACAAGAAACTGTTGTTGACCTATCGCAGCCAGCCCGTGTTTGATGTGATTCAGATAGGTGCAGCAGCGGGTGCATTCGGCAGCGATACCATCATGGTGGGTGATGAAAACGATATTGCCTTGCCTATTTATCATGTTGACGAGGGCACAGGAAACGTCAATTATCATTATGACTACCCGCTGTTCTTGCAGCACCGCAATTACCGCTACAAGATCAAACTCTATGAGCCATACCATAACTATGACCGTTTGGCAGAGGGTATCCTGTATCGGGACGTCATGGCCGACTCCATCATTTCCATCAATAACGAGATGGGCAACGGGGTGGCTGTCATGGCCAACGACACCACAATTGATGGGCGCACAATCTATGCGGGCACCATCATCGAAATGCAGGCTAACCAAATCCAATTGGACAACAAGGGCGAAGCCATCTATGAGTGGACTGCCGGTTTCCCCAATCTGACGGCGCCTTATGTACGTTCGATGAACATTGCCTCGGTCATCAATGGCAAATCGGTCAATTGGTTACCCAATTCGTTACAGGGTATTGTGCTGGGCGTTGTGCCCACAGGCAATAACTTCATTACCGCCGGTCCCAGTTATGTGGACATGGTATTGCGAGATCCCCCTGGTTCGGGTTCCAGCGCCACGTGGAGCGTTGATACCGTCAAGACAGCCTATACCACTAAGATCCATGGCTTGCATCAGGGTACTAATATCAAGTTCAAGTATTCGACGGGATTTGAGGTTATCACTTCATTCGGCATTGGCGTGGCATCGGTCACTACCGCTAAAATCCTACATGATGAAATTGTTACTGGAGGCTATGAACTGTCTTCGGACTGGGACAATACGAGATACACGACCTATACCAACTCCCACAGCGTTTCAACCTCCAGTGGAGGTGGTTATGTGGGCAGCGATGGTGATGTGTTTATCGGTTACTCCACCAACTACATCGTGGGAGCTGCCAACGAAGTCAATCTGATGCTGCAGGACGATGGAACCTATAAGTTGGGCAATGACCGCTGCATGAGCATGGGCGAGAAATTCGGCACCCATTTCAATTATACGCAGAAGTATATTGAGAAAACCCTTATTCCCAACATCAAAGCCACACGCAACAGTAAGTTTACACACATCACCGACTTGAGCCAGATGGAGGAGAATCCCGTAGTGCCCACCTATTACACGCTCTTGACCGAGGATAATCCCAACTATGGACTGTCCAATGATGATGAGATGTGGGGCGACCAAGCCAATCCAACAACTGAAGGCCCGATGCCCAGCTACTACTTCCGCGCACCCAAAACCTATAATGGTTGCGATAGCGTGCGCTGGTTCAATGAGTCCATCAAACTATGGAGAGACCAGTTGGAACTCAACGAGAAGGACAAGGTCGAGGCGTTCCAGAATGAGAGCAAATATCTCAAGAGGAATGAGTCGTTCGAGTTCGGAGATGTGGTGAATGCATCGTCAATCACCGACAGTTTGCGTCGTAGCAATCAGACGTTGAAGGTAAAGTCAACCTTAGTTTGGAACTCATTGGGCGGCTTTAGCGCCAATGGCACCGGAGTATCCATTGAAAGCGCCATCAGTGCCGGGCACAATTATGTCAAGAACGATGTTGACGAGCAGAAGTTCAAGGAAGTATTCAGCTACAAATTCGACGACACAAATTCAGAAGAGGCTCACACGGTGGACATCTTTACCTCTCCTCGCAGTTGGGGACCGATTTTCCGTACACGAGCGGGTCAGACCCGATGCCCCTATGAGCCCGAGCAACGTACCAAGTACTATGAAGCGGGGCGCCACATCCTGAACTATGGCACGATGAAACTTGACAACCCCAAGATCAGCATGCCCCAGCGCAATATCACCGATATTCCCGCCGGTCATGATGCCAACATCGAGGTGTGGCTCACCAACGAGAGTGAGACACAATCCCAGTACAATGTCATCAAACTGGCGATGGATCCTCTCAGCAATCCTAACGGGTTGGTTGTACTGTTCAACGGTCTGCCGCTGGCTCAAGGAAGCGAGATCTGGATTCCTTACGGCCAGACGGTAAAATTGACGCTCACCATCCGTCAGAGCGACCCGTCGGTTCTTGACTATAACGATCTCAAGTTGCGGTTGATGAGCACCTGCCAGGCAAACAATGTCATGGACGAAGTTACCTTCAGTGCCCACTTTGTACCCGCAGCACCTGCTGTCACGCTGAATTTGAACAAGAATATCTTGAACTACAAGGCTTATAGGGACAATGATGGCATCGTGGCCACCATCAGCGACATTTATCGTCAGTTCACGGGCTTTAAGGGAATAAGGCTCAAGTACCGCTTCATCGGTGACGACAACTGGATTGTCGCCCACGATTGGGTGAACGGTGAACAGTATCTTGACGAAGGTGAAGAAACTGAATTCCAGAGCCTGATTCCTAGCGAGTCACCCAATATCAACTACACCCTGCAGTTGCCCAATATCGACGGACGCTACTTGGTTGTCGCCGAGAGCTATTGCACTAATGGTGTGGTCAATGTCACCCCCGAACTCGAGATCATCCGCGACACCCGCGGTCCCAAGCTATTAGGCCAGGTGGAGCCCAATACCGGCATCTTTACGCCCGCCGATAATATCCACCTCCGCTTCAACGAGGACATCCGCGAGAGTTACCTCACCAAGGATGATAACTTCGTCATTACAGGTGTGCTCAACGACGCTCCTGTAGATCACGAGGTATCGCTCCAGCTCAACGGCAACGAGGTCAGCACCGAGGCTTATCTGCCAATCAATGATACAGACTTCTCGCTGAGCTTTTGGATGAAGCGCCAGTCGGGTGGAACAGTCCTCTGTCATGGTACCAACGACAACTTTATAGCCCTCAAGGTCACCGACGACGGGCATGCCATGCTCGACATGACGGGAGAACTGTTCACTTCAAGCGCGACGATACCTGTTGACAAGTGGGTATTTGTCGGTATGACCTACAAGCATGGTGCTTCGCCGGTTATCAATGCATTCTATGCCATCGAGGATCAGGTAGAGCCCTTATTTGATAACATTATCGTGCCTTCCTATGTCGGTGAGGGTCGCGTGAGTGTAGGTGACGGCTTCCATGGCGCTATGCATCAGTTGTCCATCTGGAAGAAGCTGCTCACTCGTGAAGAGATTCTGGAAAACAAGATGAACAACATCCCGCCCTACACTCCAGGCATTATCAGTTACTGGAAGATGAATGAGGGACACGGCACTATCGTGAGAGACTATGCACGCAGCCGCAACATGATTATGGAAACCGAACAGTGGAATATCGACAATGTGAATCTGGCGGCACATCTCGACGGACAGACCTCATTGAAGGCCGATATCTCTAGGATGGATTCACGCTCGACCGACAGCTATCTCATTGAGATGTGGTTCCGTGGTGAGCCTGACGCTAATCATGAGGCAACACTGTTCTCCATCGTCAATAACATCTGGTTGGGCTTCAATGAAGCCGGAGGCTTGGAAGTACGCACTTTCGGTCAGGGACCACAGTCTTCGCTCATTTCCGAGGGCACCCGTTATCTCCTCAGTGATGTGAATTATAGTGACGGCTATTGGCACCACTTGGCATTCAACGTGCGACGTGGTTTGAGTACCATAGCCTATGTTGATGGCAAAGCTGTAAAGACCATGGCCGAGCAACTGATACCCGCTCCCCAGGGTGATTATCTTTACATCGGCTCGACGAAGCGTAAGGTGGACACTGAGGAAGTGGATGCACGCTTCTTCAAGGGTGACATCGATGAGTTGCGCGTGTGGAGCATCGCTGCCGATGCCACAACGGTTACCAGCGGCCGATATGCTATGGTTGATACTGCCAAGGTTGTCGGTCTGGTGGGTTACTTCCCCATGCAGCGTGCACTGCTTGATGCGAATGGCAACATTATCCATGAGTTCTCTCTTGTGAACAAGATGCTGCCATCGACAGCCTTGACGCCCACTCATGCCACTCCTACTCAAGCGCTCACCGCTCCGGCGTTGAAGAGTGCTCCCGACGAGCAGAACATCGACTTTGACTTCACGGCCAGCAATGACGAGATTTACATCACCCTGCGTGAACTGCCCTCGCGACTGCATGGCAATCAGATCAACGTCCGTGTGAAGAATGTGAAGGACAACTGCGATAACCTCAGCGAGAACATATCGTGGTGTGCTGTTGCCAACTATAACTCACTTGAATGGGAGGACGATGATATTCAGTTTGAAGTTGATCGCCTTAAAGAGTTCTCCTTCTTCGGCTGGATCAAGAACAATAGCAGTACCAGCACTTCCTTTGCCATCAGTGGTGCGCCCAGATGGGTAAAGGTTTCACCCGCCGAAGGAAGCATCGGAGTTAATAGCGATGCAAGAATCTCGTTCACTGTTGAGGCTGGTTCACCTGTTGGCAAGCATGATTTGGTCATCTATGCCTGTGACGAGGACGGCATCTACACGCCCTTGCATGTGTCTCTCGACATCAAGGGTAATGAGCCCTCATGGAGCGTAGATATCAATAATTATGAGTCCACCATGAACGTGATAGGTCAGTTCTATCTCAATGACAAGATTGACCAGAACTCCAATACCAAGGTGGCTGCATTTATCAATGGAGAGTGCCGAGGTGTAGCCTCGCCTCGCCTCTTGACCTCACGTGGTGCCTACTTTGTAAACATGACCATCTATGGTACCGAAGAGTCGGTTGTTCCCGAGCCTATCGTATTCAAGATCTACAGTGGCGAGGATGGGGTTGTTTACAACAATGTGACCACTATCGTCGGTAGTTTGATAAGACCGCTCAATTTCCAGCCTAACGCGTTGATTGGTACCTATGATGAACCGGTCAAGTGGATTGTGGATGACGAGATAGAGCAGACGATAGACTTCAAGAAAGGCTGGAACTGGATTTCGTTCTACGTTGATCCTTATGTCAAACCCATGGGACCCGAGCAAGCCTTCGGTCATGATTGGGCCTATGAACGCATCAACAGCAAGAACGATGGCTTCAGCGTGTGTGACAGTACCGAGTGGATTGGTACACTGACTGAGCTCCATGCTGGTAATATGTATAAGGTGAGAGTCAACCGCGATGTGACAGCCCACATCCAGGGTACATACATTGACCCGTCGGTTACCAGCCAGCAGATTGTCAGCGGATGGAACTGGATTGGACCGTTCTCCATCTATAACCTGACGATTAGTGAGGCGTTTGCCGACTTGGATCCTGTCAAGGGAGACTACATCAAGAACAAGGAACGCATCTCCATCTATAATGGCCAATTCTGGGACGGTACGCTGACTGCCATTATTCCGGGCGAGGGATACTATTACTTCAATAATGGTCCCGACAAGTCATTCCGTTATCCCAGTGGCAAGGGAACGGAGAATGCTCCCATGCGTCAATCTGGACAGGACCAGTGGTATCCGTTCACGCCGATGGATCACCACAACTTCAGCGACAACATGAATGTCATTGCCAAGGTTAAGTTTGGTGATACGCTTGTTGACACAGTTGCCATCGGTGCGTTTATTGAGAACCAGTGCCGCGGTGTCGTGCGCGCCATCAATGGCACTTACTACCTCACCGTGGCTGCCAATGCCGATGAGAGCGGCAATCAGGTTGACTTCCGCACGCTCATCAACGGTCAGGTATTAGTGGCCAATAATCCTGTCACCTTCACCAGTGACCGCCTGATTGGAGGCCTAGATGAGCCCTACATCATCAGCTTCGGTTCCAGCGGTGTGAATGATATGGCCATGATGCCCGCGTCAATACTTGTCGCTCCCACATTGACAAACGGTAACGTCAACGTCAAGGCGACAGTTCCCCTTGCCGACGTGAGAGTTTACTCCAGCGGCGGAGCCCTGATGAAACAGGTGAAGGCCAATGGTAGCCAGTCACTCACGATTGACTTGAGTGGCTATGCCAGCGGTGTTTACCTCGTTGAGGTGGTGACTGCCAGCGGTGAGCGTCATGTAGAGCGAGTCGTCCTCTCACCCACCGCAAACAACTGATAGAATCGTCCCATTGGGGCGCAAATATGAACGAAGCGGCTGAGAATCCTCAGTCGCTTCGTTCGTTATCGTTGGTGACTACTGAAAGTCCAAAACCCCTTAGCTATGCCGATAAACAAGGCTTGTGATTACGATTCTTTTCATTTGTTTTTGGTTGCCGTTACCCAGACGGGGTCTTCGCTCATCACTGGCTTGTTCACCGCCATCACACCCGATAGGTTGTGAGGCATGTAGGGCTCCTCTAGATAACGGATGTCGTCGGCAGTAAGCTTTACATCAAGCGACTTCACGGCCCCCTCGATGTGGTGCAGCTTGGTGGCTCCCACGATAGGCGACTCTACCTTGCTCAGTAACCATGCCAGTGCAATCTGCGTCATCTCCACGCCATAACGGTCGGCCAGTTCTACTACACGCTCCACGATGAGGTTGTCCTGCTCGGCTGTAGCGTCGTACTTAAAGTGCATGAAGGCGTCCTTCTCCTGACGCAGGGAGGTCTCTCCTGGACGCTTGGCCAACTTGCCTGAGGCCAACGCACTGTAAGGGGTCTGTGCGATATTGTCCTCACGGCACAGCGGTTGCATTTCGCGTTCCTCCTCGCGCATGATCAGATTGTAGTGGTTCTGGACGCTGATGAACTTTGCCCAGCCATTCTTTTCGGCCAAAGCATTCATCTTCGCCAACTGGTAGGCATAGGCATTGGCGATGCCGATATAGCGGGCCTTGCCTGAGCGTACAGCCTCGTTCATGCCCTCAAGAATCTCTTCGGCAGGCGTCTTATAGTCCCAGATGTGGTAGATATACAGGTCCACATAGTCCATCCCCAAGTGTTGTAGGCTGCTGTCGATATTATTCAGCACATGCTGGCGGCCATTGATGCCAGTAGCAATCTCCTCGTCGGTACGCGGCAGGAATTTGGTGGCGACAACCACATCCTCACGCTTCGCCATATCGCGCAAAGCTTTTCCGACATACTGCTCGGACGTGCCCAGCTGGTAGGCGATGGCCGTGTCAAAGAAGTTCACGCCCAAGTCGAGAGCTCGGCGGATAATCTCCCTTGTCGGTTCCTCGCCGACGGTCCATGAGTGCTGGCCGATGGTCGGATCGCCGAAGCCCATGCAGCCCAAGCAGATGCGCGATACGCGCAAGTCAGAATTTCCCAGTTTTACGTATTCCATATTATCGTTGTTTCTTAAAGATCAGTTGCATTGTTTCAGGGTCAAGTGGCTGCATCGTGGGCAGCTTCAGGCTTTTTACCATGTGCAACGTGCCCTGCTTATATTTCTGGAAATGCTCCGTCTGCAGATGCAATTGGTAGGCGGCATCCGAAGCATAAATCTCCAGGATACGAATCTGCGTGGAATCCTCGGCGGTCTGCATCGGGAACAGGCAGATGACACCCGGCTCACGTTCCACACTGAGGCGATCCACTTCGTTGGCAAACGCCAGATACTCTTCCAAGTATTGCGGATACACTTCAATTTCAGCAATGCGGACAATCATCGTCTCGCTTGTGATAGGACTTGTGAATTCATCATCAGTCACCTTGCTCAACTGCACGGCATGCTCCTCACCCTCGACTATTTCGGTGACGGTCATACATTCGGCAGCACTCCAGGGTGTAGCTCCATTCCAATGGCGGACATTGGGCGCAGTGGTCACCACGTCACCTTTGCGTAGCAGCTGCTTGGGCTTGCCTTCCTCCTGATAGTAAGCCTCACCGCTGAGCACCATCAGCACTTGAGTCGCATTGGGATGGTAGTGCCAGGAATTGCGGCTTCCCTGTTCAAAAAGGAAATTGGTGGTTATCTGCCGATCGCTGCGACTGAGTACTGAGATGCGGACTGTGCCCGTATTAAATTCGGCGGGAGCAGTGAATTCGGTGGGAAAAATGGTCTGCGCCTGAACTGCGGCACACAGGCTCAGTAGAGCAGTCAGTAACAGAAATGATATCTTCTTCATCGGTGTTTGGTCATTTAAATAATTGATTTGCATTCTTCCACAGGATAAGTTCCTTGAACGGTGCCAGGTCGGGCTCGTCGCTGAGGTACTGTTTCATTCTCGCTAAGCTCTGCGTGAGCACCTGCGGGGCAACGTATGGATAGTCCGAGCCATATAGCAGATGGTCGGGCGTGGTGATGGTGAGCATCATGCGGATGGCCTCGGGCGAATGGGCGCCTGCCAGGTCGTAGTAGAGCGCGGCGAGGTTGGCTTCCCAATCAATGTCGCCCACCATCTTGTTGGCCTGCATGACGGGCGTGAGCGACTTCATGCGCGGTACGGCCAGGGGCAGATAGGCCCCACAATGGGGAACCACGACCTTCACGTTAGGATAACGGGCCAGCACGTTGCGGCTGATCATGTTGCTCACGGCGCGGGTCGTTTCCGACAGGTATTCCTGCATGGCCAACGGAGTCTGTGCCATCACCTCGTGGTTGACAGGGTTAGGACGGTGAGGATGCAGGATGACAACCGCACGACGCTCGTTGAGCACGGCAAATAGCGTGTCTAGTTCCGGCGCACCCAGGTATTGACCCTGCACGTTGGTAGCCAGTTTGATGCCATCAGCGCCCAGCGTGTCAAGCGCATAGGCCACCTCGCGGATAGCTGCCTGCACATCAGGCAACGGCAGCGCGGCGCAGAACAGGAACCGGCCAGGATGCTCGCGCTTGATGCGGGCTGCCTCCTCGTTGGTTGCTCTCACCACGTCGGCCGATGACGGTTGTGGAGCAGCCAGAGTCAGCACCGAGGTCTCAATGCCCGCCTCGTCCATCCACCTCAGATGGCTCTCCACGTCATACTGTGGCAGCGGGAACCCTTCCTCCATGAGCCGGCCTTCACTTTCCAGCGCAGAAACGAAGCCAGGAGTGATGATGTGGCTGTGCACATCCATCACTCCCTGAGCCATCATACTTAAGGCAATAGCCATGTATAGAAACGTGACTTTGATTCTCATCTCATTCCATGCTGTGTTCCCAGCCGCCGCGGGTATCGATACCAGTGGCATCAGCCAGTTTTTCTAATCTTGCCACTTCTTCGTCAGTCAATTGAATCTTTGCAGCTTCGGCGGCCTCAATGACGTGGCGCTCCTTGGTCGCTCCAATGAGAGGCAACACACCCTTGGCGATGGCCCAAGCGATGCCAATCTGTGAACAAGATGCACCATATTTCTGGCCAATAGCCGTCATTTCATTAGTCAGAACCTCCAACTCAGACAGTACGGGATTGTACTTCTTGCCGCGGTCACTCTCCTCGGGCAGTGGATTCTCCTTGTTGTACTTGCCGCTGAGGGCGCCTTGCTCCAGCACCATGTAGGCCCAGAATTCAATGCCGTTCTTCTTGCAGTAGTCAAGCACTCCACCTTTTTCGCTCGAGCGGTACAGCAATGAGAAATGGTTCTGGACTGCCGAAACCTTGAAACCTGCTTCGCCCAGGATCTCGTTGGCGCGTTCAATCTCCTGGATGTTATGGTTGGATACGCCCACGCGTTTCACTTTGCCGCTCTTCAACAAGGGGATGAGACCAGGTGTCCAACGCTCCACATCCATCGGATTGTGAATCCAGTAAATGTCGATGTAACCGCAGTCCATGCGTTCGATGGATGCATCGGCCATCTTTACAACACTATTTTCATAAATCTCAGCAAGTTGCGGGGTGAACTTGGTTGAAATCGCAACATCTTCACGATTTACCCCCTTGGCGAGTGTGCCGAGTATGCGCTCCGATTCGCCCATACCATAAACAGTGGCAGTGTCCCACAGGTTCAGTCCGCACTTCATCGCTGTTTCAAACACGGGTTTCAAGTTCTCAACATCGGTATTGGAACCGAATACGGCATCTCCGCCAAACGCTCCTGCGCCCCAAGCCCAGGTGCCCAATGCAATCTTTGTCTCTTTCATCATCGAGTTTTCTTTTTTAATTAGTTGTTTGTTTACTGGATGCAAAGGTACGAAAACATGACAACCACCCAGTTAAACAAATTACGGATAAATCAACCAAATGCTTGGAATATGGCAATTAATGTGTAATTTTGCATAAGTCATTATGAAGAAAATCCTCAAAGTCCATAGCGTTAACGATTATGCCAGGTACATCGGTGCTCCTGTGCTCCATCCGCTCGTCTCGGTCATCCACTATGACGAGTTGGAGCATTGCCGGCACTCGTTGAACAACTACGATGTTTATGGACTCTTCATTGCCGATGAGACATTGGAGGAACTGACCTATGGTCTCACAACCTATGACCTGCACTGCCATGCCTTGATGTGCGTCTCTCCAGGGCAGATAGGCGGCAAGGCAGACACCGGAGTGGAAATACAGACCAAGGGCTGGGCATTGTTATTTGACCCCGTACTGATCAACGGTACCGACCTGGAGAAGCGGATGCCAGCCTACAGCTTTTTCTCTTATAACACTAATGAGGCCCTGCTCATGAGTGATGACCAGCGACAAATCATCGTCGCCCTATTGGAAGCGTTGAGAAACGAATTGCGGGGCGGTGATGACGAGCACCAGCGGCATATCATTGTGTCCTATATTGAACTGGTGCTTGAACATGTGGCGCGTTTCTATGCCAAGCAACTATCATTGCAGACGGCAAAGACCAATGACCTCTTGACCCGGTTCGAAAACCTGCTGAATCGATATTATGCCGAGGGCATCTATCGTATCCATGGACTCCCGACTGTAAGATACTGCGCCCAAGAACTGTTCCTGTCGCCCAATTACTTCGGTGACTTGATCCATCAGATGACTGATGACACAGCAAGCAATATCATCCGTCGTTTCGTCATGCAGCGTGCACAGAAACTACTCATCGGCGGAACCAACATCACCCAAACAGCCGAACTACTGGGCTTTGATTATCCGCAACACTTTACCCGTTTGTTCAAGAAATTCTATGGTGTGTCACCCAGTGTCTATCTGAAGCAATTATCAAGGTAAGTGTCCTTTATTGTATAACGCGGGCCTCCATTCCAAACAAACGATTATAAAAAAAGTCCGCATGGTTAGAAGACCATGCGGACGATATGAATGAAACGTATCTAACTTTACTTGACCACCTTGGCAGTAGTTGTGGTACCGTCGGTATAGGTGGTTACCATGATATTTACGCCAGTGAAGGGCTTGTCACTCTCTTGGCCAGCCACGTTGATATAGCGCACGTGGTCGATCTCCTTATCAGAGGTTATTTGTTCGATGCCAGAATGGTTGTTCACCTTAGCGACAGCATCGTCAGCGAGGAAACTCTCGTTATGGTCGGTTACGAGCACGACATTAACAAGTTTAACCTCTGCATTTGAACCCTCAAAATCATCGCCAGCTTTGAGCGTCAGGCGCATTACCTTGCCCTCAGTGCCAGAGAAATTCTGCATGTTCATATCCACACCCATGATGGTATAAACATTGTTCTCTACGCTATTGCGAGCCGAGTAGAAAGAGTGGTCGGTAGTGCGGTCAAGAGGCTTGATGTTGACCAGTTCCAAACCTTGAGGCAGGATGATTTCACAGCGCAGGGCAGTATAGGCATGCTCTGCGTTATCCAGTTCAACATCAATGGCTCTCGTTTCACCAGATTTCAAGGTAACAGCGGGCAAGATAAACTTGTCGTTGGTGGATACGGTCTGGTTGACAATCGCGTCATGGATGCTTGATACAGACTTGCTGGAACTGCTGCTGAGCAGCATGTTGATCAAGGCGGTCACGTCGCCGATGCTGACGCCACCGTCTTGGTTGGCATCTGCAGCGTTCACGTTGACGCTGGTGTCATCGCCTGACAGCAGATAGTTGATCAAGGCGGTCACGTCGGCGATGGAGACTTTGCCGTCGCCGTTGACGTCACCGACAATGAAATCTTCTTGAGGTTCAAAGAAGAAGTTCATCCACTGGTCTGCAGCCTTGTACAGTTTGGCACTGGCGTTATCAGGAGTAATCAGGGGAACAGAGGGCTGATCCACGCCGGCCCATACGTCATTACCCAGAGCGGGAACTTCAGTAGCATCGGTTACGAGATTTTTCATTCCCGTCATACCTGCCATGGCCATGTCGCCCAGGTAGGAGACAGAGGACGGGAGCCACATGGTATCCATATCGGCACTGACATTGTAGAATGCATAATTGCCGATTGTGGTCACGCCGTTGCGCAACAGGTCACCGGCATTGAGCATGCCATCGCCTGCAAATGTGTAGTCATTGATTTCGGCAAGCGTGTGGGGACGATGCGGTGCGCGGCGGGGATTGTTGGGATTGTCATGTCCCATGCCCGGCAGGGTGACGTTCTCCAGCAGGCTGTTATGTGCCAGTGCGCCTTCACCCAGTACGGTCATACCGTTGGTCAACTGGATGTTGGTCAACTTGGTCTGGGCCAGTGCCCATTCGCCGATGGTACCTACACCCAGGGTGTTCAGGTCGATGCTCTCAAGGCCAGAATTGATAAAGGCTTCATCATCGATACGGGTAATGGTGCAGGCGGGGTCAATGTTGATCGATTTCAATGCGGTGCAACCATTGAACATGCCTTTTGAAATATTACGAACGGTAGGTCCGAGGGTTACTTGGCTCAGTTGGCTGTCACCCAGGAAGATGAAATTATCAATGAAAGTGCCATCGATGGCCGCACTCGTCAGGTTCTCACAACGGGCAAACGCTCCCTTGCCGATAACTTGTACTGTAGCAGGTACGGTGACGTTTGTCAGGGCGCTGCCGGCAAAGGCGTATTCACCGATGCGGGTCAGCGAAGCAGGGAACGTCACACTGCGGAGCTGATAGCAGCCGGCAAAAGCAGCAAATCCCACCGACTCGATGTTCGCCGGAAGAACGACTGACGTCAGCTTCTTGCCGAAGAAAGCGGTGCGGGGCACTTCGTTGGCTGGATAAGTCGTGGCAGTGCCATAGAGCATGGTGCCGTTCTCCACTGGGATGATGGAAACCTGACTAAGGTTGATAGAGGTCAACTCGGATAGCTCATTGGTGATGAACAGGAAGTCACGGGCATCCATGGTGCCGGTAACAGTCAGCTCAGTAATTTGGGTGTTAGTCACCAATTGTGACAATTGTCCTGCCGTATTCTGGATGGTCACGGCTTGACTCCCCAAGGCTGTTGCTGCTGCCAAAAGCAGCAGGAAAAACAATTTGCGCATATCGTTTTTTAATTTCTTGGTTGTTATTTTCGCGTTTTAACCTGCAAATGTACATATTATTTTGGCATGGCCACTACATTTAACTATTTTTTTGAAAAACAACGCATAGGGGGCTTGAGTCATCTGATAGCGATAATGCGTTGTTTTTGTTGTCTGGATTTTAAGAATATCGCGTGCTTTTTGCTGATGTGTTATTTGTTTTTTGTACTTTTGTGAAACGACAATTCTTTTCAGTCACTAAATGTTGAATATGAATAATTTACGTTATATTTTGGCGCCCTGTGTGGCTGTGTTGATGTCTCTTACTGTAATCGCTGGGCAGCCGCACAAGACGTTGCGTGAATGGGGATTCCCCACAGGCATCTTTGAAACAGGCCGGTATAATGCGATTACCGATGTCCCCGGTGTCACTGTGGGGCATGTCACATGCATTGAGGGGGACAGCATTCGCACGGGAGTTACTGCAATCGTGCCGCATCAGGGAAATATCTTCAGGAACAAAGTGCCCGCAGCCATCTATGTGGGAAACGGTTTCGGCAAGCTGGCTGGCATGAGCCAGGTGAGTGAGCTCGGCAACATCGAGACCCCGGTGATTCTTACTAACACCTTGAGTGTAGCGGCAGGCATCGAGGGTGCAGTGCGCTACACTTTGATGCAACCGGGCAACGAGCAGGTGAGATCGGTCAATGCTGTGGTAGGAGAGACCAATGACGGCGGGTTGAACAAGATAAGCCAGATGTATATCACGCCCCAGATGGTCATTGACGCCATCAACAATGCACATGGCGGCCCCGTGGAGCAGGGCAACGTCGGGGCTGGTACTGGAACCACCTGTTTCGGCTTTAAGGGTGGCATCGGCACATCCTCACGTGTGTTGCCAGCATCGTTGGGTGGGTACACCATTGGCGTGCTTGTCCAGACCAATTATGGGGGTATCCTTGAGATTGACGGTGTGCAGGTAGGGCAACGCCTTCAGAAGCATGATTTTATCAACCATGTGCGCAAGGCCGAGAATGTTGACGGTTCCTGCATGATGGTTGTGATTACCGATGCTCCACTTGATTCACGCAACTTGGAACGTGTCGCCAAGCGGGCAATGATGGGAATGGCCAAGACCGGTGGCATTGCTTCCAATGGCAGTGGAGATTATGTAATTGCTATGTCGGTAGCCCCTGGGAACCTGATTGATGATAAGGCTAAATACATCACATCGACCGTCCTTGCCAATAGCGAGATGTCTTCTATCTTTGCCGCGACTATTGAGGCAACTGCCGAGGCCTTGTGGAACTCCCTTTTCATGGCCGACCCGATGTCGGGCCGGGATGGCTACCATGTTGACGCCCTGCCCGTTGAGCGCGTGCTGGATATGCTACGCAACCGTTAAATGGTATAGAAATATCATATTTTGAACTATGGTCTGAATGGGTTTTTGCTGCGGTTTTGTTGCTATCAGTTCCGATATACATAACTACTTGTTGATTACGATAACGATTGTGTATAATATTGATTTTCAGTATATTAGATTTTGGATTTGCTAATTTAGTGTTTGATAATTACTGTCTTTTCATGAATTTTTTTGTGTTTTTACAAAAATAAATTTGTTAATTTCAATATAAAAACTATCTTTGCAGTCTAAAAAGATTGTGAGGTGTGATCATGTAGATGGTATCTTTTGCAATACCAGTAAGATTACCCTCTTTTTTTGAATTAATATTGCCAATAATACTGGACTGTAAACTTTGAGTTTTATTAATTATATCTAATATTTTTGTTTATGAAGAAATTACTGTTTTTACTGTCGGTGTGTGCGTTATTTACGCAAAGCATTGACGCCAAAAGTATTACCGTTGACCAGGCTAGGGCAATTGCCAAGCAGCAGTTTGCCAGCAGCACCAGGTTCAATGCTTCAAATGTCAATATGACTTTGGACTATGAAGCAACTAACCTGAAGGGTCAGAGTGACTATTATGTGTTCAACCGTGATGGTGGTCAGGGTTTCGTTATCGTAGCTGGTGATGACATGTCATCACCCGTCTTGGCTTACAGCACCAAGGGTTCATTTGACATGAACGAGGTTCCCGAGCCTTTGAAGGACTTGCTCAAGGCTTATCAGCGTCAGATGGATGTGATGCGTCTCCATCCCAATACTGCCAAGAAGCCGACCTTGAACTATGACCTGCAGCCCTACGGCGTGTATCCCATCTGCGGTGAGGTACACTGGCATCAGTTCCCTCCCTACAACAACAACGCTCCTCGCTCCTCGCACGCCTTGACTTCCAATGGCCGCTGCTATGCAGGTTGCTCTCCTATTGCTTTTGCAACAATCATGAAGGGCCTGAGGTACCCGCGTTATGGTGTAGGCTCATTCAGCTATAATTATATGCTGGATGGTCAAGAGATGACCGCTACTGCAAAGTTCGATGACTGGTATTATGATTACGGCAAGATGAAGAATGGCTATGGTGAGACCCAGTCCGCCCCGGAGGTTGCTGAGCTGTGCTATGAAGTCGGCGTAGCCTTCCACACGGTCTTCTCAGGCGAGAGCAGTGATGTTCTTCTCAGGAATGTGTTCAGGGGTATCATCACTTTCTTCAACTACAATGCCAATATCCAGTATGTACAGAAGTCAAGTTATCAATACAATGAGCAGGGCTGGTATGACATGATGTACAACGAGATTGACAATGGCCGTCCTATTTACTACATGGGTTATAGGGTCATTGACAACAGTGGTAACCAGTGCCACATTGGCCACGCCTTCGTGCTCGACGGCTATGATTCCAACGGTAAGGTTCACGTCAACTGGGGTTTCCAGCCTGATGAGTACAACGGCTATTTTGACTGGGAGCTGCTCTCACCGAGGAACAACTATGACTATGATGCCTATGATTCTGGCTTCAACCATGAACAGGCTGCTATCATCGGCCTCTGCGAGGATACCACTGGCATCGGTGGCGTTGTCGTTAAGAACGTGAATAAGGTAGCTGAAACCATGCCCGCCAATGA
The DNA here is from genome assembly GCA_900318645.1 of uncultured Prevotellaceae bacterium. Classification (GTDB taxonomy): domain Bacteria; phylum Bacteroidota; class Bacteroidia; order Bacteroidales; family Muribaculaceae; genus Sodaliphilus. The sequence goes on from ONLH01000031.1 coordinate 75,286, forward strand.
TTTGCGTCTCTCCATTGACGTGCAGTCTCTGGGCGGTGTTTGGAATGGCACCCTGAAGTATGGTATTGTTTCCAAGAACTCTGATAATACTTACAGCCCCGTTGTCACCAAGACTGCTTCTAACGTAGAGATCGAGGACAACGGTACCGTAAATCTTGACCTGACTGGTGATTATTCACAGTACTACATGTCTCAGGGCCGTACCTATTACGCTGTTGTCTATACTCCTTACTTCACCTACAGCACTGAAACTAACTGGATGTGGTTCCTGGATGATCCCGTGCCCTTCACCATTGGTGAGTGGGAAACTCCTCCCGATCCCCAGTTCATCTTGGGTGATGTGAATGAAGATGGCGAGGTAACCATTGCTGACGTTACCGAACTCATCAATAAGTTGCTGAGTGGCGCAGAGTATATGGAGGCTGCTGATGTGAACATGGACGGCAAGATGACCATTGCTGACGTTACTGGACTCATCAATATGTTGCTGAACTAAGCTCCCGTGTCATTAATATCATCAAGAATAGTTCGATAAAACGACTATAATGGGCTGTGCTGGGAAACAAGGTTTTCCCGGCACAGCTATTTTTGTGGTCTCCTGTGTGCCTTTTCCTGTTTTTTATGTACTTTTGTCAACAGGTTAATCATTTACTCAATCATGCAGATGAAACGGTCTATACTTATTATTTGGGCGTTGTTGCTTGCCGTCGTGGTAGCAGGTGGCGAAATGCCTGTACGCGTCGGTATCGCTTGGCAACCCACGGCTGCGGCCTATGAGCGCGTCATCATGTCCATTGAGCAGGCTGGTGGCGAGGCTGTGATTTTGCCACAGCTGCGCCCTGCTGGTTTTGACTATGATGATATGGTGTTATGCCCCAAATATACCGATGAAATGGGCGTTTTGCGGCAGCAGTATGCCGATGTCGTCAAGCATGTAACCTATCATGGAACCAATGCCGACAGCCTGTTGGCAGGTGTCCAGGCTGTCGTCTTCCTGGGTGGGGGAGATATCAGTTCCACGTTGTTTGCTGTCCCTCAGCCGTGGCATGCCATTGCTGATGACAGCCCCGCCAATGCCACCCGTGATGTGTCGGAATACCTCACGATGGCCTATTGCCTGGACCATGACATTCCAGTGCTGGGTTTGTGCCGAGGCATGCAGTTGTTGGGTGTCGTTTCTGGGGCACCGCTCATTCAGGATTTGGGCAAATTCTTCGATGAAATGGGCGAAAATTACCGTTTTCTGCACCGCATGCAGCGCGACAGTGAGGGCAAGCGTTACTATACGCCCCATGACGTGACGGTGACTGACCGCAATTCGTTGCTCTATGCCATCACAGGCACCGACATCATCCGTAACGTGCCCTCGTGGCATCATCAGGTAGTGGGCAACGTGACAGGTACGCCCTTGAAGGTGACGGGTGTGACGATGACTGACGGGGTAGAGATTATCGAGGCCATTGAGCGCACCGACAAGCATTTTGCACTCGGTGTCCAGTTCCACCCCGAGGAAGCCTTGAAAAAGCATCTCAAAAACGAACCTGATGCAGACCGTTTCATGCCGCTTGAGGAGTCAGTCAAGTATTTTACTGCCCTGATAGCGAATGCTCAAGAAGGGAAACACTTCATTCCAGGGCGTGCCTATACCCGTTCGGATACTACTGTATACAATAAGACCGTCGATGAGTGCTACAACTTCTTTGCGGTCTTGGGGCGTGCCGAGCAGGGCTCCCTTGATGGGGCTACCGCAGAACTGTCCTTGCTGCTTAACCTGTTTGAGCGTCGCCACCCAGACGCTGGCGATGTGTCTATTCAGGAAGTTGCCAAGTGGGCTACCGAGTGTGGCTGGTTCGCCCATGCCGCCCGTCGCTGGGAAAAGATAGCCGATCCCGAGTATGTGGCAGTGGCGCGTAACGTCCTGGGCGGCAATCGCGTGTTACCGTCTAATATCGTTGAGCATGACTGCATGGAGGACTTGGCCTATATTGAGACCAATGGGGTCAGGTACAGCCCCTATGAGCGCGACAAGTACGTGAGTGGCGTGACGGTCGTCTATCAAGCCCCTGTCCACGAACACAATGGCCGAAAGTTCGGATTTAGGAAGCCAGTGCACTGGATTTTCTATACATTCCCTGCTGCCAAGAGTGACCCGTTCGGTTCGCTGTGCGACGAGGGCTGTGGCCACGAAAATGCCATCAGCGAGGATGACATCATCCGATGATAATTGTTAGGACTAACGTAAGTTTGGCGAATATAAAATGTTGATGCTCAACACTCCCGCCATGTAGAGACGCAAAATCTTGCGTCTCGGTGAAGACTTTTTATAGCGCTTAACGATGGGAGACGCAAGATTTTGCGTCTCTACAAGTCTATGATGGCTAACATGCTGATAAGCATTGTATAATGTTGTTGAATTCGCGCTGGGATTACAGCAGCATCAAGGGCATCTCAAGAGGCGCCTCTTTGAAAAGAAATTCCGCTAACTGATTGATGGTGAAGGCCGTCTCAATGCTGGTGCAACGGGCGATGCGTCGTGCGGTACCATTCGCGATGGCATAACAACCATTGTTCTCGCTGATGTGTTCGTCACCAGTGACGCTCAGCGCAAGCGTGAGGTCAGGATGTGCCAAGGCAAATAACTGTAAGGCTTCCAAGGCATTGATGACACGCACCATCCCCTTATAATGCGGTTTTACAAGATAGTAGGATTTGTCAAATTGGCTATAGACTTGCAGCGCCTTCCAGTTGCGTTCGTCCTGCAGCAGTACGCAGGGTCGTGACAGCTGCCATCGGTCATAGGCCTCAAAGCCGTTTTCCACTACATTCTCGTCTTGATGCGTAGCGATGCCGACCTGAGCATAACCGAACTTTTCGTACATCTCCTGCAATCCCTCTTGTTCAATCAGCAAGGCAGATAACACCTTGCCCTGACACAAGAGACCGCGGTGCATATACTTGAATAGCCGTGCAATCAGGTGCTGGCCGCGCCACTCGGGTAGGGTACCCACAGCATAGAGATAGACGACGTCGGTCTCATGGCCATGATAGCGCATGCGATAGGGTAGAGCCTGGGCAGCCGATACAACTTGACTATCCTCAAAGCGGCAGTAATTGCCAGTGGGGCTATAAACGCGTGTGAAGAAGATGTCGAGTGCCTCGTCGCGGTCATTAAACACCGTTTTCATCAGGTGGCGCACGCCTTCGCGTTTACGCTCCTCTATATGGATGGACAGTTCAGGACGAGATACGGCACGGTCTTTCTGAATCTGATAGGCAGGGTGATAGGATGATTTGGCGCGTCGTAGTCCTGGCAGCCCCATGTCTTCCTCCAGATTGATGTAGATGTATTGCTCTGGAATCTGCTGCATGAACTCGTGGCGCACGACAGTGTAAACGCCCTTGAAGTTGATGTCGCCTTTCTCGACACACAAGTCGAACGTATTACTGTTTATCGGCACACCATAGGTGAAGGCTACCATCTTGCCGTCCACGAACAAGGCCCCGCCGATGGCCCCAAACCGCTCCCAGTTGTCAAATACCTGGCTAATGGACTCACGTTCCATCACCTTACTGTCAGCGCCCTGGAGGTGGCCGATGGCTTCGGCGTTGTCACTCCATTGCTGCAGCAGTTGCAGGCACTCGGGGAACAGGCTGGGCTCCAGTGGGCGGTATTGGTGATTGGGATAGAAGCGTGGGAATTGGTACAGGTGCTGGCGCTTGGGACGCATCTCCTTACCCTCGAGGGTGATAATCTTCTCACGCAGGCAGATGTAGTCATAGCGCTCGGTCCTCGGCTCGCTGAACTCAAATTCACCAGGGAATGTCTGTTGCAGGAAGTCAATTCCTTGCTGGTTGATGTTGGTGAGGCTGAAGGGCTGGTGATGGGCAAAGCACTCGTCGCGCAGGGCTCGGATGACACATTCCAGGCACCCTTCGCCAGACTCGGCCAGGCGTGGATGCTCAACCCCTTCGGGCACTGGCGGTAGCGGCATGGTGTGGGTGTATTGCCCGTTGTAGATGAACCGCAGCACCAGATACCCCTTGACGATGGCATATTCCAATCCAAAGCGGTTCCACGTGAGCAGGTTCACGCTACTCCATTCACACCCCTGTACATCCTCCCACCGAAGATATGGGCGGATGATATCCAGATCCTTAAAGCCTATCGCCTTATACTCAATCACATGAGTCGTATTGAAGTCCACACCTAACGCCTAAAGCCTAACACCTAAAGCCTACTTAGTAGTAGTGTGATAGCCTAAAGCTTGGAGTTCCTGCTTGGATCTTTGCTTGCAGTGAAGGCCTACACGTTCAATCTTGTAGTCGCCGTCTTTTTTAACCGTTACCCTGACGAGCAGGTCATCGCCGCCATTGGGGTGATCCACAAAGTTCATCGAGGGCATGGTGATGTGGTGAACATTGCCAAAATCACGCTCGTCCCATGCGTGGACATGTCCCCAGAACGCGATGGTCGTTTGCCAGTCTGCCAGTTTGTCCAGGATATAGTACAATTCCTCACGGCAATAGGTCGAAGCAAACTCGTTGAGCGACGGGCGGAAGATATTGGTGTGGGTAAAGGTAAAGACGTGACGGATTTTTTTCTTGTCGCGCTGGAAGATACCGTTCTCAATTTCGTCAATCTGATAATTGCCAAGTGTGCCATTGGCCGAGTCCAAGAAGATGAATCGGTCATAGACAGTGTCATTATCGTTGATTACTCTAACGGTGAACTCATAAAACGATGTTTTGAAAATTCTGCTAAACAGAGCCCAGCCATTGTGGGTGATGTCATGGTTGCCAACAACAGGATAGAACGGCAGGCTCGTTGGGAAGATATTATATTTGTGTTTATGATAGATGTCACCGGTTCGAGGGTCTGTGAAAAGTGCCGTATCTACAAAAACCTCCCCATCTTCCTTGTAAACGGGAACAAGGTATTTATCCATCCATTTTTCTGTTTCTTTCTGTATAACCATCTCGGTATTATCGTAATACTCGGTCTTGGTGTCAGCAAGGTCGCCCAAGTGGCAATAGAAGAGGTCGTCGTGCTCCATGCCGATTTCGATCATTTCTTCAAGTCGGCCTGGGTCTTCGGTGATGTGGCTGTCGCTGCCCACGAGGAAGGAATACTCATGGATAGTATCGGCCAGCTCTTTGTCCCAAGCTACTTCAAAGGACGAAAAGTTGACCACTGATTGCTTCACACGGTCGTCAACACTGGTGTTGCCGATGAGCACGCCCGTCGGGCTCACTTTTTCACAGGAAGTGAATAATCCGCTTGCAGTCAGCAGGACTGCTGCCATGAGGCTATATGATATTGACTTTTTCATTGTTATTTCCATCGATAAATTAAACCAACTTTACCTGTTGTCTCATATTTGCTTGCCAACTGGCTCATGGAGCCGGCAGGGCGGATGTTGAACTCGCCGAACATCTTCCATTTGGAATTGAACCTGTAATAGAAGTCCAGACCCCAATTGATGTTCCAATTCTCGTAGTAGAAGTCGTCATAGTTGCGGAACAGCAGGCCCACGTTCCAGTTGTTGGTGCGGGGGCGCAGTGACGCATGGGCACCGAAGGTGAGCGTGATGGGCTCAGTGTAGTGGTCACCCATCATGTTGTAACCGATGAACGAGCCGCCCAGGGTGATGTCCCAATAGCCGCGCTCAAAGCGGAGCGACATGTTGCCCACATTCTCATTGGTGTTATAGTCGTGGTAATGGTTAAACATGTATTCTCCCGAAGCGAACATGTGGAAAGATTTGATCTTCAAGTGATACTCGCCCTTGGCCTTGAATCCATACAGTCCCTTAGTGTACTGCAGATTGGCACCACCGTCAATGCTCCAGTGATTGTTGAAGTAATGCTTGTAGTGCACAGTGTTGCCGATACAAGGGCCGGTGATGATGTTCTTACCCGTGGTTAATGAGAGAGAGGCCTCATTCTGGTGCTCACCATCAAAGGTATGCTCCCCGCTATAGTATTGTGCCTGCATGGAAATCGCTGCCAGACAGCACAATGCCGATAATGATAATCGCTTTAATAAATGCATATTACACGACGTTAATGCTGATAAAAATCTACTATTATCTTTTTTGGTGGTGCAAAGATACAATTTTTTTTCAAAAAAAGTGTACCTTTGCCAAACATAAAAATTTAAAACTTATGCTGATTCTTTTGATGATAGGTATCAAGAAGTTAATATTGATTGCTATAGTGACAATCATTGCTGTCTCGTGTGCGAGAATCTTCAGTAAAGGAACTACTGGCAAGGCTGAACCCCTTCCATCGTTCGCCACTGTAGGGGTTGAGGAGTTCCAGACTTTTATTGCCGATGACTTTGTTCAGCTGGTGGACGTGCGTGAACCTGAGGAGTTTGAAGAGGGGCACATCGTCGGATCCGTTCTCATTGATGTCAATGAGCAGGATTTCTTGGAGAAAGCATTGGCTACGCTTGACAAGCAGCGTCCGGTGGCCGTCTATTGCCGCAGTGGCCGTCGCAGCGCCCGGGCTGCAAGCATGCTCGCCGGTCAGGGATTCAAAGTAACTAATCTTGGTGGCGGAGTCTTGGCATGGCAGGACCAGGGTAAAGCGCTCGTGAAATAATGTGTCAACGCAAGCATTACAACGTCGTGGCTGCCGTCATCGAGGTGGACGGCAAGGTGCTGTGCATGCAGCGTGGTGTGTCACGTTATGACTACATCAGCCATCATTGGGAATTCCCTGGTGGAAAGATTGAGCCCGGTGAGACCCCGCAACAGGCAGTGCACCGCGAGTTGCTAGAGGAAATGGACTTTGACGTTAAGGTTCACGAGCATCTCGCCACCGTCACCCACGATTATCCCGACTTTACCATCACCCTTGCTGCCTATCGCTGCACAGCGACCACAACTACATTCACCATGCGTGAACATGCGGCCTGCCGCTGGCTCCCCTCGGACGAGCTCATGACCCTCCCCTGGTGTGCCGCCGACGAGCGCCTCATCAAGCAGTTTGGAGACCTCTCTTCTCTAAACTCTAAACACTAAACATTAAACATTAAACTAAATCAAGAGGCACTTCTCAATGAAGTGCCTCTTGATTTATGCCTCCAGGTCGATGTTAAACTGCTCGTGCCAGGGTAGGCCCTGCTTGTTGAGCACATCCAGGAACGGATCGGGGTCAAATTCCTCAACGTTGTGGACACCTGGCTTCACCCAGAGTCCTTTGAGGAACATCATGGCACCCGTCATAGCGGGCACGCCGGTCGTGTAGCTCACGGCCTGCATTCCGGTTTCCTCGTAGGCCTTGTGGTGGTCGCAGTTGTTGTAGATGTAGTAGGTCAACGGCTTGCCCTCCTTGTCGGTACCGCTGATGCGGCAGCCGATGCTCGTCTCGCCGGTGTAGTTCTCGCCCAGGTCTTGCGGATTGGGCAGCACGGCCTTGAGGAACTGCAGCGGCACGATGTCCATGCCCTGGTAGTTGATGGGCTCGATGCTCGCCATGCCGATATCTTGAATCACACGCAGGTGGGTCAGGTACTCTTCACCGAAGGTCATCCAGAATCGTGCACGCTTGATGGTGGGGAAGTTGATGACGAGTGACTCCAGCTCCTCGTGATACATCAGGTAGCTCTCACGCGGGCCAATCATGGGGTAGGTGAGGGGCTTGTGGATTTCCAGTGCACCAGTCTCGACCCACTTGCCGTTCTCCCAGTAACGTCCCTTCTGGGTAATCTCGCGGATGTTGATTTCGGGGTTGAAGTTGGTGGCGAATGCCTTACCATGGTTACCGGCGTTGCAGTCCACGATGTCGAGGGTGTGCATCTCGCCGAAGTGGTGCTTGGCAGCATAGGCAGTATAGACGCCGCTCACACCCGGGTCAAAACCACAACCCAGAATGGCTGTCAAGCCGGCCTGCTCGAAGCGCTCGCGGTAGGCCCACTGCCAGCTGTACTCAAAGTGTGCCTCGTCACGCGGTTCGTAGTTGGCTGTATCCAGATAGTTTACCCCGCAGCGCAGGCAAGCCTCCATGATTGTCAAGTCCTGATAAGGCAATGCCAGGTTAATGACCATGTCAGGTTTGTGACGCTCCAGCAGGGCAACAAGCTGGTCCACGTCGTCGGCATCCACCTGATCGGTGGTGATGTTATCTTTGCCGATGGCACGTGCCACTGCGTCACACTTGGCGCGGTTGCGCGAAGCAATCACGATCTCGTTAAACACGTCAGGGTTTTGCGCGCACTTATGAGCGCACACGGTGCCGACGCCACCGCATCCGATGATAATGACTTTGCTCATAATTCTTTAAGTCCCATATTTTGATTTGAGGGCAAAGTTAGTGGTTTTTCTTTACTGAGGCAAATTCCTAGCAGGAAAAATAGTCCATTATACAGAATATCTTATTTGGAATTTTTTCTCATTTGTCTATAAAAACAGTGGAATTATCTAATTTTTTTGTCCTATTTACTAGTTTCAAGTAATTTTGCAGCATCAAATCACACATTATCATATACTACACGACATGAAAAAGTTTATTATTTCCCTTGTGGTCGCCCTGAGTTGCGTGTTACCGCTCGCCACTCATGCCGCTGTCATCAACGGTGTGCTGGTTGACTCACAGGATACGACAGAACTCATTGAGGCTACTGTTAGGCTCCTCATGGCCAATAAGGACAGTACCATGGTGAAAGGCACCACCACCGACATGAACGGAGTGTTCAATATCAAGGGAGTCAAGGCGGGTAAGTACCTGCTGCGCTTCTCCTATCTGGGCTACAACGATGTCATCAAGCACGTTACCATTGGTGAAGACGGTCGTGACGTGAATTTGGGCGTAGTCACGATGGACCCTAACACCATCATGCTTAAGGAGGCTGTGGTTGTGGGCGTCAAGACGGCTATCACCGTCAAGGAGGATACGGTCGAGTTTAACGCCGACTCCTATAAGACGCAAGCCAACGCTGTGGTAGAGGATCTGTTGAAGCGTCTGCCCGGTGTTGAGATAGGTTCTGACGGCAAGATTACAGCCAATGGCAAGGAAGTGAAAAAGATTCTCATCGACGGCAAGGAATTTTTCAGCGACGACCCCACGGTGGCCAGTAAGAATATTCCCGCCGACATGATTAACAAGCTGCAGGTCATCGACCGCAAGAGCGACCTTGCCCGCCTGACAGGTGTGGACGACGGCGATGACGAGACCGTCATCAACCTCACGGTCAAGAAGGGTATGAACAACGGTTGGTTTGGCACAGTCAATGCCGGCTATGGTACTGACAAGCGCTATGCGGGCAATGTGATGATCAACCACTTCCGCGATGGTAACCAGTTCACTATCTTGGGCGGTGGCAACAATGTGAACAACCTGGGCTTCAGTGACGGCGCTTCGGGACGTTTCCAGCGCTGGGGCGGTGATCGAGGTGTGACCTCGTCTCAATATGCCGGCATCAACTTCAACGTCGGCAGCAAGGAGGACGAGCACTTCCGCGTGGGTGGTGACATCATGTACAGTCATAGCGACCGCGATACCCGCACCCGCACGGCACGCCAGAACTTGTTGACCGATTCAGTCAGCTACTATGACGCCAGCACTGCTGCCCGTGACAAGGGTCACAACCTGCGTGGTGATTTCCGCATCAAGTGGGAGGTGGACAGCAACAATACCCTCGAAATCAGGCCCAATTTCTCGTTCAATTTCAACAAGAGCGAGCGTGCTGACTCGTCGTTCACCAGTGCCGGCGATGCTGCCAGGACTGCCGTGAACCGCAGTTTGAGCAACTTCTTCAACGACGGCAAGAGCTACGAGTGGGGCACCCGCCTGATTTATAACCACAAGGTCGCTAGCCACCCGGGCCGCAGTCAGAGTTTGATGCTCAACTATCGTTATAGCAATGTGAGGGAGGATGCCGATACCTATACCGACAACACTTATTTCTTGCTGCCCGATATGGATCAACTCATTGACCAGACCGCCAACAACCGTCGCAAGACGCACAACATCACGGGACGCATTTCATGGACCGAGCCGATTGGCGACGTGAAGAATGCCCGCTTCCTGGAATTCTCCTACCGCGGCAACTACCGTTACACCACGAGCGACAAGATGGTCTATGACAACGAGCGCAGCGGCATCTGGCCTGGTGGAACGATTGCTCATGCCGAGTGGAACGAGGACTTGTCCAACAGTTTCCGCAACACGTTCTTCAATCAGGAATTCAGTGCGGGCTTCCGTCAGGTACGCAAAGCCTATAACCTCAATGTGGGACTGTCGGTCAACAGTGCGATGTCCAAGAGCAAAGACCTCATCAACAGCGCCCGCGACATCGCTGAGCGTTGGGCTTGGTCGGTGGCTCCCTATGCACGCTTCCGTTACAAGTTCTCCGATACGCGTAACCTCAATTTCTTCTACCGTATGCGTGCTAACCAGCCAAGTATCACCCAGTTGCAGCCCGTTGCCGACGAGAGCAACCCGTTGAATGTCGTCATTGGTAATCCCGAGTTGAAGCCTACCTTCAACCACAACATCAATCTGCGATTTGGTGACTTCGCGCAGGGTGCTCAGCGCAGCATCATGGCGATGATGAACGTGGACTTTGCCCAGAACAGCATCGTCTCGGACGTAATCACCGACGAGCAAACTGGTGGACGCATTACCAGTTACACCAACGTGGGCGGCGTTTGGAGCGCCATGGCAATGAATATGCTGAGTTTCCCCTTCGGCGCCAGCAAGGTCTGGTACTTCACCAGCCACATGTTTACCCGTTATGGCGTCACTAAGAGTGTCACCAACGGCATCGAGAACCGTAGCAACACGTGGTTCATCAATTATTCGCCTGGCTTGGCATTCCGCAACAGCGTCTTTGACATTGAGTTGCGTCCCCGTTACAGTTTCCAGAACACCACTACCTCGGTGCTCAAGTCCAACACGCGCAACATCCACACTTGGGGCGGTATGTTTGATGGCACCTATTCGGCACCTTTCGGACTGGTTGTCAGCACCGACCTGAGCTACAGCACCACCAGTGGTTACAGCGCCGGTTACAACAGCGACCAGTGGATTTGGAACGGCTCGATTGCTTATCAGTTCCTGAAAGATAAACAGGCAGCCTTGACCATCTCGGTCTATGACATCCTGGGACAGCGCAAGAACATCTACCGCAATGTCACTGGTGACTACATCGAGGATGTTTACTACAATTCCCTGGGCCGTTATGGCATGGTGACTTTCACCTATCGCTTCAACACCTTCAAGAAGGGTGAGCAGCCCAAGGACCGTAACGCCGATAGCTGGGGACCTGGTGGCCCTGGTGGCCGTCCTGGCGGCTTCGGCGGTGGCCGTCGCCCCTTCTGATCATCCTCAGACAAATCAGAACAAACAACACGGGACAACTGCTTTCAAGTTGTCCCGTGTTGTTTAGGTATATCTGCCTGCCAGTTAATGGCTCAGCAAGATGTTGATGAGTGTGGTCACATCCTCAATGTTGCATTTACCGTCGATGTTAGCGTCGGCAGCAGCCAGGTTGATGGCCGAAGTGTTACCGCTCAGCAGGTAATTGATGAGGGCTGTCACGTCATCGATAGAGACTTTACCATCGTTGTTGACGTCTCCGGTAAGGTAATCCTGGACAGGTTCGAGCACTACATCATAGTAGTTCTGCAGATTCAGGTATCCGGTCTTGTTGATACCGATACCCAGCGGCATGGACAGATTGGAGAATACGCGGCTTTGCGCGTTGTAGTCAAGAGTGACTTGGCGTACCAGCAGACCGGTCTCAGGATCAAATGCGTTGACGTAAATGGGGTAGGATAGTCCATACTCCTCATTGTAATTGTCAAGATACTGGGGCAGGTCAAGTACTAACTGTCCATTGACGAGTCTGCCCTTGATCCAAGCGTAGGAAAGATACTCCCAGATGCCAAGGATGTAAACCTGGTCACCCGTGATGCCTACAGTAACAGGCTGTTCCATCGCGATCAGGTCGCCGTTCTCGTTAGTCGTCTTGCACTTGAGGGTGTAGTCATAGGTCTTGAGACCTTCAGGAGCAACAACCGGAGCATCAGGCTCTGTGGAAATCGTCAGTCCCTGATAATAGGTGATATAGGAGAGGTTGTTCTTATCACTGGTGATGAACACATAATCATAGGTATAGATGGTGTTGTCATCGGCGATGGTCATTACCATATCCTTCTGCGTCGTGGTGCCGGTGACGGGGTCGACATCAGCACACTTGAAGTAGAGCAATACCTCGTAGGAACCGAGCAGCTGCGAGTTGGGGAATACGAACGTGTCCCCGACGCGGGTACCCTTGATCCAGGCGCTGGGCAGGAACTGGGAAATGCCCTGCAGCCAGATGTCGTCACCATCAATTCCTACGGCGACAGTGGCCTTATAGGGTTCCCACTCATAACCGTCATTGATGGCGGTCGTCAGGTAGAAATTCTCGGTCACCAGGCCTGCGGGCGGTGTGATGGGCTGCTCGTTGATGGGAATGTAAACCGAACCGTAGTCGCCGGCCTGCAGCCACTCGTAGTCGAGATACTGGAAATTCTGGCCGAAGGCGCGGTTCATCGTACCCAGGATGATGTTGGGGTCGGTATCGTTCTGCGTGATGGTGCCGTCATCGTTGAGGGTATAGGTCAGTTCCTCGATGGACGGGTCGTACACGTAGGTATCGGCATTGCTGTCATAGGTGAACATTGCCACTTGGACAGCCATCTCCAGTGATGAGGTGTAGGCGATATACTGGCCCATGGGCACGGTGATGGTCTTGCCGTCCTCTTCCAGGGTGCCTTCAACCCAGCCATTGTAGTAGGACCAGGAAACGGGACGCTGGAAATAAACCTTGTTGTCCTCGCCGAAGACGATGCTCAATGTGCCGTCCTGTTCTTCGGTGATGATCTCATAGGGGTTCTCGCCCTCTTCAACGGTGTAGCTCTTTTCCACTTCACGGACTACGCCACCTGTGCGCTGATACACGCGCAGCTCGCCCGCGGGCTGGTTCTCGATGACGTAGGGGATAAAGGTCTCTTTCTCGACGATGGTGTAGTGGAAGGTCAATTCGGGGTTCACCGTGCCGCTGGAGATCAGCTCGATGCAGCCGGCGGGCACATGAAGGGTGTAGTTGCCCAATATGCCCAGCGGATACTCCTTATATATAAAGGCATTGCCGCCAATCTCTATCAGGTTGCATTGATAGATTGTCCCCGTCTCGTCATCGACTAGCGTGGGACGGGCGTCCTCGTTGACGGCGACTGGTGTGCCGTAGGAGATGGTGAAGTTCTGCAACAGATAGACCTCACCCTCAGGGGGATTGATAGTGTATTCTGCTGCATCTTGGCTCTTGATGGTGTAGTGGAAATTCAGCTCGGCGATGGTTTCGTCCAGCGAGTTGATGATCAGTGAAGCCTCGGGGATGGTGAGCGTGTAAGTGCCGGGCTCGACAATCGCCTCGGGGTAGTTCACCGTCACGTCGTGACCTGACGCTGTCATGGCGGCCTGGTAGGTAGCACCGCTCGTTTCGTTGGTCAATGTGGCCATGCTGCCGCTGGCGATGCCGTTCACGACCTCGGGGAAGGTGATGGTGAAGTTCTGCAGGTCGGCAACCGTTCCCTCGGCGGGATCGATGGTAATCAGGTCATAGAAGGTCTCCTCGTCGTCACCCTCGATGGTGTAGTGGAAGTTGAGTTCCTCCACGTCAAAGCCCAGGGAGTAAATGACCACGGCACCAGCGGGAATCGTGAGCGTGTAGTTGCCCGACTTGGTGATCTCTTCGGGGAAGTAAATCAGCACATTGTAGCGCACCTCATACATTTCGGCCTGATAGGTCGTTCCCGTCTTGTCGTTCCTCAACGTGGCCTTATAGCCTTCGGCAATCTCGCCAATGTATTGCGGGAAAGAGACGGTGAAGTTCTGCAGGCTCTCCACTGTGCCCTCGGCAGGATTCACGGTGATTTGTTCATAGAACGAGTCAGCATCGCCGATGATATTGAACCTGAGCGTCAGCGGAAGCAGAACTTGGCCATTGACAGTAATCGAGTTCTCGGGAATATTCAGATAATAGTCACCTGAAGCAGTGCAGCATTCGTCAAAGTCGATCAACACGGTCTTGCCGTCGGCTCCCAGGCTTATCTGTCCTTCAAGCGTGCGGCCGCCACCTTTGTCCAGGGTGGGGATGGCGTTCTCATTGACCACCACTGGCAGGCCGTCAAAGGTGATGGTGAAGTGTTGCAGGCTAGTCACGACCCCCTCGGCAGGGGTGATGACCATCGCCTCATAAGGGTCAACGGCCGCAAAGGCCGATGTGCTGTACACGATGGACAGCATCACAGCTAGAAATTGTAAAGTTTTTCTCATTGCTTATTTTTTAGTTTTTGATTGGTGTTAATGATGAATTTTCCGCAAAATTAAGTTATTTCGGTGAATAATGATAATGTTTTGGGTAAAAAAGCAACAAAGTGACAGATTTGGTCGGGCCTCTCTTAGGCCTGACCCTCTTAAAAATAGGTAATCCTTCACCCCTGTTATCTAATCTTTTTTACTACCTTTGCCCCGTTTTTTTAGCGTCTAACACCAAACAACTGACAACTAAATACTAACAACTGACAACTGTCAACTGACAACTGAAAACTGAAAAGTTATGAGAATGCGTAGAATGCACATGTCGCTGGCCAAGAGGTACATCCGTTCCTTGAAGCGGGCACGTCACCGCCTCAGCGGCGTCACCTGTCTGTCAATCGTCGTCGCCCTGTTCGCCGGACTGGCCATCAAGATGGGTGCCGCCAACATGCTCAATACCGTCATGCACACCGCCCATGACCTCTTGCTCAACACCTGTTTCTTCCTCATGGCCGTCTGCGTCGTCACCGGTGCTATCGGACGTCTGTTCGTTGAGTTCGGTGTCGTGGAACTGTTGGAAAAGGCCTTGAGGCCCTTGATGAAACCGCTGTTCAACCTGCCCGGTATGGCATCGCTCGGTGCCGTGCTCACCTTCTTGAGCGACAACCCCGCCATCATCACCCTTTCTCAGGATAAACGCTTTGCTTCCCACTTCAAGAAATACCAGTTCATATCGTTGACCAACTTCGGTACAGCCTTCGGTATGGGCCTGATTGTCATCATCTTCATGATGGGTTACGGCTTCTTCAAGGAGCCCCTCATCGGACTCGTTGGAGCCATCTTCGGCTGTATGGTCTCCACGCGCCTCATGCAGTACTTCGTCAAGAAGACCCATCCCGAGTATGCCGAAGAGCCCGCCTGTGAACTCACCGAGGCCGACCTCCAGGTCGAGCACGAGGAATACAAGTCGCTCTTCCTGCGCATCCTCAATTCCCTGCTCGATGGCGGCCGCACCGGTGTCGATGTGGGTTTGGCTATCATTCCCGGTGTCATCATCATCTCCTCGCTCGTGATGATCCTCACCTTCTCGGCCAGCGCCGACGGCACTTACACCGGTGCAGCCTACGAAGGTGTCGCCGTCCTGCCTTGGCTCGGCGAGAAGGTCGGTTTTATCTTCCAGTGGCTCTTTGGCTTCAACGATCCGCACCTCATCGGCTTCCCCATCACGGCCCTTGGTGCTGTCGGTGCCGCACTCGGTCTGGTGCCCAGGTTCATCCAGGAGGGCTGGGTCGATGGTAATGCCATCGCTGTGTTCACCGCCATCGGCATGTGCTGGAGCGGTTTCTTGAGCACCCACACTGCCATGCTTGACTCGATGCACTACCGCGAGCTCACCTCGCGTGCCATCCTGTCCCACACCATCGGTGGCCTCTTTGCTGCCATCATTGCCCACTGGCTCTACGTCCTGGTCGTGATGATCCTCTGATGCCCCCATCAGTCAAGCTTTCACGACTTGATTTCCGCCCTGGTGTGTAATGAACGGCCACGCCAAGGCGAGGCCCTACATCCCGCGGTTTCTTAACCAATGGTTTGATTTCTCGGCCAGGGGGCCGATCATGTTCTGGAAGCGAACCATTTTCTTGAAGATTGTTGGTATTGTGTCTATATTATCTTTCATTTTAAACTTTTTTAAGACTTTTTTTTCTCAATCTGCTTTGTCAGTTTGTAAAGAAGTTGTAATTTTGTGATGAGCTATATAGTTAATCAACACAAGCATTTTTTTAAATTGCTAATGATGAGAATTTTAACTGTTACCCGTCACGGCTCCTTGACTACTCTTTATAGTCGGGATGAGCATCGTGCACTAGATTTTGAACCGAAAAAATAGAGAATAACACATTATTGTTTAAAGAGAAAGGAGAAAAGACAGAGTAATCCGGAACGATTTGATGAACTCATGAATTGATTTGACCACCAATTATGCAACTGAATGTGAATACTTTAATATTTTTTTTTATTAACTATTTAAATTTTTTGTTTTTATGAAGAAGTTTTTATTTACACTTGCAGCTCTGCTGATGGCTGGTAGCCTCTGCGCTCAGGAGAACTACCTCTATGTGCCTGATTTTGAACTGACTCAGGAGGAAGCAACCAATGGCGTTCAGAACAAGGCCATCTTCGTTGTTGCCCACTTCGATTCGTATGTAACGACTATCGACTGGACCATCAACTTCCCCGAGGGTGTTGAGTTCGTTTCAGCCAACATGCCCAACTCTGCAAAGCCCTACATCTATCAGTATGTAGATGTTGAGGATGAAGAAACGGGTGAGATCGTTCCGACTCTGACTCGTCAGCGCATGAATCCGCAGCTGTTCGGTGATTATCCTCACTACATCACCACCACTTCTCTGGGTGCAACCTCCGACCTGTGCTACAGCGAGGATGGTAGCATTTGCTACGGTGCTCCCAAGTGGGGTGGCGATGGCGTCGAGTTCAACTTCTATCGCTTCGTGATCAACATCGCTCCCGGCTTCGAGGGTGGTGACATCACTGTGCACACCGAGCCCGCTTGCACCGACGATCCCCGTGGCAACACCTGCCCCAAGAATTCTGTATTCGACAAGGTTAACGCCATCACCGTTGAGGGTGGTGTTGAGCCCATCGTTACCGAAGCTCCCGAGATCGTTGTAACCGCTGGTGACGACGCTTACACCTTTGATGTTGTTGGTCCCGAGGGCGCTGAGCTCAAGCTCTTCGTTGACGGCGTTGAGGTTGAAATCCCCTACACCGTTGCTCGTACCGACGTTGACCAGATCGTTAAGCTGACCGCTACCGCTCACATCGAGGGCCAGACCGACGGAACCGTTACTGGTGAGTACCTGGTTCCCGCTCTGGTAGTTCCCGAGCCCCAGGATCTGACTGGTGAGATCGTTATTGGCGATCCCGACGAGAATGGTAATGTTGTGATCGATTACACTGGCGACGAGGATGTTACCATCGTTGTTACTGTAAACGGCGAAGTTGTTGAGGTTGTTGACGGTGTTATCACCGTTGGTGAGGGTGAGAACGAGATCACCGTTACCGTTACCGCCGAGGGTTACAATGACCTGACCGAGACCGTTACCGTAGTTTACGAGCCCACTCCCGAGCCCCAGCCCACTGCAACTCCCACCATCAAGGTTACTGTTTATGACACCGAGGTTGTCATCTCTGCCGAAGGTGAGGGTGAGGTTATCCTGATGATCGACGGCGAGGTTGTTGACAATCCCACCACCATCGCTCGCGGCGAGGAGGATGTTGTCGTAACCGTTACCGCTACCGCTCAGGCTGAGGGTCAGCTCATCAGCGAGACCGCTGAGGAGGTTGTTACCATCCCCGCTTACGTTGACGATCCCGAGGGCCACATGACTGGCTACTGGGTAGTTCTCTACGACAAGGATAACAACGAGGTTTGGCAGCAGCTCCCCAATGCTAATGAGAACGATCCTAATCAGTATGTAGCTAATGTCGCTCTGCACTACTCACAGTTCGGTGGCAAGCCCCTGAGTGGTGACATGACCGATGCTGACAACCCCATGGTTCCCTTCTACTTCATGATCAACGGCGTTCGCTATGCTTGCGCTGATGCTAATGTAGAGCCCAATTATGGCAATGCTAACGAGAATCCTCTGTTCATGACCGACAACTGCTGGAACGTGCCCGTTGGTTACTTCTACACCATTGGCGTTCTGGTTGATCCCGAGACCAACGACCTGTACATGCAGATCTCTAAGGGTCTCTACACCGGCATCGAGGAGCTCAACGGCGACAAGGCTGTTGCTGGCGTACGCTACTTCAACATGGCCGGTCAGGAGATGCAGGAGGCTAACGGCATGACCATCGTCGTTACCACCTACACCGACGGTACCACCAGCGCTGTTGTTATAGCCCCCCTCGGGCTCTAGCTGAAAGCGAATCCTAAAAATCAGGCGACCCTCCCGCAGGGCCGCCTGTTTTTTTAGTTAGAAGTGAGGAGTGAGGAGTGAGAAGTAGAGACGCAAAATCTTGCGTCTCCGTTCCGTCTGGATGTTGTAATTCTCTCCTGGAGACGCAAAATTTTGCGTCTCTACATTGTCGCGCTGATGGGCGATGTAGGGCCTCGCCTTGGCGTGGCCGTTTTCAGCAGGCTTGGCCTGCTCACGCCTGGAGGGCGGGCCTCTGAGTAACCCGTGTTAATGCTGGCAATCGAACGGAATGTATAGCCTACTTTATCCATGATTCTCAATACCCGTTTTTTTTCACTGCTCTTTTTGATAAATATGGTGGTTTTTGAAAAAAAAAGCAGGTTTTTTTCTTTATTTCAAAAAAATGATATATCTTTGCAGTCAAGATAAACCATTTAGCATTGAAAATTGTTGAAGTCAGGTTATTTAAAACGATGAAAAAACTGTATGAGATACATTCCAGGAATTCTGAGCCACATGCATCAGAGGGGTGGGATGTATTACTATTACTAGAGATATAACTTTACCTGATCTGAAATCTATTGTTTACCAGAAAATGACGAAGTGTAGTTATTCCGGAACTCTATGAAGAATTGAAATTGGTTTGACCCTTGGATGTTTGAATTTTTTGTTTTTATTCACTTTATAGTTTTTATTAATTTAAATTTTATTCAATTATGAAGAAATTTTTATTTACACTTGTTGCTCTGCTGACTACAGGTAGCATGTTTGCTCAGGAGAACTACCTCTATGTTCCTGACATTGAGCTGACCC
>ONLH01000010.1 GCA_900318645.1 uncultured Prevotellaceae bacterium
TGTGCCGATGCTATAGCCATTGGAGCAGGAACGTAGGAAACTCGAGAATTTCTGGTCTGTCTCCCTGGGTTTATACTTCGGGCTTTGGCGACTGACGATATGGAAGTATTCCCGTCCAGCTTCACCCAAAGTCGCCAACGAGAAACCGATTGCGATCCAATCCTCATAGTTGTCGGTCATGTCGATCTTACGCAACTCGATCTCTTTGCAAGCCTGATACACCCGCTCGTCGGTATCGTCAGCGAAACCATTTCGCTGCCACGACTGCCATTGCGGCTGCCTGGGCTCATTATAGACACCAGTGTATGCAACTGCTTCATCATTAACATAGGGCGCTTCATCATAACTGAGGCAGCGCAACCTGCACACGTCGCTGCAATTGTGGTCAATGGTGATGCCGATTCCCGCAAACTCCTCTTCCAGTTGCAAAAACTGGCGTTTGTGCAACTTGGGATACTTCAAGGGAATGATGACGAAGTAACCTTTTCCGCCCACGGAATGGGCGGCATAAAGCACTTCTTCGAACCGGCTTAGCACATTCTCGATGAGGAGGTCAAAGTCTGGAACCTCCAGATTGTCCTTCGAGTCGATATCAACGCAGATCAGTCCACTGTGTTCAGCGAGATTCTCTGCTTTTCTCGCTCCGTCGAACACACCGCTGATTGTGGCATGAGGCAGAGCGTTCTTGAAATGTTTCTGCTCCTGTTTGCTGGAGCAGGCCCGCAGCCTCATGATCTGCTCCTTGTGCTGCTCACTTATGTCGAACAGGAATTCCCGCAACGTGATGTTGCGAGGTTCATTGTCGAACACTCCGTTGAAGCAGCTGATGAACTTATCCAAATACAATTGTTTTTGCTCGTCTTGCATAATTTTTTTATTGAAAAGTTAACAACAAATAATAGTGTATCATATTGAAATACAGCAAGTAACGAGTTAACTTTGATTTAACTTTTCATTCTTGAGTTATTTTGAGAAAAAGTTAACTATTTCACAAATTCACTCCATCTAACTTGCTGATAATCAATATCCATTTTCATGAAAAGTTAACTCCAAATCGCTGCAAAACGATTGTATTTCAATGCATTGGAACACATTTGGAGTTAACTTTATAGTGCCTGTATTTCAAGGCTTTCCTTTACCCTTCATGACCTTTGAAATATAGCTTGGTTGCTTGCTAATCCCTTTTGCAAAATATGTGGGATGGGTAATCGTCACACGCTTGCTGAATTCGTAGATGATTTGCTCTTGGGTTAGTCGGCCCCATGATAGCGGCGGTACACCATTGATACGATTATAGACAGCAAAAGCACTTTTCTCGAAGTATTTCATACATCTTATGGCATACTCCATTGCTTGTGCTGAAATGTAATTGAAGTCATAGGGATAGCGTGGGTTGACCATCTCCATCACGTGGACAATGCCTGCAAGACGTTGACACTGGATCTGGAGTTTGCTATAGATAGAAAGAATATAACCATCATCGGTGTTTTCTTCTTTCAGTTCTTGCAGATGGTCATGAAACTCATTGTACAGCTGCATGCAGGGCTCCGAGAATCGGATAATCTCAAAAGTGTTATAGTCACGAATGTAAATGTTCCGGATGAAGGCCTCCCATGCCTGCATAATGTCCTCATTAAAGTGGAATTCATGACGACGTGGGAACTCCACAATATTGGGCATAGTGAAGGAGATGCGTTGATTCAAGCCATTGTTTCGGAACATTTCACTACCAAAGGTTGCGTCCAGCAGTTGTGGCTGGAGATCACCAATGATGACCATGAAGGGATCTGGAATAACTATTGGCTCTGGGTCTGTCTTGCGGTTCACGATAATCTGATTACCGTCGTACAAGTTTATCACTCTGGCAATTGATCCGCTCTTTGTGTATCTATCAAGGTCATCAAAGAAACCTTTGATTTCAGGATGATGATCCAAGGCTCCAGTTCTGCTTGTTTTAAGCACCTGGGTTCTCGCCTCATCAGTCGTGTCATTAATGAGCAACTGATCATACAATGGTGGATGTGCTTCGTCGCGATCTTTATCTGCCTTCCAGGCGGCATATGAGAGTTTAAAAGCCTCATAGTTCTCCTGGTTGATATGAGCTAACGGCTCAAGAACCCTCTTGACAGGGGCTGTCTTATTCATGCCGCTATTGGCCACATTCACAAACCATAGCATAAGCGGGTTAGTGTAGACACCGTCAAAGGTCTTGACACGGCGCCCGACGGCAGTTGCCGAAGCTGCTATGGCAGCAACCGTCGGGAACTCCATTGGGCAGCAATAGCACCGCACAACCTCTTTGATGAGCGCTTGGACAACCTCAGGCAAGCCATCGATGGGAAGTTCCGCCTCCTCGTGGAGGCGAGACTTACCCATCTGCGGTTGATTAGACTTACTGTCCATAGAACATTACATTCTGCAGCCAGCCAGGTGTTCAATGTCGCTCTTCCGGTAACGGCGTTTACCACCGATCTCCACCTTCTTGAGGATGCCACTTTTATCCCAACGGTAGAGCGTCATCTTGGAAACAGCCAGCAGACGCGCTGCCTCCTCAACAGTTAGCAACTGGTCGCCTGACGCAGCGGCTTCGGCTTCGATCATAGCGATGGACTTTGCGCCGATGAGAATCTCCTGCGCGAACTTCTTCAGATCCTCCAGTGAGACTTGAAGGATAACATTGTTGTTTTGATTATCAAACATAGTCGATACATTTTTTAAATTTAAAATACTCATTAATCAAAGCCGTCTCACTCGGTAGGCCATCTACTGCAGACGGGCGTTCACATCTACTACGTCTTTGGTAGGTTGGCGCCTCCAGTGCGTTGTCAAATGTGACGCTGCAAAAGTAGGCTGTCACAGTGGCTCAATAAAAGACACGTTTTTCTAATAGGTATTTAATGCTCCCAAATGAAATAATCTTATTAACTTTGCATCATCGAATTACATTTCGAAAAAATGTGATATAATACAATAGTCAAAATGTTAACATTTGCTAATCGATTCAGTACCGATGATGATTGCTACCGATTCCTGTCTGAAATCAAATGGCCAGATGGGGAATTCGTATGCGCTAAATGTGGCAACACAACCTATCATAAAGGACGATCTCCATACTCACGCAGATGCAACCGCTGTAAGTATGATGAGAGCGTGACCAGCGGAACCATGTTCAACAGATTGAAGTTACCGATTCTCGCTGCGTTCAGAATCGTTTATAAGATGGCTACAACTGGAACAGGCAATTCGTCGATACTGCTTGCCAAAGAACTCGGCATGCAACAGAAGACCTGTCTCGCTTTCAAACACAAGGTCCAACAAGCTATGGGAACCATGCAACAGAAACGACTAACGGGAACTGTAGCAGTTGGCATATACAACATCTACAAAGCCCATTCTCAGTACTACTGGCATAAAAACAAAGAACAATACATAGCCATAGGAATAGAAGTGAAGGGCAAAGATCCAGGTAGAGCATTTGCAAAAACAGTTGAGGAGGATAAACAAACCGCTCTCATTCCGTTCATCGAACATTCCGTTCATCCAAGTGCACACTTACTGGCAATCGAACAACGCGGTTACAAGAGTATGATGATGAGAAAATACAAGAACATTTCCTTTTTCGCTGGTATTACTATACTGACTAAACATCTCGAAAACATTCGAGAATGGGTAAAGGAAGAATGTGGTCATTTTTCTAACGACAATTTGCAAGGCTTTCTGGATGAATTCCACTTTAGATTTAACCGCCAACGAAATGACTGGAGAAATTTTGATAGCCTCATACGAATCATGGCTAAACGGGAAAGCTGAGCGACTGATGGATTCAGATAAAGACAGGGAATAGCTACTGCGATGATTGGAAAATATCTCATCAAATCACTTGCATTGTCATTCATCAGAATATCCCCATTTGAAAGATTATCATTGGAGAAAAATACTCTGAAATAGTGTCACATATGGGGGTTTATATGGGGAAATGACAAAAGAGAAGTGCGGCAACTTGTTGTTTACCAACTCGTTACCGCACTCTCAAGGTGACCCCGGTGGGACTCGAACCCACGACCCATTGATTAAGAGTCAATTGCTCTACCAACTGAGCTACGGAGTCATCGTTTGTTCAATTGCGACTGCAAAGGTACTGCTTTTTTCGGAACTACCAACTATTTTGGCGATTTTTTTTGAAAAAAAGTGCATTTTTTATTTTGGCTATTTTTTGCTAAAAAAGTTAGAACATTGATTTTCAGCAAGTAAGCGCGAATTCATCAAAAGCAAAAAAAATGGCACAATCGGGCAAAACAAGGGGAAAGATTTTGGCATGTGAGGCAAAAACTATAACTTTGTGAGGCAAAAACGATACATAAAAAGTACTGACATGGAGAGAAGATATGACTTTGACCGCGTGATAGACCGCCGTGGAACCGGCTGTGTAATGGTTGACCGATGCAAGGAGATGTTCGGGCGTGAGGACGTGCTACCGCTGTGGGTGGCCGACATGGGCTTTGCGGCCTGTCCTGACATCACCCAGGCACTGGCCGACCGCATCACCGAGCACCCCATCTATGGCTACAGCGTGCCCCTTGAGGACTACTGGCAGTCCATCATCGACTGGCAGCGTGAGCGCAACGGCCTGGAGTTCACGACGGACGAGGCCTGCTTCATCGGTGGCATCGTGAATGGCTTCGGCCTTGTGCTGAACCATTTCACCCGACCGGGTGACAAGGTGGTAATCCAGGAACCGGTATATCACCCCTTCAGGATGCTCATCACGGGCAACAACCGCATGGTGGTGAACAATGCCCTCAGGCGCACCAATGACGGTTTCTACGAGATGGACCTTGAGGGACTGGAGCATATCTTCAAAACCGAACGGCCACAACTGATGGTGCTGTGCAACCCCCACAACCCCATCGGCATCGCCTGGCCCGCCGAGGTGCAGCGCCAGGTGGCAGCATTGGCGAGGAAATATGATGTGGTGGTCTTCAGCGACGAAATCCACGGCGACCTGGTGCTGAAAGGTCACCGCCACACGTCCTTCCTCACCGTGAGCGACGATGCGCGCGCCGTGGGCGTGGTGATGGGCGCCCCGAGCAAGACGTTTAACATTGCCGGCATCGTGAGCTCATGGTGTGTGATAAAGAATCCAGACTTGAGAAAGCCCTTCTTCCACCATCTGGAGGCCAACGAGCAGTGCTCGCCCAACTTCCTATCGATGACCGCTACCCGCGCCGCCTATCGCCACGGCGCCGAATGGCTCAAACAATGTCTGGAGTATATCGAAGGTAATATCGACATGGTAGTCAATTACTGCCGCGAACACATTCCCGGTATCGTCGCCATCAAACCGCAGGCATCGTTCCTCGTGTGGCTCGACTGCACTGGCCTGGGACTGGAGCATGACGCATTGATCGACCTGTTTGTCAACAAAGCCCGCCTTGGTCTGAATGACGGCGCGATGTTCGGCAAGTCAGGCAGCGGCTTCATGCGCCTCAACGTTGCTGTCCCTCGCTCCGTCCTCACGCAGGCGATGCAGCAACTCGCCGACGCCGTACGACAACTATAAGCTAAAAAGGAAGACAATAAGTACAATAAATACAAGGGCATCCGCACTATAAAGACAACTTGAACAACTGTTACAACTCTCTTTAAAGTTGTTATCGTTGTTCAAGTTGTCTTTAATTATTCGCTACAAGCTGGATAGCTTAGTACTTGTTGTATTTATTGTCTTCGTTTTATTAAGCGAGCTTGGCGAGAGCGGCAGCGATACGCTTGGCAGCCTCAATCAGGTTCTCATCGCTGGTGGCGTAGCTCAGGCGGATATAGCCCGGGCAGCAGAAGGCGCTACCAGCTACGGTGGCAACGTGAGCCTCGTTCAGCAGATAGAGGGCGAGGTCGTTGTCATCGTTGATGACAGTGTCGCCACACTTCTTGCCATAGTAATACTCTACCTTGGGGAAGGCATAGAAGGCACCGTCAGGCATATTGAGCTCGAAGCCGGGGATTTCCTGCAGCAGACCCACGATGAGGTTGCGGCGGCGCTCAAAGGCGACACGCATCTCCTCGACGCATTCCTGGGGGCCATTATAGGCGGCCTCGGCAGCCTTCTGGGCAATCGAGGAAACGCCGCTGGTGTATTGACCCTGCATCTTGTTGACAGCCTTGGCTACCCACAGCGGAGCGGCAATGTAACCAATGCGATAACCAGTCATGGCGTAAGCCTTGGAAACACCATTGATAATAACCACCTGCTCCTTGATGGCGTCAAACTGGGCGAGCGACTCGTGCTTGCCCACGTAGTTGATGTGCTCGTAGATTTCATCGGCAATGACCATCACGTCGGGGTGACGCTCGAGCATGGCAGCGATGGCCTTTAACTCTTCGTAGTTATAGATCGCACCACTGGGGTTGCTCGGAGAGCAGATGATGATCAGGCGTGTCTTGTCGGTCATGGCAGCCTCCAGCTCTTCGGCGGTCACCTTGAAGTTCTTCTCCATGCTGGAAGTCAGCAGTACGCTCTTGCCGCCAGCCAGGTTGACCATCTGCACGTAGCTTACCCATGCGGGAGTCGGGATGATGACCTCATCGTCGGGGTTGATGAGCGCCATGATGGCGTTGCACAGCTCATGTTTGGCACCGTTACCGATGACAATCTGGTCGGGAGTATATTCCAAGCCATTCTCGCGGCGCAGTTTCTCGCACACGGCCTGACGCAACGACAGGTAACCGGGAACAGGTGAATAGAACGAGAAGTTGTCATCAACGGCCTGCTTGGCAGCAGCCTTGATGTGGTCAGGGGTGAAGAAGTCGGGTTCACCCACCGAGAGGTTGATCACATCCACGCCTTGAGCGCGCAGTTCGCTGCTCTTCTGCGACATGGCCAGAGTGGCACTGGGTGCCAGTGCGTTAATACGGTCCGAAAGTCGGTTCATTGCATTTATCAGTTTTAAGTTGACGGGCCCCGCCTTGGCGTGGCCGCATATTGAGTTAATTAGTTGTTATTTAGTTGCTGCAAAGGTAAGACTTTTTTGGATACTACACAACAATTCTTGCCCCAATTGGTCAAATCGGTGATTAGTCTGACAAGCCCCCTGAAGGCGCATGCCAACAAAAAGCAAACAGTTATTTCTCCACCACCCTACCGTTCACGACCTTGAAGCGGCGGTCAAACTCCTCGCGCGTTCTTTTCCAGCGGTTGTGGCTCCACAACCAGTATTGCGGTGCTCGGTTGATGGTCTGCTCCATGCGCTGGAAATAGATGTCGGTCAACTCAAACTCACCCATCGTCGAGGGGTCGCGCGTGATAACCTGAAATTCGCACTCATAGCGCCCGCGGCCCACGCGCTTGACATCTATATAGACAACAGCTTGATTCTGGGAGTGGACGATGCGCTCGATGCCTGTAAACACAGGAGTGTCCTTATGATTAAGAAAAGTGAGCCAGTAGTGGATGTTTTCCCACTTGGGCACCTGATCGTTGATGTAACCCAATATCGTGGGACGGCCTTCTCGCTTGTTGCCGAGGATCCAGCGCAGTGTCTCCTTCTTGGCTACGTTGTCCGAGTTCATGCGGCTTCTTGTCTTTAACACGACACGGTTAATAACCTCGTTCTCAAGTGGATGGTAAATCTGCCCCATAACCGAATTGTTGGTTATCAAAGGACGCAACCACAGCACGAGCGAAGAAACCCATTCCCAATTGCCGTAGTGCCCCAGCAGCAGGGCAATGGATTGTCCGCTGTTGAGAATCTCGGCAACCTGCTCACTATTCTTGAAGGGCATGCGGCGCATGATGTTCTTATCGGAAATCGACGTATATTTTATCGTCTCGACCAGAATGTCACAGAAGTGGCGGTAGAACTGAATACGCAGTTTCTTGAGTTCCTTGTCGCTCTTGTCGGGATAGGCTCCTTTCAAGTTCCGGCTAATTACGCCACGGCGGTAATGCAGAACATAAGCAATAATGACAAACAGGATGTCACTGAACAGATAGTGCACCCACATGGGCAGCAGCGACAACCCATACCACGCCCCGTAAACCACCCAAAATGCTATATTCTCAAAAGCCTTCTTCATTTCTACATTGTACTACTTGCTGAGAATTGCATCGGTGACAGTATTGATATCGGCAATGTTGATTTCACCGTCACCATTCACATCAGCACGACGACGAGTCAATTCATCTACGGTTCCACCGAGGATGATATCAGTGATTACGTTAATATCGGCGATATTGATTTCACCGTCACCGTTTACATCAAATTTCATGCTGGCATTCACCTCACAAATCTCATCGGCCAGCAAATGCCTCGTACCAATCGCCTCAGCACAAACGCTGTTTCTCAGTGCAATGACGGCGGCACCGTTAAAGCCACTTGACGCAGTTATGCTCAACGTCATGATGGCGCCACTATTGCCCAAAAACTCTCTGGTACTTACCGATGTGACATATATCCTGATAGCGCCATCGTCCAATCGACGCGAGGCCACTGTATGAGACTTGTCAAGGCGAGATGTCAGGTCGATGATATACTCATCATTGTCATTCATGTCAAGCGACAGCCCTTCTGGCAGATACAAATCTGTCTGCAGACCACTGTAAGCCGTATCGTTGAGCAACAAAATGGGGACCTGAAGGGTCTGTCCTGCTGCAATGTTGAAGCTCTCGATGTACAGCCTGTCTTTACCTGATGAGGCCAATGCGGCGATAACCGCCAATGTTATCAATATAATTGAACGTCTCATAGTCTTATAGTCTCACTTTAATCGTTTTACCGTTGAAATGGATGATATAGACAGTATTTCCAGGAACCACATATACGTTGTGGCCGACTTGGGCATGATACTCAACCATGCGGCCGTCAATGCCAATCAGTTGTACAGCCCCAGCAACAGGAGTGTCAACAATGATGCACCCGTTCTCAACATAAATTCTCGCGTCATCGGCCAACTCATACACTGCACTCGGTTCAACATATTCGATGGTCAAATCATCAAGCGTGTGGGTTGCAAGGTCACGCTCAGCGAAGATAATCTCCGAGAACTCAACTCCGAGACCCGGCACATAGTCGCTCTCGGCTTTTACTCGCAGCTTCAACAGTTCGGGACAGATACCGTTAACGACGGCGTCAGAGAACGAGGTTCCCAAGAGTCGGATTGCCCCGTCTGGCATCATTTCAGTTGCGAGTCCCAGTTTATAGGCATCCTCACCAAGCGCTGCGCTCACAAGTGTCAAGCCTCGGGGAAGAACCACATCCATCTGGAAACCGGCGAAATCAAATCCGCAATCCATGCCGACATTGAGTTCTCGCTCACCACCGGCAGTGAGTTCCAGTTTGTCACAGAACAAACGGTTCTCATTGCCCCACCTCTCAGGTGCCTGCCTCAACGTGATCGGGTCGATTTCAAGTGCTATGTTGGTGATACCCACCAGGTCGGCCACATCAACTGAGTGGCTACCATCGACATTGGCCGCATCACTATAGAACGGTGACGGGTATTTACCCAGAATCCTACTTGCCGTGGCATTGTAGTCAGCAACATCAACAAACGTATTGGCATCAGCATCACCAACGATATAATATACACGAACCATCGTGGACACGCTGTTCAGCTGATGCTGCGTATCATCAGGCTCTGATGCAATGATGTTGGAGAAGTCGACAGTGTAATCCATCGTATTCTGTAATAGGGGCATCTGCAGATTCATGTGCACCACGGCGCCGTCATTGCCTTTCAACTCCTCGCCTGACGATGACTGGACTTTGATACGATAATTGCCATTACTCAATCGGCTTACGGTAACACTGTGACTCTGAGTTATGCGGGCCTCATCCAACCAGACATCAAGAACGCCATCAACGACATTCAACTTTAAGCCTACAGGCAAAGCAACATCAAACCGGATTCCAGAAACCGGACTCCTATTAATTAATGATACTGGCAAATCCACAATCCGTGTATTTGTTCCCCTGATGTATGATACCGTGTCAAGATCTAGACAGTAATATGTCATCACCTGAATCATACAGGTTGAGGACAGGTCACTGCCATCGGTAGTGGAAACTGTCACATAAGTTGTTCCCTCGCCGATTGCAGTAACGACCCCATCATCGCTGACAGTGGCAATCGAACTGTCTTCAGTGCTCCACGACAACGTCTTGTTTGAAGCATTTTCGGGGGCGACAACAGCCCATAACTGAGCGGTTTCACCAATTTGCATCACCTTACTTGTCTCGGTCAATGAGATGGAAGTTACCAGTTGCTCTCTCACTGTCACCACACAGGAGGCTGACAGATTACTGCCATCGGTGGTTGTGGCCCGAATTGTAGCAGTGCCTGGAGCAACCGATGAGACAAATCCGTTGTCGTCAACGCTTGCCACGGCAGAGTTGCTGCTTGTCCAATTCAAGGTCTTATCAGTAGCATCACTTGGTGTGATTGAGGCCAACAATTGTGCCGTTTCGGGCAGGGTGAGTGTCAGACTGGTTTCGTTGAGGGTGATTCCTTTCACTCTTTTGACCACAGTCACTTGACATGATGCGACCAGATCAGTACCGTCGGTTGTTGTTGCAGTAATCGTCGCATTTCCTGGTGCCACGGGGGTGACAAGTCCGTTGATTGAAACACGGGCTACAGCATTGTTACTGGAATGCCAAGCAACTCTATTGTTGCTTGCATTACTGGGATAAACTGTCGCTATCAACTGTGAGGTTTCATCTATATCAAGCGTTAACTCACTTGCATTCAAAGTGATTGATGTCGCCAAAACAGATTTCACACTGATCACGCATGAAGCAGTCAAATCGGTTCCGTCAGTAGTTGTCGCGGTGATTGTTGCCGAGCCGGCAGAAATCGCTCTCACGAGTCCGTTGCTGTCAACGGTGGCTACATTAGTGTTAGAAGATTCCCAAGTTACCGTCTGATTCGTGGCATTTGAGGGCGTAATTGTAGCTGTCAGCTGGAATGCTTCACCAATCTCTAGAGTCTTGTACGTTGTATTCAGTTTAATTCCTGTAGCATATATCATATCGTCATCCAGGCCCTGACTGCCGTAGAGAGCAACTCGGTTGTAAAGCTGATACCGCTGAGTTTCCATGTTGCCTCCCTCTCCATAAATAAACCGGTAGTCATTAGGTTCCCACCTGGGCTCAACGATGAAGGGCTCACGCATGCCAAACTCCTGATTAGCAATAATCATATCAGCAAGCTGACCTTCAGCCTCATTCTGATGGTCGTTCTCAAGGAAAATAGCGACTAGCGGAGCGTCGTCCTTCTTCAAAGCACCATTTGTCTGGTAGGCCAGGGCATTCCTTGAGGAGAAGTGGGTACCGTTGAGTTCCTGGTTAGTGATGATGAGCGTGTAAACCTGGTAGTTGATGCCGTCAATGACCTTAGGGCCCATGACTTCTGTATTATCTGCAAACTTTAGAGTCGCCGAGTTCGGCATACGATCGCCTTGCACAAAGCTTATCTCGTCGCCGTCTTCGTTCTCAGCCTTTACCAGTCTGATGCCCTCGGGCAAATAGATGTTACATTGGAAACAGTTGTAGGTAGTCTCGTTATAGGGCTCGCCATCATCCTTGATAAGACTCTTGGGCAGGGCCTGTACTTTCTCGTTCAGATAAATCTGGTCATCATCGAGCCAGAGCCAAACCGTCTGAACAGCACCAGATTTAAAACTGACGACATTATCATAAGTTTTAAAAGCACCGTTGTCATTATACGTATTACGGGCAAAAATGTGATCCTGAGTCGTCTGGCCAATGGTAGCCGGACGGCCATCGTCAAGATAAGCCCATTCACCAGTCTGTACATCTTGAGTATAGCCAGATGCCCAACTCAATAGCATCATGCTTAAAATAAGAAGATAGCATCCCCTATTCATCAATCTATTTGTATTTACCCGTTTCATCGCGCAATTTTTATTTTATTCCAGCGACTTACTCGCCGGTGGGTTTCGGTCTGAATCGAAATGTGCAAAGATACATGTTTTCTTCAATAATACCATTATGCCAGCTACATTTTTTGCAGCATTTCATGAAATACAGCCTATTCTGTATTTATGTCATTTTGAATGGCACAAATACAAATTTTGCAGTAATTTTGCAGCCGCTATGAAGACCATCATTACTTTTTTGAAGAATTGGACATTGCCCAGCGCGATTGTGTCGGGCACAGTCATTTATTTGATATTTTATTGGATACGAGCTCTTGACCCGGTGAGCGAGGTGATGGAGCCGATCTTTGACACCATCCTGCCGCTGTTCATGAGCCTGATCCTGTTCACGACGTTCCTGCGCGTGGATTTCCACAAGATGCGCCCAGCGATGTGGCACCTGTGGGTATCAGTGTTCCAAGTGGCGTTGGTTGTGCTGTTGGTGGCGTTGATCATCGGCTTTGACATGAAGGGGAAGGACCTGATTCTGATGGAAGGCATCCTGACGTGCGTCATCTGTCCTGGAGCCAGTGCAGCGCCAGTGGTGACCGGCAAACTGGGAGGTAACCTGGAAACGATGACCAGCTATGTGTTCCTGTCCAACATTGTCACGGTATTCGCTGTGCCTGTCGTCTTCCCGTTGATTGACAACGACGTGGATATCAGTTTCTGGACGGCCTTCTGGATGATTATGTACAAGGTGTTCCTCGTGCTGGTGTTGCCGCTGATTGCCGCCTATCTGGTCAAGCACTACTTGCCGCGAGTACAGCAACGGTTGGTGGCCATCCAGGACCTGTCATTCTACATGTGGGGTATCTCGCTGACCATTGTTACGGGCTGCACGGTAAAGAACATCATCAACAGCGGTGCACCCTTCGTCTTCCTCCTCACCATCGCCATCGTGTCGTTACTGATTTGCCTGGCACAATTCGCTGTGGGCAGGTATATCGGCCATTTCTTCGGCACCGTCATTGAGAGTGGTCAGGGTCTGGGGCAGAAGAATACCGCCTTTGCCGTGTGGATTGCCTATACCTACTTGAGCCCCCTGTCAGTAGCGGGCCCAGGCTGTTACATCCTGTGGCAGAACGCCATCAACAGCCTGGAGATCTGGCATCACCGCAAGCAACAGGAGTCTCAAGCTAAGACGCGAAGTCGCTAAGTTTTTTTTCTGACGACAAGAACAACATTAATGACAACTTGGACTTTTTATCTAGCATTTGCTTTATAGGGCTTCGCCTTGGCGTGGCCGCCTTGCGCAAGGCCGAAAATCTGATGCTAAGTCACAAAGAATTATAAAAAGATGAAGAAACTAATCAATCCATATCTTGATAAAAAGGGGTACAACTGCTTCGGGTGCAGCCCGACAAATCCCATCGGCCTACATCTTGAATTTTGGGAAGACGGCGAGGTAGTAGTCACCACCTGGTCACCGTGTGTGAACTATGACGGCTGGGTAGAAACCCTGCATGGCGGCATCATCAGCACGCTCATCGACGAACTTGCCAACTGGGTACTCTCGCGCCGCTTGCAAGCCGCTGGAGTCACCACCAAGCTGGAAGTGAAATTCCGCCGTCCCGTCTCCACCCGTGATCCGAAAATCACCCTGCGCGGCCGAATCACTGGCAACGTTCTCAACTTCTACACTGTCCATGTTACCCTACATGACAGCCAGGGCCGCTTGTGCGACGAGGGCGATGTCACTTACTACATGTTTGACAAGGAACGCTCCCGCGAGATGGGCTTCACCGCCTGCCTCACCGAAGACGAAGCATAAACAACGAAAATATCTCAGTTGAGACTTGTAGAGACGTAAAAAAATCTTGCGTCTCCAATCGTTTGATATTAATAAAAGGCTTTCCTAGAGACGCAAGATTTTGCGTCTCTACATTGCGAACGAATTATAATCGCAGAACTCTCGTTTAAATCAAACAGTTTATTTGCGTGCAATGTCCCCCCCCTTGGTCATGCTTGACTACTGACAATCAGGCGGGCGGCGGTAGCGGTACAGACATCGGTGCCAAGACGATTGGCAAGATGCTGGTAGCCCTCAAGCATAGCAGTGCGCTCGGGGGTATCGTCTAACAATGCCGTCAGATGCTGATCGATGCTATCCACGGTACACAGGTGCATCAACAGCTCGGGGATGACGGGCTCATCGGTGATGAGATTGGGCAGCGTGACGTATTTTCCACTCAATAATCGACGATAGAAGTTATAGGACCACTTGCTGCCGTTGAAGCGGTAGCAAGCGACTTGAGGTGTATTCAACAATGCTGTCTCAAGGGTGGCTGTGCCCGAAGTGACAAGGGCAGCACGGGCATGGTGGACGAGCGGATAAGTCTTATCGCGCAAGACGGGGATGGCATTGGTCCCCATCACCTCGCGGTAGAGTTTGTCATCAATGCTGGGTGCACCAGCGATCACCGCCTGAAACTCGGGGTGACGTGCAGCAGCCTCTAACATGAGGGGCAAATTGTCGCGGATTTCCCTCACACGGGAACCTGGCACGATGGCAATGAGGGGACGGTCAGGAAGGCCGTTTTCTGCGATGAAATGGGCGAAATCGGGGAAATCCTTGCTGGCTTGAGCAATTTCTTGAACAGTCGGGTTGCCAACGTAAGTCGCCTTATAATCCCGCTCCTGATACCAGTCGGGTTCAAAGGGCAAAATACAATACATGTGGTTGACATAACGCCGAATGTCCTTGACACGCCACTCCTTCCAAACCCACACCTTGGGCGATATAAAGTAATGAACGGGTATTCCCAGATTATGAGCATATTTCGCCACCTTGAGGTTGAACGAAGGATAATCCACCAGAATCACCGCTGCGGGTTGCCACTCGTCGATGGCACGACGCGCAGTACCCAGAAAACCTAGAATTTTTCCCAAATGCTTGACCACATCCATGAAACCCATATAGGCCATGTCCCTGTAATGGATGATGGGAGGGATACCCGCCTGCTCAGCCATGAGGTCTCCACCCAAGAAACGGAACTCGGCCTTTGGGTCCTCCAGCTTGAGTGACGCCATCAAGTGGGAGGCATGCAAGTCACCCGAGGCTTCTCCGGCAATAAGAAAAAACTTCATTGCGAACGACGTTTTAAGGTGATAAAATCAAACTCGTAAGCATTACGGTGATCACTCTCGTGGTGCTCACGGCTCACTTCTTGCCACTCATCCATGTTGAGGGCAGGAAAATAGGCATCGGCACTCGCCCAACGGGCGTGGATACGGGTGAGATGCAGCACATCAACCAAAGGCAATGCCAACTCATAAATCTGTGCCCCGCCTATGATAAAGACTGTGTCGGTCTCGGCGGCAGCGATGGCTTCATTCAAGTCATGCGCTACAGTCACACCAGGGTATTGCCAGCCTGCATTGCGGGTGATGACGATGTTCTGTCGGCCAGGCAAGGGACGGCGCGGGAAGGACTCAAAGGTCTTGCGGCCCATGATTATGCTATGTCCCATCGTCACCTCCTTGAAGTGCTTCATGTCGGCAGGAAGGTGGCATAGCAACTCTCCCTGACGCCCTATGGCACCATCGGCAGCGATGGCAACTATGGCTTGAATGGATTTCATTGTATTTATCGTTTTGATTAACTAGACGTTCTAGACAATCTAGGTTTAAACCGACACTACGCCCTTGATAGCCGGCCAGGGATCATAGCCTTCAAGGGTGAAGTCTTCATACTTGTAATCGTCGATGCTCTTGACCTCAGGATTGAGCACCATGCGAGGCAACGGACGCGGTTCGCGCGAGAGCTGCTCCTTGATTTGGTCAAAATGATTACGGTAGATGTGTGCATCCCCGAAGGTATGGATGAACTCTCCCGGTTCCAAATCTGTCACATGGGCCACCATCATCAGCAACAAAGCGTAGGATGCGATGTTGAAAGGCACACCCAGGAACAGATCGGCACTGCGCTGATACAGTTGCAAGCTCAATTTGCCCTGCGCCACATAGAACTGGAACAGCGAATGGCAAGGCGGCAACTTCATTGTGGGCACTTCTGCAACATTCCAAGCACTCACCATGATACGGCGGCTGTCGGGCGTGTTTTTGATCTGGTCAATGACCTGTGCAATCTGGTCGATGGTTCCACCATTGCCATCGGGCCAAGCGCGCCACTGACTACCATAGACGGGACCCAGGTCTCCATTCTCATCGGCCCACTCGTTCCAGATGCGTACGCCATGCTCCTGCAACCATCGCACATTGGTGTCACCACGCAGGAACCACAGCAATTCATAGATGATGGACTTGAGGTGCACCTTCTTGGTCGTCAGCAATGGGAATCCGTCGGCCAAATTGCAGCGCAACTGATAGCCGAACACACTGCGTGTGCCTGTTCCCGTGCGGTCTTCCTTGTCCACACCGTGTTCCATCACATGGCGCACCAAGTCAAGATATTGTTTCATCGTTTATCGTTTGTTTTATTGTTATCACCAATCGAAAATGTTACGCAGTACCCACCAGAGAACCACCAGTGCAAGTAAAAGCCAAGCAAGCAAGGGAGCATTCAGGCGGGCATACAGTTGAGGATTGCGGGTGCGGCGACTCTCGGCATACAGGCATAACACTATCCAGGGGATGGCTACCATCAAGAAGGCATTATACCTGAAGGCTCCTGCCACATCACCGTTCAACAACGCATGGATAGCACGTTGACTGCCACAGCCAGGACATTTATACCCCGTTAACGTCAAGATGGGACAACGGGGAAACACCGTCGATGCCGATGGGTCAAGCGCATAGTAAATAAAGCCGAGCACCAATAGCAAGACGGCCACCAAAATGATGATAAGCGATCGGCGCATATCGCCTCAACGTCAGTTCATCGAGCCCATCATTGACGGAATTGCCGACATAAACGGCTGGCAGATAATGCCCAAGATAATCGAGGCGATACACCACCAAGCTCCCACCTCACTGGCACGCTTAGCACCCTCAATGTCACCGGCACGATACTTGTTCGTTACCTTGGTGGCATATACAATAGCCACAATTCCTGCGGGCAAGCAGCACAACACTGTCGAGATAATCGCCCAAACCAGATTAGTGGGTGGGCAAGGCTCAGCATTTGCCGGTTGCGGACCAGCATACTGCGGTTGTGCGGGCTGGTAAGGCTGAGCAGGCTGACGCTGAGGTTGATACGGTTCTCTTGCCACAGGTTCGTCCTGTCTCTGGACTGGCGGGATTTCGGGAATTTCAGCCACTTCAGGTGCCGCACCTTCCATGACATAGACATCCTGCAACTCGGGTATTTGGGTGATCTTCACCCAGTCACTGAGGCCCTCGTGCCACACATAAGCTGCCGAGGTGAGCCCCATCTGCTTGAGGGCGTCAAGATCCATGGGTCCCGACTGCACTCCGTTATGGTTAATCCAGTACTGCATAAATCAAAATGATCATTTGTTCAATTTGGCAAAGATAATTATAAAATTCCAACCATCATTAATAATTAGCGAATAAAATGAAGCATTATACTATCAAGAAGGAATCAGAAGTCACTGAAGAACCGGGGACGAATCAGGAGTCCGAAACGGATGCGGGAGTGATACTGGTTATAGTCCAGCATGTGTTCTCCATAGCCGTTATAGTACTGGAGCATGATGAACTGGTTGGAATTATGATTAATTCGGTACCCTAGCTGGATAATCGTATTGAAGTTGAAATTCCAGCCTTGGCGTTTGACCAGAGTCATGTCAAGCACCCATTTGTCGTCATTGCTCTTAGCCTGAAAACCAGCTTGATAAATACCCATATACTTGAGAATGTCGCGGTTATACTGACCATCAACAATGGGAATCCAATACTTAGCATGTGCCATGAGGAAAGGCGAGATGTAGGCCTCGCCTGCCAATGAAATCTTATTCCAACTGCGCGAAGCAATACCGTCTCGTCCATTGGACTCATGTTCAGCCATCAATGTAACCTTTCCCAGCAGACGGTTTTTCATGATGATATACTTGGAGATACCTACTCCAGGGTTAAAGTTCAGGTCATGAAACGGCAATGAATTTCGGAACACATGCCAAATCGCCTTTTGACTATAGAACAAATATAGATAGGTGTGCCCAGGGAGCACACTCTTGGTGAGGCGCTGCTGGAAACTGATCTGAAACTTCACATCACTATTATAGCCGTCAGGCTTGCCTCCCAACACGGTGCCACCGACAAAATAAGTATCCTTATAGAGACTGAAATAAGGACGATTGTCAAGTTCTTCACGGATACTGTCTGCAACCTGAGCGTCAGTCTTTTCATTAGAGACGATCTGCCCCCATGCCGGGATGTTCATCCCTGCCAGCAGTGCAATGCAACTCACTACGATAAAACGCCAATCATTCATATTATTATCATTTATTAATTTTATATCAACCACATGAGGAAAAACCACAACGGTGGGACAAGCAGTGCCGGTAACATGTTGAGCACATGACAATCCTTGATTCGCAGCAGTGACAGACCGGAACCAGTGATAAGCAGACCGCCCACAATGAGCAATTCGGCCATCAAGGCCTCGCTCACGGCAGTGCTCGACAGCGTTGCCACACCATAAAACAAACCCTGCCACAGGAACAGCACGGGTGCTGCCAGCAGCATACCGACTCCATAGGTCGAGCCAAAAATGGTCGCTGTCACCAAGTCAAGCGTGGCATTGGTGAACAAGAAAGTATTGTCTCCCTGCAAGGCGCTGATAACGGGTCCCAGCATTGACAATGGGCCGATGCAATAGACCAGCGTAGCCGTCGCCAGACCGTCGGCCAGTCGGTTCTCGGCACCGCCTTTGCTTCGGCGCTCCACCAAGCGATGAAACCTGCCGTCGATATCGAGTGCCACTCCAGCAACGCTGCCGATGGCCATTGCGGCGATGAACAGTACAGGGTACTGGCTCTTGGGGATATTAGTAACCACTGCATTGAGCCCGATGGCGTAGCACGCCAGTCCCAGCGCGTCGTAGAGCACTTTCTTGTATTTCTCTTTGATGCCCTTGTGTAGCGCCACGCCGATGAGCGTTCCCGCAACAATGGTGCAAGTGTTAACAATCGTTCCAATCATGACGAATTTCTATAGAATTTGACCCACAAAAATACACAAAAAAAGCACTAGTGTTTGTGCAGAATGGATTATATCATTAAATTTGCATACAATAAACCAGAAGAAATGTCAATTATGACAAGGCGATTGATAACAATAATCGGTGTGATGTCGGTGTGGCTCGTAGCCCTCTGTGGCACGGGCCAAGATGTGGAGCAAGCCCGATCGCTGGCCTCACGGTTGTCTCCGTCGCTGTCGCGGCAGGTGGAGTTTAAACTCATTGAATCAGCGCAGGGCAAGGACGTGTTTACGCTTGAGAGTCGTGGGGACAAGGTGGTAATCTGCGGGAATAATGCCAACTCGATGGCCGTGGGACTGAACCGCTACCTGAACCGTTACTGCAAGGTGACGGTGTCGTGGTATGCCGATGTGCCCATCTCATTACCCGATGTCTTGCCCGATGTGCCTGCACCTGAGCGTGTAACGGCACGGATGCCGCAGCGTTTCTTCCTGAATTACTGCACGTGGGGCTACACGATGCCCTTCTGGGGCTGGAAGCAGTGGGAGCATTTCATCGACTGGATGGCGCTCAACGGCGTGAACCTGCCGCTGGCCATCACTGGGCAGGAGGCCGTGTGGTATAATGTGTGGACCAGACTGGGCATGAGCGACGAGCAAGTGCGATCTTACTTCACAGGCCCGGCCTACCTGCCGTGGCACCGCATGGCCAACATCGACGGTTGGTGCGGCCCGTTACCGATGGAATGGCTGGAAGGGCAGAAGGCTCTGCAACGACGCATTGTGGAACGCGAACGCGCATTGAACATGAGGCCCGTTCTGCCAGCCTTTGCGGGCCATGTGCCGGGCCAGTTGCGAGAGCTGTTCCCCAAGGCCGACATCCAGGCACTAGGCAATTGGGCAGGTTTTGGCGAGCAATACCGTACCTACTTCCTCAACAGCGAGGACCCGTTGTACAGCCGCATCCAGCGCATGTTCCTTGAGGAACAGATACGCTTGTTCGGAACTGACCACATCTACGGTATCGACCCGTTCAATGAGGTGGATCCACCCAGCTTTGAACCCGACTACCTGAACAAGGTGTCGCAGCACATCTATGAGAGCCTGACTGCAGTCGACCCTGATGCCGAGTGGTTGCAGATGGCTTGGTTCCTCTATTACCAGCGCGAGGACTATACCCGAGAACGCACACGTGCCATGATGACGGGCGTACCCCAAGGAAAGATGACGATGCTGGACTACTACTGCGAGTACAAAGAGATGTGGCGCGAGCATGACGGTTTCTACGGCCAACCATTCATCTGGTGCTATCTGGGGAACTTCGGCGGCAATACCAATGTGCAGGGCCGCGTCAAGGAGGCCGGTGAGCGCATTGAGCGAGCCTTGCAGGAGTGTGGCGACAACCTCGTGGGCATCGGCTCAACGCTAGAGGGGCTGGATGTGCAGCAGTTCCCCTATGAGTACATCCTCGAGAAAGCCTGGGACTATGGCAAGAGCGACGAGCAGGTCATCACCGAGCTTGCCGACCGACATGCGGGCACCGTGAGCAAAACGGCCCGTGAAGCATGGCAGTTGCTGTATGACAGTGTGCTGGATATCACACCTGGCAACTTTGCCGCTCCCCTGCCCTGCTCCTACCCCACACTGGGCAAGGAAAACCGCCCTGTCAAGTACAAGCCGAGTGACCTGCTGGCCGTGTGGGACCTGTTGCTGCAGCAGGATGACGTGACGACCGATGCCATGACCATTGACCTCATCTGGGTAGGGCGCCAGTTGCTGGGCGACCTGTTCCTTGGCGTGAAGCAGCAACTTGATTCAGCCTACAAGCGAGGAGACATCGATGCATTTGATTGTCATCGCCAGCAATTGACAGACTTGATGATTGATTTGGATCAACTGAACAGCCACCACCCACAAGCCACGCTCAATACATGGCTACAGCAAGCCCGTGATTTAGGTTCCACGCCCGAGGTCAAGGATTACTATGAGATGAACGCTCGCCGGCTCATCACAACATGGGGTGGCCACCTCAACGACTACGCCTGCCGTAACTGGAGCGGACTGATGAACGCCTACTATCAACACCGATGGATGTTTTACTTCCAGGAGATGTACGGAGCCCTCTACTGGCAACGCCCGTTCAACGAACAGACTATGCGGGAGGATATAGACACCTTTCAGCAGGAATGGGTTGAAATCATGAGGGATTATACCAAACTGGAACCCTCAGATCTGGACATTCTCTCCCACTGCCGCCTATTGCGCGAGAAATATGACAAGTTACTCAACGAATGGATTCAAAGCCATCCAGAATAACACCCCATCCCTAATTCCTTATCCAAAGAGCGGCGATTGCCGCTTTTTTTGTACCTTTGCGGCCATGAAACAAGAGATGAAAGGTAATGTCTGTGTGTTTTGTGCTTCCAGCGCCAATATTGATGTGCGGTATCTGGAGGCAACACGGGAGTTGGGCGTTCTGCTCGCCCATGAGGGCTGGCGCTGTGTCAACGGCGGTGGTGCCGTAGGGTTGATGGGTGCCGTGACCGACGGCACACTCGATGCAGGTGGCCAAGTCACCGGAGTCATTCCCAAATTCATGGTGGACAACGGGTGGTGCTATGACCGCCTGGAAGACGTCATCGTCACCGCTGATATGCACCAGCGCAAACAGATGATGAGCGAAATGGCCGATGCCGTCATCGCCCTGCCCGGCGGAGTGGGCACACTCGAGGAACTGCTGGAGACCCTCACTTGGCGCCAATTGGGGTTGGTACAGGTTCCCATTATCATCCTCAACACACTGGGTTACTATGACGCCCTACTGAATATGCTGCAACATGCTATTGATGAGGGCTTCATGAAGTCTTCACATGCCAAATTGTGGCAAGTTGCAGCCACACCCGATGATGTCATTGCCCTGCTCAACGAGAATCAAACTATAGAATTTGAATCTAAATACTGAGCAAACTGGTCATGCCCGTCAACATCCACACAGCCGATACCGCCTTCAACTACCTCTCGGTGATGGAAGTGCCTCATGTCAGCGAGGCACTACCGTTCGCCCGTTCACCATTGCATGACACACCCTCGATGGTACTGTTGATGCTGGGCTTGATTGCCGTGGCGCTGTGCTACCACACGGGATACAAGTATATCGAAAACTTCTTCCACTATATGTTCTCGACACGGCGCCGCGAAAACCTCTTTGAGGATCACACCGTCAACGAGACCAGCATCCTAGCCGCACTTATTGCCAACACCTGCATTGTGGAGGGCTTTATCATCTATTTTGCCGTACAACTGCTGATGCCAGACAAGGCTGCCTCATTACAGGGTAACGTTTTCCTGCACATTACGGCCTTCTGTGCGATGGCAGCAGGATTCTATGCGACACAATGGCTGGTTTACAAGGTGTTAGGATACACTTTCAGCGACAAGGAAGGAACCAGATTGTGGCTTGACGGCTTCAAATCTTCACAGTCGTTATTGGGATTATTGCTGCTGCCAGTACTCATTTTACTGTTGGTTTACACTTCAAGTGGCAAATTGCTATTATACATTGCAACCCTACTATATTTGGTTGTTAGACTGATATTTATTTACAAGGGTTTTAGAATTTTTTATAGCAATTTGTCATCAATTCTCTATTTTATTTTGTACCTTTGCGCCGTCGAAATCGCACCTTTAGTCATTATGACGGGTGTAACTATTTGGATTTGTGGTATTTTACAGTAAAAAAACCAAATGAACATTACAAAGATTCTGGTTTCCCAACCAAGACCAACGTCAGAGAAATCACCTTACTTTGACCTTGAGAGAAAATATGGAGTAGAGATTGTTTTTCGTCAATTCATCAAGGTTGAAGGTTTAACATCCAAAGAGTTCAGGCAGTCCAAGATTAATGTGCCTGACTATTCAGCCATTATTCTTACAGCACGCACCGCCGTGGACCATTTCTTCCGTCTGTGCAATGAATTGCGCTATAAGGTGCCCGATACTCTGAAATACTTCTGCGTCAGCGAGACCGTCGCCAACTACCTGCAAAAGTATGTCATCTACCGCAAACGCAAGATTTTCTATAGCGAGACAGGCACAATGGACGGCCTGATTCCCATCATTGCCAAGCACAACAAGGAGACTTACCTGATGCCTGTCAGCGACGTCCACAATGATAAGACGGTAGTCCTCGACAATAACAAGGTAAAATATGTCAAGGCTGTGATGTACCGCACTGTAAGTAATGACTTCAAGCCGGGTGAGGCTTTTGACTATGACATGCTGGTGTTCTTTACTCCTGCAGGCATCAAGTCCTATATCAGGAATTTCCCCGATTACCTGGAACGCAACGTGGTCATTGCCGCCATGGGATCAACAACCCTTGAAGAGGCCAGCAACGTAGGGCTCAAGGTGGATGTCACCATTTCACCCGAGGCTCCTTCTATGGCCAGCGCTATCGCACTCTACCTTAAGAGACTCAAGGCAGAGGAAGAGAAAGGGGAACGCAAAGTCTCCCGCGTAACCACTAAGGTTGAGAAAGAGCAACCGAAGGCTATCAAACAAGATGCCGCCCCCAAGAAGGCCGACACCACGAAGGACAACGAAGCCGATATAGCTGCCGCCGAGAAGCGTTCGGCTGCTGCCAAGAAGGCTGCTGCTACCCGCAAAGCTAAAGCCGAAGCCGAAAAAGCTGCCGCTGCCAAGCGCTCGGAAGCCGCCAAGAAGGCTGCTGCCACCCGACGCGCCAAAGCTGAGGCCGCTAAGAAGAAATAACCGTTTTAAGAAGCGTTTTTTGTGGGGCATGCTTGTCAAGCATGCCCCATTTTTGTAATTTTGCAGCCTGAAGTTATGGATTTCAAGCTAAATAAGGACGAGAAACTGTGCAGCCGAACGGCGGTCAACCAGCTCTTTGATGAGGGCAAGTCGCTCATGGCATTTCCGTTGCGGGCAGCCTACAGGCTCCGGCCGCAGGGCAATCACCCCGTGCAGTTTCTCATATCCATCCCCAAGAAACGCATCCGCAAGGCCGTCAATCGTGTCACCCTGCGGCGCCGCGTGCGGGAGGCTTACCGCCTAAACCGCCGCAACTTGCTGCTGCCGGCGCTCAAGGACTCAGACCGGGGGGTGGATATCGCCTTTGTTTACCTTGACACCACACCAGCCCCTTACAGTGTAATCCAAG
Source organism: uncultured Prevotellaceae bacterium (assembly GCA_900318645.1). Lineage (GTDB taxonomy): Bacteria > Bacteroidota > Bacteroidia > Bacteroidales > Muribaculaceae > Sodaliphilus. The sequence continues at coordinate 24,177 of ONLH01000010.1, forward strand.
AGAAAATAACCTTGCTGCTCCAACGTATCGCTCATGCCGCCACACAACAGCCGGCAGCACCTCAAGCGACAACGGACAAGCCTGTTGATACCCCTCCCTTGTCATGAACAGCATCATCAAAACCATAGTGGACTGTGGACGCAAAGTCCTGCATGCCATCGGCTGGGTACTCATTCAACCCATCCGCTTCTACCAGAAGTATATCTCACCTCTCAAACCGCCCACATGCCGTTTCACTCCAACGTGTAGCCAGTATGCCATTGAGGCGATACGTAAGCATGGCCCATTCAAGGGCCTAGTGCTCGCCGTATGGCGCATCCTGCGTTGTAATCCGTGGGGAGGTAGCGGCTACGATCCTGTGCCATGACACCCGACATCATCGATTGCCACACACACCATGCAAATGCCACAGCGGCACTCATTGCCGTCGATCCGCGGCAGTTTGACCCGCAGCCAGGTCTCTGGTACTCAGTGGGCTACCATCCATGGTATGACATTGATAAGCTCACCGATGCCGACTTCAAATTACTGGAACTGCATGCCCGTCACCCTCAAGTGCTTGCCATCGGCGAGACTGGTTTGGACAGCCTGCGCGGTGCTAACCTTGAGACCCAAGCAAGTGTGTTCGTGCGACATCTCCAGGTGGCTCATGCCACTAATAAGCCCGTAGTGGTTCACTGCGTCAGGACAGCGCAGCGCATCATCGACGAGCGACGCAAAGCAGGACTGACCACCGTTCCTCTCGCCATTCACGGTATGAGAGCCAACGAGCGCATCGCACGCACCCTGCTTGACGCCGGCTGCTACCTGTCTTTTGGCATCCGCTTCAATCCTGCCACCCTACTAGCCACCCCACCCGACCGCATGCTCATTGAAACCGACGAGGCTCCAGCCACCATCCGTGAAGTCGCTTCTGCCATCGGCGACGTGCTGGGCATGCCATACTACCAAGTCATAAAAACAGCCGCTGAAAATACTCAGCGGCTGCTTAATGGTCGTTATTGATTTTTGACCCTTTATTACTCGGCGTCGGTGACCCTTGCCTTGATGGCGCGGGAGACAGATTTCACCTTGGTAACCTTATCGCCCTCGCGGGGAGCAAGCTTGGGAGCATCACCGGGGAACTCCTTAGCGGGCTCATAGTACCCAGCAGAACGATAGGCTGTGTACTGGTAGAAATAGCGGTCGAGAGAGAGAATCAGATAACCGTAGTCATCGTAACCATAATACAGGTTCTCATAGTCACCGTCATAGTAGCTGATAAAAAGCCTGTTGCCGCGGGTTTCCCAATCAAAGTCAACATAGGCCAGGCCATAAGCTGAATAGTAAGTATAACGGCCGGTGTGGTTGTTATAGAAATCATAACGGACTACGTCATAACCCCAAATATCGTATGTGCCATATCCGTCAGATCCATATTCTGAAACCCATGATCCAACAATATCCTCTACATAGTAGGGCGAATCCCAGCCGTCGCCGCATGAAACTACCGTCATTGACAGCAGTGTCAGCATCATGATCATGTAAAACTTTTTCATAGCGCAAATGAGTTTAGAATTGTTGTTGATGTGCAAAGTTAAATAAAAACTTCAATATCCAGGCTTTTATTGTTGAAAAAACGCGTGCCACCGGTGTGATTGAGCGGCACGCGCCACCCGGAAATTACGTTACGTTTAAAAATTCACACCTAAGTTTAACGTGAAGCACCCATTGTGGGTATCATTGAAGTTGTCTTGTCCGATGTTGGCCAGACCGATGTCGTAGCTGGCATCAAGATAGAGCATATTGAAACCAATTCCGCAGCCGAGCTTGAGTCCTCCGTCAAAGCGGTTGAAATAGCCGTCATCAAAGGAGCTGAACGCCGTGCGCGTGCCATAATTCTTAATCTCCCCATCGGTGCCCACCGCCAGATAACCGCCTAAATAGGGCTGGATAGTCGTCTGGTTGCCGACGAAGTGCTTGTACTTGATCAGCAGGGGCACTTCCAGATAATTGAGATCGTAGGTGAACTTGCCTGTTCCTGAATCGCTCTTGCCGCCCTTCTGGCTATAGTAGAGTCCTGTCTCCAGGAACAGCGGTGCACGATAGGTGAGTTGAGTCCCGGCTGCCACACCGATATTCAAACCGGTTTTCATGCTGCTGCCATTGAGCAGGGGGCTGTCACTGTTCACGTGAGAGGCATTCAAGCCAACACGCAGGCCGAAGTAATAACGGTGCCATGCGATATATTCATTTCCGTGACGCCCCACCGTCTGCACTCGGGGCTGCGGTCCACGCCCGTATCGGTAACCGGGTTGTGCGATCGCCGGCATTGCCAACGCCATGCACAGTAAGCAGAAGATAATGGTCTTTTTCATTGTCGTTTAGTTTAAAAGTTTATCAATTTTGGTTATTAGACCGAAGAGCTTTGTTCAAAGTTTAACCCTCACGACAGACAAAACGATGAGTACCCCCTCATCAACGACCAAGGGGATAAAATTGCCGACAAACAGGGATCAAAAAAGATGAGGAAAAAGGTATCAATCAGCTAACAAAGCCATCTCAATAAGGGAGTCCCTTCCAGTAGTTGACCAGCGACTGGGTGTGTAACATCTTGGAAAATGTGCCTTGCTGAATCTCAAGACATAACAACAGTACTATCGTTATCACCAAGGCAAGCACAATCCACCACCAGAGGAAAGACTTGCGCCTGTATCCCTCATAAACGCGACACAGAACATATACTGCTATGGGGACGAACAAAGGCAGGATGGGTGCCACATAGCGCGCTACAGAACCGGCCACCAGATAGGCTATCGCTGCATAGGCCATCGCCGGCCACCAGGGCCATATACCTAAATGCTCACCCTTGCGCCACGAGAGGAAAAAGAAATAGAACAACGACGTACCGCCAACGAAGTACCAACCGTAAGTGAAGCGGCCAAAAGAATTGATGAATGTTTGCGTATCAAAGTAGGACCAAGGCAATGGAATAAAGAACTGTACCGACATCGTCAACGGCAACATCAAAATCTTGTGCCAAAACGAATACAGGAAATAGTAATTGAGCAGATCATGATAGAACCGCTGGGAATCGCCTCTGACATAGAAGCGTTGCATATTCCATCCACCTCCGGCAATCTCGGCATGACGGCTGAACGTATAATGTGAAATCAGTTCTCCCATCAACAACGATAAAGCGATGACAGCCAACATGCCTAGTAGGTAACGCCAATCTCTTTTCCAATGCGGTAGCGTCGTGATGATCACGCCAACAACTATGAAATAGAGGAACGTGGGACGCACAAATCCTAATAACAGGCACGCAGATACAAACAAGACGATATCACTGCAGGAAGGAGTGTGTGACTTACCAGGCGATGCAAATGACGACAAGGCGTATGCTGCCATTATTGTACCCAGGAACACGGACGCTTCCTTCAGCAACAACGTGCCCACGACCAAGTAAAAAGTCAACAGGCAAGACAAGAGCAGTCCGGCCATCAACAAATATCGTGGTGCCACTCTCACACGATGAGACAGCAGGCGCCTCGTCAACTTGCCTGTAAACGCCACCGACGTCAAAGTAAACATCAGGTTCATTGCCTGAGGCCACACAACACTTACGCCAAAAAGCTTCCATAGTCCAACCATAAGAAACCCGTAGCCGGGGAACAGCATATTGGACGCGCTTAAACGGCCGTCATATTGGTGAAGAGCCCATTTATAATAACTCCTGGCGTCGCCTGTGATGTTGGGTATTTCCAAGGAATAACCGTCAAATAGCGTATAGTGAACCAAACGCCTGAAATCAATATAGACCAACATGCCGGCAAGCACGAGCAGAACGGCTGAAGACATCCAAGACCATCCTATATCGCGACGCACAACAGTGCGGGGAACCAAATAGGCAACAAGATAGGCCATAGTAATCTTTAAGCCATCGCCCATTCCAAAAAGCCTTGACGCAAATACCATCAGGGTAATGAACAACAAAGCCTCGGCAAGCAGCATAAGCCTCCCGTGCAGTGTAAAATTCTTCTTTAAGCCTTCGGTGTTTACCATTTATTTAGCCTGTCTTACTTTATCTAATAGGTGATGCAAAAGTATAACTTTTCATGGTATTTGGCAATTTTTTTGCCTTAGCTTTTCTTTTTTCGTTAAAAACACCTAATTTTGCCTTCGGTGAAGATAGGCCGCACCTCGACAACTCTCAAAATATTTTTTGGCATTGTGTTCGGCTTGCACTATCTTTGCCTTCGGCGAAGATAGGCCGCGCCTCAACAATTCTCAAAATTTTTTTTGGCATTGTGTTCGGCTTGCACTATCTTTGTATGTTTAAAACGATGCAAAACAGTTCATGGACAGCAAACCGATGAAAATAGATGTTGACCAAGTGCTCAGGGCAAGATTGCCCCGACACTACCGCTACATCCCGCGGTTTGCCGTGCGATGGTTGGAACGCACCATCTGCCAAGACCAGCTCAATGCCATTCTTGAGAAAATGGCGGGCAAGGACGGCGTGGATGCCGCTTCAGCAGCCCTTACCGAAATGGGTATCACTATCGATGAGAAAGGACTTGAACATTTGCCCGAAGGGCGCTATATGTTCGTTTCTAACCATCCGCTGGGAGGGCTGGACGGTCTGGCATTGATATCGTTGCTGGGCAATCGCTATCAACACCACATCAAGTTTCTGGTCAACGACCTGCTAATGGCTGTGGAGCCATTGCGCGACGTGTTCCTGCCCGTGAACAAGTATGGCAGCCAGTCACGCGCCGCAGCCAGCCAGATTGAGGAAGCCCTGCAGAGCGACAACCAATTCATCACCTTCCCGGCTGGACTGTGCTCACGCATGCAACCTGACGGTAGCATCGCCGACCTTACATGGCAAAAGGCTGCAGTGGTCCATGCCGTTAACTACCAGCGCGATATCGTACCCATATTCTTTGACGCCCGCAACTCTAAGTTCTTCTACCGCTTTGCCAAATGGCGCAAGAAACTGGGCATCAAGTTTAATATCGAACTCATTTTCCTCCCTAAAGAAATGATTAAGCAGTGCGGTAGCACGTTACATGTCATCATTGGCGAACCCATTCCCTGGACCTCGCTGGATGCCCGTGCACCCAAAAAGGAAGCTGTCCGCCTGCGTGATTTTGTCTATTCCATGGCCCCATCGCCATCTAAACCCTAGAACAGCCTATGGAACCGATTATTGATCCCATCCCCGTCGAACTCATTGAACAGGAACTCACGCCCGAGCGCCTATTGCGCCACACCAACAAGGCCGAAAACGACATCTATGTGGTGGCCGCCCACAATGCGCCTAACACGATGCGAGAGATCGGGCGCTTGCGCGAGATCACCTTCCGCGCAGCTGGTGGCGGTACGGGCAAGGCCTGTGACATTGACGAATTTGATCTGATGGATCCGCCGTGCCAACAATTGCTCGTATGGAATCCCGATAAGCACGAAATCATCGGCGCCTACCGCTTTATCTGCGGCTGGGACGTGAAGGTGGAGAACGGCGTGCCACGCATCGCTACAGGACACCTGTTCAACTTCAGCGAGCGCTTCCTGAGCGAAATCTTGCCCGTGACCATTGAGTTGGGTCGCTCGTTTGTGCGTCCCGAGTACCAATCGACACGCGAGGGCGTGCGGGCCTTGTTCTCCCTTGACAACCTGTGGGACGGCCTGGGCGCCTTGACCATTATCTATCCGAAAGTCGACTACATGTTCGGCAAGATGACGATGTACCCGAGCTACGTGCGCGACTGCCGCGACATGCTGCTATGCTTCCTCAACCTTTACTTCAAGGACAAGGAGGGACTAGTAGTACCTATTGACCCGCTGCCCGATACCCGCAACGATGATCCAGAGCTGATGTCTCACTTCGTGGGCAACGACTTCCGCGAAGATTACAAGCGGTTAAACACCTTCATCCGCCAACACGGCATCAATATCCCGCCGCTGGTCAATGCCTACATGGGACTGTCACCCAAGATGCTGTTGCTGGGTACGGCCATCAACCGCGAGTTTGGCGACGTGGAGGAGACGGGCATCCTCATCAACCTCGATGAAATTGCCGACGAGAAAAAACGGCGCCACATTGACTCCTATCTGGAAAACATCGAACGGTAACACCCGACTATCAAATGAGAAATGCTTTATCATCAATAATCCTCGCCCTAACGCTATGCATTGGCTTATCGGTATGGGGACAAGAGCCCATCAGAATAGTTGATTCTCCTTCTGCTGAGTTCATTTTGGATTCATTAGTCAACGCAACTGATAATCATTGCTTTTATTTTGCTGGTGTCAAATTCAATGCCGGCAACAGCGAGTTGGCTCCCTACTATATTTCATCCAACAATGGCGGCAATATCACGCAGCAATACTCCTCGCTAGCGACAGCCAGCCTATACAAACTGATGAATCACAGCCAGCGGTTCTCGTGGGGCGCGGGACTGGAAGCCTGGGGTGGCTATGCATCCAGTGCAGGCTACGAGCGCTACAAGGGCAATGGCCAGTTCGAGGTGCAAAAGCAACATCCCGCACGGGCTTGGATCCAACAGGCTTATGTTGAGGCCAAGTACCGCAGCATCTTTGCCGTGGCCGGTCAGGCATACAAGGCCTCTCCCATCGTCAACAGCAGATTAAGCAGCGGCGACCTCGTGTGGAGCAACAATGCCCGCCCGCCAGTCGGTCTGCGCGCCGGTTTCATCGATTTCCAGAACATACCGTTCACCAAGGGCTGGGTGCAGATTAAGGGCGAGTTCGGCTACTTCCGCGAGCTGGATGACAAGTGGTTAGAAAATCATTACAACTACTATAACCACTTCATTACCACAGGCAAGTGGCTGCATTACAAGAGTATGCACTTCCGCACCAACCCGAATCAGCCCGTCGTGTTCACCATTGGCGCCCAATCGGCCTGCCAGTTCGGCGGTACAGCCAATTACTACGAGAACGGTCAGGTGACGCGCACTGTCAAGATGGATGCCGATGCCAAGGCTTTCTTCCGCACCTTTATCGCCGGCAGTGGCGGTAAGAGTGCAGGCGACTCCTTTGTTGAGGGCAATCACTTAGGCACATGGGACATCGCACTGGATTACAACCTCAACAACAACAAGCACTTGCGCGCCTATACCCAATGGCTGTGGGAGGATGGCTCGGGCATCGGCAAGATGAACGGCTTTGACGGCCTGTGGGGACTGGAATATCGCAATGATTGTGGAATGCCATTGGTTGCAGGAGCCCTCATTGAATATATTGACTTCACCAACCAGAGCGGTCCTATCCACTGGACACCCAATGACCGTCCTGGCACGCCGATCACCAGCCACTCGTCGGGTGCTGATGACTATTATAACAACTACATCTACAACGGCTACCAGAGCCGAGGCATGTCCATCGGCTCACCCTTTGTCAAGTCGCCGCTCTACAACCAGGACGGCTATATGCGTTACCGCGACAATGTGCTGCGTGGTTTCCACGCCGCCATCGATGGCTGGTTTCACGATGGCTGGTATTACCGCCTGATGGGCTCCTATCGCAAGGCTTGGGGCACACCCATTATCCCCCGTGCTGGTAGCGTCGATGACTTCTCTATGGCGCTCGATATTCGGTATCATCCAGGATATCAGTTCATGGGATGGGCATTCAATGCCACCGTAGCGATTGACCGCGGCAAACTTTACGGCAACAACTGGGGCGGCATGTTGGGCATTACCTACAGTGGCGCTTTTAACTTCAAGAAACGATGAAAAAGACAACGTTATATAATATAATCAATTCCCCCTCTAAGATGAAAGGGGGCCAGGGAGCGTTGACAGCAATCATCTGTACGATTATGTTGATGTTGGGCTCCTGCACCCGCAACCATGGCGACATCGGCATCTGGTTCGGCACATGGCACGTCGAGAAGATTACTGCCGACGGCACACCCGTCAACGTTGAGGGCGACTACTTCTTCCAGTTCCAGAACAAGGTATTCAGAGTGTCACAAGTCTATGGCCACGAGCAACTTGTTGAAAGTTTCGGAACATGGGATGAGAACGGAGACAAGATGACCGTCTCCTTCCCAGACCCCTCGGTCTATTATATACTGATGCCTGGACTAGAAAACCACAACGAATTCACTGTTGCCCGCACTTCATCCAAGGAGATTTCTTTTACTAAGACATACTCTGATGGCTCAATATATGTTTACCACCTGAAAAAGCAACCTTGATGACGCGGTTTAGCAATAACATAAATAGGCAAAAAATTAAGAAATTAATCAACAAATTGATGAATTATTAAAAAAATTCCTATATTTGCACTCTTTGAGAGAACAATAACAATTAAAATACATTTATCATTATGAGACTTGAAGGAAGACGCGAAAGCGAAAATGTTGAAGATCGCCGTGGAATGGGCACAGGCACCAAGATTGGCCTGGGCGGTATCGGTGGACTGATTATTGCCGGATTGATTACCCTGCTGATGGGGGGTAACCTCGGAGACGTGTTGCAACAGGCTGGCGGCATGGGCATCCAGACCGAAAACGGCCATGAGGCAACTGCCGAGGAAGAGGAACTCGCTGTATTTGCCAGCCAAGTGATAGCTAGCACCGAGGATATATGGGCACAGATTTTCAAGGAGTATGGCATCGGCCAATACCCCGCACCCACACTGGTTCTTTATACGGGTGCCACCCAAACCGCCTGCGGCCAAGGTCAGGCAGCCATGGGACCGTTCTATTGCTCGGGTGACCAGAAGGTGTATCTGGATTTGGCTTTCTTCCAGACGATGGATCGGCAACTCGGTGTAAAGGGTGACAACTCCAGCCTCGCCAAGGCCTATGTCATCGCCCATGAGGTGGGACACCACATCGAGTACCTGATGGGTACCCTTGATCAGGCACACCGCAAGATGCAGGCTACCAATCAGACCAATGCTAACAAGTATAGCGTGCGCTTGGAGCTGATGGCCGACTTCTATGCCGGTGTATGGGCTCACTACGAGAACCGCTACTTCAATTCCATCAGCGATAGGGACCTGCAGGAGGCTATTGACTGTGCACAAAAGATTGGTGACGACTACCTGCAGAAGCGTGCACAGGGCTATGCACAGCCCGAGAGCTTCACCCACGGAACCAGCGCCCAGCGCATGAAGTGGTTCAAGCTCGGTTACCAGACTGGCGACGTGCGCCGCGCCACTACCTTCCAGGAAAGTGACGCCACGCTGTAAAGATCCACTTGTATGTACAAAACGATGAGCGCCCTAGTTAAATAGGCGCTCATCGTTTTTGAAAAACCTCGGTATCATATTTTGGCTTTTTTAAGTCGTCTGATAATACTGTTTATCGCCATGATTAAAAGGATTCTACACTTTCTGCTGAAGCCATTCCGAGAGCATCATGTTTTCATGATTGCATTCTTTGTCTTAATCGCTGCCCCCTATATTGTTTTCCAACTTCGTTTCGGTTTTTACCATCACTATATCAACACACTGCTAATCGCAATCCACTGTGCAGTGATTTCTTATTTTACGACTCTATTAGTTAGCCTTTTCCAGCCCAAAATACTTCGTAAGACCATTCAATCCATATTGATTGGTCTTGCAGCCATCATGTTTGCGACAAACATCTTTTGCATCTTGAAACTTCACACCACAATGGACGAAGACTACTTGATGCTTATTCTTGACACCAATCCCAATGAAGCCTATGAATTCTTTACTGCAGTACTCCCCAAACGGGTCATCATCATTGTTTCATCAGCCTTTATTCTGCTTTTTGGTCTTTGGGGTCTTTCTTCTCATTTTAATCTCAATCTTCGCAAGAAAGGCTCACTGATAGCATTGGCGCTTATGGGACTTTTTACAATTGAGGCCATTCATAGTTGGTATATCTGGCAAAGCGGCCCCTTGTGTCTGTTGAAGGGCTTATACGATTATGAAACCATGGCCTTTGATAAACCCAACAACGTTAAGCCCAGTATAACTTTTTCAACGGCTCAACCTCGCCCTAACAACATCGTTCTTATTATTGGTGAATCTTTCGCCAGATTCCACAGTTCATTGTACGGGTATGATAAAATGACAAACCCTCGCCTTGGAGAACTGAAAAAAGCATCTTTGCTCTATACGTTTGACAGTATTGACGCCCCTGCTCCCACGACTGCATTATCACTCAAGTACATGTTGACGACTTGCAGCAAATCAAAATCTGATTCAATCTCGCTGGCCGAAGAATGGAGAAATTCAATTACCGTCTTTGACTTACTAAAGGCGTGCGGTTATGATTCCTACTGGTTCAGCAACCAGGCCCGTAACGGCAGATTCAATTATATGGCACGGGCTTTTGCCAAGGCTTGTAAAGAGAACCATTTTTACCAGAACGAAGGCTCAATCAACGACAGTTATAGGCTTGATCAAGTCCTTGTCGATTCATCATACCAGTTCACCCAACATCTGGAACAAAACAGCAGCTATTTCATCATATATCACTTGATGGGTTCACATTTTAATTATAGTCAGCGTTATCCTAAGGATTACGATCACTTCTCACCCGATGAGTACGCAAATTATCCTCAACACCAACGTTTAAACTTGTCAATTTACGATAATTCCATCCTCTACAATGACTATATTGTAGAACAAATCATCAATCTCTTTAAAGACACCGAAGCTATCGTCATTTATATTCCTGACCATGGTCAAGACATGTATCGCAGTTCGCCTGACTACTTTACACATGGCATCATGAATGACCCTGTGAGCTATGCTTATGGAGTGGAGGTCCCGCTCATGATTTATGCTTCACCGGTTTTCCAGGAAAGGCACCCCGATACAATGCAGCGCATCAAGTATCGTCAAGACCATCCCAAAGCCTGGAACACCGAAAACCTTCCTTATCTGATTTTGGACCTTATCGGTGCCACAAATATCAACGGCGAAGACGTCCAAAGCAAGTCTGTCCTCAATTGAACCTGCTCACTCAGGGACACATGATGATATCGACGACAGCATTCATGTCGCCTATGGTAATCTCACCGTCACCATTCACGTCGGCAGCGTCGACAGAACCATCCACACCCGTGATGATGTCGATAACGGCATTCACATCAGCGATATCCACATCGCCATCACCATTCACGTCACCGGGCACCGAGTTTTCCACAATCTGCCCGAAATAGGGATACCAGTTCTTGTCGGCCTGATAGGCAGCAGCTGTCCCATAGGGCACATGAAGCGTGCGGCCTGAATAGTCGCCATCGAATTTAAAGGCTTCTCTTTCTACCGACACACTCGAGAGGTCGGTAATGTAACTATACACATCCATCAAGTCATTGCAGCGATCGAACGCCCATGTACCAATGCGGGTGACTGATTTGGGAATCGTTATACTCTTCAGACTATAACACTCGAAAAAGGCCATTGTGCCGATGGTCGTGACGGAATTAGGGAAGTTCACATTCGACAAGCTGCTGCAGCCCTCAAACGCATAGTTGCTGATGGTGGTGACGGAATTGGGGATATACACGTTCACCAAGCCGCTACAGCTAGAGAATGCTCCAAAACCGATTTCAGTGACAGCTTTGGGGATGGTCACACTCGTCAAGCCAGTGCAACCAGAGAACACTTCTTTACCGATGGTGGTAAGGGCGTCTGAGATGGTCAGGCTCGTCAGACCGCTGCAGCCATAGAATGCATTGTCACCGATGGTGGTGACTGAATTGGGGATAGTGATGGTGGCCAAGCCGCTGCAGAAAAAGAACGCTCCGTAGGCGATTTCAGTGACTGATTCGGGGATGGTTATACTCGTCAGGCCAGTGCAGCCTGAGAATGAATAGCTGTCGATTCTAGTGACCGAACTGGGAATGACCGTGTTTTTACAACCTGCAATCAATGTATTGTTTGACGTCTCAATAATGGCACTACAATTGTCGCGGGAATCGTATGCTATGTTTCCGCTTTCCACGTCGAAACCCTCAAGGCTCTCACAGCCCTCGAATGCGCCTTTGCCAATGCTGGTGACATGACTGGGGATGACGATGCTTGACAAACCCACGCAACCATCGAACGCAAATTTGCCGATGGAAATGAGGAATCCAGGAAGGGTCATTTCCGTCATGCTACTACACCCACAAAACGCCATGTCACCGATGGAGCTTAGCGTGCTGGGGAGGGTCACATTTGCCAGACTGCTGCAGCCATAGAACGTATACTCACCGATGGTAGTAAGGGCGTTAGGGAGGGTGATGCCCGACAGACCACTGCAGCCATAAAATGCATGGCCGCCGATGGAGGTGACCGAGTTGGGGATGGTCAAGCTTGTCAAAGCACTGCAGCGATCAAACGCTCCACTGCCGATGGTGGTAACCGAATTGGGAATGTCCACACTCGACAGGCCCGTACAATTCTGAAACGCCCAACCACCGATTGAAGTGACGGAGTTGGGAATGGTCATGCTTGTCAGACCTGTGCAATCCTCAAACGCATAGCGGCCAATGGAGGTAACAGAGTTAGGAATAGTAAGGCTTGCCAAGCCACTGCAGTTATCAAACGCGTAATCAGTTATGCTCAACGTACCGTCATTTATTGTGATGCTTGTGCCATCGGGCATCGTGCCTTTGTAACAGTAAGCAACAGAGCCGGCATACACAAGTCCGTCAGGCTGGTTGTTGTACCACGGGGTATCCTCAAACGCCCGGTAGCCGATAGTGGAGACGGAATTAGGGACGCTCACGCTGGTTAAGTTACGGCAACCCCAGAAGGCTCCTTCGCCAATCGAGGTGACCGAATTGGGGATGTCCACGCTGGTTAAGTTACGGCAAAACCAGAAGGCTTCTTCGCCGATGGAGGTGACGGAGTTGGGGATAATCACCTTCGTCAACCCACTGCAGTCATCGAATGCCCAGTCAGCAATACTTATCGTGCCGTCATTTATTACGATGATTGTACCAGCAGGCATCGTGCCCTTGTAACGATAAGCGACCAAGCCTGCATATACAAGCCCGTCGTGCTGGTTGTTGTACCACGGGGTATCCTCAAATGCCCGGTAGCCGATGGAGGTGACAGTATTGGGGATGCTCACGCTTGTCAAGGCTCTGCACTCATAGAAGGCTGCTCTGCCGATTGAGGTAACGGAGCCGGGGATGGTCACGCTCGTCAGGCTGCTGCAACCAGAGAACACCATCTCGCCGATACATGTGATACCGTTGGGGATGGTGACACTCGTCAGGCTGCTGCAGTTCCAGAAGGCACGTTCTCCGATAGTGGTGACTGAGTTGGGGATGCTCACACTTGTCAAGCCACTGCAATCCCTGAACGCCGTTTCGCCGATGGTGGTGACAGAGCTAGGAATGGTCACGCTCGTCAATTCTTTACAGTTCCAGAAGGCCCAATCACCAATGGCTGTGACTGTAAAGGTGATGCCCTTGTGGGTGACCGTTGCGGGGACAGTCACATCACCCTGGTATTCAGGATCAGTTTGCTGTCTTGTGGACACTTCAACGGTATTGAGGCCCGTGATGGTGTAATCCACACCGCCATATTTGAAGCTGTAGGCGTTAGCGGTGGCTGGTAGCAGCATGGCCAGCAAGAGGAGTGTGGATATTACTAAGTTTTTCATTTTCGTTATGGGTACTTATCGCTTTGTTAATGGATGCCACAAAAGTATGTACATAATGATTTCATGACAAGCTTTTTATCGAAAAAAAAGCCAATCGCCTCGAAAAAAATGAAAAAGTGTAAAAAAAATAGACGATAAGCGATTTCTACACCGTATTACTTTAGACAAATTCCAGTGAAGGTGCGGCCACTATTGATGCCAAGGCGGCGAGCCGAGAAGAAGCGGTCATGCTCGCAACGGGAGCAATGCTGTGAGAGGACGATGTTTTCAACTGGAATTCCAGCCTTTTTGAGGACTGATTGATTGGCGGCACGCAGGTCAATGTGCGCTTTGCCGGTAGTGGCATTGCGCTTGACGATGGCATCAAGGTTAAAATGCGCCTTGCTGAAGGCATCCACAACTTCGTCACCCACCTCAAAACAGTCCTGACAGATACTGGGACCCATCGTGACTTGGATATGGTCTGCCTGTGCGCCTTGCCGGCACATCACATCTACCACATTCTTGGCTATACGTCCCACCGTGCCGCGCCAACCGGCATGCGCCACAGCAAGGATTCCTGCTTGGGGTTCAACCAATACAATCGGCACACAGTCAGCAGTATTCACACCGATGACCACCCCCTTGAGCGACGTCACCAGTGCATCAACGCCCTCGAGGGCGGCCTCCTGCTTGTCAATGTCCATCGCACGGAAAGCCTCGTCAATGACAGCCACTTGGCAGGAATGGGTCTGCCGTGGCATGACGATATCATCAAGATCTAAACCCAACTTCATCGCCAGCGTGAGCCGTGCCTCCAACACACGCAGGGCGTCATCGCCGACATAGTCACACAGGTTCACACCCGAATAAGCATTGCGCTTATCCACTTTACCCCGTGTTGTTGAGAAGGCTTCCACGCCTTCCACAGGAGTGGCAAATTTTAAAATATCCAGTTCTATCATCATGGCAAAGATAGCATTTTATCCCCAATTCATCGGCACAAATCGGGAAAAAAGCAGTAATTTTGTCCCCATGACACTGAACACTGCCACCATACTCAATTACAAGAACATCGCCGAGGCGCGGTTGGAGTTCTCACCCAAGCTGAACTGCCTGATTGGCAACAACGGCCAGGGCAAGACCAACGTGCTCGATGCGATTTTCTACTTGAGTATGTGCCGTAGCTATGCTGCCACCAGCGATAATAGCGCGGTCATCCGCCACGGCGAGCCCTACATGATGTTGCAGGGCAACTACACCCGCCAGGATACACCGCTGGAAATCAGTGTCGCCCTGCAGCGCGGCAAGCGCAAGGTGGTGCGCCGCGACGGCAAGGAATACCAACGGTTGAGCCAACACATCGGGCTGTTGCCCGTAGTGATGGTTTCGCCGATGGATTGGGACCTGGTGCGTGGCAGCGGTGAGGAACGCCGTCGCTTCATGGACCTCATCATCTCACAGAACGACAGCGAATACCTTGACGCACTCATCCGCTACAACAAGGCAGTGGAGCAGCGCAATGCCATGATCAAGAAGGAAATGCGTGACCCGTTGTTGTACGAGACCGTGGAGATGGAAATGGCCCGCCATGCCACCCTGTTGCACCAGCGACGCACGCAATGGGTGGAACAATTCCTCCCGATCTTCATGCACTACTACAATGCTGTGGCTGGCGAGGGTGAAACCGTCAGCCTACATTACAAGAGTCATCTCAACGAGGGTTCAATGACAGAACATCTGGCGGCCACCCGCGAACGCGATCTCATCATCGGTTACACCACGCGCGGCGTGCATCGCGATGATATCGAGCTGATGCTCAACGACTATCCCATGCGCCGCACGGGCAGTCAGGGGCAGTGCAAGACCTATACCATAGCCTTACGGTTTGCCCAGTTTGATTTTCTCAAGGCCAACAACCCCGCAGTGCCCATCCTGCTGCTTGACGATATCTTTGACAAACTCGACGCCAGCCGTGTTGAGCGTATCGTCGATGTCGTGTCCAGCGACCGTTTCGGCCAAATCTTCATCACCGACACCAACCGCACCCATCTTGACGAAATCGTCGCCCGCCATGGCGGTGGTCATTGCCTGATGCACGTTGAGAACGGTAATGTCACCATGATGAAAGGAGGTGAGTTATCATGAAACGCACCGAGGCAAAAAATATCGGACAGATCATCAACGACCTGCTCAAGCAGGAGAACCTCGACGTGGCACTCGATGAACACCGCGCCAGTGCTCTGTGGCCCCAGATTGTGGGCGACGGCGTCAACCGCTACACCATCAGGCGCTATGTCAAGGACGGCGTGATGACAGTCCACCTCTCGTCGGCATCTCTGGCCAATGAATTGATGCTCAACCGTGCATCAATCGTCCAACGCATCAACGAGGCCCTCGGCCGGGAAATCATCCGCGACATCATTTTTAAATAACAACATCTAGATAATCTTGAATGTCTAGAAAGTCTAGAAAACAACGACCAGAAAACAAAAACGAAACAATGAACACCCACGCTCTCGAAGCCCAATATCCTTTCAAGCGCAAGACTCAGGTACAGCTACGTTTCAACGACATCGATGCCCTGGGCCACGTCAACAACTCGGTCTATTTCCAGTTCTTTGACCTTGCCAAGACCGAATACTTTGCCGGTCTTGAAGTTGATGCCGACATCAACTGGTGCAAACCCGCCATCGTCATCGCCAACGTGAACTGCAGTTTCCTCGTGCCGACGGTATTTCAGGAGCCTGTCGAGGTGCTGACCCAGTGCGCCCATCTGGGCAACAAGAGCCTGACGCTGCTGCAGCACCTCGTCAACCGCGACACCCGCGAGCTCAAAGCCACCTGCGCTACCGTGATGGTCAACCTCGACCCCGAGACCAACCAGCCGGCACCGCTACCCAAGGTGTGGCGCGACGCCATCGTAGCCTACGAGGGCCACGAGTGAATTTGCATTTCAGTAGATTAAAGACGCTTCAACTCTTTCCTAACCTTGCGCGTCACAATAAGATTAATCACATAGCCCGTGGCCAATACCAGCACCGCGAAAATGAAATATAAGGAGGACCAAAGGCATTTAATGCTTGTCTCCTGTTCTGGTGAAAAATCAGGCCCTGATACGAAACTTAAATCAAAGGTCCAAACCGCTAGTGAGGCTGCAATGCCCCAAAGAAAACCGAAGACGAAGACCTGACGCCACAAGACGCCCCACAGGCTATAACCAAATAATTGTCTATAGCCAATGATATAGTACACCATCAAAATAAGGGTAGTTACTGACATGAGGGTCCATTGACTGAAAAAGAACCAGCAAGGCAGTATCAATAAACAAATCACCATCTGCAAATCCATGAAAAGGATTTGGATAAAGAATCCCTCGGGCAGGGTATGGCGCGTGTGGCGTGGCGCGTAGCGGAACATGACCCATGTAGGAAAGATGGCAATGAAAGACAGTCCCAGCATAACCCAACTGTAATGGGTCTCATACCAATCATATATTGGTTTGAGCATCTTTGTCATTTCATCTCCCTCTTCAAAGCCAAGGCTCTTAAAATCCATTCCATATCCAAATGCCTCCAAGTTGGGGAACAGCCAGTGGAAAATAAGTGCAAAGGCTACTGCCAAAATGAACAGCATCTTCACGGGTGGGAAACATATCTGACGCTTACCACTGATGTAGTCGCTGATGAGATAACCCGGACGCGACAATAACTGCCATACGGTGTTTAGCAGAGAACGCGTTCCCAAGCCCCAAATGTCCATCACGCTCTGCTGCACGCTGCGCCACCCGATACGTCCAACACCGGCCTTCTGTGAACAACAAGGGCAATAGTTACCGGTAAAGGTGAACCCACAATTGTTGCACTTGTGCTCCGATTTACTATTGACATAGTGAATCGGCTGCTCTTGCCACTGCCTGAAGCGTTCGTATTTTTCTCTAAGTTGTCCCATATTCATAGAGTTATGATTTTTGTCGTTTGCAAAAATAACAATCTTTTTGCCATTAGACGCAGATATACCCTTAAAAGCTACAACAAATAACCGAAAACTGAAAACTTTATCGTACCTTTGCAGGTTGGAAACCATCTTATACCGATTTTATGGACGTTAAACAATCAATGCGTGAAATTCTGGAGGCCGAGAGTAAGGCCGTCCTTAACATACCTATTACCGATGCCTATGAAGAGGCCGTCAACCTCATCGTTGAGCAAGTGAAGCACGAGGGTGGCAAACTCGTCACCTCGGGCATGGGCAAGTGTGGCCAGATTGCCGACAACATCGCCACCACCTTCTCTTCGACAGGCATTCCCGCCATCTTTCTCCACCCCAGCGAGGCACAGCATGGCGACCTGGGCGTAGTACAGCCCCATGACGTGCTGTTACTGCTGTCCAACTCGGGCCGCACCAGCGAAATCTGTGCCCTCGTCTCACTGGCACACAACCTGTATCCGCAGCTCAAGATTGTGGTCATCACCGGCAACAAGGACAGTGAGTTGGCACACCTAGCCGACATCTGCCTGTGGACTGGCGGAGCCAAGGAAGTGTGCCCACTGGGACTGACTCCCACCACTTCAACCACTGTCATGACCGTTATCGGCGATATCTTGGTGGTCAACACCATGCGCGCTACTGGCTTCACCCGTGAAGACTATGCCTTGCGCCATCATGGTGGCTATCTGGGCAGCATCGCCAAGAACGGTGGAAAGAATTAGGAATCAACTATCCAATATAATTCATTCACAGTTAACCATTCAATAGAAAAAAATGTCCTCCCTTCCGATTTCCGTCGCGTTGCCACGCCTCAAGAATGACATGACCATTGCCCAAGCGCAGATGGCCAGCAGTGGCACCATGCCCCCAAGCAAGGGCCTTGACGAAAACATCGTTACCGAGATGCAGATGTGCTATATCGAGTATCTGATCGTCAACAAACGCGATCTGGAAGCCGAGCAGGTGATTGAGGAATTTATCTATGATGACGACAGGATGCAGCAGTTACCTGAACTGTATGCCGCCTGGCTGTGGCTGGCACGTATGACCCTGCTCATCGATGGGGGCAACCCGTCCCTTTCCTTAGGGGCAGCTGAGAATACGCTGCTTGTCCTCTCTAACCATCAAGGCAAGAAAACCGAAGACTTCAACGCCATTGTGGCTTCGTTGTTATTCAATCTTGCCCTTGCCCATCACGACATGGGCGATAACAGCCGTGCCACTAAGGAGCTGACCAAGGCGCAGCAAATCCTGGAGCGGCTCGCCAAACGCAACGAAACCCGTTTCTCGGCACTTCTTCTCATGGCTGTCGAGGCATCCACCGAGGTCATCAAGTCCAAGACAAAGCAGATGAATGTCCTCGCCCATTACCAGACCGCCAGCGAACTGTTCATGAGCGAACTGAACAGTGGCGATGCCAACGCTACTCGCGCCGCAATGTCTAACCTGATAGACACGCTGGGCAAGGAAGGGGACATCATGCTCGAGATGGGCAACAGCCGCAATGCCGTCAAGTATTACACCAAGGCACTGCGCTACCAGAAAAAACTCGGTGAGAAGATGGGGCTCCGCGACCTGCAGCTGTCCATCGGTCTCGCCAAGGCACTCATGCGACTGATCAATCGCCGGGCAGCTGCCGAGCAGCTATTGCGGTCGTTGCTGCCATTGGCCCAGCGTCTCGATGCGACTGCCGAGGTTTATGAGATACAAGACCTGTTGAACAACAAGAACAAAAATGTGAATATTATGACACTACTCAAGAGCATCTTTACCGCCGCCCTTATCATTGTGGGCACCCTGAGCATGCAGGCTCAGCTCATCGTTGGACACCGTGGTTCACAATGGGGAGTCGAGAACACCCGTGCGGCATTCATCAATGGCGCCAACGCTGGTGCATGGGGTCTGGAATGTGACATCCGCGTAACCGCCGACGGTTCATTTGTCATCAGCCACGATGACAGCTATAAACGTCTGGGTGGTCCTGAGACCAAAATCGCTAACATGACAACAGAGACCGTTCTGACTACCCGTCTGACCAGCAAACGGCATGGCATCACCTACGCTGCCACGCCTTGCACCCTCGGTGAATTCCTAGACATCTGCAAGGAATACAACGTCGTGCCTGTTGTCGAAGTCAAAGTATGCACCAATATCCACAGCAATACCAAGGCTGAGAACGAACCCGTCTTTGACGGCATTCCCGCCCTGATCAATCTCATTGACCAGAAGGGTCTCGCGGACAAGGTCGTCATCATCTCCTTCATGCCTGGCGTGGTGGACTTTATACACCGTCATTACCCCGACATCACCGTTCAGGTGCTGGCAGGTGACCAGGATGGTCCCATCGAGGGCTGGGTAGACTGGTGCATTGAGCACAAGATGGACCTTGACGTTGTCCACACCTTTATCACTAAGGAAGCCGTAGACCGCATGCACCAGGCAGGCCTCAAGGTCAACGTCTGGACCGTCGATAAGGTCGAGGACTTTAACCGCGTCAAGGAGATGGGCGTCGATTTCATCACCACCAATGCCCGCTTCCCCAAGGAATTGTAAACCCAGCCGACAGTCATCACCCACCCGTCAACAACTGACAACTGACGACTAAAAACTGACAACTAAGAAATGTCAACTCAACTGAATAAAACCGATAACGCTGGCGCGCTTCACACCCTACCCCATGTCGATGGACTTACCGTCGGCATCATCTGCGCCGAGTGGAATGACCAGATTACAGGCGCCCTCTTGCAGGGTGCACTTGACCTGTTTGAGAAAGAGGGATACGAAGATATCACTGTGGCACGGGTGCCCGGCACCGTAGAATTGACCTACGGAGCGGCACAGATGGCGCGTACCGGCCGTTATGATGCCGTCATCATGATTGGTTGCGTCATCCGTGGCGGTACGCCGCACTTCGACTACGTGTGCGACAACGCCACACAGGGCTGCGCCTACCTCAACGCCACACAGGATGTGCCCATCATCTTCTGCGTCCTCACGACCGACGACCTCCAGCAGGCACTGGACCGCGCTGGCGGTGCCCTGTGCAACAAAGGCACCGAAGCTGCCGAAGCCGCCATCAAGATGGCCCACTTCGCCCGCACCCTGCGCTAGCCATCCCCAACAACACCAAATTCAGCTTTTTCAACAACTGAATAAGCTGAAAGATCTGAGGGCATACGCCACCATTAAATAACATAAATGTCCACGAATGAGTCATAAATGATTTTATTTATGGCCTATTCGTGGACATTCGTGTGATTGGAAGGGAGCGAATGCCCTGCGTTCAATTCACAGTATTAGCCGACAGAAGAAGTTTATTTCTTATCGAAATAGGACTTCATCAGTTTCTTGACCCTGGGTGAGAGGGTGATGATAGTGAACATGGTGCAGCATGCCATCAGGGCGAAAGCGAGGTCCATAATGCTGACCATCAGCTTGAGAGGAATCATCGCAGCAACGACGATCATTGCCAGATAGTAATAGTTGTACCACTTGACGTTGTGGGCACCGAAGAGGTAGTTGGTACACTTCTGGCCATAGTAACTATAGGAGAACATCGTCGAGAAGGCGAAGAAGAAGACAATCACCATCAGCAGCAAGTGGCCGATACCGGGCAACAGCTGTCCCCAGGCACCCAAGGCGACGAAGAGGCCCTTGGGGTCATCCAGACCGACGTAGTTGCCGGCGATGATGATGGGGATGGAGGTCAAGGTGCACACCAGTCCCGAGTCGATGGCCGGACCGAGCATAGCGATGAGGCCTTCACGGATGGGGTCGGTATTCTTGCTGGCGCCATGCATCATCGAGGCGGTACCCACACCAGCCTCGTTAACAAAGGCAGCACGCCGCGCTCCCGTCAAGGCGACAAAAGCAAAGGCACCAAAGCCCGCCCTCATGTCAAATGCCCCTTCAAAAATCTGGCCGAACACACCGGGAATCTCCCTGAAGTGCAACGCCATGATAATAATCACCATAATCAGGTAGAGTATCACCATCACCGGCACGATACGCGAGGCGAACAGGGCAATGCGCTTGATACCGCCCAGAATGACAGCGCCAACAACGGCGACCATGACAAGCCCCATGATGAAACGCAGCGTCAAGGTGTTCTCAATGCCCATCGGCGTTGTGAATACAGTGGTTACCGACTCCACCAGCTGATTGGCCTGCATGAAGCACAGCGTGCCCACAAGGCCGAAGATAGAGAAGGCAACAGCCAGCGGTTTCCACTTCTCGCCCAAACCCTTGGTGATGATATACATCGGGCCGCCCTGCACCTCACCAGCAGTGTCGCGTCCCTTGTACATAATGGAAAGTGAGCCTTCAAAGAACTTGGTACTCATGCCCACCAGGGCACTCACCCACATCCAGAAGACCACACCGGGACCGCCAATCGTCAACGCGATGGCGACACCCGCGATATTACCCATGCCCACCGTGGCGGCGATGGCACTCAACAGCGCCTGCACCGAACTGATTTGTCCCGACTGCTTGCCCTGGTCACTCGCCTGCTTGTCGCGCAACACACGCATCGCACGCGGCAACCGCCTGATGGACACAGCCCCCGAATACAGGAACAAAAACAAACCTCCACCTATCAGGAGGAAGAAATAAGGATAGCCGCAGATGGCGTCGCTGACAGCGACAATCCAGTCACTCAGAGCATTGAGTATGTTTTCCATATCTACAAATTGATTAGTTGGGGCAAAGATAGTGCTTTTCTGGGATTATTCGGTCTCTCCATAGTCAATTTGCAATCGTTTTCAAGGGGAAAAGGAAAAAACTGAGGCAAAGTGCAAGATTAATTGGCGGTAAAATTGTAATTTTGTCATCATTACCAACCCGATAGTGCACGATTATGAGAAAGAAAAAGAATCTTGCGATCATCAATGATGACCCCTGGCTGGAGCCCTACAGCGATGCTATCAACGGACGCCACCAGGACGCTGTGAACAAGATAGCCGAGCTCACCGGCGGCACGGGAAACCTCGTGGAGTTTGCCAACGCCTATAACTACTATGGGCTGCATCACACCGCCGACGGCGGTTGGGTGTTCCGTGAATGGGCGCCTAACGCTACCGAGATTTACCTCGTCGGCCAGTTCAATGATTGGCGCGAATGCGCCCCCTACAAGCTCAAGAAGCTGGAGGGCGGCAACTGGGAAATCAAACTGCCCAAACGCGCCATGCACCATGGTGACCTGTACAAATTGCGCATCCACTGGAACGGTGGTGAGGGCGAACGCATTCCCGCATACGCCACCCGCGTCGTGCAGGACGAAAAGACCTATATCTTCTCGGCCCAAGTGTGGGATCCCGAGGAGACTTATCAGTTCCAGGTCAACAATTTCAAACCCAATACTAAGCCCCTGCTCATCTATGAGTGCCACATCGGCATGGCCCAGAACCGCGAGGGCGTAGGCACCTACGAGGAATTCCGCGTGAACGTGCTGCCGCGCATCGTCGCCGACGGCTACAACGCCATTCAGATCATGGCCATCCAGGAGCACCCCTACTATGGCTCCTTCGGCTACCATGTGTCGAGCTTCTATGCCGCCTCGTCGCGCTTCGGCACCCCCGAGGAATTGAAGCACCTCATTGACGACGCCCATGCCGCCGGCGTGGCCGTCATCATGGACATCGTCCACAGCCATGCTGTGAAGAACGAAGTCGAGGGCTTGGGCTGCTTTGACGGCACGGGCGACCTCTACTTCTACGGTGACGACAAGCGTGAGCATCCCGCATGGGACTCGCTGTGCTTTGACTACGGCAAGAACGCCGTGCTCAATTTCCTGCTGTCCAACTGCAAGTTTTGGCTCGAGGAATACAAGTTCGACGGTTTCCGCTTCGATGGTGTGACCTCGATGCTGTACTACAGCCATGGCTTGGGACAGGCCTTCGGCAGCTATGACGACTACTACAACGGCAGCCAGGACACCAATGCCATCACCTACCTGACCCTGGCCAACATCCTCATCCACGATGTCAATCCCAACGCCATCACCATTGCCGAGGAGATGAGCGGCATGCCTGGCCTAGCCCGCACATTCAAGGATGGCGGCATCGGCTTTGACTACCGCATGGCGATGGGTATCCCTGACTACTGGATCAAGACCATCAAGGAGCGCAAGGACGAGGACTGGAAACCAACGTCCATCTTCTGGGAACTGACCAACCGCCGTGCCGACGAGAAAACAGTCTCCTATGCCGAGAGCCACGACCAGGCACTCGTGGGCGACAAGACCATCATCTTCCGCCTCATCGACAAGGAGATGTACTGGCACATGATGACCGGTGACCATGACGGAACCGTGGACCGCGGCATGGCACTGCACAAGATGATACGCCTCGTGACCCTGTCGCTCATCAACGGCGCCTACCTCAACTTCATGGGCAACGAGTGGGGACATCCCGAGTGGATTGACTTCCCCCGCGAGGGTAACGGGTGGAGTTACAAGTATGCCCGCCGCCAGTGGGACCTCGTGGACCGCGAGGACCTCAAGTACCAGTTCCTCAACAACTGGGACAACGACATGATTCACCTGATTGGCGGCGTGAAGAACTTCCAAAAACTGCCCATACGCAAGCTGTGGGACAAGGACGATGACCAGGTGCTGGCCTACATGCGCGGCGACCTCGTGTTCGTCTTCAACTTCAGCCCCACCCAGTCCCATGTAGATTATCCCATGTTGGCGCCCGAGGGAGAATATGACGGCGTGTTTGACAGCGACGATGCCCGTTATGGCGGCTATGGCAACATCGACAGCAGCGTGAGCCACCTCACCGAGCACGACGGCCTCTATGCCGATGCCCACCTGGGCTGGCTCAAACTCTACCTGCCCGCCCGCAGCGCCCAAGTGCTGCGACTCAAGGCCCCCAAAGTCCGCAAACCCGTCGCTAAGAAACCCGTCGCCAAGAAGAAATAATCCTTCTCATCGGCTTTAAATCAAAAAAAGAGGATGTGCTAATAATACCGGCACATCCTCTTTTCGTTATTAATGTCTAGCCTGTTTATTGCAGGTCCTCGGTACGGATCTTCAATGAGTAGTACATGATAACAGCCAGGATGATAAACAAACCTATACTTCCAGCCAAGAGAGCATAACTCTCAAGGTTGAGCAGAACGAATACGTACGCATACATGAATAGCAGCATCGCTCCGATTATCAGCGCTTGTTTCTTCACCTTGAGCACTCCAAATAGATATACGGTCACCATGCCAACGGTCATCAACGTGGCAATCAGATAGGCCAAGGCAAACGCCATGTGCTCACTCATTGACAATAGCAGAGAGTAGAACAATACCAACGCCAAACCAATAAGCAGATACTGGAACACGTTGATGTTACGACGCAAACGGAACTCCGAGAACAACGCAGCAATGAACGTGAGGACAATCACCAGCAAGGCATATTTGATAGCGCGCTCGGTTTTCTGGAAACGGTCAACAGGAATCCTCAAGCCCACCTGTACCTGAGACGCAGCAATCTCATTAGCACGATTACCCATGAATGACTGCGGATAAGGGCGGTTGATGCTGATGACCTCCCAAGTGGCGTCAAAGCCATCGGGCGTCACATTGCGGTCGGCAGGCAGGAAATTGCCGTTGAAACTTGGCGTAGCGCAATCTCCCTTGACTTTAATCTTGGTTACCTCGCCAACAGGAGCGAAATTCAACGTCTCGGAACCCTTCAAGTCCAGATGCAGTTTGAAGGGGACACTATCATGTTGAGCCAGCTCAGTCAAGTCCATCCTTGCCATTGCGACACACGATCCTGCTTCCTTGGCAACATCCTTGGCACCAACAGACTCGACTACAACATTATAATCATATTCTGACTCATCCTCAGGAGAAATATCATACTGGATATTGCCGTCGGTGCCGCCGTCATTGACATCGGTAATCTTACCGCCCAGATTGAGCTGTACCTTCTTGCTGATGCCGCGCAGGTCAGTAATGCCCATCTCAATATAAGCCTCGTTAAGGAGAACTTTTACACTGTCATTCTTTATCGGCAGGAGACTGTTGATATTGAATGTTCCGTCAATGTCGATGCTTGAATTATAGACAACCGCCTCATAGATGTTGCGGTAAAGCGTCTGGCTCTTGACATCAGCATTGACATTTAACGTCTTGGGCAGGATATAATACATATCCTTCTGATTACCCTCGACACAGGGGATGGCAATTACCGGTCCAGTGATATGCTGAGGCATGCCCCACTTGGAAGCAATCTCATTCTCGGCATTGGTAGCAGTCTTCTTGCGCTCCTCGCCCAGCGATGAAATCATCAAGCTGGGTATCAGCAACAATAGCGATAGTAGCGCAATGAACAGTACCTTGAACGTGAAGGACTGGGTAAATTTCTTATTGGGCCCATATGCAATCTCCGGCTGTGAGTAAATCGCTTCGCCCACAACAACATCCTGCTCCAGAGGTGGAGGGGTTGAACCATTCATGTTTTCTTCCATAATCTTCCAGGTATTAAAAATGAAATAAACTACCCAAAAAACGAAATAGCCCCCTAATTATTATTTTATTATTAGTTAATTGTTATTAATCTCGGCAACATTAATTAATAAAATTAAAACCATTGGTGTCCGGGGAAACATTGAAGATGTTAGCGGTTCGAAGAACCGATTTCAATGAGAAAGACCATGCAAGAACCTCGGAGAGGTTCGCAGCTTGGTCCTTGAGCTGAACATAGCAAGTGCCTCGAAGAGGAACTTTGTGATTGACAGGCTTTTGACGGATGTAGAAGTTCGTCTACGACGCACTTTCCACTTGATATGCCTTCCACCAAGCTGCGCCCATCTTCGATGAGCTTGCATGGTGTTTTCCATAAAAGTCGAGTCTTCAACCCGACCTGCCTCTACGAGGCAAAAGTCAAGCCTATGATACAGCAGAGATGCTTATTCAACTCATATATAGTGAATTATGCCGATATTGAATATCTTTATCGGACACCAATAAAATTAAAACACAAATGTAATTAGTTAATTTTTATACAAAATTATCGGCTTGAATGATGACACACCTCCACTTTGGAGACGGTTCCTGAGTCCAAAATGCAAGTAGAGACGCAAAATTTTGCGTCTCTACTTAGCGAATAAATTGATTGTCAACGATTTATTCTCTTCAAACTTACGGTAATAATCGCAGTTGATTGCCGTTACTTCATCACCTTGGTGGCGCTGCTAGTGCCGTCACTATAGCGAGTGACGACGATGTTCACGCCATCGAAGGGCGTAGCGCTTGACATACCGGCAAGGTTATAGTAGGTGTGACCGAGCACTTGCTTGTCAACCACAGGCTGATCGATACAGGTGGGAGGTGTGAATGTGATGAAACTGAGCACGGGTGCAACGGCGAGTGACAAGGGATCGTCTTCGTTCTTGTACCAAGTACCAGTCTCAAGGTATTCATAGCCTTCCTCATCATAGACGAAGTGATAGCCGGTGCATTTCTCGCCCAGGTCACGGTGGCACAGCAGGATGGCGATGTCATCACCGTATTCGTTGGGGAAGGGACCCACAACGGCAAAGAATTCGGTACCGGCAGGAATGTCCACGGGTTCGTCAAAGACAAACTCGGTGGCATTGACCGTGGTCGGGTCAAAGGCCAGATTGCCAGCCTTAACGCTGGTAGAACCCAGCACTTCACCGGGCATGCCATCGGCATCGGCTGCCATAATCTTCATCTCGATATCGGCATCGGTTGAGACGGCGGTGGTCTTGCCGAAATAGACGTTCACTTGCGAGATTTGAGCATCGGTGACGGGGGCGTCAAAGTGTTCGGCAAATTCACCGATTCCTAGCCAATTGGTGCCGGCATAATTGCCATACCAACCCATCTCCATCATTGCCAACTCGCTATTCTCCTCGGGTGCGATGTTCCAGATTTCCTGTTCGCCGCCAGCTTGGATTGCAGTATTCACATATTCGTCAACACTTGAGCCCACATCGTTAGACACTTCAAGTTTTAATCCATAGGTGCCCTCTTGGAGATAGGTCACCGTGGGATTCTGAAGGTCGCTGGTGGCGATGTCGGTGCCATCAAAGGTCCACAACCACGAGGTGGGGTTACCGGTAGAGGCGTCCTTGAAGGTCAAGGGCACATCGACAGGAACAAACATCATCACCCACGGCGAGAGATAAGCGCCATCGGGCAGGCCGACATGTGCAACAGGTGCCTCGGCGTGAACGTTGACATAGGCGACGCGAGACTTGGTGTCGGTCGTTGTGCCATCGCCAACGGTGAGCGTCACGGCATAGGAACCGGCATGGTTATAGGTCACCACGGGATTTTGCTCGGTGCTGGTAGCAGGTTCGCCACCCTCAAAGGTCCAATTCCATGTGGTGACATTGCCAATGGACATGTCCTTGAAGTGCACGCTCTCGCCCTCGTTGATGTTGATGACAGCATCATTACCATCGTTGGCTTGCAGAATCCTGAAGCCGTCGATGGCCTCATCCTCGCCATAGTCACCTTGATAGACAAACGAGAACAGCACCTGCTTGCCGGCATATTCCGCAAGGTCAACGGTAAACCGCTCCCAGCTGGGACCGTCATAGCCTACAGTCTGCGCCCACTGGAACTGGTCGATGAGCAGTGTAGGCGTGCCATCAACGATGGCATACAGTTTCCATGCGCCATAAACCAGATAAATGCCACTGGCATAGCAGTAGAACTCAAGCGTGCTGTTGGGCCTGATTTCGATGGCTGGAGAGGTGGCAGTCTCGTTCTGGCCACCAGCATAATTAAGGATCATCGAAGCGACATTCGTCAGGTCGATGATTCCGAACGACTGCGATGGGTTTCCCTGTTTCCAGGTACTGCTGCTCGTAGCCTCATAGGTCCAGGTATCAAACTCGCTGGGAGTGTCCCAGCCCATCAGATAATAGGGCACAGAAGCCTCATCGGCAGCAAAAGATGCCGTCAGCCCTTGTCCCCACGCACTCATTACCGCCATAGCAGCAAAGAGCATAACAAAAGTAATCTTTTTCATAAGCAATGAATTATAATTATGGTAAAAACTATATTCCGTAAAGATTGCAGCTAAAACTGTATAGTCTTCACTGCTTGGGGGTGACGGGCATCCACAGGTAGAGTTTGTCACTGGGACGGATTTTCTCGGGCACTGCTATAGAGAAATGTTCGCCCTTGACGGTTTTTTCTACGGGCTTGAGGTCCACGCGGATTTCCTCGATGGTCAACGGGATGGCTCCCGTGGTGGGGCCTATGATCCATGCCTCATCGCCCACGTGCAACTCGCCAGCCTCCATCAAGAACTCGGCGACACCCAACTTGCTGTAATAACGGATGCCCTTGGCAACATAGTGCTTGACACGGGTGGCACTGGAGCCGTACTTGGCCGACCACTCACCCAGACGCTGGCCCATATAGTAACCGTCCCAGAAGCCGCGGTTGAAGACCTTGGCGAGTCGTCCGTTCCATTCGTCAATGCGTTCCTCGTTATAGGTGCCGTCGCAAATGGCACGCAAGGCCTCGTCATAGCAACCGACAACAGTGCGGACATATTCGGCACCGCGCGCCCTGCCCTCAATCTTGAATACCGTCACACCGGCATCCACCATCTTGTTGAGGAAATGGATCGTCTTGAGGTCCTTGGGCGACATGATGTATTTGTTCTCAATAGCCAATTCATCGCCATTCTCACGGTCAGTAACGATATAGCCGCGGCGGCAGATTTGACGGCAGGCGCCGCGGTTGGCACTGGTGTTCTCTTGATGCAGGCTCATGTAGCACTTGCCGCTCACGGCCATGCACAGTGCTCCGTGGCAGAACATCTCCAACCTGATACGTTCGCCATGAGGGCCACGAAGGTCATTTTCTTCGATGAAATGGGAGATTTTGGTCACCTGCTCCAGGTTCAACTCGCGGGCGAGGACCATGATATCAGCCCATTGGCTGTAGTAGCGCACCGCCTCGCTGTTGCTCACGTTGACCTGGGTAGAAATATGCACCTCCACGCCGATGCTGCGGGCAAACAAGATGGTCGCCATGTCGCTGGCGATAATGGCACTCACCTGGGCATCACGAGCAGCGGTGACAATCTGCCGCATATAGTCCATGTCCTCGTCATAGATAATAGTGTTGACCGTGAGGTAACTCTTCATGCCATGCTCGCTGCACCATGCGGCGATGGTACGCAGGTCCTCAAGCGTGAAATTGACGCTGGAACGTGAACGCATGTTCAACCCCTCGATGCCAAAGTAGATGGCATCGGCACCGCCTTGATGGGCGGCATATAGTGATTCCCAAGAGCCCACAGGGGCCATAATTTCAAAATCGGAGCGGTTCATATTCTAGTTATAAATTCTAGATTTTCTAGAGATTCTAGATGATCTAGACAGATTGATTTCTTGTGATTATCTCTCTTTCTTGCCCGTGAGGATGCCCTTGATATCATAGAGTTTGTTGAGGGCCTCGACGGGGGTAAGGTTGTTGATATCGATGGTGAGGATCTCGTCGCGTATCTGGCTCAGGACGGGGTCATCAAGCTGGAAGATGGACAACTGGTAGCCCGTGCGGCTGCTGGCGACATCGCCCAAGTCCTTGGTTAACGCATTATCGTTGCGGTTATTGGCTTCCAGCTGCTTGAGCACTTCATTGGCTCGCTTGACGATGGTAGGCGGCATACCGGCTAGCTTAGCAACATGGATACCGAAACTGTGTTCACTACCGCCCTTGACCAACTGGCGCACAAACACCACCTTGCCGTTGATTTCCTTGACGCTGACATTGTAGTTCACGATGCGCTTGAAGGATTTCTCCATCTCGTTCAACTCGTGGTAATGGGTAGCAAAGAGTGTCTTGGGCCTTGCCGCATGCTCGTGAATGTGTTCAACGATGCTCCAGGCGATGGAGATACCGTCGTAGGTGCTCGTACCACGGCCCAATTCATCGAACAAAATGAGACTCCGCTGACTCATGTTGTTGAGGATGGCAGCCGCCTCGGTCATCTCAACCATAAAGGTCGATTCCCCCAACGAGATATTGTCACTGGCTCCCACACGGGTGAAAATCTTGTCCACCACACCGATACGTGCTTGCTCGGCGGGAACGAAGCTACCCATCTGCGCCATCAACGTGATGAGCGCCGTCTGTCGCAGCAATGCCGACTTACCCGCCATATTGGGACCCGTGATGATGATAATCTGCTGATCGTCATTGCTCAGGCGGATGCTGTTGGGCACGTAAGTTTCGCCAGGGGGCAGCTGGCACTCAATGACCGGGTGACGGCCCATCGCGATGTCGATGTCCAGACTGTCGTCAAGCACGGGACGGTTGTAGCGGTTTTCCATCGCTACACGCGTCAGGGCATTGAGGCAGTCGAGTTGGGCAATGATGGCGCTATCGTTTTGGATAGCAGGGATATACTCGGTTACAGCAGAAACCAGTTCATTGAACAGGCGGCCCTCAATGATAAGGATTTTCTCCTCGGCACCCAGGATTTTCTCCTCATATTCCTTGAGTTCCTGGGTCACATAGCGTTCGGCATTGACAAGCGTCTGCTTGCGTATCCACTCCTCGGGCACTTTGTCCTTGTGAGTGTTGCGCACCTCAATATAGTAGCCGAACACATTATTATAAGCTATCTTCAGGCTCGGAATGCCCGTCTGATCACTCAGGTGACGCTGCATGGCCACCAAGTAATCCTTGCCGCTACTGGAGATGTCGCGCAGCTCGTCGAGCTGGGCATCCACGCCACGGCAGATGATATTACCGCGGTTGGTCTGATTGGGTGCATCGGGGTTGATTTCGCGCTCGATGCGGTCACGGATGATGGCACATGGATTCAGCTGCTCGCCCAGACTGCGCAAGACCTCACAGGATGACTGAGAACAGTACTGCTTGATCGGCTCAATAGCCTGCAAGGCACTCTTGAGCTGAACCAGTTCGCGTGGGGTGATGCGTCCCACGGCAGCCTTACTGGTCAGGCGTTCCAGGTCACCGATGAGTTCCAGGCGCTCCTTAATAAGTTCTCGCCCATCGGGGTCTCGCATGAAGTGCTCCACCACGTCCAAGCGACGGTTGATAGCCTTGACATCCTGCAGCGGGAAGAGCACCCAGCGGCGCATCATGCGTCCGCCCATCGGCGAAATAGTACGGTCGATGACATCGAGCAACGACTTGCCGTCATCACTCATGGGGGCTACCAACTCCAGGTTGCGGATGGTGAACTTGTCCAGACGCACATAGCGCTCGGCCTCGATGCGTGACAGGTGGGTGATGTGTCCCAGCTGGGTGTGCTGGGTGATGTCAAGATAGTGGAGGATGGCACCGCTAGCGATGATGGCATTGTCCATCCCCGTGATGCCGAAGCCCTTGAGGTTATGGGTCTCGAAATGCTTCAACAGACGGTCGTTGGCTGCGTCAAAGGTGAAGACCCAGTCCTCTAAGTCAAACGTCAGATAGCGCGACGAGAAAGTTGCAGCAAACCGCTGGCGATTGCTGCGCTCAATGAGCACCTCCTTAGGTGAGAAATTCACCAACAGCTTATCAACATATTCTTCCCCACCCTCGGCAGTAAGGAACTCACCCGTGCTGATGTCGAGGAACGCCACACCTAGCATCTTCTTGCCAAAGTGGACGGCTGCAAGGAAATTGTTCTCCTTGCGGTCGAGCATCGTGCCACCGACGACCACACCAGGTGTCACCAGCTCGGTGATGCCGCGTTTGACGAGTTTCTTGGTCAGCTTGGGATCCTCCAACTGGTCACAGATGGCGACACGTTTGCCAGCCCTGACAAGCTTGGGCAGATAGGTGTCAAGGGCATGGTGGGGGAAACCCGCCATCTCGGTCGCTGCGGCAGCGCCATTGCTACGTCGTGTCAGGGTAATGCCCAGGATCTCGCTGGCAGTGACAGCGTCCTGTAAGTAGGTTTCATAGAAGTCACCCACACGGAACAGCAGTATTGCATCGGGATGTTTGGATTTCATCTCGACAAACTGCTTCATCATCGGCGTATTCAACGGATCCTTGGCCATCTTGAGTCTTTCTAATTTGATTATAACCTGCAAAATTACTAAAAAGACTTTAGACTTTAGACCTTAGACTTCAGTTTTTGCAAAAAAGAGACGGTCTCGGGAGAGGTGAAATCTGCCAGAAATTGCGGAGCATAATGACAGGCACGGTATTTGCCAAGTTCAAGGGTGATGTTTATCTATACTTATACCGAAGCCGAGGGAACCGAGTCACGCCGCGTGGCTGGGGAAATCGACCATATACTGAAGCCCGCTTTTGGCGACAGGCCAGGAGCCAACGGACACCAAGCAACAGGTCCTCGCTTAAGCGCAAAGATGTTGCAAGAGTATGAAGCCGCCCGCAACGAGCTGATCAACGGCATTATTACCCCTGACATGGTAGAGCTGGTTGATATGGACAACTACGGCATTGGCCTAAACGTGAAAGCCCCATGCGGACTGACATTATGTCATGCTGTCCAAGGCAACAATGTGAGGGCACGCATCGATATTGAGGATTTGCATTAT
Organism: uncultured Prevotellaceae bacterium; assembly: GCA_900318645.1. Taxonomy (GTDB): domain Bacteria; phylum Bacteroidota; class Bacteroidia; order Bacteroidales; family Muribaculaceae; genus Sodaliphilus. Next base: position 57,264 of record ONLH01000010.1, read on the forward strand.
CACCAGCAGTGGAGCGGAGCCCCGATGGAGGTCATCGACCGCAGCCGCGTGGTAGAGTCCTCGCAGGTTTTCCTGGAACATGCTGCCGAGTGGAGAGAACAGCTTGCTGCAGCCTTCAAGGCGGACAGCAAGGGCGTGAAGATGCGCAACATGGCGATGAACAACATGGATGCCTACCTGGCTCGATACTTTGACGGCACGGGCATCACCTACTTCTTTGACAAGCGCCATGCCGACGGACACAAGGCCCGCCTGCTCATCCACTTGAACCGCTACAAGACATTGGACCTGCCCATTCCCCACGACGACTTCATCAACCATCTGGACCTCATCAAGCCCTATATGGTAGAGTTTGCCTATATGGCGCGTGACGGACGTTTCACGGTCCGTGGCGAGGTGCGCGACGACTGGCAACAGGCTCCGCAGCCCGGCGGCGAACCTGAGGAAGAGAAACCCATTCCTCATGGTGTAAAAGGCTTGCTTCACCGCCTGACACACAGCAACGGTAAGCAAAAAGCCGTTGAGGAGCCCAAGACGCAGCTCCAGAAGCTGGTTGACGACTTTTTCCAAGGCAAGAAATGGCAATACCACCTCACCGAGGACGAGGAGGAAGGGCGCCGCGAACTGCACATCCGCCTGAGCCGTGGTAAGGCGATGATCATCGACCTGTCCCAGGGCGGTGACATCAAGGGACGCATCACCCACGATATGGCTTACATTACCCGTCTGGTAGAACTTGCCAAGATGTTCCCCTACCGCCTCACCGGCCCTCGCAAGAAGGTCGAATGGATTACCGCCCCGAAAGAATAAACACCCATCTTTAAACTTTAAACACTAAACACTAAACTAAAATATAATGGCTATCACCATCAACACTGGCGACCTCAAGACAATTCTCGAGACCACGCCATCGACACAGAACATCCTGCTCGTGGGTAAACACGGCATCGGAAAGAGTGAAATCATCACCCGACACTTTGAGGACCAAGGCATTCCCGTCATCGCCCTGTTCTTGGGACAGATGAGTGACCCAGGCGACCTCATCGGTCTGCCCAACAAGGATGAAGCAACCGGCAAGACAGAGTTCATGCCTCCCTACTGGTTCCCCATGGATGACCAGCCCGTGGTACTCTTCCTTGACGAGATGAACCGCGCACGTCCCGAAATCCTGCAATCGGTCATGGACCTGTCGCTCAACCGCAAGTTGGCTGGCCGCTCGCTGCCCCCTGGCAGCCGTGTCATTGCTGCCGTCAACGACGGTGAAGAATATCAGCTGACCGACCTTGACCCCGCGTTGGTATCGCGTTTCAACGTCTATTTCTTCTCCCCGACGGTGGGCGAATGGCTCTTCTGGGCGAAGCAGCACGACGTGGACCAGCGCGTGATCAACTTCATCGAGGAGCACCCCGACGAGTTGGAGAAAAACGTGGACATCAACAAGGGCACCTTTGACAAGACACCCGACCGTCGTGCATGGGTACGCGTGTCGGGAATGTTGAAGGCGTGCGGTAACATCACCGACATGAACCGCCTAGCCAAGATGATTACCGGTGTCATCGGAGCCCGCTCAGCCTCGATGTTCATTCAGTCGCTCAACCAGTCTCGCATGCTCACCGCACGCGATGTGCTCAGTGACTTCGCCGCTTGCCAGCAGGACCTCTCCACCTACACCATGCCCCAGATGGCCATCATCAACGAGGGCATCTACCAGGTACTGGAACTCGGCGTGGACAGGAAGGCGGTAGAAGGCGTGGGACGCAACCTGGTGCGCTACATCCAGTGGATGCTGAGCAACAACCGTCAAGAGGCGATTGCCCACTTCGCATCGTTCTTTGAGAACGCCACCTACCCCAACGCCAATGCCTTCATCATGATGGACTGCCGCGACGCGTTGCAGTTGATTAACCAAATGATTGCCAATCTATGACCGTCGGCGAGCGCATAAAAGCCATTTCCCAAGACTGGTTCCTCACCGAGCCGCTCATCTTTGCCGTGTTCTGTACCCATGCCCTGAAGCGTAACGACAACATGGGCTGTGACATGCGCTGCGGCAAGGGCCTCATCGAGTACAACCCCGACAAACTGGAGCACTTCGATGACAACCAATTGGCACTGCGCCTCAAGGCCGAGGTGGTACGCATCATCCTTAAGCACCCCTACCAGCGCCAGCCCTACAATCCGCGCCGCGACGTGATGCGCTTGTCGAGCGACCTGACGTTGTGTGACAACCTGGAGGGTATGGACACCATCGGGCTGGAGCCGCCACGCATCTTTAACGTGCCGCGTGACCAAGCGTTTGAGCAGTATTACTCGCTCATGGCAGGCCAGGTGTTGCAGCTTGAACAGGATGCTGACGGCAACGGCATCCCCATTGACATGAACCTGCCCGGCGATGGTAATGGCGATGGCGACAGCCTGACCGAGGACCTGCTGGAGGCCGATGCCGGAGCGTCGCTGTGGGACGAGGACGAACTGATGAGCGAGAAGGTGAACCACGAGATCGAGACCGCCCAACGGTGCAATCAGTGGGGTTCACTGGGCGGTGACCTGCGTGCCTTGATCGAGAGCACACTGGTGAGCAAGCAGAACTTCCGCGCCATCCTCAGCCAGTTCCGTGCCAGCATCTTGAGCACCAAGCGGCACCTGACGCGCATGAGGCCCAACCGACGCTACGGTTGGGATGCGATGGGCAGCCAGTATGCCTATAGCACGCGGCTGCTGGTCGCCGTCGATGTCAGCGGCAGTGTCCCCGACGAGGACATCAAAAAGTTCCTCGCCGTCATCAACCGCTTCTTCAAGCAGGGTATCGAAAGCATCGAAGTCATTGAGTTTGACAGCAAAATCACCACCGAGAAGCCCATAGCCCTCAAGCAGGCGGCCAACGGTATCCGCGTCATCGGGCGCGGCGGCACCAATTTCCAGCCTGCCATCGACTTCTATTACGAGCACGAGGAGTATGACGGATTGGTGTTCCTCACCGACGGCTACGCCCCCACTCCCAAACTGCCCGACGACAAGCGCCACAAGCCGCTGGCATGGATTCTCACCACCCATGGCGGCAACGAGGACAACCTGCGACCCTTAGGCCCCATCGTCCGCATCGAGGGACTATAGATACCGTTTTCATCATCACAAAAAACGTGACTAAGAGATGTCTCTTTAGTCGCGTTTTTGCATTTGTAGCCAAAAAACTGAAAACTGAAAACTGAAGACTGAAAACTTTTTACTATCTTTGCAGGTTAAAACGCTATATTTAATATGAAGAAAGACGACGACGAACTGGAAGGCATGGAGACTCAGGAGCCTACCGAGGATCCCCAAGGCAACGACAACGGCAACGATGCCCCCACCCCCGACGGTGGTGACGGCGGCGATGACGGCAATGAGCCACAGGCCCACTCCAGCTACCAGGTGCCTAAAGATAAGAAGCTGCAGCTCAGCGGCATGTACGAGAATTGGTTTCTCGACTATGCTTCCTATGTGATTCTCGAGCGTGCCGTGCCTCACATCGAGGATGGCTTCAAGCCCGTGCAGCGACGCATCATGCATGCCATGAAGGAAGCCGACGACGGCCACTTCAACAAGGTGGCCAACATCGTGGGCTTGACGATGCAGTACCACCCTCACGGTGATGCTTCCATCTACAGTGCACTGGTGCAGTTGGGACAGAAGGAGCTGCTCATTGACACCCAGGGTAACTGGGGTAACATCCTCACCGGCGACGGTGCGGCTGCTGGCCGTTACATCGAGGCCAGATTGAGCGAGTTTGCCCTCGATGCGGTCTATAACCCCAAGGTAACCGACTGGGGACTGTCCTACGACGGCCGCAAACGCGAACCGCTGACGCTGCCCGCCAAATTTCCCTTGCTGCTGACACAGGGCGCCGAGGGTATCGCCGTCGGCCTGTCATGCAAAATTCTGCCGCACAACTTCAACGAGGTCTGTGATGCGGCCATCAGCTACCTGCGCGGCGAGGAATTCCACCTCTACCCCGACTTCCAGACGGGCGGCTACATCGACGTGAGCCACTATAATGACGGCGAGCGCGGCGGCTATGTTCGCGTACGTTCCAAGATAGAGAAACTCGACAACAAGACATTGCTGGTCAAGGACGTCCCCTATGGCAAGACCACCAGCACGGTCATCGAGTCCATCCTCAAGGCTGGCGAGCGCGGCAAGATCAAAATCCGTAAAGTCGAGGACAATACCAGCGCCACGGCCGAGATTATCGTCTCCCTCCAGGCGGGCACGAGCAGCGACATTGCCATCGATGCCCTGTATGCCTTCACCGACTGTGAAATCTCCATCTGGCCCAACTGCTGCGTCATCAAGGACCAGAAGCCGCAGTTCCTCACCGTGAGCGACGTGCTGCGCTACAGTGTGGACCGCACACGCGACATCCTGCGCCACGAGCTCAACATCCAGCGCGGCGAGACCATGGAGGCCCTGCATAACGTGTCACTGGAAAAAATCTTCATCGAGGAACGCATCTACAAGGACAAGGAGTTTGAGAACGCTAAGGATCAGGAAAAGGCCCTCAAGCACATCGACAAGCGTTTGAAGCCCTACAAGCCGCAATTTTACCGCGAGATTACCCAGGATGACCTGCTGCGCCTGCTCGAGATCCCGATGAAGCGCATCATCAAGTACAACAGCGATAAGGCCGAAGAGAACATCGCGCGCCTGAAGGAACGCATCGAGGACATCGACTACAAGCTGGCCCACCTGACGGAGTACACCATCGAGTGGTACGATGGACTGAAGACCAAGTACGGGTCCAAATACCCGCGCCGCACCATCATCCGCGAGTTTGACACCATCGTCGCCAGCAAGGTCGCCGAGGCCAACCAGAAGCTCTATATCAACCGCACTGACGGCTTCATCGGCACGTCGTTGAAGAAGGACGAGTTTGTGTGCAACTGCTCGGACATCGATGACATCATCATCTTCTACAAGGACGGCAAGTTCAAAGTCACCAAGGTGGCCGAAAAAATCTACGTGGGCAAGAACATCCTGTACCTGAACGTGTTCAAGAAAGGTGATGACCGAACTATATATAATGTGTTGTACCTAGATGGACGCGGCGGAACGACCTACATGAAGCGATTTGCCGTGACAGGTATCACGCGCGACAAGGAGTATGACATCACCCAGGGTAAGCCAGGCAGCAAGATTGTATGGTTCACCGCCAACCCCAACGGCGAGGCCGAGGTGCTACGCATCACCCTCAAACCCAAATTCAGGTTGAAGATCCTGCAGTTTGACGTCAATCTGGCAGATCTGGCCATCAAGGGCAAGCAGGCACGTGGCAACATCGTGACCAAGAATGAGATTCACCGCATCTCGCTCAAGGAAGCGGGCCAATCAACGCTGGGCGACCGCGAAGTGTGGTTCGATCCGGACATCCTGCGCATCAACTACGAGGGCCACGGACGCTCGCTGGGCCTGTTCGGTGGCGACGACCGCATCCTGGTCATCATGCAGGGTGGCGAGTTCTACACCACCAGTGCCGAGGCGACCAACCACTATGACGAGGGCATCCTGCGCATTGAGAAATTTGACAAGGGCAAAGTGTGGACAGCCGTGCTTGACGATGCCGACCAGGGACACCCCTACGTGAAGCGTTTCACCCTTGAGGACAACACCAAGAAGCAGAGCTTCATCGGCACCAATCCCGAGTCACACCTGTTGCTGCTCAGCGATGAGCCGTGTCCGCGCTTCGAGGTGAAGATGGGTGGCGGCGATGCCTTCCGCGAGCCGTTCATTATTGACGCCGAGGAGTTTATCGGCGTGAAGACCTTCAAGGCCAAGGGGCGCCGCGTGACCAACTGGGAAGTGGCCAACATCACCGAGATTGAGCCGCGTGAGCCGGCTCCCGTCGAGGAGGCAGAGCCGACTGTGGCTACGCCCGACGAGGACGACAACAGCACCAGGCCCATCAACGACGGCATCAGCCAGGACGAAGTGCTCGACAGCTTCACTGGCCAGCAGCGCATCCCCTTTGACGAAGAATAACGACAAAAAAGGAAGACAATAAATACAATAATGACAATGCTATCCAGGTTCATACGCAGCAGGGAAAATGCCAATTTCGCTAATTTCACGAATTGCTTGTTTTATAAATTCGTGGAATTAGTCAGATTCGTGAAATTCGCATTGAAAAAACAGCGCGGATGCCATAGTGTTTATTGTACTTATTGTTTTCCTATCTTGTTTTGTCTTTTGTTCAGTAGTATTGAGGCTGCAGGGCAGGAGCAGGTGTCGATGTTTACGGTCGATGCGGGCTATGCTTCCATCCACGACAGCTACCTGACGCCCATCACCTACGACGGACTGGACCTCGCACTGGGCTACGAGACGGTGCGGCCCCTGAAGGCGCGCCCCGAGACGTGGCTGTGGCAGCTCCAAGTGGGAGCAGACTACAACCACGTGGAAAATCCAGCCAAGAACAACGACCTGGACAAGCTGATGGGTGACATCACCTTCGGCATGCAGCGGCAGTGGCGACAACTTGTTGCTCACCGTGTGGACGTGTCGGTGGGCCCGATGACCCAACTACGGGCGGGCATCGTCTATAACGAGGTCAACAGCAACAACCCTGTGTCCGTCAGGGCACACTGGAACGTGGGAGCCACTGCCATGGCAGCCTGGCACACGCGACTGCTGCGGAAACCCATCACGCTGCGCTACCAGATGCAGCTGCCCGTGGCGGGAGTATTTTTTGCACCGGAGTATGACGAGAGCTACTACGAGATCTACCTGGGCAACCACAAGAACTTGGCCCATTTGAGCTGGTGGGGCAACCGCTTTGACATGACGAACTACCTGGGTGTTGACCTGCACATGGGCAAGACCACCCTGCGCATCGGTTATCGCAACCGCCTGGAGCACTGGACCGTCAACCACCTCAAGGTCCACGACTTCACCCACTCTCTGGTCCTCGGCATCGGACACTGAGCTCGCTAACACTCGCAGCGTTAAAGGTTAAAGAACGAAAACAATAAATACAATAATAACAATGCTATCCAGATACATTCCCATCGGGGCTAATACGAATTACGCCGATTTCACGAAGTATTTATTATTAAAATTCGTGGAATTCGTGAAATTAGCGTTTAAAACCGGGCGCGGATGCCATAGTATTTATTGTACTTATTTTCTTCTTTTTCTGTGCAGTATTGCGGTTGTGGGCTGTGCCGAGAAGGACGAGTTTGAACGAGACCAGGTGGGGAACTTCGAGGCGCTGTGGAGCATCATGGACGAGCACTACGCTTTCTTTGACTACAAGGGAGTGGACTGGAACGAGGTGCATCAGCGTTACCGTACCCGCGTGTCTAACGAGATGACCGACAGGGAATTGTTCGACATCTGCGGCGACATGCTCAAGGAGCTGCGCGACGGACACACCAACCTCATCGCCAGCCACGACGTGTCGCGCTACTGGATATGGGAGCAGTGGCCCGTCAACTACGACGAGCGCCTCATCGACCAGCATTACCTCAACTTTGACTATAAGAGGGCCAGCGGCATTAAGTACCAGATCCTGCCCAGCAACTTCGGCTACATGTACTACGGCTCCTTCTCATCAAGCATCGGAGAGGGAAACCTCGACTTGATACTCAGCTACTTATCAACTGCCGACGGCCTCATCATCGACGTGCGCGACAACGGCGGCGGCTTGCTGACCAACGTCGAGAAACTCGTCTCGCGATTCATCGACCAGCGGACGCTGGCGGGCTACATCTGCCACAAGACGGGCCCAGGCCACAACGACGTGAGCGAACCCTATCCCTACTACTTCGAGCCGACCCGCAACCACATCCATTACCTCAAGCCCGTGGTGGTGCTGGCGAGCCGCGGCTCCTTCAGCGCAACCAACAATTTTGTCTCTATCATGAAATCACTCGACCAGGTCACCGTCGTGGGCGACACGACAGGCGGAGGCTGTGGACTACCCTTCACCAGCGAGCTGCCCAACGGCTGGCGCGTGCGCTTCTCGTCTTGCCCCATCATGGATGCACAAGGCAGGTTGACGGAGTTCGGCGTAGCCCCCGACGTCCGTATCGACATGGACCTTGACGACCGCACCCATGACGCCATCCTGGACCGCGCCATCGACATCCTCACCGCCGCCACCAGGCCCTAAAACCCCCTAATCCTAAAAAGGAAATCAATAAATACAATAAACACTAAGGCATCCGCATTCTATTGAAAAACAACTGAATAGTCTGAATTCTCTGAAGGTTAACGCACGTTTTTTAAAAAAACAACTTAAACAAGAGCCATCACGCCGTAAGGCTTCGTATTTTAAAAACAAGAAATACAAGAAAAACAATATATTTGTCTTTTTTGTATTTCTTGTTTTCAACCCCTTGCGGATGCCTCACTAAACTCTAAACTCTAAACTGCGGGCAGCACCCGCATCTTCTATCTGTCATTTTTTTTAGACATAAGCATTATCTGGGTTGATTATTCGCATTAACACAGAAAAAGTAAAAATATTTGGCATAAAAATTGCACATAACAAATTTTGGCAGTACTTTTGTACCTTGATATAAAGGAGAATTATCATAGATTAGGAGATAGGTCTTGCAGTAAAGGGTGTAACTGAGAACAAACCGCTACTTCATCAAGAGCAGCTAACTAAGTGTTTTTTTCAAGCCACAAGCCTGCAATGCGCCGCCCCCAATTTGATGATAAGTTGCTGAATACGAGATTATTTAACCTTATTTAATTAATTAAATTGTGGATAATATGAAAATGAAACTAACAACTTTGTTGTTCGGCCTGCTGCTTGCAGTGGGCTGGACCAGTAGCGCATCGGCACAGTCGCTGACGAAAGCCCACAAGAGGGCTAACGCTCCGATGCGCGCCGACCGTGCTTACACCGACATGGTGACGTTGAAAGCGGAAGAAGCCGCTGAACTGAAGTACACGTGGACCGATGCCGAAGGCTCCCACACCAGCAAAGCGACCGACGTGGCCACCAAGCCCGAGCAGATCTATGAGCTGTTAAGGTTTGTCTATTCAAACCCCGCCTTCCCTGGCCCGTCATATAGCGCTTGGAATGCTAATGATCTGGCGCTGAGTTCTTTTCCCAATCGTGTTGACCCCGTCTATTACGGCGGTATCGGTGGCGGTTGGGACATTGGCGCATCCTACACCGCTGTGCCTAACAACAACTTGATCATCAATTTTAGCGGAAATTATATTAATTTTGGCGCTATTTACCTGATTGGCGATGGTCAAATCATCAAGCAATGGACTGCCGTTGACAATGGCACAAATATTGCAGCTGCAACTGGTTGGACAGTATCAGGCACCGTTAACTTGTCACAAACTGGACTTTTCTGCTACTTCAACAATTATGGTGGTAGCAGAAGTATCACGATTCCTTCCAGTCAATTTAGCAGCGGCAACTACCGCAGCATTAGGGTTATTGTCACCGCTTGTAATGATGAGGGTTATACAAATACCATTACTTGCAACAACTTCTCCCAGACGCCCTACACGCCCAGTGAGATCAAGACCCATGACAAACTTGATTATACTCCTACAGTATCACAAGCCCTCAGAGATTATGGATGGACCATCACCGGCACCGAGACGTTGGCTGCTGACGGCACCTACACCCCCAATCAAGAAGGCTATACCGCTCTAGTGGTTTCGGTAAAGAACGATGCCGATATTTATGATGAGCCTCTGTCATACCTTGGTTCCTGTTCGTTCTATTCCAAGGCTGAAGTTATCGACTGGATCAGCAAGACCATTGATCAGGTGAAGCTGCTCACCGACGGTCTGCTTATCGGTGTTCAGGGCGACTACACCCGTGGCACCGTGTTTAATTGCGATGGCCGTTACAATAAGTTCTTCTTCCTCAGCAAGGGTCAGGCCCGTAAGAAAGCAGACCGTGTGAATTACTGGATCAACTACGGAACCTACCCTGGTTATATCGGTGAGGAAGTCGCTTTCGAGCAGATGTTTGAGGAATTCAGTCCCACCGCTGGAGGCGCTGGTGACCAGATCGACAACTTCTACAGCAAGATGAACGAGGGTAGCGTCTATGACATCGTTCACGACTGTGCTTCGGTGATTCAGAACGGTCACCAGTTCTCGATGTCGGGTAACACCGGTACGACCTACTACGCTATGTCGGGCATGAACTTCTTTATCCCCGACTACCGTCTGGCTCAGTGGTGGAATCCTGCAACGATTAATGGATCCACCCGCCAATATGTCGATGGCCGCAGCTTCGTGCCCTATCAATATTACACTACTACTGGCCAACAGACAACCTATAATGGTGGAGCTGGTGTATGGTCAGCATATTATGCTCAGTACAATCCCAAGTATGCTCCCAAGGTGGGTATCTACAAAATCACCTTGCATGCCGAGGCCGACCCCGTGGCCTACGTTTATGAGCCGGATAACCGCAACTATAAGGTGACCTTGACTTGGGTATCGTCACTGAATGAGATGTCGGGCCACAACGTGCCCCAGACCTACACCGTCTATTACTATGACGAGAACGGCCAGAGGCAGAAACTCGTTGTCGAGGGTTACACCAACACCGATGGTGAGACTGGTTTGACTACACTCGTTTACTACGTTGAGCAGTTTGAGCACAGCTACACCATCGACTACATCGTCATGGGTACTCCTGATGACACCGAGCATCCCGCTTTCATCGCCTGGAGTAACGAGGACAACGTGACCATCCCTGGTTGGGACGACTTCCTGATTCTGAAGCTTGACCACCACGAGAGCGACTTCGTCGTTCGTGACAATGGCACCGACAAGGCTAACTGGTACCGCAACTTCCTGCATGTTGATAACGACGTCTTCAATGGTCTGAGCTTGACTAAAGTCACCAGTGGCATGAACTCGTTCAACCTCTACCGCTGGGATAACACTGATGCTTCCGAGAAGAAGATTGCTACCCTGAAGTTCGACCAGCCGAGCGAAGAGAGGGTTCACTACACTGTTACCTATGAGGACGGTCAGCAGATTCTTGAGACGCCGAAGTACACACGCAGTGCCATGCAAATTCCCGATGAGGGTTACGTGCGCGTTCGTGGCAACGGTGACATCATCATCCAACCCAACGGCTTCCAAGTGAACTTCAAGTCCATCAGGATAAAGAACAACGGCTCTAACATCACCGGTAACACTTGGACAAACACTCAGACCAGTTTGCCCAGCAACTGGATTCTGTCACCTGGTTCACTGTGGGAGAAGTATGCAACCACTGGTGATTACTACCTCGAGGGCGGTGGATACATCGCTATCCCTGGCATCTTGAACAACAGCAGCTACACCAACGTGACTGTAGAAATCGTGGCCTACGGTGACGGTAGTTCCGTTGCAAAGGTGGCCGTCAACGACAACACCAAGACGGTTGATAACAATTCCACCCAGCCCAACACCTACACCTGGAACCTCTCAAGCAACGCTCTCCACGCTCCCATGCGCGCTGGCGAGGTCGAGACTATTACCGAGGGCTTTGAGGATCAGAGCATGTTCCCGCCCTTCTCGACTGGTGGCATCACCGCCGATAATCATTATGGTGTATTTGGTGACTGGAGGCTCTACGACTCCACCGGTGGTGAAGTATGGGGTGTCGATGGTACAGACTTCACTAACGAGGGAGAGCCCCATGCCTGGTTTGTATACAACACCACTATTGCAGGTGCCGGAATCGCTGCCAATAACGGTGACCAGTACCTAGAATCCATTTGCCCGATACCAACATCAGAGGGAGGAACATTTGACGGACCAGCCGACCACTGGCTGATCTCGCCCCTGTTGAGCGGCAACGCACAGACCATCACTTTCTATGAGCGTGCATTATCTAATGAGTATGGTCCTGAGCTCTATGAGGTGCGCATTTCAACCACCGATAATAATCCCACAAGTTTCACGACAGTAGTTCAGCAGTTCAGTGATAATAACTTAGATTGGCAACTGAAATCAGCTATCCTGCCTGCAGGAGCCAAGTACTTCGCTATCCATCACTACTCTAACAATGTATTCGGCGTACTGATTGATGACATCACTTACGAGAGGCCTGCTGGTGGCGAGGCTCCCGTTATCGAGGGCGACATGCTTCGTCTGGGCAACCTGCCTATCGTTGATCAGCTCAAGCAAACGATTCCCGATGACAATAGCCATCCCGACAAGTACTACTACGTGCTGAGGTATGAGCCCAACGGACCCAACGGCGCGGGCGTCAAGAAGACGGGTACTGTAGATGTAGACATCGAGAAGACTCAGGTAGAGGTTCACGGTAACCACACCAAGGCCCAGATCGACGGCGACACCGACGCTAAACTGGCTATGGACATCATCAGCGCTGACGTGACCATGGACCTGCGTGAGAGCGATCCTTTCATCCTGTATTATCAGATGCAGGGTAAGGCTAACGGCGATCCCGAGGAAAATGGCAGCTGGCTCACCCAGCTCCAGCAGATGACCAGCGGTAGCTACATGGAGATGTACAGTGGCGCACTCAGTGAGCCCAAGTTTGAGCAGACCTGCCCCGCCGACATCCACCACTACTTCGTTGAGGACTATGTCCATGGTAAGTATGTGGAGAATAACTACTTCACCTATGCTCCTTCGGTATCAACATGGGGTCTCCACCGCCGCTACTACGAGCAAGACGGTAAGGACAACACCTATGGTGGCCCGCTGTGGAAGACTGGTGTAGGTATGGTTGAGGTGCTTTCTTCAATCGCAAAGAAGCAGACTAAGCAAAATGGTGACCTCAACCCGTCCAACAGCTGGACTGTCGGTGACGAACCCTATTGTCTGTACTTCCTCGGTGTCAATGCTCAGGGATACCTGCCTCAGAAGACTGTCAGCAACATCCCCTATGAGCCCTACATGTTCCGCGTATTCGTTGAGAGCCCGAGTGGCAAGCTGCGCAAGTGCACGCAGGTTGCCGCAAATGTAGATCCTAACATTCCCGGTCAGCACTGGGCTGACGATGGTGCTATCACCGGCAAGTACTGCGTTGGCAGCTTCGACCTCGAGAGTGGCACTTGGAGTCCTACTGATCTGAACTTCACTAAGAACATCAGTGAAGACAAGCCCTCAGCTGACAATCCCGGTTGGAATAGCAACATGTACTTCGGTGGACCGTTCAGCGGCATTGACGACCTGAAGGTATATGTACGCTTCTACTACATGACCCCCGGTTGGAACACCCGCGCTGGTGATGGTCCCGACCGTCCCGGTAACGGCTCTGAATCAGAAAGCTTCGATCCGCAGATTACCACCGGTATCAATGTGATGAACTACACTGGTGAGGTTGTAAGCCGTACCTATGTGAACGCACAGGGTATGAAGAGCGACAAGCCGTTCAACGGCATCAACATCGTGATCACCCGCTACTCGGATGGCACGACAAGCACCACCAAGGTGGTTCGCTAATCTGAAAAAGGTAGTTATTTATAACTAACATAAGATTAATAATTTTTCATAACCACAGTAACTATTCCAGGGGTTCGCTGAGACAGCGCGCCCCTGGTTCTTTTTTATCAGTGTCGGCCAGAGAATGCCTCACGCTAAGCCTCTAAGTCGCTAAGTATCAAAAACAAGAAATACAGGAAAAAATCATTAGTGTCCAGCAAAGATATCCAATATCGGCATAATTTGCTATATATGAGCCGAATAAGCATTTCTGCTGTATCATGGGCTTGGCTTTTGCCTCGTAGAGGCAGGTCGGGTCGAAGACTCGACTTTTATGGAAAACACCATGCAAGCTCA
>ONLH01000012.1 GCA_900318645.1 uncultured Prevotellaceae bacterium
CGATGAGCTTGCATGGTGTTTTCCATAAAAGTCGAGTCTTCGACCCGACCTGCCTCTACGAGGCAAAAGCCAAGCCCATGATACAGCAGAAATGCTTATGCGACTCATATGTAGTGAATTATGCAGATGTTGAATATATTTACCGGACACTAATGAAACTTTCTAAAATTGTTCTAAGTGAAACGAGATAATACCACGCTATCGATTTGTAAGGCGATTGCGATTATACTGATGTGTGCAGGGCATGCCGAGGGGCCGACGCTACTGGTGACATTTATCTACTTGTTCCACATGCCGGTATTCTTTATTGCGGCGGGTTACTTTTTTGACAAGAAGTACCTGAGCGACCCGTGGACATTCTGCGTGAAGCGATTCAAGGGGTTGTATATGCCGTTTGTGAAATGGAGTCTTTTTTTCCTGGTGCTTCACAATCTGTTTTTCAAGATCGGGTTGATGAACGAGCAATACGGCAACTGGACGGGCGGTGTCACCCACCCCTATACGTGGCACCAGTTCTGGCAACGGCTGGTCCACATCATCTTCTCGATGGGCGGCTATGACGAGTTCCTGGCTGGAGCATTCTGGTTCTTCAGGGCGCTGCTGGTATCGAGCATCGTGTTCCTGATCCTGTACTTGCTGCTACATAACCGCCGCAAGTGGCTCAACCATGATACGATCCCCATTGTGATTGCCGTGCTGGCTATCGGGTTCGCTTGGTTCAAGGTGGCCAATGGGCTGAGAATCGCGACTATCGTTCAGGGCGGCATCCGTGAGTGTTGGGGCGTGCTGTTCTTTAGCCTGGGTGTACTATACCGTCGCCATGAGGACCGCATTCCTGAGCACTGGGCTCTGACATTGCTATATCTAGGACTGCTGGTGGGCGGTGCTGCCTTGGGGTTCCAGGGCATGGCATTGAAAACTGAACTCAGAACTGTCTTCACCTTGCCTGTCACCGGTGCCATCGGCTTCCTGATGGTGCATCACATCGCATCGTGGCTGGATCATCACGACGGCATCGTGAAGCGCTTTATGGTCTATTGCGGCAACAACACGTTGTACATCTACGTGTTCCACATCATTTCGTTCAAGATTGTGTCGGCGCTCAAGATCTGGTACTACGGACTGGACTGGGGACAAATCGGCTGCCACATGGTCATCCACGAGCACAGCACGACCGACCTGTTCTGGGTGCTGTACACCATCGTGGGAACAGCAGTGCCGCTATGTGGCATTACGCTCTATCGCCGTATGATGCAACTCAAACGACAACAGCGCTAAGTCGCAAAGACGCGAAGTTTTTTGCGATAAAGAGCTATCGGCTTATTGTTGGCTGTGATAATTCTATTACCTTTGCGACAGATAAAACAATAATAGACAAATTATCAACTACAAAAAACAATAGCTATGATGAAAAATTTGTTGAGTTTTGCAGTCATGATGATTGCGTTGTTACTTACAGGGTGCGGTCAAAGCGTACATGAGGAGCAAGCTGCAGAGGAAACGGCGGTCGATGAAGTTGCCATGAAATCAGAAACGATGGATCAGGCCGTTGAAGGCGAAGAGGCCGGCCGCTGTGTGTTTTTCTTCTCCTACAAGGATGGTGAGAAGCAATTGAATGTCTATCAAGAGCCTTCTACCTCTTCTCCTGTTGTCAATACCTTAAAGAATGAGAGCGTTGACGATGCCTATATTTACATCACCCCATGTGACAACAAGGATTGGTATCATGTGAGCAAATCCGCAAAGGGTCCGTACATCGGCTACATGCAATTCGATCGGGCTTTTCTTGATGGTGAACTTGCTGAAAACATCTGTGAGTGCACCGTCACCGACCCCGACGGCACTGTGAACGTCCGCCAATATGCCACAACCAAGTCAAAGGTCGTCAAGACTTTGCCCAAAGGCCATCATTTCATTGGGCTTCTCGCCGACGATAACAATCAATGGATGGGCGTGCTTGAAGAAAGAATCGGTGAAGACAAATCAGAGCATTATCAATTGATAGGCTTTGTGCACGTCAGCAAAATTACTTACAGTGATAATGGGGAATAATATCAACGTAAGAAAACAGAAGTAACTCTCTAGAATGTATCAACGCCCCCCAACCCTCTCATTGATGAGGTTGGGGGGCGTTGAGTATATTGTTAAACTTTACCAAGTGCTACCCTGGAGACGCAAAATTTTGCGTCTCTACATAGCGGCGGGCTTGGTTGGGCGGGGCTTGCTGATGAAGTAACAGGCTCCAAGGATAATGACAACCAAAACGAGGGCGATGGGGACGTTGAGGAAATAGCCTTGAGCCGCTTCGCTTTGGCCCAAGCGCATAAGATGGATGCCATAGTTTACATTCAACAGGACAGACCATAAGGTATAGGCGCACACGAAGGTCATCACCAGGCGCCATAAGGTCCCCCATACTCCGTAGCCAAACAGCTGCTTATAAGTGAAGAAAAGCAGTAGTTCGGCAATAATAAACACGAACCATCCCAGAGATGTGATGTCGTAGAACATGTTCAAGATCATAAACACGACCGTACTGAACACTTGGATAAAGAAGCCCTGGGGAATCGTGTGGTGCGTGTTGCGCGGAGCAAAGCGGAATATAAAATAGTTGGGGACTATCAAGAAGGAGAGCATGATCAAGGTCAAAATGTCAGGATGGGTGTTGAGCCACTTCAACATAGCGTTCAGGAAGTCGCTCGGAGGTGGGAAGGCACCATTGAGATGAACGTTCAACCAGGAGAACACTTTAGTGATATAGGACATCTTTGCTTCGGGGTTGACGCGGATCATACCATGGATCGCACCCGTGAGGAAATCGACAATCACACCAAGCACGGCGATGATGGCCAGCATCTTGACAGGCGGGAAACTCACTTGGCGCTTGCCACTGATGTAGTCGCTGATGAAGTAGCCGGGACGCAGGAATAGTTGCACCACCGAGTAGAGCAGCGAGCGGTTGTGCATGCCCCAAACCTCGGCGATACTGCGCCACACACTGTGCCATGTGATGGGTCCCAGTCCCGACTTCTGAGAGCAATAGGGACAGAAGTTGCCCACGAAGTCATGGCCACAGTTGTGGCAATGCTGCGTGTCGAGCGAGGTAAACTCGTTATCATGCGGGTTATGCTGCCACTGCCTGAAACGTCGATATGCTGCCTTGATATCCATTGAGTTTCTTAAGGATTTAGGTGTCAGGTTTTAGGCTTTAGCGAGCATCCGCGACCTAATACCTAACACCTAAATTCTAAAGCCTATACAAGATTAATCGTCGTAGTCGGTGTCGATAACCTGGAAATTGCGGTTGAACTCAATTTCCATACCGTTGTTGAGCTTCACCTCATAGACGCTGCGGTGGCGCTCAATCTTAATGATTGACTTGCCAGGGAAGGTGTTGGTGACGTAGGTGCTGATTTGTGTGGGGACGGCAGCAGCAGGCACCTTGCCGTTATAGCACTCGATGTCCTTCCAGTTGCCGGAACGGTCAAACTCCACCTTCTCACCGCTCTCATAGCGGATGGTATAGTCATCCCAGTCGGCGGTCACCAACAGGGGCGCCTTAGTGGCGAAATGGGCTTTATGAAAAGCCTGTGCGGTCTGCGGCAGCTGATCAAAGGTGATCACGCGGTCATCATCATCGGCACTCATCGTGAGGCTCATGGTCATGACCATAGCCATCAACAGTAAAAATTTGATTTTCTTCATTTTTTTATTCAGTTGTTAGTTGTCAGTTGTCAGTTGTTAGTTGTCAGGAGGCGAATGCTTCACTAATCACTAATCTCTAATCTCTAATCTGCGAGCGCAGCGAGCATTAATCATCCATCTCCATGAGCGCACCCTGCTCGTTGAACTTGAGTTCAAGACCATTGGCGAGCTCAATCTCATAGCCATAACTCTCCTTGTCAATCTTGAGTATCATGGCTTGCGGGAATTGGGCCTGAATTTGTGTCACGATCGGTGCGGGGATCAATGCTGTGGGTACAGGGTTGGTCAATGTACTCTGAATCTTGTCCCACACTTGGTCGGTGTCAAATTCAATCTGGGTACCATCGGCAAGCACGACATCGTACTGCCATCCAGTAATCTCAAGATCCTTCTGGGCAAACGAGATGGTCTGTCCGGGGAAGTTCTGCTGGATGAATGACGTAATGGGCATGGGCAACTGGGCGGGCAAAACGGGTTTGTCGGTACACCCAGTCAGCAACATCAAAAAGGCGAAAATGCCACAAGCGAATAATTTTTTCATAATAAATATCACTTTAGTCGCTGCAAAAATACACTTTTTTTCTATTATAGTTAATCATCTTCAATAAAAAACGCGTTATTGGGTATCGTTGCGCGCTACTTATCGGCAACTGAAAAGCCTGAGTTTTCTGAGGCAGCTGCTACAGGCATGGGGTTAATCGTTACTTTTTTCCTATCGAACAGATTATTAGGTAAAACTATTGTCATTATCAAAAATGTTGTACCTTTGCCCGCGAAAAAAATTTTTTATTATTCAAATCAATTGACTAAGATGAAAAGAAGTATTAAAGCTATCCTTTTGTTGGTCGTTATGCTGGTGAGCTTCAACGCCAAGGCCGACCATGACCAAGTGATCACCTACGACCAGCTGCCAGAGGTTGCCCAAGCATTTCTCAAGCAGTATTTTGCCAACAAGGTGCCCCTTGTAGTGACCGTGGATTGGGATGACTACGCCATCCGTTACAGCAGCGGTGAGAAGGTGGAATTTGACAAGCAAGGCAACTGGAAAGAGATTGACTGCCGTTCATCGCTTGTCCCCGCAGAACTGATTCCCGAGGAAATCAAGACGAACATCAATGCCACCTTCCCTGGTGCCATTATCCTCAAACTTGACCGCAATCGTCGTGGCTATGAGGTGAAGCTCAACAATGGCCTCGAAGTAGAGTACAGCCCCACATTCCAAGTCATCGACATTGACGACTAATCCGCATCACAAAGGTTAGCACACCCTCTGCGGGGGTAATGCTAATTTCGTTAAATATATTATTCGTCAATTTTGTGTAATTCGCGTTGAAAGACCTTTCACAAGTCCACATTTTATTAAAATAACAACTTAACAAATGAATAAGATGTATTTTAAAGTATTGTCTATTGGTGTAATTCTCTTCACGTTATGGTCCTGCTCGGGAAATAATAACGATGCTGCTTATCAGCAACAGCAAGTCGCTGTGCCTGCCCAACAGCAACCAGCTCAAGCCGCTCCCGTAGATTCAACCATGGCTCAGGATCCCGCCCAAGCCCAAGCAGCTGCTACTGCCGCGGCCCAATCATTGCCCGACCCCATCACCACTTTCATCAAGCAGAATTTCCCCAATGCTTCGGTAGTGGGTGTTGAGCCCGATCACGATCATGGCGGCATGGAGTATGACGTCTATCTGAACGACGGCACCGAACTCGACTTTGATGCCAATAACCAGTGGGAAACGATTGAATCGAGAGGAAAAGGCGTTCCCGCTGCCTTCATCCCGAAGGCTATCGCCACCTATGTAAGTGGTAACTACCAGATGCCTATCGTCAAGATCCACAAGGAGCACTTTGGCTATGAGATCGAGCTCTCTAATGGAATGGAGCTGAGCTTTGACCGCCAGGGCCACTTCATGGGCATGGACGACTAGTGCTCGCGATGCTCGCGGATTAGAGATTAGTGATTAGAGATTAGAGATTAGAGATTAGTGAAGCGGCTACGCCTTGGCGTGGCCGTCCCACTTCGTCGGGGTAACCCCTCGCAAGACCGCTAAAACCATGATAAGCATCCGCATCACCGCTCTGTCGGTAACCTGGAAGCCAATGAAATTTTTCAGTGAAAAGATTTGGTCGTTTGGTTGAAATACACTTATCTTTGCGCCCAGAATTTTACAACAATCCCAAGAAACGGCTGTGTAATCAGCCATTCATGGGATTGTTGTGCTTTTTTACATACAACATTCCCAGTGAGTTAACAAACTGACGTTCTTTAACTTATTGAGATTGTTATGGCAAGACAAAAGCATTTTGTCAAGGTGTGCAGTTGCACACGCCGTGGAGCCCTCCGCATCATGGACCTCCAAGTGTTGAACCAGATTGCCCATGATGAGGAAGCGTCGATTGCCCGAGAGAAGAACGCGCGCAAGATGTCGCATAGGGCACTAGCTCTGGGCGACATCTGCATGGCGTCAGGCTGTCCCGCCATGGCCATTAGGATTTGGCGGGCAGCTGCCCAAAGACTATTGGCGATGGATTACTACTGGGTAGATGCCCCGCTCTATTTTGAAGCCTACACGAGCTTTGATAACCTTGTCTCGGAAGTGGAAGGCATCACCCTGGGCCAACGCATCGACAACGCCTGGCATCTGCTGGGTCATCGCGAAATGGCCACTTGGGCAAGGCACATGCGAGTGCGATACTGCGACATGTGGCTCGACAGGTACTACGAGGCGCTGCCATGAGACTTAGGCTCGCGTTGCGAGCAGTTTAGTGTTAAGATAGGCTTTCGCGCCCTTTTGCCTGCGGCGCTAATGCGAATTAGAAGAATTATCACAAAAAAGAACCGCATTAATCCGTTTAATTCACATAATTGGCATTAGCCACTCAGGAGGGAGCGCCAAGGGAGCGGTTGCATCCTAGTGGCGCTAGTCATGGGGTTCTCTTATTATGGTAATGGGTAAATCCTTGCCGGTTTTTGGTGGATAGGGGGTGTTTGATACGGTTTTTTTGCGTATTTTTGCGATGAGCAAAATTTAAGTATAAAATAGGTAATGAACCGGCAATCACTGAAAGGGGATTTTGAGCGCTTTAAGCGCTGGGTTCGGCGAACGCCCCCGTTCCGTCATGTGAGCGAAGAGGAGCATCGCTGCCAATGCTGCGGGCACCGCTATCGCGGTAATTATTGTCCACGCTGTTCCCAAAAGGCGGAGCTTGGGCGCATAACGTGGCGCAGTGTCCGCATTGGTGTGATGGACGTCTGGGGACTGGGCTCGCGATCGATGCCGATGTCTATTTGGCAGCTCCTGTATCGCCCGGGTTATTTCATCGGTGACTATATCAGTGGCAAGCGGCAGTTGAGTTTTCCGCCAGTCAAGATGCTGTTTATCGTCGCTTTTATCTATGCGAATATCTACTTCTGGTTTTTTCCCGAAGTGTTGAAACTGCCGTTGGAGGAACAGGGAGATCTGGGATATAAGTTGTGGATCAGGCAACATTATAGTTTGGCCATGCTGGTCATGTCGGCATTGGCCATCATTCCCACATGGGTCATCTTCAGACGCTCGCCACGCACCCCACATCACACACTTCCTGAGGGTTTCTTCATCCAAGTGCTCTTACAAACGCTCACCATCGTGCTGTCATTATTGACAATACCGCTTGATTTTATCAAATCCGACTTCAGCACAGCCGCTTACGACGTGTTGATTATGTTCTATTTTTTTGTCGCTTATAAGCAATTATTCGGTTACGGGATATGGGGGACCCTCTGGCGCCAGACTTTGGTTAGCATCAGTGTCGTTTTTTCCTTTATGTTATTGATATGGCTATTCTACCCCACGATGTTGGACACCGTTATAGAGGTGCTGGACTTCTTCGGCTATTATACCGAATATATCTTATAAAAGGTAAAATAGGGATGGTTTTCTAGATGTGATTTTGAGGTGTTGCTTTTAATCGCGAGAGGGCTGATGCCAATTTGCGCTTATTGTATTTATTATCTTCCTTTTATGACTTACGGCGGGTGGGATGAAAACAAGCGCCGGGGCGTTGGGCCTCGGCGCTTGCTATATTGACTGATGTGTTGTCAGTGGGATTACTCGTCGTCGCGACGGTCGTCACGGCGGGGACGGCGCGGGCCGTTGGGACGGGGACCGCGGTTGCCACCATTGCCACCAGGACGCGGACCATTGGGACGCGGACCACGGTTGCCACCGTTGTTGCCATTGCCACCGGGACGGGGACCACGGTTGCCACCCTGGCGACGCTCGTCATAACCCTCGGGCTTGTCCTGGAGGGCACGCATCGACAGGCGGAACTTACCGGTCTTCTTGTCAATCTCGATGAGCTTGACGGTGACCTCATCACCCTCGTGCAGGCCGCTGGCCTCCATGCTCTCAAGACGATCCCAGCTGATCTCGCTGATGTGCAGCAGACCGTCACGGCCAGCCATGAACTCAACGAAGGCACCGAACTCAAGGATGCTGACCACCTTACCGGTGTAGATCTGACCCTCCTCGGGGACTGCGGTGATGGCCTTGATGCGGGCAACGGCAGCCTCGATGCTCTCCTTGTTGGCAGCAGCGATCTCGATGATTCCCTTGCCATCAACTTCCTCGATGCTGATGGTGGTACCAGTCTCTTCCTGGAGACCCTGGATAACCTCACCACCCTTGCCAATAACGGCACCGATGAATTCCTTGTCGATAACCATGGTGACGATGCGGGGCACGTGGGGCTTGTAGTCCTCACGAGGCTGGGGAATAGCCTCGTTGATGAGGTTAAGGATGTGGAGACGGCCTTCCTTGGCCTGGTGCAATGCCTGCTCGAGAATCTCGTAAGGCAGACCGTCGCACTTGATATCCATCTGGGTAGCGGTGATACCGTCAACGGTACCCGTTACCTTGAAGTCCATGTCACCCAGGTGGTCCTCATCGCCCAGGATGTCGCTCAGCACGGCGTGCTTCACGTTACCCTCGTCGGTGATCAGACCCATAGCGATACCGGCAACAGGCTTCTTGAGTTTCACACCAGCGTCGAGCAGTGCCATGCAACCAGCGCAGACGGTAGCCATCGATGATGAGCCGTTGCTGCTCAGGATGTCGCTGACGATGCGGATGCAATAGGGGTTATCCTCGGGGATCATGCGCTTGAGGGCGCGATGAGCCAGGTTGCCATGACCGATCTCGCGGCGGCTCACGCCACGGGGAGCGCGTGCCTCACCAGTCGAGAAGGCGGGGAAGTTATAGTGCAACAGGAAGCGCTCGTTCTCGTGACGCAGCACGTCGTCGATGAGCTTCTCGTCGTCCTTGGTACCGAGGGTCACAGTAGCCAGTGCCTGGGTCTCGCCACGCTTGAACAGAGCCGAGCCGTGGGGATAAGGCAGGTAATCGGGCTCACAGAGGATGGGACGGATCTCGTTGGTCTTGCGGCCATCCAGGCGGATGTGTTCGTCGAGGATGCAACGGCGAACGGCGTCGCGCTGTACTTCCTCGTAATAGCGCTTGATCATCGGTTCCTTCTCCTCACGCTCCTCCTCGGGGATGGTCTCCATGAAGTCGTCGTAGGCCTTCTGGAAGGTCTCGTTGCGCCACTGCTTGTCGGCCTTACCAGCCTGAGCCACAGCGTAGCACTTGGGATAAATCTCCTTGCGCACGCGCTCGTGGAGTTCCTCGTCGTCGGTCTCGTGGCAATATTCGCGCTTGGCAACGCCCAGTTCCTTGGCCCACTCCTTCTGGATCAGGCACATGGGCTTGATGGCCTCGTGTGCAGCCTTCAAGGCGGCAATCAGGTCATCCTCGCTCACTTCGTCCATTTCGCCCTCGACCATCATAATATTATCGTAAGTCGCACCTACCATCAATTCCGAGAACATCAGGATGTGAACGATGGTATTAGCGTGATAATTTGAGGGGAACAGCGGCCTGAGGACACGGTCCACGAGACGGGCGGTCAAAATCTCATAGTCGCTGGCGCGGCCCTCGCGACGGGTGAAACCGCCGGGGAAACGTCCATAAGCGGAGAACTTCTCCTTGTATTCAACAGTAAGGGGCATGAAGTCCACGCCCTCGTCGGCCTCCTTGGCCGAGCATACGGTGGCCAACAACATCGTGTTGTTGAACCTCAATTCAACAGCTCCATCGGCTTGCTCAGCAAGCTTTCCAGTCTGCAGAGTGATCTCACGTCCGCCACATAGCCGCCACACTTTCAAAGAATTAACCTCAATTCACACATTAATAATAAGAAAACAAGACGAATAATAACCACAAATCACTCATTCACAGGATATTATCAACACGAATAACCATAAATGTTCACGAATGGTCATGAATAATAATATTAATGGCCATTCGTGGACATTCGTGTTTTTATAAGATGGTCACGAGGAGGCGAGGCCCAACTGTCAACTATTCATCCTATCTGTGCTCTATTATCCAAAAGATTAGTATCTTTGCAGCCTGATAACCAACAATAAACCATTAATTACATTAATAACCGATTGAAATGAAGAAAATTTTCATGATGATGCTGGCCGCCCTGACGTGTCTGGGCATGGCCGCACAGAAGCCTGTAGCGACGTCGGTCCCTGGTGACCCGATGGCTACGCAGTGCTACACGCTGAGCAATGGCTTGAAGGTGTTCCTCAGCGTCAACCACCAGAGTCCGCGCATCTCGGCGCACATCGCTGTGCGTACCGGTTCGCGTAATGACCCCGCCGAGACCACCGGTCTCGCCCACTATCTGGAGCACTTGATGTTCAAGGGCACCCAGCAGTACGGCACGAGCAACTATGCTGCCGAGAAGCCCCTGCTCGACACCATCGAGGCTCGCTACGAGCAGTATCGCCTCGTGAAGGATCCCGAGCGTCGCCGCGTGCTGTATCACGAGATCGACAGCATCTCGCAGCTGGCCGCCCAGTACAACATCCCCAACGAGTATGACAAGCTGATGGCCGGTATCGGTGGCCAGGGCACCAATGCCTATACCAGCACCGACGTGACCTGCTATACCGAGGACATCCCCGCCAACGAGGTGGACCGCTGGGCCCGTATCCAGGCCGACCGTTTCCAGAACATGGTCATCCGCGGTTTCCATACCGAGCTAGAGGCTGTGTATGAGGAGTACAACATCGGCATCGCCCAGGATCAGCGCAAGCTGTTTGAGGCCATCAGTGCCAAGATGTTCCCCACCCACCCCTATGGTACGCAGACGACCATCGGTACTCAGGAGCACCTGAAGAACCCGTCGATCACCAACATCAAGAACTACTTCCACAACTACTACTGCCCGAACAACGTGGCCATCTGTATGGCTGGTGACTTTGACCCTGCTGAGGTCATCACCATCCTGGAGCGCCACTTCGGCAGCTGGAAGCCCAACAACAACCTCTATCGTCCCGAGTTCGCTCCCCTCAAGCCCATCACTGCTCCCATCGACACCACCGTCATTGGTCAGGAGGCTGAGTTTGTTGCCCTCGGATGGCGCTTTGACGCTGCCAACTCGCTGCAGTGCGACACGATGGACGTCGTTGCCGAGATGCTCTCTAACGGCACGGCAGGTCTTATTGACCTGAACCTGAACCAGCCCCTCAAGGTGATGAGTGCCGGTGCTTTCAGTGATGAGATGACCGACTACTCGATGCTCATGCTGCTGGGCTATCCCAACGAGGGCCAGACGCTTGAGGAAGTGCGTGCGCTGCTGCTGGGTGAGCTTGCCAAGCTGCGTGCCGGCAACTTTGACGATGACCTGCTGGTGAGCGTGGTGAACAACAACAAGCTGCAGTACTTGCGCGCCCTGGACAGCAACGGTGCCCGTACCCGCCAACTGGTGAACGCCTTCATCAACCACGTGGACTGGGCCCAGGAAGTGGGCAAGCTGGACCGCATGGCCGGCATGACCAAGCAACAGATTGTGGACTTTGCCAACCGCTACCTGCTGGACAACAACTTTGTGTGCGTCTATAAGCGCATGGGTGTTGACACCACCGAGAAGAAGATTGACAAGCCCGCTATCACCCCGATTCCCACCAACCGCGACATGCAGAGCAACTTCGTTCGCAACATCCTGAGCGAGATCGTTGAGCCCATCCAGCCGCAGTTTGTGGACTACAAGAAGGAGATGACCGTGGGGCAGACCAGCAAGAAACTGCCGTTGCTCTACAAGCACAATGACCTGGACGACCTCTTCAGCTTGACCTACAAGTATGACTTCGGCGGCACCGCCGACAACCGCTATGAAACGGCATTGAGCTATATGGACTTCCTGGGCACCAAGAAGATGAGTGCCACCGAGTTCAAGCAGCGCATGTACAAGCTGGCCTGCAACATCTCAATGAACGTTGGCGACAATGAGACCTATCTGACCTTGAGCGGTCTGAGTGAGAACATGCCCGAGGCCCTCAAGCTTGCCGAGGACCTGATGCAGAACGCTCAAGTCGATGAGGAGGCCTACAAGAACATGGTCGATGTTATCCTCAAGAGCCGCAACGACGCCAAGCAGAGCCAGGACGAGTGCTTCAGCCGCCTGAACGAATATGGCATGTACGGTCCCCGCAACGCGTACACCAACATCATGAGCGCCCAGCAGTTGCGTGACACCAAGCCCGCCGAGCTCATCAACCTCGTGAAGGGTCTGCGCGACATGCAGCACACTGTAGTTTACTACGGTCCCATGACCGAGAAGGAACTGAACAAGTGCCTGAGCAAGGTGCACAAGACCAAGAAGAACCTCGCCGCCGTTCCCGTGGGCACTCCTTATATGGAGCAGACCACCCCGAGGACCGAAATCCTGATGGCTCCCTACGAGGCCAAGAACATCTACATGGTACAGTACCACAACGAGGGTACCCAGTGGGCTCCCGAGCACGCTGCCGTAATCAACCTGTTCAACGAGTACTTCGGCGGTGGCATGAACGGCATCGTCTTCCAGGAGCTGCGCGAGGCACGCGGTCTGGCCTATTCGGCAGCCGCCTACTACCGCCAGCCGAGCCGTTTGCCACATCCCGAGTATGCCATGACCTACATCATCACCCAGAACGACAAGATGATGGACTGCGTGCGCGAGTTCAACAACATCGTGGGCACGATTCCCCAGAGCGAGGCAGCTTTTGCCCTGGCCAAGGAGTCGCTGATGAAGAAGCTTGCTAGCCGTAGAACCGTTCGCGGTGCCGTGCTGAACAGTTACATGAATGCTCAGCGCCTGGGTCTGGACTATGACATCAACTCGGTTGTATTCAACCAGTTGCCCGACCTCAAGCTCAGCGACATCGTGAAGTTTGAGCAGCAGTCGATGGCCAATAAGCCTTATCGCTACCTCATCCTGGGTGACGAGAAGGAACTGGATATCGAAGGCCTGCAGAAGATCGCTCCCATCCGCCACCTGACGCTGGAGGAGATCTTCGGGTACTAGGCTTTAGATAGATAATAGATAATAGATAATAGATAATAGATATTAGATATTAGATTTTAGATTTTAGATTTTAGATTTTTAAGGGTCCTTAAGGTCGTTAACGACTTTAGGGACCTTTTCTTAACGTCAGATGAGGGAAAGTGAACAATATTGCGTATCTTTGCAAGACTGACAGAAACTCCAAACAACCTGCTATACTTAACCACTAAATCATATTAAACTATGAAGAAATCTTTACAATTTACCCGCTTGGCGCTGCTGGCGCTGACTGTGTTGATTGCCGCTTCGTCGGCCATGGCCTATGACTTTGAGGTAGGCGGCATCTACTATCGCAAAGGGAGACCCAATGAGGTCGATGTCACCTACAAAGATGATACCTACAACTCCTACTCCGGTAATGTCACCATCCCGTCGACCGTGGCATACAAAGGAACGACCTACACAGTGGTAGGCCTCGGCATGTCTACTTTTTATCGTTGCACCGGGTTGACCAGCGCGACACTGCCCAACACGATTCAGATAATCGGCAGTTCAGCCTTTTGGGGCTGTACCGCATTGACCGACATCACGATTCCCAACTCGGTCACCGAAATCGATTATGACGCCTTCAACAACTGCTCTGCTTTGAAAAAGGTAGTTATACCTAACTCTGTTACTAAGTTGGGCTACTATGCATTTGAGAGATGCTTCTCACTTGAAGAGGTGACCCTGAGCAATCAACTCGAAGCTATCGAGTCACTGACCTTCTATGGCTGCACCAGCCTGAAGTCAATCACCATTCCCGCATCGGTCAAGACTATTGGACATCAAGCTTTTGAGCTATGCTCAAGCCTTGAAAGTATCACTTTATCACGAGGTCTCAATACTATCCTGGATAATGCCTTCTGCTCTTGTGAAAGTTTGAGACAGATCACCCTTCCCAACACAGTTACCAGAATAGGCGACTACGCCTTTTACAAATGCTACAACTTGAAGAGTGCGACACTGTCATCATCTTTGGAGGCCATCGGATCAGGCGCCTTCCGTGAAAGCGGCCTGGAGAGCATCACCATCCCTAACTCGGTAAAGTCCATTGGCGGGTATGCTTTTTATGAGTGCCCGGCACTGCAACAGGCCAAGATTGGTGACGGTGTTACCGAAATCGGAGAGTATGCCTTCTACTTGTGTACCGAGATGACGATGCTCACGCTGGGCAATCACTTGGAAACGATCCACAACAATGCCTTCAGAGGCTGTTCCAAACTGGCCGCGTTGAACATCCCTAACTCGGTCACCACGATAGAGGACGATGCCTTCGCCTTCTGCCATGCCTTACAAAGCGTGGCCATCGGCAACGGGGTGAAGACTATCGGCAATTTCGCTTTCCATGAATGTGAGAACATGTCAAATCTGGTCATTGGCAACAATGTCACCTCCATCGGCAACAATGGTTTTTACGGATGTCAAGCGCTCAAGAGAGTGGATATCCCCAACTCGGTGGATACCATCGGCAACTGTGCGTTCTTGCTATGCCAAGGTTTAACCCAAATCAACATCGGCAGCGGCGTTAAGACCATAGGCTTTGGTGCCTTTGCCGGTGCATGGCAATTGGCCTCCATCACCTGCCATGCCGCGACACCGCCGACATTCGTCATCGATGACAGCTGGTCCACGTTCAACGAGAGCGTCTATGAGCAGGCTACCCTTTATGTGCCACAGGCATCCATCTCCAAATACAAGAAAGCCGAAATTTGGAAAAACTTCACCAACATCACAGCCATTGTTGACCGCATTCCCGGTGACGTGAACATTGACGGCGAGGTGAATATCGCCGACGTGAACACCGTCATCGACGTCATCTTGAGCAACGGTCACAACATGGACGCAGACGTCAACAGCGACCATGAGGTGAATATCGCCGACGTCAACGCCGAGATTGACATGATCCTCAACAAGTAAACCGGAGGATAGTCGGAGATAACGGAAATTAGGGTCCTTAAGGTCATTAACGACCTTAGGGACCCTAATGTATCAAGAGGACAATGATTTATTCCATTGTTCCTAACTTTTCCAGGGCTTTCTTGCAGATGCCCTCGTGGCGGCAGACCATGTAGATCAACAGGATGTTGAACACCACGATCTCGAAGACGAAATACAACCAGGGCACATTGCAGATCACCGTGATGAAGCAGACGATGATGCGGGTGTTGAAGGTGAGAATGTTGGTGTACTTCATCAACGGCAGGCTGAGCTGGCGGAAGTAATCGCGGAATTCCTGGCTGGGAACGCCGTCCTCGCCGTAACGCTCGTTCAAAGCGGCACGCAGGCGCTGCATCTTGGGCGTCAGGCGCTCCTGGTTGGCGGTATAGCCGCTGTAGAAGAACAACGGCAACTTGCTCCAGAAGTTCCTGCCCCACTCCAGTTGATGATACTGCTCCTTGAGCTTGGCAGCACTGTCGAGCTCACTGCCCTGCTGTCCCTTGAGGAAGAAGAGGTGGAACTGGCGGTAACAGTCGGCCATGGCAGCCTGCAGTGCATGGCTGATGCCCGAGAGGATAGCCAATGTCCAGATCAACCACTCATGCTGTGCAAAGAAATGCTCTCCCGTGATGCTGTCACCGAAGTGCAGTTCCCTGAACACCAAGGCAAAAGCGATGGCGGCAAACCAGAAGTCGCCACTCACGCCGTCGAGGATGCGTCCCATGCGGGAATATTGCTGCGTGAGGCGTGCCAACTGTCCATCGGCGCTGTCAAAGGTATCGGCCCAGGTGATGAGTAGCATACCCACCCAGTTGAGCCAAGCCAGATAAGGCTGCTGGAAGTAGAGCATGATGCCTCCAGCCACACCCATGAAGATGCTTGCGACGGTGATGGCATTGGGGCTTACACCCAATTTCTGAAACAGTTTTGCCCACAAGAAGCCAAGGGGGCGATGGAAGTGGAGGTCAAACCACTCCTCGGTGTCGGTTGACTTGAGCGATGCCTGATATTCTTCTTTTAATGTCATGTTTTTCGGTTTTTAGTTTTTTTCTAGAACTTCCAGATCATCCAGATAGTCTAGATCATCTAGAAATACCAACTTCTCACTCCTAACTTCTAACTTCTCACTCCTAACTAATCACAGTCCCAGGTGAGCCTTGGCGAGAGCGAGGACGGCCTTGGCGATGTGGGGTGCCGACTCGTTGCGGCACGGTGCAAAGCTAGGCCAGTCGTTGAAGTCGATGATGCGGATAGTACCGTCAGGATCCACTATGCAGTCACCGCCATAGATGACGACATTCAGCTCTTCGGCAGCCTTGGTGCAGATGTTCTTGAGTTCCTTCAGGTCGATGTCAATGCCCTGACTATGGCCATTAACCTCTTCCCAACCGTACTTGCTGTGGCCTTCGTCAAAGGGGTAGAACCAGTAGAAGAACTGCGAGTCCTTCACGCCGTAGAATTTCACTAGGTCGCCCTGCAGATGGACGTTGATGACAGCGCGGGTGATGCCGCGATAGAAATACTCCTGCAACACCTCCTGAGCCTCCTCGGGATGACGGACGTAGCTGACGTCCTCCTTGTGCATGGCATGGAAGTCTCCGCGCTTGATCCAGCAGGACTTGAAACCAGCCTTCTTGAGCTGAGACTTGATGTTCTCGTTGGTGTTGACAATGAGGCTCTCGGGATAAGGGATACCGTTGCCCAGCAGGATGCGCGTCATGCGCTCGCGGGTACAGTTCTCGATGCCGTAACCCGAGTTCACCACCAGCTTGCCAGCGTCCTCGAGCTGCTGCAGCTTGGCGATGCTGGCGCGCTCACGGCACATGGCCAGAACAACAGGTTCCTCAATTTCCGCCTTGTTGAACTGTTCCTCGCTATAGACGTTGACCTGGCAACCGCGTTTGCGCAGCTGTTCAGCGACAAGGTTAAAGATGGCGGTGTCGTTACCGATGTGATTGGGCGAATAAGCCCCAGCGCGCATAACGCCCGCAATAGTGATATCTGCCATTGTTTGTTGACTTTAATGTTGATGGTAGCGGGCACCCTTGCCCGCAATACGAACTGCAAAGATACAAAAAAAAGAAATAGACCATCCAAAATCACCGAAAAAGTTGAAAAACACCAATGTCCATGAATAGGCCATAAATTATAGCAAAACTCGGCAAAGAGAAAGATAAATCAAATACAATTAATTAAAAATCAGTGGTTTAAATTCACCACATCTCTTAATTTCTTACTCTATTGTGTTGTGATCAGTATTGAGCTGGTTGAGCCGTTTTAAATCTTTTTTGAGGAGTTGTGCTTTTTGACATGGTGGGGAGGAGCGACGCGGTGGTAATTTTGCAGCGACAAGTTTTTAAAGCCAGAAGTAAAAAGTTAGCCTCTCTAGACCATCTAGATCATCTAGATGATCTAGAACTTCTAGAAAAAGCTGACAACTGAAAACCGACAACTAAAATACCATGAAAACACCAATGAACAATGAACAACACTGCCGGGTGCTGCATGCAGCCTACCAGGCATGGATGAACGCAGCGGGACTGCGAAGGGCACGGCTCAGGAACAAACGGTTCACCTATGGCGACCAGTGGAGCGACCTGGTGAAAGACGAGAACGGATGCGTAAAGACCGAGGGGGAACGCTTGGCCGAACAAGGCTGCGAGAACATCACCAACAACCTCATCAGGCAGTTGGTCAAGACCATCGTGGGACGATTCAGGAGCCAGTATATCAAGCATGATGACAAGGCAACGCCCACTTCGCTAACCCGCGCCATCAGTGACAATGAACTCGACGAGCTTGACAGCCGCGCCCTGGAAGAATTCCTTATCTCGGGTTGCTGCATCCAGCGCATTGACATGGATCATGCCCCTGGCGATAGCGAACATGTGATGGTTCACAATGTGAACATCAACAAGCTGTTTGTCAATGCCATCGAGGATCCCCGCTGCTGGGACTGTGAACTCATCGGACAATTGCACGACATGAACATTGCCCAACTGCTGCGTCGCGTGGCAGGCGGCAACCAGCGCAAGGCTGCTTGGGTGAGACGGCTCTACACCGACGGTGCCACAGAACGCCTTGCCGATTTCACCACCCGCTTGGGTGCCGATTCACAGCTTGGCAAGGATTTCTGGCACGCCAGCGACGGCAAGTGCCGCGCCATCGAGGTGTGGACGCTTGAGAGTCGTGAGGTGATCGTGTGCCACAACCGCCGTGAGGGAACGCTCAGCATCGAGCCGGCAAACACTGCGCATCGCCTGAGGAACCGCCCTGACGTGACAACCCGGTGGGACATAGCCACCGTGTGGCACTGCCGCTGGTTCAGCCCGATGGGCGACCTGCTGGCCGAGTATGACTCACCCTGGCCTCACGGGAGTCATCCGTTTGTCATCAAGCTCTACCCGCTCACCGATGGCGAGGTCCATGGCATGGTCGAAGACATCATCGACACCCAGAAACACGTCAATCGCATGATTTCGCTCCTGGACCAGATCATGCGCTCCAGTGCCAAGGGCGTGCTGCTTTTCCCCGAAACAGCGTTGCCTGAGGGCTGGACCTGGGAACAGGCGCGCCAATGCTGGTCAAGAGCCAACGGTCTGCTGCCCTATAACCCGAGCTTGGGCAGCGCTAAACCTGAACAGATCATCGCCAACGGCAGCAACAACAATGCCTTCCAGATGATTGAACTGCAGATGAAACTGTTTGAGGAAATCAGCGGCGTGAGTGGAGCCCTTCAAGGCAAGAACCCGACGGTGAACAGTGCCAACATCTACCAGTTGCAAAGCGAGAACGCAAGCATTGCGCTGAGCGACGTGTTCGAGACGTTTGAAGCGTTCAGGCGGCAACGCGACAGGAAGATTGCTGGCGTCATCGAGGGTCGTGGCAAGAGCCACGGCACAGAAAGACCCTGACAACACGGCCACGCCAAGGCGAGGCCCGACAATTATCAACTTTAAATTTTTTTATGTACCATGAACAGAGAAGAAAATCCTAAAAAGATGAGCGAAACGGCACAGGTGACACCACCTCCCTTTCGCCAGAGTGAACAACACGCGGAGCCACAAGAAGCACTACGGCAAGAGTCGCCCGCCTCCCCTACTCTCGCCGACCGGATTGCGGCACTGGAGCTTGACGAAGAAGCTACCAATCTGCTCATTGAGCTGACGAGTAGCCTTGACTCTGAGAGCGTTACTCCCGACATGCTCAACACCCTTGCCCACGGCGCGACCCATGCTGCCGATGTGCAGAATGCCGATGCGGCAGGATACCTGCGTGGCCGGAACGAGAAGATTGAGGCCGTGCTGCAACCGGAGCCCGAACAGGAAACACCGCTCGCCACTCCCGTCTTTCCCCGCTACTGCCGCTGCAGCATCTGGGACAAGTGAGGAGTGAGGAGTTAGGAGTTAGAAGTTAGAAGTTAGGAGTTAACATCTCTAGATCATCTAGAATATCTAGTACTTCTAGAAAAAACTAAAACATTCATTTTTTAAAACCATTATTTACCATGAACATTTTGCATTTCACTAAGGTTTTGCGCTGGATGCGCAACCACAAGAAGTTTGTGATCTTTGTTATCACTATGATTCTCATCGCTATCCTTGCCTCGTGCATGGGAGGCGACCACAGCAATGCCACCCTGGCCGTCGGCATGCTCATTACCGGTGTAGAAGGCGGAAAGCACGTCGTAGACGGTCCGCTTACTACCGACTTGACCAACGAAGGGTCTCCCGAACTGCTGCTCAACGAGATTGACCAGCAAATCGTGAAAATCCGCCCCATGTCAACGCCCATCGACCAGATTTCGCGCTACGGCGGCAGCAAGCATGCAGGCAGCATGGTCGTTGATTTCTACAGCGTGGACACCAAGCAGACTTCAGCATTGTTGATAGATGATGTCGCCGCGGTCAACACTTCGTCCAACGGCAGTTCCCCGACTGCTGTCATCAAGACCGACAATGACGAGATCTTTGACCCCACCGACACTATCCTCGTGCAGGAGACGCCCGGTTATGAACCTGGTACTAACATCGAGAGCAGTCAGGACCTGATGTTCTACGTCCTGGCCCGCGACAACAACGGCGTCACCGTCATGGCCGTCAATGGCCCCACCATCAACGGCGTGGACAACTGCATTCCCGAGATTATGAGCGGCATCACACTGGTAAGGATGGGCCGTGCAGCCAGCGAGCTGGACGTGCAGTCGCCCCAGTTCGAGGCCCTGCCCAAGAAGAGCCGCAACCTGTGCCAGATTTTCAAGATGCAAGTTGAACAGTCCACCCTGCAGCGCCTCTCCAACAAGGAGGTGGGCTGGACGATGAGCGACCAGGAAGAGGCTGCTGTCTATGATATGCGCCTGGGTATGGAGAAATCCTTCCTCTTTGGCACAGCCCGCAAGGTGTGGGACAATGCCAAGAAGGAGTACATCTACTTCACTGGCGGCATTTGGAAACAAGCCGGCAAGGAGTTCGGTCTGGAAAGCTCCTCGGATTTCACCTCCGAGGTCGTTGTGGAGATGATGCGAGAGGCCTTCACTGGCAACAGCGGCAGCAAGCGCAAGATCCTCATCGGTGGCAGTGGCCTGATCAGCCGCTTCAGCAAGCTGGACTACAACCGCATCATCACCTCGGGCCAGCATGTGAGCAAGTGGGGCATTGATTTCACCGAGTTGCGATCGAAATTCGGTTGCCTGTACCTGATGCTGAGCGAGGTGTTTGACGAGGTGGGTATGCCCGACAACGGCATCATCATTGACCCCGAGTACATCCAGAAGTACACCCACATCCCCTTCAGCACCGAGCAGCTGAACCTCAAGCAGAGCGGCGTCCGCAACGTTGACGCCCTGGTCATGACCGAGGCCTCGTGTCTGGTACTGCGTTACCCCAAGGCCCACATGCGAATCAAGTGCCGATGAAGTACTTCACCATCAAGGAACTAACGCGTTCAATGACCGCCACACGCTATGGCATCGACAACACGCCTCCCGCCAGCGCCGTCAAGGCCCTGCATGACCTGGTCGATAACGTGCTCGACCCGTTGCGGGAGGCGT
The DNA here is from genome assembly GCA_900318645.1 of uncultured Prevotellaceae bacterium. Classification (GTDB taxonomy): domain Bacteria; phylum Bacteroidota; class Bacteroidia; order Bacteroidales; family Muribaculaceae; genus Sodaliphilus. Next base: position 21,122 of record ONLH01000012.1, read on the forward strand.
GGGGCGGTCCCATCAGGGTCAACAGCGGCTACCGCTGCCCTGAACTGAACAAGCTTGTGGGCGGCACGCCGACGAGCCAGCACCAACGCGGTGAAGCCGCCGATATCACCGTCGGCTCCCGCAGCGCCAACCGCCGCCTGCTGGCACTGATCAAGCAGATGAATCTGCCCGTTGACCAGTGCATCGACGAGAAAGGCTGCCACTGGATCCACGTGAGCCACCGCCGCGGTCGCAACCGCCGCCTCTACATGAAATTTTAGCTGCATAGCAGCTAAAATTGATTAGTGATTAGTTATTAGAGAGGGCAAGACTAGACGCACATTGCGTCACAGTCTTGCCCTCTTTTATGTTACGGACGATCTAGGATCAATTCATTGACAAGAGCATATTGATGAGTTCAGTCACGTCCTTGACGGTTACCCTGCCATCACCGTCCACATCGGCAAAGATGGGTAATTCGTTGCCTTTGATCAACAGATCAATCAATCCACTCACATCACTGATAGAGAAGTCTCCATCACCATTCACATCACCAGGTCCAGCACCCGCGATTTCCTGGATGTTCTTGAATCTTTTCCAATTAGGAGCGGCCTTATAGGCTGCCATCGTGCCCTGCGGGACGAATAACGTGCCATTTTCAAGAACATTTCCATAGAACGAATAATAATCAATGATTGGTGGCGTTGTCGCCAGACAGACGACTCTGTTCAAGGCATTGCATCTAAAGAATGCGTCATAATCTATCTTATTCACGGATTTTCCGATCGTGATACTGGCCAATTGATCACATCCATAAAATGCCTCACGACCAATCTTCTCGACTGAATTAGGAACAGAAACCGACGTCAAAGCATCACATTCATAGAATGACCTATTGGTAATGTACTTCAGTGAAGCGCTCAATCGCAGGTTGGCCATATTCTTGCAATAAGCAAATGAATGATAACCTATCGTATCTACCGTATTGGGAATAGTAACCGAAGTCAAATTGTTGCAGTAGTAGAAAGCCGAGTCACCAATGAATTTCAACGTATTGCTAAGACTGGCAGTTCTCAACTCCTGACAATTAGAGAAGGCATTGCGACCAATGGTATCCACCGAATTGGGGATGCTCACGCTCGCCAGTTTTGAGCAATACGTGAATACATATGGCTTAACTGACGTTGCACCTGCAGGTACCTCAACATCGGTCACCAAATTGCCATTCAGGTACAGAGACCTAGCTTGTTTTAAAGGATTGGCAGCGGCGTTAGCGAAATCAATACGGCACCACGCGCCCAAATCACTGATATCCACACGATTGAGCGAATAGCACCCATCAAAAGCATTGTAGTCCACCCTCTCAATCGCTGAAGGAATGGTGATGCTAGGCATATTAAGCTCGTAGAATGCCGAGTCCCCAATGGCAGTTACCGTCTCAGGGATTACGGTGCTGTTGCAGCCCAATATCAGCTTATTGCTTGCCGTTTCGATGATTGCATTACTGTTATCTCGTGAATCAAAAACAGAATTGCCGTCAGCCACAGACAAGGTGTCAAGCGAATTAGTATTCAGGAATGCGGTCTTTGCGACGGAGGTTACCGAAACGGGAACCTCAATGCTCGTGAGACTATAACAATAGGCAAAGGTGTATGGTTCAATGCCCGTGAGCGACGAGGACAAGTTGATGTTAGCCAACTGACCACACCACGAGAAAGCATTACGCCCGATGGTAGTCACTGAATTGGCCATGGTAACATCTGTCAAGTTATAGCACTCAGCAAAAGCATATTTGCCGATAGACAGTATCGATGATGGAATATCCATACGGGTCAACGTGCCGTTATTGTAGAACGCATAATCAGCGATTGAGGTGAGTGTGCTGGGAAGGGTCGTGTTCTTGCACGTCAACAAGATGTACTCATCGGCAGTTCTGATAATCGCATTACAATCTTCACGTGAGTCGTACACAGGGTTGGCAGCATCAACGACAATCCAAGTCATCGCATCACAGTATTTAAACGCCCCTTCACCGAAGCTAGTAACAGATGCCGGCAGATAAAGTCCCGTGAGATTATAGCAACGGCTGAAGGCTCCCGATCCGATAGTGGTTAATGAATCAGGCAGAGTGACGTCAGTCATTCGACTGCAATACTTGAATGCCTCATCACCGATTTCACGTATTGTATTAGGCAATGTGAGACTGGTAATGAAGTTGCAAGAAGAGAAGGCATTACTACCGATAACCCTGACTGAAGCCGGTATGTTAATCGTAGAGGTCCTGTTGGCTGATTCAGCAAATCTATTAGGCAAGATTTCCACCTCGTCACCGATCGTTAGCATAATCATATTAGAATAATCGAGGTTACCACAAGATTTACAATGCCGTGCGTTCCATATCAGTGAAATTGGTCTCATCCTAGGCACCCAATAACCCGTACTCGATTCCTGGCCACTGCCGAACGCATCTTCACCGATGAACTCGACATTTTTGCCGACAGTTAACGCATTCACTTTTTCACATCCACCGAAGGCTTTGTCACCCACCTCAATGACTGCGTCACCAAGGGTGATGCTGCCATCCAAATTCCAGCAATTGTAGAAAGCATAGTCGCCAACAGACTGTAACGATGACGGCAACTGGACTGACGTGATGCTCGTATTGCGGGCGAAGTTCTTGGGCAATACTTCTACCTCGTCACCGATAGTCAGTTGGCTGAAGTTGCTGATGACCTCGTGGGTATCATCATAGTAACCCGTCATACCAGGATGGAATTCATAATACAAGCCGCCATAGTTCTCGCAACGGCGTGCATTCCATGTGAGGGAGGTCAACCCGCGGCAAAAACTGAAGGCTCCGTCACGGATGGTGGTCACATTGACTGGAATCTCCAGGCTTGTCAATCCGATGCAATCATAGAAGACGTCATCACAGATTTCCACTACCGAAGCTGGTATGTCAACAGAGGTGATCTGAGAATGTGCCGCCAAGCCAGCCGGTAAAACCTTGACCTCATTGCCGATAGTCAAATCGACAAGATTAGTTTTATAGCTATTATAATATTCACTATAGCTGTTCTCATAATCATAGAACACATAGTAATCATAAAATTTCTCATAGTTCATACCGGTTGTCCTGCACTCACGGGCGTTCCACACCAATTGCGTCAAGTTAGTGAGACCATCAAAAGCCCCCTCTCCGATAGAGGTGACATTGACAGGAATGGTGAGGAATGAAGCCGCTGCACTGATAGAAAGCATGCTTCCCGATGGTGATGAGGCTTTCGGGAAGCGTCAACGACTCCAGGGAGCAGTTAGAGAATGCATCGGGAGCAATTGCCGTCACGCTATAGGTCACGCCATTATGGGCCACGCTTGCCGGAATTGACAAATCTGTACCGCTCAGCTCATGGGGTCCCATAACACAGACCGTATTATTCCCGGTGATCAAGTATGTCAAGTTACCCGATACAAAGTCATAAGTAGTGTTATAGGCCTCCTCTCCTTCAATGTTCTCAAACTTTTTCCACCAGCCATTTGTAGAATAATTGCTCATTGAAGCAGTTGGGATGTGGAGTGTCGCAAGCGAGAATGTCTCACTGGAGAAGGAATTAGAATACAATGAGGGTGGCGAGAGAGGACGACTCTTGACGGCCACCAAACTGTTGCAACCATAAAAAGCATAATCATTAACAGTTCTCACTGTACTGGGCAATTCCAGTTCTGTCAATGCCGTGTTGGAAAAAGCTCTTGCACCAATCGTGGCGACTGAATTCGGAATATAAATGCTCGCCAAACTTGTACAGCCATCAAACGCCTCGGATCCAATGGTGTTCAACAGAGGAGGCAATTTGACCGAGGTAAGACTTGTACAACCCTTGAAAGCGCCATCAATCTGAACAACACCCACAGGAACTGTCACAGAGGTCAAAGCGCTACAGCCGCTAAAGGTGCCCAACAGGCAGGGAGCATTTTCAGAAAGGGTGACGTTAGTCAAGCCTGTGCAACCATAAAACACGTTCCAGTTCATGGTGACAACCGAATTGGGGATGACAACATTATTAAGGCTTGTACATCCCGAGAAGGCCTGACTTTCAATGGTATTTACCTTATTAGAAAATGTCACATTCGATAAACTGGTGCAATCACTGAAGGCCCTTTGACCGATGGTCTTTGTGCCCCGCATCGTTACGTTAGTCAAGCCCGTGCAACCTCTGAAGGCTTCAGACATGATATCGTTCAAGCCCTTGGGCAGGGTGATACTTGTTAAAGCAGAACAGCCATAGAACGCTTGACTACCGATGGTTGACAATCTTGAAGGGAGTTCAATTCTTGTCAAGCCCGTGCAACCATAGAAAGCTCTTGACCCCACCGAAGTCACCGTCGAAGGCAAGAAAACCTCGGTCAACCCAGTGCAACCATTGAAAGCGTCATAGCCAATGCCCACAACTGTCAACGCTTTTTCAAATTCGCCACCACCTGAATTAGCTTGCATCTTGGCTCGCACAATCTCGGGAATCGTAATCGTTCCGCTGTAGGTCGTTGCATCTGCCGAGATGACAATCACCGTGGTACCACTATAGCTGTTAGTCATCTCATAGTGGACGCCATGATACCAGAACTGAGTCTGGGCGATTGACGGCAAAGCCGCCATCAGCAGAAAAAGAGTAATAATTAGTTTTTTCATAAATATATCTGTTAATGGGTTAATAGAATCTCCTCGTCTTAAAGACGAGTAAAGATAGCATCAGACATTGGCTCTTTCAAACTTTTTGCGCCAAAAATCAAAAATTGTCTAAATTTTTTACACTTTATTGTCTATTTTTTTTACACTTGGGCACAAAAAACAAGTAGATGCATATTTTGCACCTACTTGAAAGCTTTTCCCAAAGAATTGAGTTATCGACTATTTAGAAGACATGCTCCAGATTTCAATTTGTCTGCCATCTGAAGCTCTACATAACGGACAAATAGAGTATCAGGATGAACTCACGTCATTTACAATCGCCCGCACATGTTGAGCGACTCGCAGGAGTGTGCCCTCAGGGTCCATCGCCTCGGCAAGGGGGAGCCCCTCGCTCACGGCTACAGCAGCACACAAGCCGGCTGTGGATGGGTCAAAGTCGGGAGCTATCACCCCACAGACGGCAGCCACGGGAATACCACGTTCACGGGCCATCCTGATGACGCAGCCTGGCCCCTTGCCCATCAGCGTCTGGGCATCAAGGCGGCCTTCACCCGTAATGACAAGGTCTGCACCATTCAGGGCAGCATCAAGTCCGTTTTGTTCAAGGACGTATGGAGCACCAGGTTGCAGCCGGCAATCCAGCAGATGCATCATCAGCGCAGGAATTCCCCCAGCCGCGCCACATCCGGGTTTGCCAGCGATTTCCTCACCCACAAGACTCGCCACATTCATCATGCCGCGCTCCAACTGTTCGACCTGCTCGGGCGAGGCCCCTTTCTGCGGCGCGTATATCCTTGCCGAGCCTCGCTCACCACACAGGGGGTTGTCCACATCGGTCAAGAGGGTGAAACGGCAGTCGCGCACCGTCTGCGGGATGCCGAAGGTCTCAATGCGGACAATCTTCTCAAGGTTTTCTCCATTAGGAAAAAGGTGATGCTCGCCAGAGTCAAAGAACTCGGCACCCAGAGCACACAGGATGCCCATAGCCGCATCGCAGGTCGCCGACCCACCCAAACCCAAAACGATGTCACGGCTCCCGCGTTCCATAGCGTCACGCATGAGCATACCCGTACCAAACGTACTCGCACGCATCACGTCACGGCCATCGGGTGGTAACAGTGCCAATCCACTGGCTGCCGCCACCTCGATGAGGGCGGTACCCTCATCGGTCAGGAAATATGAAGCGTTGACGGGTGCCTGCTGCAGCAACGGCCCCATCGTGGGCACGGTCACCCACTGACCTTGCCTCGTGGCAGCCAGCACGGTTGTCGTGCCGTCACCGCCGTCGGCCACCGGGACACAGACCGTCTTCACATCATCAAGGCCGCACAAACACGCTTGTGCGGCCTCGTTAAGTTGTTGTGACGTTACCGAGCCCTTGAATTTATCAAATGCCAGGACAACCTTCATCTCAAGTATTGATATGGATGAGTCAAGTCACATCATGACTAACAGCTAGAAGCTGGTAACTGACACCTCAAGACTAGTCAATCTTGATGACGAGGAAATTGGATTTTTCCCAGAAACGGTGGGGATTAGAGATGTGAAGCGTCTTGACTCCGTCATTATCCACGATTTCGTAGGAATCCCTCGGGTGGTTGGTCATCAGTTCGGCTTTCTTGCTGTGCAAGGGAATGTCGGTGAGGGTGCGGCGATCAGCCTTGGTAAAATAGGACATCTCGAAGTCACCTTGCAGGATTTTGGTCTTGCGCAGGAAACCACTCTCAATGATCTTGTGGGCCTTGAGCTCCTTCTTGGAACCAACGACATAGTAACAGATGTTGAGGTTGTTCACCTCGTTGGTGAGTTGCTTGGACTGCTCCTGTGCCACTTCTTTCTCCTTGGTGACATTCTTGTTGACAGTGTTCAACGAGTCCACACTCTGGTTCAAGTTCTTGATCTGGACGTGGGCAGCCTCCAGCTGTTCAGTCAGGTTGTTGATCATCTTCTGCTGATCTTCAAGCTGTTGCTTCAAGCTGGCGATGGTCTTCTCCATCTTGTTGTTATAGTTGGTGGACTGCTTCAGGCGATTCTCCAGTTCACTGAGGCGCTGTTTCTGCTTAGTGATGGATTGCTGGATGAGCACAATATCGTCACGCAGTTGTTTCTTGCGATCAGGAGTCTCTCCCTTCAGGTTGTTCACCGACATGATATCCTGCAACTCCTTGATCTGGTCCATTCCGGTAGCAATGTCGGTCATCAGTTCAATGAGGCTGTCGCGCTCGGCGTTAGCGGTGTTGATGGAGTCTTGCAATGCTGCATTGATGGAGTCCTGGCGCATGGCGTCCTGCTCCAATTGGTTGGTACGTTTACAAGCCGGCATCACTGCCAAGCCGATCATCAACCAGACGAAAAATGAAATCTTTCTCATACCTATACAGAATTATGTATTGTCTATTTTGTTTACTTTTAAGTGCTTATCTTCAAAAAAAATCTTGTTATACCCGTGCTTTCTTTCCCTTGAAAGCGGCATATTTGTCCACTTTGACAGTCTCTATAGGAGGACTGCCGGCAACGATGATGACAATCTCGCCACGCGGCTCGTTGGCCGAAAAATAGTCTACCAGTTCGCTCAGCGTCCCATGATGGGTCGTGTTGTGCAGTTTGCTGATCTCGCGCACCACACTCGCTTCACGGTCGGCACCGAAGGCCTCGACAAACTGCTGCAGTGTCTTTAAAAGCCTCACTGGTGACTCATAGAAGACCATCGTCAAGGGTTGCTGCTTGAGTTCTTCAAGACGGGTAGCACGGCCTTTCTTCTGCGGCAGGAAGCCCTCAAAGACAAAGCGGTCACACGGTAGGCCCGAATTGACCAGTGCAGGCACAAAGGCCGTTGCTCCAGGCAGGGTCTCTACCTCAACGCCACGGCGACGGCACTCGCGCGAAAGCAGGAAGCCTGGGTCACTGATGCCGGGTGTGCCAGCATCACTGATGAGGGCCATCACGGCGCCTCCCAGCAGCTGTTCAACCACTGCCGCTACGGCCTCATGCTCGTTGAACTTGTGGTGGCTGCGCATGGGTGTAGCGATGCCAAAATGCTTGAGCAGGACACCGCTCGTGCGGGTATCCTCGGCAAGAATCGTATCCACGTGGTTGAGCACCTCAATGGCGCGAGGCGTCATGTCACCGAGGTTCCCGACGGGAGTGGGTACTATGTACAATTTTCCTGCCATCTTGAAAGAGGGAAAACGCGATTACTTCTGGAAATGGTTGCGAACGATGGTCATGAAATCCTTCACGTCCTCGTTGTCACGGTCCCAATGCAACTGGCTGAAGAAATACAACTCGGCATTGCCATAGCTGCTCATCATCTCGATGTGCTCGATAGCAGTGTTCATCGCGCTCGCACTGCCAGCAAACAATTCACGCTGGAAGCGGAATCGGTCGTTGACCGAGAACGCCGTGCGGATATCCTTTGACATCGAACGCTGCAACTTCTCGTCAACACGCAGGGGCGCAGCAGGAGTCTCATCCACCTCGGGGAACTCGGTGGGCACCGGAGGCATCGGCATCTCGTCCTCAGGCTCAGGGACGCTGTCATCCTCAGCCTCGATAAACTCGACGGTGATATCAGGCTCGTCTTCGGCCTCGGGGACAATGGCGGGATCGGGTTCGGGAACGGGTTCATCGTTCTCTACGGGCATCCTGAATACGGGCGGAACAGGTGTCGAGGGAGCCACAGGGGCGGCAGGAGGAACGACCTTGGGGGCAGGCTCTTCTGCGGCAGGTTCCTCAGCGGCAGGCTCCTCTTCAAGATCGTCGTCCGACTCATCATCAGGGGCCTCGATGAACTCGACGGTGATGTCATCGTCGGGCTCGCGGTCCTCTACGGGCACCTGAGCGGGTTCATTTTCCTCGTGCTTGGGTTCCTGGTAATCCAGAGTGAAGACTTCCTTAAACTCCTCACCGTTATCGTGCTGCCAAGTCTCGTCGGCATCGTAATCATCTTCGGGAAGATGCTCAGCAGGCTCGGGGGACTCGGATTTCTCAGCATTCTCAGCAGGTTCAGCCTTTTCGGGTGCTGCCTCGGGTACAGGGGGCACAACAGCTTCAGTAGGCTGAAGCGTCACGCCACACATCTGCGCCAACTCGCGTACCTTGCGCTGGATCTTATTAGTGATAATATCAGGGGTGTTCTCCTCACCCAATCGGCGGGTGACGAGCATCAGACCCTCTATCTCATACACATGAGACAGCATTTTTTCTATTGACATATCCATAATCGTCTATACTATAATTGCTTAGCGTTTTGACGCCAAGGATTTGTTTTACATTCAAGGGTGCAAGTTTACTAACTTTTTTTCAATCACCAACTATTTTCCCTCAAAAAGATTGCAAAGGAAGGTACCAATCTGTTCCTTCACGCTCGCCTGGGAACAGGTGAAATTGTTAACCAGCACAGCAAAGGCATAACGGGGTTTGTCGGCAGGATAGTAGCCTACGAAACAGCGGACGTGGCGCATGCTGCCCGACTTGAGAACGATGCGACTGCTCAGGGGATTGTTCTCGAGCGTCTTGCCCACGCGGTCGGATGCGGTGGGCATGAGGTCGCACAGGCGCACCCCGTCAAAACGGCGATCAGCCATCATCGACAGCATGTCGCCGAAGAAGTTGACCGATGCCTTGTTGGCTCGTGCCAGGCCACTGCCGTCACGCATGAACAGCGGCTCGGTGTTCACTCCCTGAAGCTCCAGCCATCGCTTAACGGCTTCTACGCCGACGACATCCAGATCGACAGGCATGGCGTCCATTCCTCGCGTCTCATAGTCACGGGCACCGATGGCACGCAACAGGGCGTGGGCAAACATGTTGTCGCTACGGTCAAGAAGCGAGGTGATGATTTCGGTCAGTTCGGGTGACTTGTGCACTACGAGCAAGGACAATTCAGATCGCGGTTCAGCGGGAGTCTCGCTGGCAGCAGACAATTCAAAGCCGTTAGAACGCAATGCACGCGTCAGGCTGTCGGCCAGCATGGGAGCCGGTGTGGGGTTAGCGTAGGTGCTGCGGTAACTCTTGGCGGTCGTCTCTCCCGTGAGCACCAGCGCGGGCACGCTATAGTCCATGTAAGGGGTAATGGCGTTGCGACCACGGCTGGCACGGCATCGGCTGATCACCTTCAAGCCCGGCACTGCCGGAGAGAAAGAGGAACGTGACACGCGTCCCCTGCCGTCGAAGGTATAGGACACAGTCACCAAATTGTCATGGAAATTCAGGGCGTGGACAGCAGCGCCATAGTCATAGGCCAAGTCGCCAACATCCCAATCCTCGTCATAATAAGGATATCCGTAATAGGAATCGTCACAGATGATGTCGCCCTCTATCCTGTTGACACCGAGGGCCCGCAAGGCACCGATGATTTCATCAACGATATTGGCCTGGCAGGGCAAGAAGACAGAACCCAGCGTCGGGTCCCCCATGCCCTTGACGATGAGATTGCCGTACAGGCAGCCATTGCGCACCTCGCCATCAAGATAGACTGGCGTCTCAAAGCGGAAATGCGGTCCCATCAAGCCCAAAGCGGCCGATGAGACAACCGTCTTCATCGTCGAGGCTGTGATATTGGCCTGTTCAGGGCGGTAGCAGGCAATGGACTTGGCAGAATCCAGGTCAATGACCTGCACACCCACCGAGGCATAACGCAGGGAACTGTGGGACACAAATTTATTGACCGCCTCCTGGGGCGTATAGGATGCCAGCAACGGCAATGCGACGGCAAGAACCGCCATAACAGATAATGCTATACGTTTCATCGGTTGATTGTTTTACTGTGTTGATAATGGTGGGGACGACGCTTCATGTAATGACGCCACGCATAGAGCGGTCGCCTCTCCAGATAATGCAGATTGCGCTGGTTGGCGTAGGCTTCCCGTTCAAACGAGATGTTGCGATAGGCATTCCCACGCATCGGCAACCGCACCAGCCATTCCAGCAGATAGGCGATATAGAAGAACACAAAGAGCATCTCGCGCTGCTGCGCCGAGTGGATGCGTTCGTGATTCATCATCTCATTGCTCAGATAAACCCCCGGATGCACAAAAAGCACACCCAGCAGGTTGATGGCTGTGAATCCCCTGAATGGTAATATGGTTGTCCGCACAATCTTCACGGCGACAAAGGTACAACATTTTTTTCTTAATTCCGCATCAGCCCGCGACCGAGGCCGGGTGAGGTACCATTTCACTGAATTGTAGAACATTCTCCATCAGACCAAACATCGTCATTTTCACTAAAAAACACACGTGTAACAATTATTTATTGCCTTTTTTCTTGCTTAACACACAATTTTCAGTAATTTTGCCGCTTAAACATGACAATTATAACCCTAATATTGAATCAGCAACCATTATGCAACGTGCGATAAAATTAATAGGTCTGGCCTTGCTTTATGTGCTGGCATTTTTCTTTGTCGAGGTCCTCGGCGCGTTTCATCCCTATGTTTGGACTTACAGTGCGGTGCCTGCCGCACTGGTTGCCGCTTGGCCCTACTACAAGCTGTGCCAGCGTTACCCATTGCCGGGAATGGCTATGCTGTGTGCCATCATGCTGCTCATGCTCAACTTCCTCTTCGGCCAAGGGCATGAGATCTTCGCTCTGGGATGCTTCCTCTTTGGTTTCATTGCCGAAGGATTCCGCAAATTTTGGGGCAACTACCGTGGCCGTAAGGGAACCATTGCCAGTTATGTCGTGATGGCGCTCATCCCCTTCACCAAGACCTGCGTGTGGTGGGTGGACTTTGAAACCGTCACCAACATGAACATCTACAATAAGCGGGACATCTACTATGCCACGCTGGCTGGTAAGATCTTGAGTTTTCCCGTACTGACCACCATGGTCGTCCTCACAATTGTGATTGCCTTCACAGCGATGTGGATCCTGACCCGCAAATGGAACCCTCGCGAGAAATACAACGTTTTTATCGAGAATTAATTCAGCTTTTTTGCTGACAGACATGGGATAAGGCCAACGTTGACCTTATCCCGTGTCTTCTGTTCATGAGAACCCACGAGAGCATGCTTACAAAGTTTTTTGAAAATTTTTCGGCAAAAATGCTTGCAGGTATAAAAAAAAGCATTACCTTTGCAGTCGCTATTGCGAAAAATACTTTCAGCAAAGCTACCGGAGAGGTGGGTGAGTGGCTGAAACCAGCAGTTTGCTAAACTGCCGTAGGGGTAACTCTACCGCAAGTTCGAATCTTGTCCTCTCCGCCAAGCCGAGAAACGGTTGTGACTGTCATCACAATCGTTTTTTTGTTGGCACCCATGCAAGCTCGCTTGCAGATGGGCGCCAGCAGAAAAACGATAGAGAGCCCTCACAGGGCGCGGTTTCTCGGCTTGGCAGCGTCCCCGCGGGAGCGAAAAGATGCACGAGCAAAGCGAGTGAATCTTTTCGCCCCCGCTGCTCGCTTCCTCCCTTGCTAATCCCCACTCCAGAATCTCGCGCACTCCCTCGCCATTCCCCCCCCCCGCTGCTCGCGCGCTCCCCTTCTACCGTAAAAGAAAATCGGTTGGGTTACCACAAAAGTAATCCAACCGACTGATGCCTTGAAAAGACGCAACGATAAATTGGAATTGATTTATTGCAATAGATGATAGACCTATTTTTCTAACGTTTTAAGCCACTCTGCGCATTCATCGGCTAGCAGGGCGATAAGTTTCATGTAGTATGTAGTCAGCTCAGCTGTTTTTTTCTTATTCAAGCCAGCCATGTTATGCTGCAGTGTAAGCAGGATGCGGAGCATACGGCGTGTGAACTGCTCGTCTTGAAAATAATTAATCAGGGCGATGATATGCTTGTAAGGACAAAGGCGATGCCCACATTCCCATGCATTGTAGGTGGCTTGAGATATTTCCAATGCAAAGGCTATCTGTTCTTGCGTTACCCCCTTATTCTGGCGGGCATGCAGAAGAGCCGACGAGAAATCATACAGGATATTCATTTCTCACCTCCTTTCAGATAATAGGGCATAAACTCATCAGGATCATTCACGCTTATCGCAACCGGTTTCCCTTTCTTGCGATAAATCAAGAAAACATTCTTTTCATCGGTCGCATAGGAGAGGAAGGTGCCTATTCCTTTTGAGCGAAACCAACCGATATAACCGAATACTCCGCCACTACCAAATAGCCTTATCGTAGAAATACATGAAAAGAGCGGTTGCTCATCGACTCGCACAATGCGGTCAATGTTTTCATACGGTATATGCTTTGTTCGAGCCAGAGTCCGTACACCAACCCCTTCATCGTCGGCAACGATGTACACTGGGAAAATGAAAAAACTCAAAATGGATGGAATCAGAATGAGAGCCATAATGACCCATGCGATTATGAGATTATAAATTCCCCTCGCTACGAGGTACATCATAACGAAGACACTAAGAATAACAATAGAGTAGAAAATGGCACTTACCCATTTTACCGATTTGCTTTGCAAACATTCATAAATTGTTTTCATAATTACTTTTGTTTTAGTTAATAATTTTAATCACGTTGCAAAGCTACTGCTCATCTCATCTCGTTATTATCAGTTTTGCTGATAAAATAATTATTTCGGTGATTTAGGTGTTCATGAGACGCTGGTATTCGCCCCGACTTTTATCATTTTGGTATAAGTGCTTCAACCGACTGATGCCTTGAAAAGACGTTGCTGCACTAATTCTGCGCTACACGCACAGGTCGGATGCTTAAGCCAAAACTGCGTTCCTGTTTGTTCCAACCAGGGCTGCTGCCCGAAAAGAAAAGATGGTTGTAAGCATAAAGCGACATGCCATAGTACAGCGAGTGTGACCAATAGTAACCGAATTCACCTTCACTGACGATCCTGGTCCCATCTTTATAACCTGCGGCCGGCAAGAACAAAGTCTTTCCGCTGGGGCCAGTGCCCAAATACCCATTCACGCCGTTCATCGTCGTCCACTGCCAATTGCAGTGCTCGTGCAGTTCGTCCTGTTGGGCCTTGGTCGGCATTTGCCACGACAGTCCCCAGTTCGCTTGGGCGGCATCGTCGGCAGGTTCCAGTTCATTCTTATTGTCAACTGTGCCATAATAGTTTTGGAAATTATACTTCGTCAGAGAGTCCCATGTGCCGTTACACCATTTGTAAGTTTCCCATGTATAGACCTCCTTGGGAGCGGTCTCGCCCCAAGCGAAATAGTCGCCGTACTGCTCCGGGCTGTTGGCACCCACGTTACACGTTGCCCATAGCGTGCCACTAGGCAACCCAAGGTCAACATATTCATGATTATCTTGAGGTGCACCGCCTCCCAGGATGAGGTCGATGATGGCATTGACATCGGCAATGTTGATTTCACCGTCTTTGTTGACATCGGCAGCCGTGAGATTACCACTACCGCTCAAGATGATGTCCATGACAGCATTTATATCGGCAATATTGACCTCTTGGTCACCGTTGACATCGCCAGTTATGCTACCACCATCTCGTGAAACAATGATGTGAGTGGCACGATTTCCATCTCCTTGAGCGATGAAGTAGCCATATTCTTCGTGTTCGATATAGGCATCCACGGGAAAAGTAATAGCGCAGTTCAAGAAAGTAATGGATTCACCGAATCTTTCTACTACACCATTGATGTCTGCTTGTACGTTGTCAAACTTAAGCGCACACAGCACTGCATCTCCACAATTAATGCCTTTGGTCGTCTGCAAAGTGATGTCTTTGATGGTCAAGCGAGTGCATTTGCAATAAATGCCACGCATAATGCTGGAGAGGTAGAGGCTGCCATCGCCTTGAATGGTCACTTTTTTACTATTAGTGCCTTCAAAACCTATAGCCACAAAGCCCGTTGTGGTCAGCCGGCATTCACCCTTGATTACAATGGTAGCATCTTCGGTAATACGGATCGGGTAAACGTAGTCGTAGGGCGTCTCGCTGCTGTGTTCTACAACAGCCTTGTTCAGCGTCAATGTGTGGCTGGCAGCATCCCAGGTGATCGTTCCGCTCTTGATGAAAGAGCAGTTGAAATGGCCATTCTTATCAGGAGACACCTCACAAACTGTCACTTCTGCACTAGCACTTATGGCTACGAGAAGTGTAATGAGCAGTAATAGGAAATTCTTTTTCATAAGCAGTTACATTTTTAGTTTATGTTTCAATGACAGGTTACTCAATTCATCCGCTATGAGGATGTGTCATCATTCGCCTCGCGGTTTTTAATCGGCCTGACGATTGGAGGGTGTGTCATAATTGCGACCTGGTAATATAACCGTGCTATCGCACGGGAAATTAAACAAATTTTTAAATTAAAATTAATATTTTATTTATATTAATAAAAATTATATTATTAATTTGCTTAATTTCCCGCCCTGCGGGCGGTTATAATTCCAGCAATTGATTTATGGCTCACCCTCTACAGGCCTCTGCAGGCTAACCAGTGGAGTTTAAGTATATATTATCGTTGAACTATCGTTTTGTTATTTCTGGGTGAGGGTCCCGAGCATTTCAACAAGTATGTCGAGTGCCTCGTTGGCACGACTGAGCGGGCACTGGATTGATCCAGAGAAGCCTTGCGGTTCCTTGGTGATCATCAAGAACCATACGACTACGGTCTGCGTTCCGTCATCCTCATCGGTTTCTATCGACCGCACGAGCGCATAGTCGTCTTTCACCAGTTTCTGGTCCACCTGGTGACCATGGCTCTCTTTCATGTACACCCAATTTTCTACAGCCTCTTGCAGCTGATTCTTCATTGGGCCACATTCATTGTAGGTGACATCAAAACAGATCTCGCCGTCCTCGGTGGCCACGTTCATGCAATCATCACTTTCATAAGTCACCTCCCAGTCGGCAGGATAGCTGATAGTAAACATCTCGTTCTCAAAGGTTTTAAAGTCGGTAGCCATCGAAACAAGGTTCACCATCAACGCCATCAGTAAAATCATCAATGCTTTCTTCATAATTAAACAGTATTTGGATGGGTACAAATATAGTTATTTTTCCGCTAAGCACAAACTTTCTTCTGGATTTTAATAAAAAGGCAGTGTGCCATATTGGTTATTACTTTCACTCTTTAGGCAGACGGAGATCAATTCTTGCCAACGAGTTCTCGAAGTTGCTCTATGATATCCCTATCTTTCCTATACGACAAAGGGCCTTCGCCAGAATAATAGGCTAATGCAATGATTCCTATCGCAAGAGCTACACCCACAATAGTCCAAATATTAAATCCAGAGTGAACTAAGAGGATGGCAAAAAGAAATATGCTCCCAACAATCCATAAAATCATATTGTATCGGTGTTTCTTTTCGAACCAATGCAGTAGCCGTTCTGGCGTGTCAAGGCTGTCAATATTCTTGAAAGACCTATAATTGAACAGCAATAACCATCCCCCAAAGCAAAAAATAGTTATCCAAAGCATGAAGTAAATGATGTTCTTGGGATCACCTAGTTTTTGAGCAGTGAAGAACAAAAGCGGTATGAATAAGATCAAGATGATGGATTCGTAGAGGTCACGTTTTAGCATTGATTTACACTTGCCCTTGAGCTCCTCGAACAATTCTCTTCTATTCTCGTTGTTTAATGTATTCGTTTCCATAATGATTTGCAGTTTATTGGGTTAATCATTTGATTTCACTCTTTAGACGCACAGTAGTGCCCAAAAACTACACAAAATCTTAAGTTTTTCACCTGGGGATGAGTAATCCAACCTCCCTAAGACAGGGCCAGGCATTAAACAGCGTGAGTTCGACGAAAATAAGTTGCTGATACTCAACTCCTCCCCTAAGTTAGGGGAGGTGCCCGTTAGGGCGGAGGAGTATGATTTGCCCTCGAATAACTTCTTCTTGGGGCATCAACGCCCCCTCGCCCCCTCTTCTAATCTTAGAGGGGGAGCTGCTAACGCTCTGATTGACAATCAATAATTTCATTGAACTTACATTAAACAGCGCTCTCTTGATGAACCAAATCTCCAAGTTCTTCAACGTCGGCACAGAAATCATCATCAAGATACCAGTTATGCGACCAATCACTCCAAATCTGGCTTAGCGACATAACGATACCCAAAATAATCATGAATGGCCACAAATCTGATCCATAGAGGACAATCAGCGAACAAACTATTGCAATGACGAGTGGGATCCAGTGTCGTACTTTGTAGGTTATTAAGAACTGCTTTACCGCCCGATAATGCTGTGGAGCAGTACCGGCGTTTTTCATCTGTGTGAGAAAGTGTCGCATAATCCTGTACATGACAAAATATCCAATCAGGTCAACGACGATGAAAGTATTTAATCCCCAAAAATAAATACTACCATAGGAATCTACTTCGCACCATACCAAAAATGCGAACAAAATGACGCATAAAGCAATAACTGCAATCCGTTTCCAGCGGGACGCTTTTTCCGTTTTCAATCGCATTTTGAGCAAACTCGCCACCTTTGCGTTGATGCGCTGTCGCAGATCCTGCAAGTGCAAATCCCCGTTCATTTCCAGAGGTTCTTTAAAGTCTTCCATAATAAAACCAGTATTTAATGTCCAAAACCTTATCTTGTCTATTGATTAGAAGCGACTTGTCCATGAGCAGATTATTTTTCCTCCTTCCATTCAACTTGAGGTAAATAGGGTTTTAACGGTTCAGTGCCAAACTCGTTAAGGCCGTCTATACTTTTTTGAAAGAACAAGAAGAAAAAGGCTACGGCACCAATCATTAAAACAGCAAGGCCTGTGGCAAAGATAAGCAGTATCGGAATAATCGCATACCACCAATCGACACCCGCATCATGGCAACGTTTGAGCCCGGCAAAAACGACCAACACAGCTGCCAGAATGAAGGAAACGATAATAATTACACGATCAATCACCTCGTTCTGCCCATAGGTCTTGTCAATGATGGCGACTACTCCATATTCCAATAGCGCATAAAAAGCGACAGCAATTAATACGGTTACCAGATATTGTACACGCCCGATACGCCCTTTAGGACTGAAGAAATGACTAAAGAAATGACTATTATCAATCGGGTTCACATAATTACGACATAAGCCAACATGATCCTTATCGTAATAAGGACATTCACTCAGACTACGTCCACAATGATTGCATTGTTCTATAATTGCCATAACGATATCTGTTTAATCATTTAACTTTAGTGCCTCATGAACAGGCGGCGTTATTTATTCTCAACGAGATCTTCCAGTCGGCTGAGAATCTCCTCGTCGCGGCGAGTCTTATATGGCACAAAATCGCCTTTAAAATACGAGTAGATTAAGATTGCAAGATATGTGACTGCAAGCGCCAAAGCCGCCCACATCCATACCCTGTCACGATAGAACTCTGGAAAGGGACTAATGATTAGGCCAAAGAGTACCAACCTAGTCAGGTAATCAGGATTGCGTTGATCACTTAACCTCTTTTCAAAACAGTGCAACAACTCTTCTGGAGTTTCAAGGTTGTCTAACCTCTGTAGAAACCGGTAATTAATCACAGCGGACCAGACAAATGAAATAACAAAAAACAATAACATACATGTAGGAATTACATGTACACGATTTAGCACCACCACAGCGATAATCAAAAAGGCTATGAAAGTGAGCGTAAACACCGCATAGAGCCTCAGCCTACGTTTTGCTTGTGAGCGACACTCGGCCTTGATCCGTTCAAAGCGTTCACTTCTGCTCTGGTTGTCTAATGTATTCGTTTCCATAATGATTCGCAGTTTATTGGGTTAATCATTTGATTTCACTCTTTAGACGTACACCAATGCCCAAAAACTACATCAAAACGGAGATTTTTATGCAATCCACTGCATTTTTCTAATAAAAATGAGGGAGTGCCATCATTCATTCGTCGCTTTTTAATCGCGCTTTGCGCGAGAAATTAATCAAAATTATAAATAAAAATATAATAAAAATTTTTTGTTTAATTTGGCTACGCCGAGCTAAAGGTCCTCGGCCGTTAGGCCGATTTAAAAATCTAGAGGCGCTTTATGATAGACGTTTACTTTTTGCGTTTTTTCAACTCATAGATTAGTGCGACGAACGCGATCAGCACTCCAATCATACCGACGAGCAGGGTGACCAGGTCGTAATTCTCTTTGAGCCATGTTGATATTGAGTCCATAGGGTAACAGTTTTTTGTTATTCTTTGTCTAACTTGAAGAGTTGATCGACAGCGGCCTTGAGGTTGAGCGCCAAGGGCGGAATGTGGTGAACCTGCTCAAGGCGGCGCAGTTCGTTGATGTCCATCTCCACCTCGTTCTCCTTGCGGGTCTGCTTGAACTCCTTCTTGTCGATGTAGTCACGGCCGATGGTATAGGTCTCGAGCAGGATGATGTAATCCTGGTCTGTCCTGTCAAAGTGGCCCGCTACAAGAATCTGTTTCATCACCAGGTCGTCAATGCGCGACTGCCCGCTCTCGTTGATGTTATAGACCTCATAGTAACCACGGTTGGCACTCTTATGCATTTTCACTTTTTGCTTCTTTCCGGTCTTTGCCTCCTTGGCGGCAGCCTCGGTCGCCTTGACGTGGTCGCTATAGCCCCAAATGTCGAAGCTGGTGGTGCGCTGTCCAGCCTGCAGGTCGTCATCGATATATCCCAGGACCGAGATGGTGTCACTCACCACACGACGGCCCGAAGGCTCATCGGCGAGGAACAGGCTACCCTGCTCGACACCCTTGATAACCTTTTTATATTGGGTTGTCGTGTCAACGCGGGCCCACTTGTCGATGTAACCACCGACGAGTGTACTCAGGAGAAAGCGCAAGAGACCGTTTTGGCCCTTTGCGACACTGCGGGTCTTAGCCGAAATCTTCCGCTTGGCAATCTCATAGGTGTTGTCCACTACGCCGGCACGAAAGTAAAGCGGTCCCTCATCACAGACATAGACGCAGCGGAAGTAGGTCTGCACATAGAGCAGTTCCTTGGGCTTGACGACCAGTTCAGAGAGTTCAAATTCCTCTTCCTGCATAACTACACGCTGGTCGGTGATAGTATCCACATCGACTTGCATCGCCTTGAATGCCACGTGCGACAGATAGAGATGCTTCACGCCCTTGGCATCGTCGAGCCAGCCGTCTTGGTCGGTCGTACCCACCAGGGCGCCTTTCTCGTTGGTCACACAAACGGCACCAATGGGCATGCCATCGGTGTCAACGACTTGAATCCTCTGGGCATGGGCTACCATCGCCAAGAGCACGAACAGCAACAAAAAGTAAAGCTTTCTCATCTTGTATTCTGGACAAAAAAAAGAGACGAATAAATCGCCTCTACAGTAATCGTTATTCTTTATTTGAGCAACTCACCGATTGAAGTGGTGAGGTTGAACATAAACGTCGTCGCTCCCGTGTGGGGACGCGCAAAGGCGGCACCGATGCCGAATGCCCTGACCTTCAAGCCGCCGCACACCGACAGCCCCGACATGAAGTCGCGCTTATAGGTCGCCATGTCACTGCGCGTACGGTAGTTGTAACCAACACCCAAGTAGATGTTATCGGTGGGCAGGATGTCGGCGCCGAACACCAGATGACGCAACAGGTTGCTGCCGAAGGAGTCTTTCTTAATCAGCCCGCTGTTGGGGTTGTTCACGTCTTCAATCTTGTAATAGGGCGAATTCCAGCGCGTGAGCTCATAGGCCGTAAGGTGCAGGCGGATGGGAGCCTTACCCAACATCTTGCTCATACCGAACTGGATGTCCCAGGGCAGGTTGTCCTTGTATTCGTTGAATTTCTTGACCTGACCACCCAAGTTCTTGGCCACGAGTGATGCTGAGAACTCATGATCGGGGTCGTAGTAATTGATACCCAAGTCGGCAGCAACAGCACCAGCGGAGTAGTCCTCATACTTGGAGTAGAGATACTTCACCGTGATACCGCCACGGAATCGCTCGCTGATGTCGTGGCTATAGGTCAGATTGAAGGCGATGTCACTGGCGTTGAATGTGCCCGTGAGTGTACCGTCGATAGCAGCTCCCTGGATGTTGCCGTAGCCGAAGTATTGGATACCCACAGCAATGGCTCCGTGCTCGCTCACGCCTTGACCGTAACGCAGGCCGGCAAAGTTGGTCTCGCCGATGTACTTCATGTAATTGAGACCCACCTGGTGGTCAAACTCCGGCCCCAGGAGCGCAGGGTTCTGCTCGACGAGGTTGATGTCGTCGTCGATGATGGTGAGGTTGTGTCCGCCCAAGCCATAAACGTGGCTCGATGAGGGCACACTCAGGAAATTATAAGCCGTGGTTTTAGGACCGTCATCGGCCATGGCAACAAGAGCCACAGCAGCCACGGCGATAAATATCAAGTGACGCAAACAGGTTGTCATATCGTTATTCCATTATATATTCAATAATACTATAACGAAAAAAACACCCTTTTAGTATATTCAATTCTCTACGGGCTCGTCACCGGGCTCATCGGGCAGCTCGTCGGCCTCGGCGAGGACCTGCTTGGCAAGTTCCAGGTCTCGCTCAAAGACCACTACCCTGACAGGAGCCATCCAGATGGCATTGGCTGTGCTATCGACGATGACGCCGGCAGGGATGCCGCTGGCTTCGAGGGCACCCTTGACAATATTGGCGTCAATGGGGCTGGTGTACTTCTTGAGAACTACAATCTTTTCTTCCTTTTCCATTGTCTTGATTTTTTTGATTGGAGGCTGTGTCATAATTCATTCGCTGCAAATTGAGTCGCGCTTCGCGCGAGAAATTAAGCAAAAATTTGTATAAAAATTAAACAAAATACATTTTTTATTTTAATTTTATTAATAATTTTGCTTAATTTCTCGGCCGCCAGGCCGATTAAAAATCACGAGGCGAATTATGACACAGCCCCACAGATGGACTTTACTTGATGCCACGGGCATTGAGGGCCGCCTGGTAGCGGTGGGCATTGTCGAGGTGGCTGGCATAGTCACGCGTGAAGTCGTGATAGCCGCTGAAGTCGGCACGGGCACACATGTACAGGTAATCGTGCTGTGGCGCGTTGAGGACTGCATCGATGGTCGACTTCTCGGGCAAACGGATGGGGCCAGGAGGCAAGCCGTCAACACGATAGGTGTTGTAGGGCGAGTTGACCTGAGTCATCGGCACGGTAATGCGCTTGATGGAGAAGTCACCGATGGCAAACTTCACCGTCGGGTCGGCCTGCAGACGCATACCCTGCTGGTAACGGTTCAGGTAGAGGCGTGCCACCTTGCCGCGCTCGTCGGCCTTGCTGGTCTCCTCCTCGACAATCGATGCGACGGTAGCCACCTGATCGGGCGTGAGGCCCAAGCGCTCGGCTTTGGCCTTGCGCTCGCCGGTCCAGAAGTCGTTATAGTAGTCGTACATGCGGTCAAGCATCTTCTCGGGCGTGATGTTCCAGTAGAACTCGTAAGTGTCGGGCATCAGCAGGCAAGCGATGGTCTGCGGCGTTTTGTTATACTTGGCACAGAAAGCACTATCCTTCAACGCCTTGCGCATACTGTCGGGGCCTTCCATGAAGGTCTCTCCCCAGCGGTCGGTCCATTCGTCAAGAGTACGCACGTTGTTGAATGTGAAGCGGATACCGTCCTGCACGCCGTTCTTGATGCGGCGCGCTGCGGTGAACGGGGTCATTCCCGGCGTGATGCGGAAGGCGCCCTCACGGTTCTCAACCTTAGCACGCATCAGGCTCATCATCGTGGCAACCCGTTTACCGAAGGTCTCGTCAACATGGGCCTTGACACTGTCACCGATCATGTCGATAGTGCTACCCTTGCGCACCTTGACGATGCCCTCGGCTGGAGCACCGATGAAGAAATAGGGTGCGGCGCAGGCCAGAGCCACAACTACCAGGGCAACCAGTGCGCCGATAATCCATTTAGTTTTTTTCATATCTAATACGGTTTTTTATTCTCTTCTGCGGGAATTGAGGCAAGCAGCAGGCGTGCTGCTCCGTTCATCTCCACCTTTTCAGCAATGGCTGGAACCAGAACGGTTTCGCCTTGACGCACGGTGACGGGTTTCATTCCCTCAACCTGAAGGGTTGCCTCGCCCTGAATGCAGACCATTGCCACAAACGATTGACAGCCAGGATTCTCAAACGTGTAATCACCATCAAACTCGAGATGACGTGCCAAAAAATAGGGACAGTTCACCAGTCCTATCATGCCAGGACCCAGGTTGGGGCGGTCAATCACCTTATCCTCCTGGGGTGAAAAGTCAAGTGCCTCGCAGGCTTCCTCGATATGAAGCGGGCGCAGCTTGCCGTCGGCACCGCGCCGGTTGTAGTCCCACACGCGGTAAGTGATATCGCTGGACTGCTGTATCTCGACCAGGAAATTACCAGCACCGATGCTGTGAATCTGACCGGCACGGAGGTAGAACACGTCCCCGGGACTTGAAGTAGTAGAATTCACGACATCGAGAATTGAGCCATCCTTCAATAGACTGGCAAATTCATCGGATGACAACTGACGGTTAAAACCCGCCCGGATCAAGGCATGCTCATCGGCATTGAGGATGTACCACATCTCATTCTTGCCAGAGCAGCCGTGCCGCTGTCGTGCCATCTTATCGTCAGGATGCACTTGTATGGACAGGTCGCGATGAGCGTCGATAAACTTGATGAGCAGGGGGAAACGGTCACCAAAACGGCGACTGACATCTTTTCCCACCAGTTCGGCACCATAATGATGAACGAGTTGGGAGAGTGTCATCCCCATTTCTTCACCCTGAGCCACCACCGACTCATTGCCAGGCATTGCCGAGAGTTCCCAACTCTCGCCGATAGGTTCATCACACGCTGGCAGATGCTTGAACTCCAGTAGTTTACTACCTCCCCACAGGACAGGTTTCAGAATGGTATTGAATTTATAAATCTGCATAGTATATACTTTATCTATAGAAAAAGTTTCACTTAAATCAATTACTACGCAAAGGTAGTAAAACTTTTTAGTTTAATGTTCCCTATGTTGTCCTTATTTCTTAAGATTATTGGGCGACCTTGTTGTTGTCGTCCTTGACCCATTTGATATACTGGCTGTAGTCATGGGCGACGAGCACGCCGTTCTCCTTATCGTCACGCCAAGTGTCGGTCCAGTCCATGTCGTAGCCGTGACCCGTGGCATCGTGAAAGATGTGGCCCTCGCCTTCGTTCATCTTCCAATAGGCGACCAGGCCCTCGCTATGGGCGTTCACACCGGCAAATCCAGTGGCAATCTCGCTGGCGGTGAGGGCTCGGTTCCATACGCGCACCTCACACAGGCGACCCTGGAAGAACTGGCTCGTGCGGTAATTGCCCCACGACATGCCCAGCTCGAAGCGCTGGAAGGGTGTGGCCTTGCCCGTGCCGCTGGCCTGGGCATCCTCAACGCCATCGACATACATCTTGAAGGTCGCGCCATCATAGGTGCAGGAAACCAGATACCATCGGTTGGTCTTGAAATGAGTCGAAGAGAAGCAGCGGCCACCAGGCAGAACCCACTGCAGGATATCACCACCAGCCGAACCGTTTTCGCCGAAGCGGAACATGTTGGCTTCTTCCTCATTCTTGCCCTCGATGGCAAGAACGCGCTTGATATTGCCCACGTTGCCGAACTTGTAGGAATAGACCTTGAACTCGATGGTATAGTTGGTAAGGTTCACCATCTTATCGTCAGGGAAGATATAGTTGGACGAGGCATTCTGGTTGTTCTCAAGCGAATAGAACGAGATGATGCGCGAAATCTGCAGGAAGATGGTACGGCTACTCTCAATGACCTCGCCGCCGTCGCCCGTCACTTGCCGAATGGTCACAGGGATAACGTATGTGGCCCCCTCAATAAAGCCATCGGTATTGATGACCTTGACCTGGGCTGTTGTGGACAAAGCCTCGCCCTGCGGGATAGTCACCTCGCTGTTCTCTAGCGAGACGCACGAAGCGGGCACGGGATAATAAGCAGTGCCGTGGGTCTTGTTGTACTCGCGCACCAGGGCCGTGTCAATGGCGAGATGCACAGTAACGTCCTTGGAGCAACGACGGGTTGCCTTGACGGTCACTGCGTAGGCCGCCGGCAGTTCATCAACGGTGAACCGCTGCACCGGCACCTGCTCGGTACCCGTAATGAGCAGTCCCACCTTCTGGTAATCAAACTTGTCGCCCTCGCTGTCACAGGCAGCAAGAGCCAATACCATCAGCCCCACAACAAAATATCTTATCATTCTCATAATCATAACAATTCCTAAAGCCTAACGTCTAAAGTCTAAAGCCTAATGTCTAAAGTCTAAACCTAACGAGCCGGATTCATAATCTGGATAGCGCGGCGGATGGCTCCATAGGGCACGCCATCGCTCGTGTTGTAATAGTTGCGCTCCACATAGTAGGCACCACAGCCGCCCTTGTGGCCCGTAGCTGGCTCCCAAGCGGCATAGTTAAAGATTTCACCGCCTGTGGGCTTCTGGCCGAAGGATTCACAATAGACGGTCTTCTCGTCGGGATGTCCCATGGCCCCTACCCCAGCCCCTTGCTGGCTGTAGGCCTGCTTGACATAGTAGTCCACAAACGGGTCACATGCCACTGGCGGAGACACCGAGAAATAATCGACAATGACCAGTTTTTCAGGATGTTGGCCATTGGGGCCAAAGATTTTGTCACACTCCTCAATAGCCCAAGTCAGGTGCTGGCCACTCCAGCCCTCGTAGTCAAAGTCCACACCATCAAGACCCGTCTTGATGACCGTGTCACAGACCCAGCGGGCATAGGCGCGGATAGCCTCCTCGCTACGGTCGGCAGATAGGTCATAGGAAACGCCTCCGGTGGTAAACTTGTGGTTATAGTTCGAGGCGTCGGCATGGAAGACAAAGCGTGTGCCCTTCTTCTCGCGCGTCTCAATCATGTCCTGATAGGCTACGGGGTGGGTCTCGGGCGTCGGGATGCCCATCCACAGGTTGACGATGTCAATACTGTCGGGCAAGCCGATGATGCGTTCGCCCCACGAGGCAGGATCCTTGTAGCCGCTGGCGCCCTCGATGGGTGCCCAGTCGGCATAATAAACGTAGCAGATTTCGTGACTGCTCGCCTTGTAGTCACGCAGGGCCTGATAATACTCCTCGCTATATTCCTTTAGCGGCTGCAGGTCCAGCGCCTCAGGCTCAGTGTCACAGGCCGCCATCAGCAATGACAGCAATGACAAAACCATTAAATATCTTGTCGTTCTCATAACTTCTAACTCCTAATTACTAACTCCTAACTCCTTGCGATCCCACCACAGGCGGGTGCCGCCATTGTCCTGACCACCTCCGAGCGCCTCGCTGTCCAGCAGTTGGATAGCGGCCTGTACAGCAGCCTCGTTGGTATTATACTCCTGCACCGGGAAGGGGCAACGGCGCACCTGAATCTGAGTGTCTATCAGTCCCTGGCTGTCGTTGTTCACGACGGGCAGTAGGCGGGGATAGCCCGTGCGCCGGAACTCGGCCCAGCCTTCGCACCCATCGGGGTACATGGCAATCCACTTCTGGGTGATGATGCGCTCCAGATTGGCTTCAAACTCGGCCTCATCGTTCCAAGCAATGGTAATGTCGCTGGGGGCACTGGCAGCGTTGCCGCCATTGGTGCGGTCCACATAGCGGGTCGGCTTCAGCGTCGAGTTGGTGACATAGGCATCGGCTCCGCTGACGTTGTTCTCGTCAAACGACACGCGGATGCCCGCCTCATAGAATGCCTTGGCCGTGCCGCCCATATTCCAACCGCGCAGTGCCGCTTCGGCACGCAGGAAGAAACCCTCGGCTGCCGTCATCCACACGATGGGCGTCGTAGCGCGGTCAATGTTGAGGTTGGACACATAAATGCCGGCATAGCGCGTGGGGTTCATGTTATGGACACCCAATCGCACACCGTGATACTTGTTGTCGCTGCTTGCCAGAACGAAGTAAGCGGCCAGTCGCGGGTCACTGTAGCCGTTCATGTAGCAATCCATCGTGGCTCCCATGCGCACCTCGCCCGCATTAAAGTTGTAGGCCATGTCATAGTTGGGATGGAAATAGGTCAAGCGGCCATGCAGCAACTGGGCACGCTCGGCAGCCGTCTCGATAAAGCCCATCGGGCAGGCTGCCGATTTCTCGGCTTCCTGCTGCGCCAGGGCGGGGTCGGCATAGACCACGCGCAGGGCCAGTCGCAGGCGCAAGGTGTTAGCAAACTTCACCCAGCGTGCCACGTTGCCCTCATAGACGTTATCATAGTCGGGCAACAGGGTGCTTCCCGACTCGGCCAACGGCATCAGCACGTCGATGGCGGCATCCAGTTCCTCAAAGAACTTTTTGTACACCTCCTGCTGGCGGTCATAGGTCGTGCCCAGTGTACCACTGCCGAAGTGGATATAAGGTATCGGCCCGTACATATCGGTCACGCGGTGCAAGGCCTCGACCTTGACAATGGTAGCGAGGGCGGCCACTGCGGGCTGGCCCATCTCATTGGCAACCTTGGTGACACGCTGCCAAGCCGGCATCACCTCGCTGAAGGCACGCGTGAACATCTGGTCATACCAGCCACTCACAAAGCTGTAGGAGCCGTTGTGCACACCGTTGCGCCAGGTGCCCGTGAGGGCGAGATAGCCCGAGAAGGCATCGGCGCTCAAGCCCTGAGCCACCTGGTAGTCCGAGGAGAGGCAGTTGCCCGAACCATCGTCAAAGAGGACAACGCGGTTGACCATCTGTGAGAAGAAGGCTCCCACGTTCTGGTAGTCGTTGGCCAGTTCCTCGTCGGTGAGTTGGTGCTGGTTGGTGTTGATGTCGTCAAACGACTTGGTGCATCCAGCAGCCATCACCAGCGCCACACACATATATAATAGATTTCTTGTCTTCATAGCCATCATCAGAATTTGAGTTTCACATTAAATCCCATTGAGCGCAGGCTGGGCTGCATGAAGTAGTCTATACCCTGGTAGTAAGTGCCCGTGTTGGAGGTTGCCTCAGGGTCATAGGGTGCCTTGTTGTAAAGCATACACAAGTTGTGGGCGACAAAGGAAACATTCAGTCCTTTAATCCACTTGACCCAACGATTGACCGGCACGTCATAGCCGAGGCTCAACTCGGCCAGGCGCAGGTTGGTCGCGCTATAGACATATCGGGAATCCACAGTGCCGTTGGGGTTGCCCACGGTCTGGTAATAGCCCTGGGCATTGATTTTCTTGCCGTTGATAACCACGCCACCGTCATTGCGGGCATCCTGAGTGGCACGCGAGGCACCGTAATAGTCCAGAATGGCTTGGGTCTCGCTCACGACAATGCCGCCGTTGCGATAAGCCAGCAGGGCCGACAGGGTAATGCCCTTAAACGACAGTGCATTGCCCCACGAGAGGTTGTAGCGTGGCGCTGCCTGTCCGGCATAGATGTAGTAGGCATTGTTGTTCGGGTTGGCTTCGACGGTCTGACGCTCGGGATTGACATAGATGGCGCCGTGCTCATCGGTCTTGAGCGTGGAGACATACACGTCGCTGAGGGTGCCGCCCTCGGTCAGGCGAATCTGGTAGCCCGAAGTGCCGCCCATATAGAGTTCATCCAGGTTATATATCTCACCGTCGATGGGATTGCGCCAGTTCTTGAGCAACTCCTTCACCTTGTTGCGGTTGAGCGTCCAGGTCACAAAAGTTTCCCAAGTGACAGGGCCGATGGGCTGCGTGTAGCGTGCCGTGAGTTCCACACCCTTGTTATCGACGCGGCCGCCGTTGACGACAGCGCTTGTATAACCCGACGAAGCGGGCAACGTGGGATAGAAGAACTGGTTGCGCGTGCTGGATTTGTACAGCGTCGCATTCACGCGCAGGCGGCTGCTGAACATGTACATATCGATACCGGCCTCCCATGAGTCGGTGCGCTCGGGCTTGAGGTCAGTAAGCATCCGCGTCGAGGTTTCGGCAAGACCTGTCGAGGGGTTGATGGCGTAGGTCTCACGCGTCAAGAAAGGCTCATTGGGCTCATTACCCACTTGAGAATAACCCACGCGGGTCTTCAGGTAGTTGAGCCAATCATTGCTCTTGATGGCGGGGAAGATATCGGTCCAAATGGCGGACAGACCTGCCGACCAGTAGAAGTAACTCTTTTCCAGTTTGCTGGACCAGTCATTGCGGGCCGTCACGTCAAGGTAGGCCATGCCGCGATACCCCAATTGGGCGGTGGCATACACGCTCTGCAACTGGGTGCGATAGCCGCTCTGCACGGGCTTGAAGGTCGAGTTGGTAGTCTTGACGTTGGCAAGGGTAAACTTGTTGGCGGTGCCTTTCAAGTGGCCACTGAAGCCCTCAATGCTATTGTCGCGCTGGTCAAAACTGGTGCCCAACACGCCGCTGATGTTCCAACGGTCACCGGCAAAGTACTTGTTGACCTTAGCAAAGGCCTCGGCATAGAGTTGGCGGTTGCTCACGTTGCGAAGGCCGTAGTGGCCATATTTGGAGGCATAGAGCGTATTGGTCGAGGCAAAGAACTTCTCCTCGTACTTGTCGCTGCTCTTGTCATACTTCACGCGGCCAGTGATGTCGAGCCACGGGGTGATGATCCAGTTGAGCGAAACGGTCGCCTGATGGCGTTCCTTGTGGTTGATAAAGCGCTCGCGCTCGGTCTCCCAATAGGGGTTCTCCATCGAGATGTCATAGTTGTAGGGCCAGTATTGCACGGGGAAATTGCGGCCCGTGTCATAGCGCTCAAAGTAGCCCAACTTGGAGAAATCGTCACCAGCGGGGAACAGATAGACCGGCACCAGCGGATTGTGGTACTGGCCTTGGCTGATCATATTCTGCTCCTTGACGGCTGTGAGCATGTAGCTCAAGTCGAGCGTCATGCGATCGTCAAGGAATTCGGTGGTATTGCGTACGCTCACGTTATAGCGGTCGTAATTGTTGCTGTGGATGATGCCTTGGGCATTGGTGGCACCTAGCGACAGGTAGGTCTGGTTCTCGTCGGTGCCGGTGCTCAGGCTCACCGAGTTGGCGATGTTGGTACCCGTCTGGAAGAAGTCGGCAGGACGGTAACTGCTGGGCTCTGCCAGTTTCTCGCCCCAACTGAAGTAACTGCCCGTCTCGCTGGGTCCGTACTGGTTCTGGAAACGCGGCAACACAAAGGGCTTGGAGAACTGGAAACTGCCGTTGTAGGTCACATCCACCCTACCCTCACGTCCGCGCTTGGTGGTGATGAGGATGACACCGTTGGCAGCATTGGCGCCGTAGAGCGCTGCTGCCGTGGGACCCGTAAGGGCGCTGATGCTCTCAATATCATCGGGGTTGATGTTGGCAGTGGCATCGCCCGTCTGTCCCGCTCCGGCAAAGATGCCTTCGGGTTGTTCGCTCGAGAGGTTCTGCATCGGGATGCCGTCCACAACATACAGCACATTGTTGTTGCCATTGATGGACTTGGCACCACGCATCACGACGCGGCTGCTGCCGCCTGCACCCGTCGCGCTGGCATTGATGGTCACACCTGCCACCTTACCTGCCAGCGAGTTGACAAAGTTGGCGTCAGGCACACGCGTCAGCGCATCTCCGTCCAGCTGCTGTACATTGTAGGACAGTGATTTGGCTTCTTTCTTGATACCCAAGGCGGTCACGACGACCTCATCGAGGTCAAGAGCAGCAGACGGTTTCATCGTAATCGTCAAGTTGGAACCATCCACCCGCACATTGCGGGTTTCATAGCCCACATAGCTCACGGTCAAGGTTGCACCCTGGGCAGCACTGATGCTGAACCGCCCGTCAGTATCGGTGGCAGTAGCCACAATGGTGCCCTTGACATTGACCGTCGCCCCTATCATGGGCTCGCCGTTCTCGTCAAGCACCCGTCCCGTCACCGTTGAGGTCTGCACCGTAGCGCTCTGCCCCTGAGGCAACGGTTCGGCCAATGCCGTACCACCCCCTAGGGCGATTGCCGCCACAATGTAGAGACGCAAAATCTTGCGTCTCCAGGACTTGGATTTCAGTCTTTTTATCATAAATATCTCAATTAACGTGTTATTCCTGTTGCCACAAAGGTAGTGATGATTCTTAATACTATCAACCATTTAAATAAAAAAATAACAGGCGCCCCAACAATGAGGCGCCTGCTATGTCTTTTGCCAAAATGCTAATAGCTAACGGCTGATTTACTTGATGACCTTAGCGGTAGAGGTGCTGCCGTCGGTGTAGGTGGTAACAACGATGTTCACACCATTGACGGGCTGAGCGCTCTGCTGACCAGCCAGGTTGTAGTAAGCTACACCAGCAACAGTCTTGTTGGCATTGATCTCTTCAACAGCAGTCCTGTTGTCGATAACCAGGTTGACGTCGGCATAGATGTCTTCAAAGGTGAACGAACCGCGTGACTTGCCACCAGCATAGATGTAGTAAGTCTTGGTGTGGTCCAGACCAGTGAACAAGCCTTCCTCAGCGGGCTCAATCTCGTTACCATCCTCATCAACCAACTGGTAGATGGTCTCGTAACCCACGCAGGTAACGCGCACGTCATTGGTGTAATAAGGAGTGCGGAAAGCGGGCAGGCGGTGCTTGGGAAGCTCGTACATCAAATCGATGCCAAAGACGTCCCTGATAGCAGCCTGAGACTCACTGTTGAAGCAGATATTGCCTGCACGGAAGAGGCTGGCATACTCGGCCTCAGCATCATCATAAGCCATATAGTGATACTTCATGCGAGTACCGGGGTTGATGAGCCACAGCGTGAGGTAGATGTTTTCACCCTTGTACCAGAAAGGCAGCTCGGGATCGTCATGATTGCCGAAGGGGATGTCAACGATTGCACAAGGATTCTGGGCATCGGCGGTGAGGTCAAAGCGGCAAAGGTAACCAGGCTGAGTACCGGATGCATTGCAATATTCGATGGTATCGGTGAAGAGGTCACCCTGGGGAACATGTGCCCTGTAACCGTCAAACAAGTCAAGATAATCAAGTTCCATCTTGTCACGGGGGATGTTACGGCACCATGCAGTTACTCTGTGGTAAACGCCACCACCAGGCATCATCTCGCTACCGATGTCAAAACCATCAAGACCCAAGCCAATCACCTTAGCGTTGTTGGGCAGGCTGGCAGTACCCTTATCGGTGTCACCATGAGAAAAGTCCTCGGCGGTTACCAGATATTCGGGCTGGAACTTACCATTGATCATGGGAGTCGTCTGACCAGTGGTAGGATTTACATAGTCATAAGCGGTCCAAATCTCCTGTGACAACTCGGGATTTACCGGCAACGCAAAAAGCAGCGTGTCGTTTGCGGGCTGAGGCACGTTAGATGCAGTAATGATAATCTCCTGAGTAGCATTAGCAACACCATAGCTAGCTAAAGCCATCAAAAATGCAGAAAGTAATGATTTCTTCATGATGTTTTAATTAAATTGATAATTTATTTTATATTTAGTTCTCAATCGTATATAGATGCTGCAAAATTACAGCTAATTGCCGAAACCACAAAGAAAAAACCCAAATATTTTAACTAGGGCTACCTGTTTTTAATCCATGCTACAAACTGTCCTATTATTAATACGGGTGATGTACACAGTATGATCAGCAACCAGGTGGTCAGGTCCAGCGGCTCACAGTCAAACAGCGGATAACAGCATTGGACAAGGAAAATCTGACCAATGAAGATAACGACAGCTACCGCCCAGAAGACCTTGCTATCCTCCATATTGTTGAAAGCCCACTTGCCTGTCGCAAACGACCTTGCATTCAACATATTCCAGAACTGCAGGAAAACAAACACACTGAAGAAGATGCCCATCTCACGCAGACTGATGTTGGGATTGATGCCACGCGCAAATACAGGCCTGCCCTCGTTGGCAATATGCACATAATAGTAGTACATGCCTATCATCAATACCGCAAACAGAATTCCAGTCACGAGAATGAAACGCATCATCATGGGCGTGATAATGCTCGCCCGTGAATCTCGAGGACGCTGACGCATCAACACGCTGTTAGGCGGTAAGGAGGCAAGCGCCAGAGCGGCAAAGGTGTCCATGATGAGGTTAACCCACAGCATCTGGGTTACCGTGAGCGCCGGCTGTTTGCTGAAGAATGAGCACACAGCAACCACCAGGCAGGCACACACGTTGACGGCCAGCTGGAAGAGGACAAAACGCTGGATATTGCTGTACAATGAGCGTCCCCACAGCACGGCTTTGTTGATGCTTGCAAAGGAATTGTCAAGGATGGTGATGTCGCTGGCCTCCTTGGCAACGGCAGTGCCATCGCCCATCGACAAGCCCACCTGGGCTGCATTGAGCGCGGGAGCATCGTTGGTGCCGTCGCCAGTGACGGCAACCACTTCGCCTTGCTGCTGCAACAAGCGCACAAGACGTGATTTATCATCGGGACGTGCTCTTGCCATGATCTTGATGGATGCGGCTCGACGAGCGGCTTCGTCATCATCGAGGGCAGCAAAATCAGGACCGTTGATGATGGCGTCCTGACGGTTGTCGTCGTCATCACTCCACAGGCCCACCTGACGGCCAATCTCACGCGCTGTGGCGCCAGTGTCACCCGTCACAATCTTGACCTTCACACCGGCATTACGGCAATCCTGGATCGCACGAGGCACATCAGGGCGAACGGGGTCGCTGATGGCGACGATGCCCATGAACCTGAGCGCCTGACCTTGGCCTGTCTTGAGTATGCGAAGGACTTGCTGTGGATCCTCATTTTCGTCGAGTTCACAGTAGGCGAATGCCAGGGTGCGCATGGCCTTGATCTGATAGGTCGTCAGTTCATCTGTTACCTGCTGGAAAGTCAAGCCCCCGACGACTGAGCCGCACAAGCGCATCACAATCTCGGGAGCACCCTTGAGCAGCAACAGACGCTTTCCGGTGGTGCTCCTGATAACCGTTGCCATGAACTTTGTCATGGTCGAGAAAGGCATTTGTGCCAGCACCTCACACTCTTCACGAGAAGCCAAGTAGTCATATCCTGCATCATGCAGCCATAGCAACAAAGCGCCTTCAGTGGGATTACCCAGGGCCACGAGATTGTTGGGGTCACTGTCATCAAGAAATGCACTGCTGTTGCAGGCGATGCTCTCACGAATGATCGTTCCAGTCTCATCATCAGTGAGTCGGGAACCATCCTCAAGGCCATAGAAATGAGCCTGATAGACTTGCATCTTGTTTTGCGTGAGGGTTCCTGTCTTGTCGGTACAGATGACGGTTGCCGCGCCCATCGTCTCACAGGCGTGCATGCGGCGCACCAGATTATTGTGCTTGAGCATCTTTCGCATACTCAAGGCAAGCGACAAGGTCACACTCATGGGTAGTCCCTCAGGAACCGACACCACAATGAGCGTCACAGCCAGCATCACCGTCTCAATAAAGTACTGGGCATCGGCAACGAGGCCTTCACTTCCCCCGACGAGGAACTCTACCACACGCCCCAACACCAGCAGGCCGGCCATGACATAACTGCCACGGGCGATCAAATGGCCCAGACGGTCAAGCTGCTGGGTAAGAGGTGTCTTAATATCATTATCAATCTGTGCGTCACGATAGATTTTTCCGTACTCGGTCTTGTCGCCGACACGATCGACACGCATCGTGGCACTGCCCTCGATGACGGTGCTGGCACGCAGCAGCATGGTGGCTGGATAGGTCGCCTCGGTCGCCGTCGCGGCAGCCTCGACGTCATGCGTTTTCCATGCCGAAGGCTCGCCGGTGAAAGAGCTCTCATCAACCGTGAGGTTGAGGCTGTCGATGATGGTGCCGTCGGCGGGAACCTTCTCACCAGTCTCCAGAATCACGATGTCACCCACCACGATGTCACAACGCGGCACCTGTGTCACATGGCCCGAACGCATCACTTTGACCTTGACGTGGTCATCTGACTGATTGAGCAGTCTGAATTTTTTATTGGCATTAACCTCGACGAGAAACCCGACAAGGGTTGCCAGCACAATAGCAATGAAAATTCCTGTCGGTTCAAACAGGACACTCACTCCCGCATGCAGCCCCAAAAATTCATAAAGGGACAATCCAACCGACAGCACGAGAGCAAACAGCAAGATTTTGATGAGCGGGTCCTTGAATTTCTCCAGGAATTGCTTCCACAAGGGTTCACGCAACGGCTGGGTCAATACATTGTCACCATGTTCACGGCGACTGGCAATCACCTGTTCGTCGGTCAATCCTATATGATGTTTCTGTTTGGCCATTTATCAGTTTTACAGTTTCTTCTAGATTATCTAGATAGTCTAGTTAGTCTAGAGCATCTAGAGATGCTAGCACCTAAAGCCTATCTAAGCCGGCGCCTAAAGCGGTTCTTGTTGAAAAGGGAATCCCAACGCAGCTTGATCACACCGAACAGTGCCTCAAAGAAGATGCTGCTGTTCATCTTGCTCTCGCCATAGACGCGGTTGACAAACACGATGGGCACTTCCTTGATTTTAAAGCCCATGCAATGAGCCGTGAACTTCATCTCTATCTGGAAAGCATAGCCCTTAAACTCGATAGCGTCAAGGTCAATAGACAACAGCACTTCGCGACGGTAGCAGACATATCCTGCCGTCGCATCACGCACCTTCATTCCCGTAATCAAGCGTACATAGGCCGATGCGAAGTAACTCATAAGCATCCTTCCCATCGGCCAGTTGACGACATTCACGCCAGTGATATATCTTGAGCCGACCGAGACATCAGCACCGCCAGTGGCACATGCCGCCTGCAACTCGGGCAACTTATCGACAGGATGGGAAAAGTCAGCGTCCATCTCAATGATATACTCATAACCCTGCTCCAAAGCCCACTTGAATCCAGCGATATAGGCCGTACCCAGGCCCTGCTTGCCGGCTCGTTTGAGAATATGGATGCGCTCCGGACGCTCGGCAATCATCGAGTCCACGATGGCACCAGTGCCGTCGGGGGAATTGTCGTCAACAATGAGCACATCAAACTCGTGCTTACTCAGTGCTAGCACGGCGTTAATGATATTCCTGATGTTCTCCTTCTCGTTATAAGTAGGAATGATTACTAAACTGTCTGACTTCATTAGTGCTTATATTTACGTCGTCTGAATGAAACAACAAAGGTACTATTTTTTTTGATACTAACGCCTCACTTTGAGAGGTTATTATTCCATTTCAGCCGTTTTTTAAATCTTTCACAACGATTAACACTCCTTTTAAGCGTGCAAAAACCATGCCAGCCCATGGCCCCATGGATAACCACAAAACCACTCTCTCGAGATGCATTCGCTCACATCATAACATGATAACATTTTCCGCAAGATTCAGCATTGACGTTAAGTCAACTAGCGACAATCAAGAGCCGCGAGAATCAACTGGTCACGGCTCTTTTT
This sequence comes from uncultured Prevotellaceae bacterium, assembly GCA_900318645.1. Taxonomy (GTDB): domain Bacteria; phylum Bacteroidota; class Bacteroidia; order Bacteroidales; family Muribaculaceae; genus Sodaliphilus. The sequence continues at coordinate 56,983 of ONLH01000012.1, forward strand.
CACTGCATTCGTCAAGAAAAAGAGCATAATTGTGAGGACACTAGAAAAAAAGCAGTATCTTTGTAGGTTAAATCAATTTGAATCAAATTTTTGACTATGCACAATACCAGCAAACAATATGATGAGGTGATTGCCACCTGCCGCGAGTTGTTCATCAACAAGATGAAGGACTACGGCCCCTCGTGGCGTATCCTGAGACCGCAATCGGTTACCGACCAGATTTTCATCAAGGCCAAGCGCATCCGCACCTTGGAGCTCAACGGTGAGACCAAGGTGGGCGAAGGCATCTGGCCCGAATTCATCGGCATCATCAACTATGGCATCATCGGACTGATCCAACTGCGCCTCGGCTACACCGATATAGTTGACATCACCGCCACGGAGGCCTTGGAACTCTATGACAAATACATCGCCGACACCAAGGACCTGATGATTGCCAAGAACACCGACTATGGCGAGGCCTGGCGCGACATGCGTATCTCAAGCTACACCGACCTGATCCTGACCAAGATCCAGCGCACCAAGGAAATTGAGAACCACGGTGGCGCCACGCTGGTGAGCGAGGGCATCGACGCCAACTATCAGGACATGATCAACTATAGCGTGTTCGCCCTCATCAAGCACAACGAGGAGGAAATGAAGTGAGAAGTTAGAAGTGAGAAGTTAGGAGTTAGAATTTAATCTCTAGACTATCTAGATCATCTAGATCATCTAGAAAATCTAGAACAACTAACAACTGAAAACTGAAAACTAAAAACTGAACATGACCATCAAAGCCTTCATCAATGCTGTCAAGGGCGAGAAGTGGTGCCAGCTGCTTACCGTGCTCATGCGACTTACCGTGGGAGGAATCTTTGCCTTCTCGGGGTTCGCTAAGGGGATTGACCCCTGGGGCACTTATTACAAAGTCTCGGACTACTTGACCGCTATGGGACTCGATCAATGGGCCGATACTGCTCTGTTCATTGCCGTGGCTCTTGCGGCCATTGAGTTCATGATTGGTATCGCCATCATCGTGGGCGCCTATCGCCGCAGTTCGCCATGGATGGCGCTGGTTTTCATGCTCATCATGACGCCCATCACACTGTGGATTGCCATCACTGGGGCGGTCGCCGACTGCGGCTGTTTCGGCGATGCACTCCACCTGAGCAACTGGGCCACCTTCGGCAAGAACTTACTCTTGCTGCTGGGAGTCATCTATCAGCTGGCATTCAACCGTTCGGTCCGCAGTATCTACGGCCCTGCAATCCAGTGGATGGTGATGGCTGTATCCTTTGCCCTGGTCATGGCGATTGCCTACTATGGCTACTTCAAGCAGCCCCTCATTGACTACCGCCCCTACCCCATCGGCACACGGCTCGTGGCCACCACCGACAATAATGAGGAAAGTGAGGATGATTACACCTTCATCTATCGCAAGGACGGTGTTGAGCACGAATTTTCTATCGACAGCCTGCCCGATGAGGAAGAGGGCTGGGAATATGTGACTCGTTACCATTCACGGCGCCCTAACGGCAAAATCATCGTGCAGAACGGCAACGACCAGGACGGCATAGCCATCCTTGACGAGGAGGGCAACGACGTCACCATCGATGTGCTGAGCGATAGCCGGCGGACTGTGCTCTTGCTCTTCCCCGACCTGTCGCAGGTGGGCGTGGTCAACTCCTATGCGCTGAACGAGCTCAACGATGCTGCTATCGTGGCCGAGGCCAACGTCGTGGGGCTGACTCCTGCAACGGCTGAGGAGATTGAGCAATGGCAAGACGTGTCGATGTCGAGCTATCCCATCTACAACATGGATGACAGCGAACTCAAAATGGTAGCTCGTGGTAATCCTGCCGTGGTTTATCTGCAGGACGGAGTCATCCAGTGGAAACGTACCCTATCCTCAATCGAAGACGTGGAGCAACCTGTCGAACTGAGCGAGATGGGCAAGGATTATAATCCCGATACGATTCTGACACGCCTGCTGGTGTACTTCATGATCGCGATGATAGTACTGCTGTTCATCAACCGCACCTATCCCGTTATGAAGCACCTGCACTCCCGCAAAAAATCAAAAAACCGACAACTGACAACTGACAACTAAATATGATACTCAAACAAGGACAAATCATCGACAACAAGTGGCATGTGGTTTATCTCATCAAGGCAAACCCCTATGCCGAGAGTTACCGCGTAGAGGATGAGAGCGGCAACCCCTACTTCATGAAGATTTACCGTCTCAAGAACACGCCCGAGAAACTCATTGAGAATGGTACCGTATGGGAAATCGTGTGGTCCCTGTTCATTAAGCACAAGAACATCATCAGCATGATTGATAATGGCGGCTACAAGGACGAGGAGGGCGAGTGCCGCTACCTGGTAGCCAACTACTTCAGCGGTGAACTGCTCAGTGAGTTGATCCAGCGCAAGGGTAAACTCCCGGCCAAACGGGCTACCAAGATCTTCCTGGAGATGCTCCAAGGTCTGCAATACATGCACAACATGAAGAGTGGATGCCTGCACAACGACATCAACCCCACCAACGTCATGCTCAGCAGCAAGACCGGCGGCACGGCCGAGCTCATTGACTTGGGCCACGTCTCGACCTACTTCATGGGTACACCGCCATTTGACACGGCCGACCTGGACCCGCGCTATGCCAGCGGCCAGTCGTTTATCGGCAAGTATGACGAGCGCAACGATATCTTTGCCGCCACAGGCGTGTTCTACACGATGCTCACGGGACGAGTGCCCTGGGATATAGAATTCAGGCCCGACATGACCCGTAAAGAGAAAATCAAACTCGTCCAGAAAGTACGCGGTGATCAAGGAGAAATCAACGTTGATGCCATCAAGGACAAGAAACTCAAAGCCATCATTTCTAAAGGATTGGCTCTGGGCTATAACGACCGTTACGGCAGCGTAGAGGAAATCATGCTCGACCTCATCGAGGGCGATGACAGCGAGACCGCCCAGGAAGTACGTAGCAAACTCGCAAACGAGGAAGCCGATCTCGGCTTAGATAGCTTTGATGACTTGGAGAACTCCATCAAATCAGACGATGACAGCACCCATAACGCCCCTCGCTCACAGGCTGCCACCGAGACCAGTGCCGATGTCGAGGTCAAGCGCGGTGGGGGCAACGGATTTGCCGATATCGCCGGAATGGACGACCTGAAGGAGATGCTGCGCAAGCGCGTCATCCTCATCCTCAAGGACAAGGAACTGGCCGAGAAATACAAGCTCACGCCACCCAATGGCATGTTGCTGTACGGCCCTCCGGGATGCGGCAAGAGCTTCTTTGCCGAGAAATTTGCCGAGGAGACGGGCTTCAACTTCATCCTCGTCAAGGCCAGCGACCTGGGTTCCATCTACATCCACGGCTCACAAGGCAAGATTGCCGACCTGTTCAAGAAGGCCGAAGAGAACGCCCCGTCGATTTTGTGCTTCGATGAGTTCGACGCTTTCGTACCCAGCCGTTCGGGAGACTTGGGCAGCAACCAAGCCGGTGAGGTCAACGAATTCCTCTCCCAACTCAACAACTGCTCCAAGCGCGGCATCTTTGTCATCGCTACCAGCAACCGTCCCGACAAGGTGGATCCCGCCGTGCTCCGCACTGGCCGCATCGACAAGCAGGTCTATGTGCCCATGCCCGACAAGACGGCTCGCAAACTTATGTTTGAGCTATACCTCAAGGGCCGTCCCTGTGATAAGATCGACAGTGACGAACTTGCTGAAAAGGCCGATGGCTATGTCGCCAGCGATATCGCCTACGTGGTCAACGAGGCAGCCACCATCGCCGCCTTCAACCACGAGAACATCACCCAGGAGCTGCTGTGCAAAACCATCGAGGGCATCAAGCCGTCAATCAACAAGGAACTGCTCAAGGAATATGAGGAAATGCGCGACAAGATGGAAGGCATCTCACGCACCAATGCTCTGCCTCGTGTAGGCTTCAATGTAAATTAGGAGTGAGGATTTAATCTCTAGACTATCTAGATCATCTAGAAATTCTAGAAAAAACCGACAACAAAAACTAAAAACTGAGAATATGGACTTAAACAAATTGATTTTTGATTTTCTGGCCGAGGAAGGATTCCGTCCACACGAGACGGAATTTGGTATCGCTTTCAAGTCTGAGGGTTTCAACTTCCTGTTCTTTAAGGATGATGAGGATGAGCAGTACTTCAGGCTTATGATGCCTGCCATCTTTGAGGTCACCGAGGACAACGAGGACATGATCCTCAAGGCAATGAACGATGTGAACGGTAACATCAAGGTGGTGAAACTCTATACCATGGAAATGGAAGATGAGGAAGAGAAAAAATCCACCAGCGTGTGGGTTGCCTTCGAAATCCTTGCCGACACCACCCCCGAGATAGGCGACATCATGCCGCGTGCCATCACCCTACTCAAGGGCGGACGCATCGCTTTCCTCGCCCGACTCGAAGAAATGGCTGACAATTAATCTAGACCATCTAGATCATCTAGATCATCTAGAAAATCTAGAAAAAAACTGAAATCATGAGGGCGCACTAGTTGAACTGGTGCGCCCTCATGATTGTTTTTATTCCCTAACGGCGGTATTAATCACTACGGCGGCTTAGCAACAGATTAATCAGGGCTGTAACATCGGCAATCGACACCTTGTCATCACCATTGACATTGGAGCAGATTGTACAAGCATTATCAGTCGCCCCCGACAACAGATAGTTGATCAATGCGGTAACATCGGCGATAGAAACCTTTTTATCGTGATTCACATCACCAGGCTCATAGCCGTGGCCTTGCTCCTCAAGCAAGGTAACGGTCTGGAGATTTGATTTCTTGGTTACGCCATCGGCAAAATGCGTCACGACCAGGTAACGGTAAGTAGCTCCCATGGACAAGCCCGAAACAGTATATTGCTTGGTATCAATGTCAGGGATCACCATGGACTCAGCATTGTAATAGCCCACCTCGGTCGGGTCACGTTCGTCACCCGTAACGACCACCACATCATCAATATAGAATCGGCTGGCACGCCCCGTGCAACCAAATGTCACTGTTGCACCAGCAGCAACGTTCTCAAACACCACGGCATAGTCTGTCGCCATTCGCGACAACGCTATTTGCTGCTGGCTGTCGCCACAAGTGATGAGCACCGAGCTATTTTCGTGGCCATAGTAACGGGCGTTGAACCTCACGGTTATCACGCCATCGCTACCCACATTAAGCGGGGGCGTTGTCAGTGAACCCACATACTTCTGGCCACCGACGATAAAGCAACCGCCAGCACCCAGATAAACGAAGTTGCCGGTCCAGCCCGGTTGATCACAATAATTAGCTACCTTGTTCGATGACAGCGCTGTCGTAGCATCCAGATTGACGTCAATGGCTGAGAAGGTCTCGTTAAGCAATACCTCATGGGCATAGGCGTCATAGGGCTGTACATACAGCGTGTAGCCAGTCACCATCTCGGCAGGGGTCGTGTCGGACCATGTAGCCGTGAACGAGGTGGATTCCACATTGGTGGCCTCATCCAGATCCGCAGCATGTTTGTCATATAGATATCCCGTCGGGTAAACCTGATACAGCATCTGCTGTTCACTGGAGTATTTCAGCCCGCTATAGGTAAAGGCATCAAGGGCAAAATAGCCATTGCCTGCGCCACTCCAACCCCAATTCACATGATACATACCACCGCCACAGCCATCCACCACGAAGGCATGCCCTGCATTCTTGTCAGGGTCAACACCTCCATATAGGATGGGGCACCCGGCAGCGAGCTGGGCCTCAATCATGTCGGCCCATGCTTCGGCACTGTAGTTGTCACGGTCAAGCAGGGTCGCATCAGCATTGTAACCGAACGTTTTCATTCCCTCTAGCTCATCGTCACTGTACGCACCACTGCCAGCGGTGCCATAATTCATATAACAAGCCTGTCCACAATAGCGCATCAGCATCGCCACGGCATCACGCTGCTGAGTAGTGGCACTGTTTGTGTATTCGTCAAGCATATTCTCCCAGTCAAATGTTCCACCAGGTAAAGCGCCCACCGTGCCACCATTGACCGACGAGGTATAGCTATCCATTGCAGGAGCCTCGGCAGGGAACTTCCAGTAATACATCACTTGGGCCATCGCCGTGGCCACACACCCTGTCAAGCAATGCTGGGTGCCGCTGGTAGGGCACTGGTTGTAGTAAGGTGAACGCTGGTTCCAGGCACACGAGAGGAGTGGTGACACCACCGTTGCCGTTTGAAGGGACGTTCTGTCGACGTTCATGTCGGGGTGTTGCCGCAGGACGGCCATCTGCCGCTTGTAGTGGCCGAGCAGCCACTGCATATTGCATGGCAGGTTATCCATATCCAGGGACTGACCACCATAAGCCAGCACCTGGGTCGCACGGTCATCGCCCGCTATAATCACAAATGCGCTGCCGTCTTCGGTATTGAACACATAGTAGTCGGCCAAGCGGGAATCTGATGCCGATGGCTCAACATGGGCAAGCATCAGACTACCAGCAGAAGCGTTGATGGCCCTCCGAGTCTGTTGCGCCAGGAATCCTGACGCCTTCAGGCGCGCCTCGTGGGAATCGACAGCGGCTGCCGACGCATCTATCGCAAGAAAGAGACTCCCGGCCAATGCCAAGGTCTTCAAGTAATTGATGGTTTTCATGATTTCAAGGATGTTTAGTATTGTAGCGGGACCAGCCAGATCCAGTGGTATTGCCAAACGCCCTACAGACTAAAAGCTACCAACTATTTAGTCAGAATCATGTCGATGAGGGCAGTGATATCGGCAACATTCACTTCTCCGTCACTATTCACGTCAAAGGTGGCAAGATCGTATTGCTTGCTCAGGATGGCGTCGATGAGCGTGGTGACGTCAGCGATATTGACCTCGCCATCTCGATTCACGTCACCGCGTTTGAAATTGGACTTCATGTACCAGAAGCTGGCCACGCCGTCGGCTACGGTCATGCCGGTGATTGGTTTGTTCATAAATTCGCCGGTATAGACCATGGCTGGAGGTGTGGAGTTGTTGGTCAACGAGTCTAGCCCTTCCTGAGGCCACAAGTCATACCTATTACTATAACTTGACAGGAGGTTGTCGGCGGGAATAAGTGACATGCGTGGATGATTACCATTATTGTTAGGTGTGTTTTCGTCCCATGCCGTCTTGTCATAATCGACATGCAGGATCATGATGCCCTCAGCGGGCAGGAACTCGTCCCAACCTGTCTTGACACGATAATCCAGCAGGTAATATTCATCGGGATTGGCGTCGTTGGTCACCTTGACAGCGGTACCATCGTCGGTATTGAGCGGCAGCATAAAGTATTGCGTATTTTCCTCGGGTTCAATAAGGTCCAACCAACCCATGAAATGACGCTCATAGGAGGTATAGCCACAGGGACGGTGGGCATTGTCCAAGTAGCAGCCCACGTCCATGATGTCCCAGGCATTCATGCCATAGATGCCGCCTCCGACGGTGGAATAGAAATCGGGAAGTCCCAGGCAATGGCCAAACTCATGGCAGAAGGTGCCCACGCCATCGATGGTGGTGCTGTAGTTGTTGTTGCCTTCCAACTCGTTGAACACGGCATACTTATCAATCGTCACGCCATTGAGCTCGAACGGGCCCACCGTGCTGCAACCCCAGTCCAGGGATTCCTGCATGTCCCACTGGCAAGGCCACACGCTCTCGGGGACGGTGCGCCAAGCCTGAGCCTCGCCCACGCCAGCAAAAAGCACAACCACCACATCGACATAGCCGTCGTCATCGTTGTCATAGTTCGAAAAATCGACATCGGGCAATCCAGTGCAGGCGTCATAGATCATCGTTCCCAACTGGGTATCAACTTCCTGACCATAGATATACTTGTTAGCGCCATAGAAAGCCCGATTCTGGGGCAGGTTGACGGGACCCAGGATGTCAAACCGGGGCGAGAACCTGCCGCGAGACTGCGATTCAAAATAATGCAGGCTGCTGTATTCCATCAAGTTGAACTGGTTCTCGAACGTATTGACGGGATTCTCGTCAACAAACTGTATGTCGGTGTAATTGACTAGAATGATAGGGATGCGGGGAGTGCCTAGCGTGGGAACCTGCGGCGTGGGGTTTTCCTCCTCACGGCGCGGCAAGCGGCTTCTTCCTGCACCCAGTGCCATCTGGCTACGATAGGCGCTGATGAATGCCGTCTCCTCAATGCCACGATGACCCTGGTCATGGGCCAGCACATCACTCAGCGAGCCGGCAGCCTTGTAACAGTAGTCACCGTTCATGTCACGACCCACGGTCAAGCCGTCAAGCGTCATCAGCGAGTGGTTGAATTCTCCACCGCCCATCATCAGCGTCACGGTCGTGCCATCGCTCTGAACGTGGGTGAACGGCTCGGGCTTAGCCGGCGCCGCCATCACTGCAGCACAACACATCGCGGCCACTATTGTCAATAATATTTTTTTCATCTTCATTTTTTGGTCTTGGCAGTTTCTTCCTCAATATATTGCTGCATCGCGCGTTTTAAGTCCATATCACCATCAGCCTGCTTGAAGTCATCGATTTTCCAGGAGCCGTCCTCTTTAACCAACAGCAGACCCACAGTCTGAACAGAATCAAAGTTGTGCAACTTCATCTGCACGGTAGCCTCGTTCTCTGCCACATTCTGCACCTCGATGTCACTGATTGACAGATTGTGCCAGTCCTGTCCCATAATCCAGTAATCGAATTCCCAGAATCCCAACTCACCTTCATGGTTCAAACTGTCAATCTCATTAACCTTGGCAAGCAAGAGGTTCCACTCCTTGCTGCAGTAATCCTTGTTGAACCGGTCACTGTTCTCAAACACGCCATTCTCCATCTGGATGTCCAGGTTGCGCAACGAGTCCTCCTCGTTATACACCTTGAAGACAGCACTGTAAATGTCGCGAACCCTGTTCTGCACCTCAGTCGCCGTCAGTTGTTCCGATACCGTTGTCTTTTGGGACTCAGCAGCCTGCTGACTGCCGTTCGACTGGCAAGCGGCAAGCATAGCCACCAATGCCACCAGAGATAAAATCAATTTTTTCATACTTAATAAGTCTAAAGTTTTCCCGCAAAATTACATCATTTCCTAATAACCACCAACTTTGAACCGTAAACACTAAACTTTAATCGGGAAAAAGCTTATCTTTGCAGCCTTATGTTGAAGATTGTTGCCATCATGCTCAGCGGTATGGCTGTCGGTTTCCTGTTGAGAAAGCGCCGGCTCAGGGTGGTGCCTCACGCTGTGACGGTGCTCATCTGGTTATTGCTGTTTTTCCTGGGTGTCGAGGTGGGTGAAAATCCGCAGGTCATCAACGGAATAAGCAGCCTAGGTCTTGAAGCCTTGTGGCTGTCACTCACCGGAATTGTCGGCACCGTGCTCTTCTCATGGGCACTATGGCGATGGGTGAACAAGAAAGGAGGTAAGCGATGAAAGGCAGCCTCATCATCGTCGGCTTTTTCATTCTGGGCATCATCTGCGGTGTGATGCACTGGCTGCCCGACCTGAATGCTTATGGCAACGTGAGTTTCTGGACGCTGTGCGCGCTGTTATTCAGCGTCGGCATTACTGTGGGCAACAACACAACGCTATTGAAGTCTTTTACCAAGCTGGACAAGCGGCTGATGCTGCTCCCCTTGATGACCATCGTCGGCACACTTGCCGCTACTGCCATCGCCTCTTTGGGGTTGCCGGGACGCAGCATGACGGACTGCCTCGCCGTGGGCTCAGGCTTCGGTTACTACTCCCTATCGAGCATTCTCATCACGCAGTACCGCGGTCCCGATTTAGGCACCGTCGCCCTGCTTGCCAATATCATTCGTGAAGTCATTACCCTATTGGGAGCGCCCCTGTTGGTCAGATACTTTGGTCCTCTCTCACCTATCTCCTGCGGCGGCGCCACAACGATGGACACGACCCTGCCCATCATCACCCGCACCAGCGGTCAGGATTTCGTCATCCTGTCGCTGTTCCACGGTTTCCTCGTGGATTTCTCGGTCCCCTTCCTCGTCTCTTTCTTCTGCTCCCTATAGCATCTTTAGATACTATAGAAACTATAGAACTATAGTTTCTATTGAGCACAGGCCTCCTTCGGGAACTGGTCAATCTGTTTCATGCGTTTCTTGATGGTATTGTGCATCTTCTTCATCTTGGCTGTCGGGTGAGCGCTGTCACGCAGCAGGGGGTTGGGCAGCGACACGGCAATGTAGGCACACTGGTCCTTGGTGAGCTTGTCGGGTGTGGTATTGAAGTTGATGCGGGCGACAGCATCGGCGCCATAGATACCCTTACCCATCTCGATGGAATTAAGATAAACCTCCATGATGCGCTCCTTGCCCCAGATTTTCTCAATCAGGAAAGTGAAATAGGCCTCAAGTCCCTTTCGCAGCCATGAGCGCTTCTGCCACAGGAAGACGTTGCGCGCCGTCTGCTGGCTGATGGTGCTCGCACCGCGTTGCCGCTTGCCCTCCTGCGCCTCGAGCTGAGCCTTTTGAATCTGTTCCAAGTCAAAGCCGCCATGCTTCAGAAACAGGTTGTCCTCGCTCGCCATCACCGCTTGAGGCAGGTTGTGGTTGATACGGTCCAGCGGCACCCAATAGTGCTTGATGACTGGATCCTGGCCATCCATCATCTGCTCCACAGCGCGGATGAGCATCAGCGGCGTGACATACACAGGGATATACTTCAGTATCACCACCGACAATATCGTCGAGGTGAAAAAGAATATCATAATGTTTCGTATCCAGCGAGTTACATTTTTCATTGTCTTTCCGTTTTTTCTAGTTCATCTAGTTTATCTAGATAGTCTAGATCCTCTAGAGATACCAACTCCTAACTCCTCACTCCTCACTCCTAACTCCTAACTCCTAACTAGAACAGCACTCCGGGCACAGTCCCTTGAGCACGTAGTTGATGCTATGGACCTGGAAATTACCAGGCAATGACACCAACGGCACTTGGGTCGTCTGCAGGCAGAAGGTCTTGCCACATTTCTCGCAATAGAAATGGGCATGCATGTGATCAATGGTGCCATCGTCCTCACCGCAATGACAATCGGGGCTGCACACGGCATACTTGAACATCCCGGTACCATCATCAATAGCATGAATGAGATGATGTGTCAAGAAGAGGGTGATGGTGCGGTAGATGGTCGATTTATCCACCGTATCCAATTCATCTTCCAGGCTCTGCAGCGAGAAAGCGTCATCGTGAGCCATCATCGTGCGCAACAGCAGGATGCGCATCGCCGTGGGCTTCACGTCATGCGCTTCCAAGCGTTCAATATATTTCGTTTCGTCCTTCATCAATATCCAGGATTTTGGGCACTGCCACTTGCCGTGAGTGTTTCACCGGGAATGGGAAACACGAGGGTGTAGCCATTCACGTCGGCATCAAGCTGTGGGCGATCAGTATAGGGACGGGTGAACTGACCGAAGCGAATCAGGTCATTGCGTCGCCAGCCCTCCCAAGCCAATTCCAGCAAACGTTCCTCAAGAACATTGTCGAGGGTGGCTGGACGTGGCTCCATATCGGCTCGGGAGCGCACTGCATTGAGCAGGGCGTCGGCTTCGGCACCGGCCTTGCCGTCACGCAACATCGCCTCACATTGCATCAGCAGCACGTCGGCATAGCGGAACAGCACGATATCGTTGCGCCGCAACTGGCCGTCGCTCATCGACGCCAGGTCAATCTCATATTTGTACATGCGTGCGCCAGCTGTCTTCTCGTAGGGGGTTCCCGATACGTCAAGGTGTGCCTCCAGCGGGTAATAAACCAGTGGCGTACCGTCATCGAGCAGAACGGGGTCGGAGGTCATGGCATGATGAACTTCATCAATGTAGTATGTCCAAAACAGACGGTTATCACTGTCCTCTTCGCCGTAGCCGAAAGCGCGCATCGCCTCAATAGTCGCGCAAGGGCCATTCTCACCATTCAATCCCAATGCCGATGCATGGTTATAGTGCAGCGAACGGAACTGCTGAGTGAAACGGTTAGAGTAGTTGTAGATATCCATCGGTATGGTGAAGATTAACTCGGGCGACTCTTCGTTATTGATACTGAAGTTGTCGTTAAAGCTTGTTGCCAATGTATAGCCATAAACACCCAGCAGGTCACAATAATAAACGACTGCCTCCCAAGTGTTCATCTGTCCACCATCCACTATCCACATCATGGATGACCCATTGGGGCGGGTATTGTCGGTCCAGTTATCGTCGGCATAGACCTCGGCATTAAGCAGCAGCTTCGCCAAGAGGAAATAGGCCACTGGAGCCGTCATGCGACCATAATATGTTCCAGGCCGTGGGCTACGGTCGATAGGGAGGTCATGCACAGCGTCCTGCAGCTCGTCAACGATGTGGTGGAAAGCTGTTGAGCGCTCCTGCAACTTCAGTTCCTGGGCCGTAGGGTTGGTGTTCTTGAACAGCGGCACACGCCCATAAAGGTCCATCGCATAGAACAGATACATGGCCCTTAAGGCACGCACCTCAGCACGCAGGGATGTGACATCCTCGGCAGGATGCTTTGCCGTGAACGCATCAATGCGCTCGAGCGCACGGTTACAGGCCAACACCTGCTTGAACAGGTAATTCCACGTGTCGCCCGTGAAATCCACGTTGCCGAAACGGTGCAAGAACAGGTTTTGCCAGATGCCGCCGTCATACCAGTCGGCTCCTCGTATGGGAATAATGGCCTCATCGGTCGAGAACGTGTTCAGGTCCCACACGCCACGCGCGGTGCCTTGCAAACCCTGGGAGGCACTGCTGCCTCCGATGTTGTTGTAGATACTGGCCAGCGCATTGAGCCACAGGTCATTGACAGTCTCGTAAGCCTCGTCCATAGGGATACGGTCGGTGGGGTCATCCTCAAGAAATTTGTCACAGGAGACCAACGGTAGAACGAGGGTCAACAACAGCAGATAAGTGATATAGCGTTTCATAATTGTGACTCTTTTTTAGAAGGTAACAGTAACGCCCAGATAATAAGACCGGGTGACGGGATACACGTTCTTGTCATCAACGCCCAGTGTGGCACCAGCCGTCGAACTGTTGATCATGGGAGTGAGGCCTGAGTAACCCGTGATGGTACCCAGGTCATTGATGGTGAGTGCCAAGCGCAGGTTGCGGATTGAGCGCCTGGCTTTTTCACTCAGTGGCACGTTCCAGCCCAGCGTCAAGTAATCAAAGTGGGCGTAGTCGCCGCGCTCCAGCCAGTAGTCGGTGGCCGTTTGGTCCTTGATGTTGTGCTCGGGAGCACTTGCCAGAACATTATAGCCTGGCAAACTATTCATGTTCATATAGGTCAACGCCGTGCCGTTGTAGATCTTGTGCCCGAAAGCACCATTGATCTGCAACGCCACGTCCCATTGACGGTAGCGGAAGTTGATGTTGCTGCCCAGCAACACCTTAGGCATCGCCTGGCCACAGATACGACGGTCTTTGCCGTTGGCGATGCTGATGTCACCCGAACCGTCAAGGTCGGCAATGTCATACACATATCCCCCGGCTCCATCGCTCTTGAGTCCCGTGCAATGCGGCAGGTAGAATACACCGAGGGGCTGCCCCACTATCTGATAAACAATATGGTTATTGCCGCCGTGGAAACCGGCACCGTTCAGGTTGACCATATCCACCTCGCCTGGGGCTTCCAGCCAGTAGTCATTATAGTATCCGCTCAACGACAGCAGTTTATTGTACTGGTAAGAGATGTTGGCGTTGATATTCAGCTCCATGTCTTTGGTAGTGAGCGGCGTGAAACCCAGGGCCAACTCTACACCGCTGTTGCGCATTGAGCCCAGATTGTCCAGCAACTTATTGTAACTGAACGGAGGTACGCCCACATTATACAAGTAGAGCATATCGATCGTTTTGGAGGTATAGAAATCAAGCGATGCGATAATGTGGTTACCCAGGAAAGCGGCATTCAGGCCCGTGTTGAAGCTACGTTTTACCTCCCACTTGAGGTCGGGGTTGGCATTGCGCAACTCATCAAAGGTCACATTCAGCGTCTGCCCGACCGGAGCGATGCCGGCTGGCATAAGCAGTTTTTGGGTCATGTAACTGTCCACACCGCCCAAGTTGCCCGCCAGGCCATAACCGATATTCCACTTCAGGTCATCGAGCCAACTGACACCACGCAAGAACGCCTCATTTCTCAAATTCCACGATGCCGACACCGAGGGGAAATATCCCCATTTGTTGCCCTTACCGAACTTGCTGGTACCATCGGCACGCAGGGCGGCGGTGAGCGAGTAACGGCCTAGGTAGTCATAGGACACCCTTGCCATGAACGACGCCAGCGACGGCGCGTCATGGAAACTGCCCGTGCCGTCCCACAAGGTCACGGCACCCGACTGGATGGCGTCAATGCCGATAGCATTGGTCGAGAAACCTGTCGTGGTGGTATAGAAGCCCGAATGGGTGTCGCGCTCAACTTCGGCCAGTCCCATCACATTGACATGATGCCCTCCCAGCATTTTGTCCCAAGTCACTGTGGCAAGGCCCAACAACGATTCCGTCTTGGCGCTACTACGATAGCCTTTACCGCCACTCCAGATGCTGGTAGGCAGGAACTGGGCTATCTCTACCTCGTTGTGGCTATAGGCCCCGAAGAGAGACACTGTCCACCCCTTCACCAAGTTAAAGGTGAGTTTAGCATGGGTACTCAAGTGAGTGGTCTTGTCACGGGTGCGACTGTCCATGAGTGCCAATGGGTGATTTATCTGGTTAGCATAGGTAAAGCCGTCCCAACCACCGCTGCTGTTGCGCTCGGTGCTAAATGTGGGGTTCCACGCTTGGGCCGAGTAGAACGTCTTCTGCACGTCATAGACGGCTGTCTGGTCCTTATGCACATTGCCGAACATGCCCACCTCGATAGTCAACAGGTCGCCAAACATGCGCTGGTGCATGTTCATGTTGCTCGTCAGATTACGCAACTTGTCATGCAAGATCACACCGTCATGGTCCATATATCCTAACGACACGCGGTAGCCTGAACGCTCACCTCCTCCCATGAAGGCGATATGATGGTCTTGCATAAAAGCAGTCTGCTCTATGGTCTTTTGCCAATGGGTATCGTAACTCTTGTCGATGGGTAGCAGCCCCAAAGCACGAACGGCATTCACATAGCCTCCCGCATCGAGCATGTTCAGATTCTTGGTTACATGTGAAATGCCTACACTGCCGTTATAAGTTACTGTAGTGCGGCTGGCAGAGCCCTTCTTGGTCGTCACTTCGATGACACCCGAGGCTCCACGCGATCCATATTGGGCCGTCTCACTGGCATCTTTCAGGACCGTGAAACTTTCAATATCCGACGGATAAATCGATGACAATGTACTCAGGTCACCGAACACGCCGTCAATGATAATCAGCGGGTCATTGCCGCCGGTCACCGACGTCGTGCCACGCACACGCACGGCATTCATCGCGGCGGCTCCGTTGTTACTCTTCTGAATGGTGACACCTGCCACACGGCCATTGATGGCTTCCAACGGGTTGGTCACCTGTTGCTGACTCATCTGGTCGGCAGTAACCACATCGGGCGATGCCAGGCGGGCAGTAGTGTCCACAGGGGCGATGTGTTGCGCCTGAACATGCAGCGTCAAGAAGGCTACAACCGCTGCTATCAGTAACGTTCTGTTCATGTGTCTTGTGTGGATTGATTGATTTCAAACAAGGAGAAGTTGACCTTGCCATATACTCGCTGCTGCGAGAAGTGAGGCAGAGCGCTGAAATCATGCTCTCGAGGGTGCTCCATGATAAACAGCGTGCCGTCTTGCACAACCGACGATTCAAGCACCAGCTTGGGAATCTCGCCAAAACACGGCAAGTCATAAGGCGGGTCTGCAAAAATGATGTCAAACGACTGGCGGCAGGTGGACAGGAACTTGAACACATCGCCGCGCACCAACGTCAGATTAGGATCATCGAGTTGACGCTGCACCTTCTTAATGAACTCGGCCTGAACACGGGCCTTCTCGACAGCAGTGACGTGGGCACAACCTCGAGAGAGAAATTCAAAGCTCATCGCTCCTGTACCAGCAAAAAGGTCAAGCACCGTCTTTCCCTCCAGGTCAATGATATTGCCCAGCACGTTGAACAGGTTCTCACGCGCCATGTCGGTCGTAGGACGGGCTGTGATGTTGGTGGGCACGTCAAAACGGCGACGGCCGTATTTTCCGCTGATTATTCGCATAGGGCAAGTAATATCAGTTCCAGCGGTGCCTGCATCGCATTACGCCCCAGCCGCATGGCAGCGGCGGGATAGACAGCAGGCATCACATATTTTACAAATTCACGCAACTTGGGCGACAAGGCGGCACACGACTCGCGATCTCCCATCAGTTGCAACTCATCGGTCAACTGGTCAAGGCCATAGCTGCGCCATGCCTTGAGAGCAAAGAAGACCGCATCCTGATGATTGGCAAAGCCATAAGTGTTGGCACACTGTAATTGACCTTCTCGATAGACGGCAAGGTCCATGCGGGTTTTTTCCAGGTTGAGAAACATCTGTGAGACGCCATCTCCGTGATGCAGATCTTTGAAGTGCTCACACATCGGGTACAAGTGATGATACAGGACCGGATAGTTAAACGTGCGCCCAAGAAAAGCCTGCAAACCTTGGGGCATCAGGTAGGCAATCTTCACGCCGTTAAGCGGCATTG
Source organism: uncultured Prevotellaceae bacterium (assembly GCA_900318645.1). Lineage (GTDB taxonomy): Bacteria > Bacteroidota > Bacteroidia > Bacteroidales > Muribaculaceae > Sodaliphilus. The sequence continues at coordinate 73,640 of ONLH01000012.1, forward strand.
GGCACACGGCCGCCTGACCGTCATCACCAGGGAAAGCATGGCGCAACAGAGCCTTGCAATCCTCATCGGCAGTTTCATCGGGGAAGAGCACAAAGTGCTGGGAATGGACAACCACGGTCACGCGCTTGTACTCGTTCAACAGCAACGGTGTGTCATAGATGGCATCTTCCAGCGCCTGCAAGGTGTCATCAATCAACGCCATGTCACCCATGACGAGCGAGTTGGCAACCGTCGGTGTGAACAAGATATAGCTCACTTGCTTGTCCGCGATGGAGACAAGCAATTCCCATGCTTCGGGATGCTCAATATGGATGTCCTCTTTATGTTTCATTAATCGGCAAAATTAGTAAAAAAACAAGGATTACAGGGGCTGGAAGACAAAATTTGCGTTTTTTTAGTAATTTTGCAAATCAGCACTAATCTTTACAACTTGATATGAGGACTTCATTCTTTTGCGGCTTTGCTCTTTACCTGTTACTCCTGACCGGGTGCGCTAACGGGGAAAAAGTCAATAACGACCAGTTCAGTTTCATGGATAGCCTGGGCATCACGATTACCGACCAGCTCTTGCTGGGCGACACGCTCTCGTTGCCCGACATCTATTGCGGTGACCCCAATCAGAAGAAGAGTGACCTCAAGGGACAGGGAATCAACCACAAGCAATATGAAGCACTCGTCATCCCCGCAGGCAGCCACTTCGCCGATGAGATGGCCAACTGGCTGCTGATGGGCGTACGCGACATGGGCAACGACGTCACGCTAGCAGCTTTTTACGCTTGCAGCGGTGCCGGCTATTGTGTCGAACTGATGACTTATGACCGACAGGGAAACCTGCTCGACGCCATCAATGCCCGTGAGCTGCACCTGCTGTGGCGCATCCACCTGGATGATGCCAAGAATGACACGGTATTCACCCTCGACGGGCAGTTCTCCTTCAACGGCAACCAGGTAAAGTTGCGCCGCACGATGGGCAGAGCCATCATGGACTTCAACGGGGACCTCAAGGGACAGCCATTCTGGCAACAGGGATGGGAACAGAACTATATCGTCAATCCCAAGGGACACTTTGTCCTACAAGGACAGCACGTGGTTATGGAAAAGGGCAAGGTGGACCAGTATGCCGCCCTAGATTTCAAGTCCTGGGATATGCTTGTGTGTTCCCTCCACGACCCAGCCATCATGGACATCTGGAACGACTACACCGAACTGGTCAACTCCACCTATGACCCCGACTACGAGTACAACCCGTTCCCGTGGGACGTGGCACAGCTCTACAACATGAATCCCCAGCGTTTCCTGCAATGGATGGCGGCCCACCGCGGTACGGACAACCGCCTGCTACCTTGCTTCAAGCTACCGCCCCACAACCGCCCTGCCCTACTTGAGGAAATCGCCCGTCTCGACGACCCCTCAGCCCGCCAGTGGCTCACCGCCCTCGTCAACTCCTGGGACGACATCCCCCTCACCAAACACCTTTAGCACCCCACCACCAGTCCGTAAAGGCTCCTGCGCGCCTGGCAGTTGATGTATTGCAAGGCTCTGCCTTGCACATTTTCCTGCCCCATTGTTGCAACAATGGCGGGAATTCACTACCTTTGCAAGCAGTAACTAAATCGACAAGAGAATTATGGCAACAGTTGACGACAAGAAAATCATCTTCTCGATGGTGGGCGTGAGCAAAACCATCCAGCAGAACCAGAAACAAATCCTCAAGAACATCTACCTCTCACAAATCCTCAAGAACATCTACCTCTCGTTCTACTATGGTGCCAAAATCGGTATCATCGGTCTGAACGGTGCCGGTAAATCCACGCTGATGAAGATTATCGCCGGCTTGGAGACGCAGTACCAGGGCCAGGTGGTCTTTGCTCCCGGCTACTCGGTGGGCTACTTGCCTCAGGACCCGCAACTTGACCCAACCAAGACTGTCAAGGAAGTGGTACAAGAAGGCGTACAGCATGTGGTGGACGCACTGAAGGAGTTTGAGGAAATCAACCTCAAGTTCGGCATGCCCGAGTACTATGAGGATCCCGAGAAGATGGACAAATTGTTTGCTCGTCAGGCCGAGTTGCAGGACGTCATTGATGCCACCGACGCCTGGAACCTCGACAGCCGACTGGAAAGGGCGATGGATGCCTTGCGCTGCCCCGAGGGTGACCAGCTGACTGAGCACCTGAGCGGTGGCGAGCGTCGCCGTGTGGCTCTGTGCCGCCTGCTGTTGCAGAAACCCGATGTCCTCCTGCTCGACGAGCCCACCAACCACCTCGATGCCGAGTCCATCGACTGGTTGGAGCAGCACCTGCAGCAATACGAGGGCACGGTCATCGCCGTGACCCACGACCGCTATTTCCTTGACCATGTAGCCGGATGGATTCTCGAACTTGACCGCGGCGAGGGCATTCCCTGGAAGGGCAACTACAGCAGTTGGCTGGAACAGAAGACCCAGCGCCTCGCCATGGAAGAAAAGACCGAAAGCAAGCGCCAGAAGACCCTGCAACGCGAGTTGGAATGGGTACGCATGGCTCCTAAGGCCCGTCAGGCCAAGGGTAAAGCCCGTCTGAACAGCTACGATAAACTGTTGAACGAAACCGTCAAGGAAAAAGAGGAGAAACTCGAAATCTTCATCCCCAACGGTCCCCGCTTGGGCAACAAGGTCATCGAGGCACAGCATGTTGCCAAGGCCTTCGGTGACAAGCTGCTGTTTGACGACCTCAACTTCATGCTGCCGCCCAACGGCATCGTGGGCGTCATTGGCCCCAACGGTGCCGGTAAGACGACGCTGTTCCGCCTCATCATGGGCCTCGAGAAGCCCGACAGTGGTGTTTTTGAAGTCGGCGAAACGGTCAAGGCGGTTTATGTCGACCAGCAGCACACGAGCATTGACCCCGACAAGACGGTCTATGAGGTCATATCGGGTGGTGTGGAACTGCTACGCATGGGTGGTCGCGACGTTAACGCCCGAGCCTACCTGTCACGCTTCAACTTCAGCGGCGTGGACCAGCAGAAGAAGTGCGGTGTCCTCTCAGGCGGTGAACGCAACCGCCTGCAACTGGCGTTGGCACTCAAGGAGGAGGGCAACGTCCTCTTGCTCGATGAGCCCACCAACGATATCGACGTCAACACCCTGCGAGCCCTGGAGGAAGGTCTTGAAGACTTCGCTGGCTGTGCCGTGGTCATCAGCCACGACCGCTGGTTCCTGGACCGCATCTGCACCCACATCCTCGCCTTCGAGGGCAACAGCAACGTGTTCTTCTTCGAGGGTAGCTACAGCGAGTATGAGGAGAATAAGTTGAAGCGCTTGGGCAAGGAAGAGCCCACCCGTGTACGTTACCGCAAGTTAGAAGTTTAAAATCCCACAACTTTCCGTCAAGGTCTTCCGTGCCGTGGCTCCTGCCACGGCCACCAATGGCAAGAAACCAAAAACCAAAAACTAAACAATATGAAACATCTCGTTTTAATTATTCTGACATTGGCCATCGTGTCATGTACAGGCAAGTGGCAACAGGGCGATGCAATCAACAATGGGCACGATTTCTTGTGCAGTGTGGGTATCTGTGACGACTCACTAAACCTCTCCAGCAACGAGCTCCGCTATGATGACGATGGCGAGAGATATCCCCACAGGTACCTTGACCTGGCCGAGTGTCAGGCTTTGGGCATTAACAAGGTGATGTTTGTGGACACGATGAACACTACTGTTAGTGTGTGGGGCGTGAAGGACTACCCAGACAAGGGCATCACTCTGCTGCTGGGACATACGTCCTACAGCGACATGCGTACCTGTTGGCTGGCAACCTATGGCAAGGACGGCATGATTGACTTCATGCGCCTGGGCGAGTGCGGCGGCGCCGTGAACCTGTCCTACTGGGACGACATTGACGAGCACACACGCAACATGGGCATCGACTCAATGCGTATGGTCTTGCCCGACAAGTGGGGCAAACCCATCAACGTGAGCCGCTGGATTTCCTACAATGAGCAGCGCGATGGCGTGGACACCGACTCCACCCTGTGGTTCATCCACAACGAGCTGCCCGTCACCATCGGCAACGACGGTATCTTCAACGTGGGTAAAATCGGCACTGTCTATAGCGCCGACACGACCCTGCTGACCAACTACTGGCGCGACAAACGCGCAATGGAGGTACTCTCGTGGACTCCGCTCAGTGACACGACCTTCTATGACAGGGTCGAAACATTCCTCCACGAGGCAAAAGGCCACATTACCGAGCCCGCTCAACTGTTGGGTGATTTCCAGATCCTCGTGTGGAACCGTTTCTACTGCGATACAGAACGCATGATGCGATGGTGCCTCGACCACCCCGACAGCCAAGTCACACTCGGCCTCATCCAGAGCCTCAAGGACATCAACCCCGAGTGGACCTTAAGCGACTTACAGAGAATCAAGGACCCGCAACTCCTCGCCCGCAGCAAAAAACTCCTGGGCCTAAAGTAATCCCCCTAGATAGAACGAATAAAACGGAAATGACGGGGTGTGCTCCGTCATTTCCGTTTTATCCGTTCTATCTATCCGTCCTATCCGTCCGTTCTATCCGTTTCCAGCACTACACGTCCGCAGCGTGCAAACAATTACAGTATCTCACCACGCCACAAAGCCTCAAAAAACTCAACAACCGGCCACACTTCTACGTCTCCCATTGTACGACGCGCCGTGTCCAACGACACTATCATCCTGCGGGAAGACGGATGCTCCTCAGCAAATGCCTTCAGACCTTTTAAATGACGCGTCTGCACCTCCTGAGACGATTTTATCTCTATTGCTACATCTGCATCTCCATAAACTAAATCCACCTCTTGTCCCGATGCTGTGCGCCAATATGATAGTTGTTTTCGCTGACGCGTATAAGATAGATAAGCCACCAATTCCTGTACCACAAGATGCTCTAAAGCATGGCCAAAATCGGTCGAGCCGGGCGCCATCCCTCGGCGGTTACACAAGTAGTTGACAACCCCCACATCAAAGAAATAGAACTTGGGTGCCTTGATCAACCGCCGTTTCTTAACGCGGGTAAAGGCTGGGATCATATAACCTATCATCGTCTCTTGCAAGATATTGAAATACCCCTTAATAGTCACTGAACTGATACCACAATCCGTTGCAATATTGTTATAATTCAACATTTCGCCGCTCGACAGCGCAGCAACCTCAAGAAATCGGGTAAACGTCCCCAGATTTCTTGTCAATGCTTCGGCTTCAATTTCTTGTTGCAAATAATTACCGATATAGCCCTCCAAACGGTACCATGGATCATTAGCAAGATAATGACGGGGAAGCATTCCATGATTGACTGCTCTAATTAAATCAAAATCAGGTATTTCAGCACTCACAAGGGGATATAACCTGCGAGTAGCAGCCCGTCCGCCAAGCATATTGGACCCCAACCGTCTAAGCTTTCGGGCGCTGGAGCCACAAAGCAAGAATCTTACACCGCGATTTACAATAAGCCATTGAACAGCATTAAGTAGGCTAGGCAGCATCTGTACCTCATCAATAATCACAAGGTCATCGGCAGTACATTGTTTCAATTCTTCAATCAGCAATTCAGGATGACGTTGCAACCGACTATAGGCATCAGGCAATAACAAGTCATAATACCTTATGTTAGGGTAAAGCATCTTGAGCAACGTGCTCTTGCCAGTCTGCCTTGCGCCCCACAAGAACACGCTATCCTCATTCAATTCTGGTATAGTCAACAAACGTCTCAGTATCATCTATTTAAATCTATTAATTTCCCTTAATATGCTATCCTAAATTTCCGATAATTTAAAACTGATATTTAATATATCATGATATTTTAAAGTGGCGGTTTAAATTATCATAGCGCAAAGGTAAATAATCAAAACAGAATACCCAAATATTTAATGTAAAAAATGCTGATAATTCAAACTACGACTTTAAATTATCATGATATTTTAAAGCAGCGGTTTAAATTATCAGCATTTTTGACTTCCATGATAGCATCATGGTTGCCATCTATGTTATCCCTGTTGTATGAGAAAAAGGCGGGCTACACGTCGGCGGCGTGAAGCGCCGAGGCGATAGTCTGCCACAGGACGGTGACGGTGACGGCACCCATCATGAAGTTGTAGAGGACGTCGCGTACCGTGACAGCTCCCCAATCCTGGCTGCGCCACATCATCAGCCAGCAGATGGCACACACCACCAGGGCGATGGCATATACAACCGTCGTGGCCCACGAGCCACGCGGTTGTTTCTCGGGCAGCTTGTTGAGCACGCGACGGGTGAACCAGGGATTCTCCCCTGGGTCATGTGCGCCCTGCTTGAGCACCTGCGCCAGTTTCTTGTCTTCTTCGTTGGTATTCATATCTTAATAACGGTTTATTATTCAATAAATTGTTTCATTTTGCCTTTAGCTCGGTGGATAAGTGACTTCACTGAGCCTTCAGGCATCTGCATGATCTTGGAAACCTGCTTCAAGGGCTGGTCCTCGATATAGAACAAGGTGACGGCAACACGCTCATTTTCATTGAGGCGCGCTAACGCTTCCTGCACCGTCATCGAGGCGTCGATAGCATCGGTTGCAGCCGTGCTCACGTCACCCAAGCGGGCGATGTCATCGACGTGATCCTCCTGATGGCGACGTGTGTGGTTGTAGAACTCATTATAGGCAATGCGGTATAGCCAGGTGCCGAAAGACGAAAGCCCCTTGAACCCACGGATGCCCACATAAGCCTTGATGAAGGTCTCCTGTGCAAGGTCGTCGGTCAGCATCTCGTCGCCCGTGGTCAGGTTCAGCAGGAACCGACGCACACGCGGCTGATATGCCTCGACGAGCCTGCCGAATGCGTCCCGGTTGTCGGCCAGGGCGCATTGCGACAGCAGTCTTATTTCATCAAGCTTGGATAACATATTGTGTTGCTCTTTCTTATTACAAGCCTCACACTAAGGCGCTGAGAGTTATATTTTAATAGGGCTGATAGGTATTGTTGTCATCCTCCTTGTAGTCCTCATCAAGGGGTGGAGGCACAGGGATTCCCTCACGCATCGGCTCGCGGGATTGCATCTGCTGGCCGCGCTTCCAAGCCTCTTGCAGTGACTTCTGCTCCTTGTAGAGGATGAAGCCCTTGCACACACCCACCACGATCAGTGCCAAACCAATGGGCCAGAAGGGATTCTCAGCATCACCAATTGCTACGCTGAAGAGTACCAGCAGGGTTCCCCACCCTATCCACTTGATAGCGGGCATCAAGGCACGCCAGTTGACCATGTCGGTCATCACGATGGGATTGGCAGCGGTCTGTCCACCAATAGGCGTACCCACGGGCACCTGGCCAGGCTGCTGTGCAGCAGCACCATTGGCCATGGGAGGAGCAGTCACGATAGGCTGCTGCACATAGATGGCACTGCGACGTGTGTCATTCAGCGAGATTTCATTAAGTGGATAGTTGTTCTCGATGGCCTTCTCAATGACACGGTACTTGTTGCGGCGGTTCAGGAAGCGGAAGAGCAATACCAGGGTCACAATTCCCAGCAAGCAGAAACATCCGCTGATGATCATTTGCTTGACCACAAGAGCCCAATGGTTGCTGATCTCCTTCACGTCCTCGGGTGACAAATCACCGTGGTGGTCTCCAATTTCCACCATAGTGCCACTTCCGGCATTGAGGGTATCGTCAAGGGCACGGTTGATTTTGTCGCGCACCTTCTGCATCTCGGGCAGACCGCTCACGGTCACCGACTCGTCGCCATCGGTAATGACTACCGAGTCACCCTTGAATTGAACGTTGGTGTCGGCCTTACCCTTGGCCGGTGTCGCTTTGATGACGGGGCCTGCTGTGGCTGCGAGCGTCATCGTCAGCATCATTGCAAATAATAAAATCGTCTTTCTCATTGTTTTATTTCTTTTAAGTCGTTGTTAATAGTTTGTGGCTTTTAGCCGTTTTCATGCATTAGACGTTGCATCGCCTCAAAAAAGTTGCACAAAGATTAATTTTTTTCTTTTTTATTGTTGGATTAAATCACTAAATTATTGGAAATCACCCAATTAAAAAACAATATTTTCTTCACCATGAGTAGTCCATCGACAGTCCACCTCAACAATGCTTGATTGGGCGAAGACCATCGCGGCCTGTGAGGGCCATGCTTGACTGTCAGAGCCTCGAAGAGGCTTGGCGGGTCGAAGACCCGACTTCGTTGGGAAACACCATGCAAGTGGGTCGAAGACCCACGCAGCTTGGTGCTTGGCAAATCGCCATGAAAGTGCCTCGAAGAGGAACTTCATGTCAGCCGCTTATCATTCCACTCAATCCCCGACAGCTCCAGCATACCCTTATATTCGTCTTCAAAGGTTTTCATCTTGTGGTGCTCACGTTGGTTTTTGATGTAATTAATTATCGCATCTTTATCTCTACAACTGCATGAAAACGCTCCATATTCTTTGCCCCAACCGCTGAACTGAGGGAAATAGACTTGCTGTTTAGCCCACTTGCTGCTACCTTGCTTGATATCACGCACAAGATCGCTCAATGCGACAGTTGGAGCCAGTTCGATGAGCATGTGGACGTGATTACCTATTCCATTGATACGATATAGACGACAGCCACGGCTCTTGATGATAGACCAGATGTAACGATACAGGTGCTCACTCGTCTCATCAGGAATAGTCATCTGTCGGCGATAAGTGTTAATGACGACGTGATACATCGAACTGACAGCACTCATAATTACTACTTATTAGAATTGAATTGCAAAAATAGCATAAAACACTCAAAGGTACAACCTTCGAGCGCTTTGAAGTTCGTCTACGACGCACTTTCCAGCCTTGTCCTTTGGCACCAAGCTGCGCCCATCTTCGACGGGCTTGCATGGTGTTTCCCATTGAAATCGGGTATTCTACCCGATTGACCTCTCCGAGGCCATTCTGGCAATCGGCATTTCAAATCACAAAAAGTTGCACAAAGATGAGAAAAAATTTGGAAATATTCTCTAACTTTGTGGCTATTAAGTAAAAAGAATTCCAAAAAATCCTCTAAAACTTATCATTATGATGAAAAAATTCTTACTGTTACTCATTTCCTTGACGATTGCAATCGGCATCAATGCCGATGAGGCTATGAAGCGCGAAATGCGTGCCGCATGGGTCGCAACGGTATGGGGCATCGACTGGCCTACGACAACCAACAACGCCAGCGCCCAAAAGGCTGAGCTCAACGCCTATCTCGACAACCTCCAGGCCCAAAATTTCAATGCAATCTTCTTCCAGGTGCGCTCGATGTGCGACGCCATGTACCAGTCCAGTTACGAGCCGTGGTCCAGCTACCTGACAGGTACCCGCGGCAAGAACCCCGGTTATGACCCGCTGGCTTATGCCGTCGAGCAGTGCCACGCCCGTGGCATCCAATGTCACGCCTGGGTCAACCCCTATCGCTGGAGCACAGGGACCAACTGGAACACTGCTCAAGATCAGGAACTGAAAAACAAGGGCATGCTGCTCTCCTATACTAATGGTAGCACGACAACCACTATCCTCAATCCCGGATTGTCCGAGACGCGCCAGCGCATCGTGGACGTGATCAGGGAGATCATTACCAACTATGATGTGGACGGCATCGTCTTCGATGACTATTTCTATCCCAACGGGATCCCCACCAACAACAAAGCCGAGGACTATAACCTGTGGAACGATTCCAATGTGGACATGACCTTTGCCGATTGGCGCCGCAACAACGTCAACATGATGGTCAGGGATGTCTATTATATGATTCAGGACACGAAGCCCGAGGTGCGTTTCGGCATCAGTCCCGCCGGCGTGGCTGGCACCGCCAGCACATCGGCAGGGCAGCATGGCGTCACCCCTTGCCCCACGGGCAGCGACTGGCAGTTTAACGGCATCTTCAGCGACCCGTTGGCATGGTTGGAACAAGGCACCATCGACTATATCTCGCCACAACTCTACTGGAAAACCAACCACAGCACCAACCCCTTCGGACCCTTAACCGACTGGTGGAGCTACATCGCCAAGCACTATGGTCGTCACCACTACGCCAGCCACAGCATCTCGTTCCTCGCCTCACAGAGCAACACTACCAACGATTGGGCCGAAATCGTTAGCCAAATCAGTTTCTCACGCCAATATACCGAGGACAACTCCCCCGGTGTTGTGCTCTATAGCGCCAAAAACATCAACGGCAACAACAACGGCGTCAGCGGTCTGGGCAACTACCTGCTGGCCAATGCCTTCCAGCGTCCTGCTATGATTCCTGCCGTGACATGGAAGGCAGCACCAGGCTATGGCGCTCCCGCCAATCTGGCCAAGAGCGGCAACGACCTTAGTTGGTCAGTCCAAGAGGGAGTATTGGTAAAATACTCGGTCTACGCCGTACCTGCCGAGGTCACTGTTGAGAATGCCATGAGCGAGATATATGACGGTATCAGGAGCGACTATCTGCTTGACGTTACCTACAAACCGTCTTATACATTACCCAGTGCCAACCAGGATGGCTACTGGTATGCCGTGTGTGTCATCGATGGCTATGGCAACGAGAGCGAGCCCGCTTATCTAGGCGTGAATGACAACCCCGTTGACCCCGAACAGCCCACACCTGTCACTTACACTATCGAGAAAGTTTGGGAAATCAACAACCTCGACTTCCTCACCATGGCCGACGCACGTCAGGGCTTCGGCATGGACGGCAAGTTCTATATCAATGATAAGGGCACAAGCACCATCCTCGTGGTGGACCGCAACGGCTTGACAGGCGAGACCTTCGAGGGCGGCGTCAACGTAGGCTTTACCCGCGACCAGGCAGGCAACCTGGTAGTTAGCAACGCCCACTTCCCCGATCCCTGGGCAAGCAATACCCAACTCAAAGTCATCAACCCGGCTACTGGCGAAGTGGTGACCCATACCCTACCCGCCGAGGTCATCAACTTCGGTCGCAGCGACAACATGGGCTTCCCGATGGGCAACCTGATGGAGGACGGCGAGCTTTACCTTGTGGGCGCCAACAGCGGCACATCCATCAGCCGCATCAAGTTCACTGACGGCGAAATCAATACCGATGACACCTATCTGGCCAACTGCGACGGTGTGAGCCCCAACAGCGGCACGGTGCTCAACTACTATACCGACATCAATGGCGATGATGCCATCCTCTACGTCAACCGCTCCAGTACGCTCAAGAAACTGGCATTCAGCGGCGACGGATTCACCGCAACAAATATTTCATTGCCCAACAAGGGTAACTGCAACGGCACCTTCCCCTTCATCTGGGACGGCAAGGAACTCATGGTATATCCCACACTGAGCAATTATCGTGACGGATTTGCCGTGGCCGAGGTCAATGCGGCAACTCCGCTCGTCAGTGTTGCACAGACAGCCAGTGCCGATGCCAATTCCTATCAGGCCAACTGGCTCAATGCCGAAGTCATCGACTCCCGTCACGTGACCATCTACCAGTACTATCCCGGTGGCCACCTCACCGTATGGAGCCTGACCAAACAGGGAGGCCTCCTGCGCGGCGATGTCAACGAGGACAGCAAAGTCAACATCTCTGATGTCACAGCCCTCATTAGCTACCTCCTCAGCGGCAACACCGACGGCACCAACACCGACAACGCCGACTGCAACATGGATTCTACCACCAACATCAGCGACGTCACCGCCCTGATCAACTACCTCCTCAGCGACTCCTGGCCCGAGTAAATACAGAGTACCAACAACCCCTAACAAAGTTGTCTCCGAAAAGTGCTTTTCTTTCCGGAGACAATTTGTTTTGGCCTTTTGACGCAGGATTACTTGGCGTCTTCCAAGTCCTCGAGTTGCTCAAGGACGTCACGGTAGTGACGCTGTGTCTTGAAATGTACTTTCAAACCAATCAATGCGCCAACAATGATACCCACGATGCAACAGGGCACTAAATACTCGCCGCCACCTGTCTTCTGTACCATCTCATAGACAGCCCATGAGGCCCAAGCCAGTGCCACAGGAATACCGAACCATGGCCAGTTGCCATCACGCTTCTTGGCAAGAGCCAATTTGCGCTTCACCTCCACCAGGTTGCCACCCATCAAGTTGTCGTCTCGCAGGACGCTTCCGTTAAAGTAAATGAATCCCACAACCGTAAGCATCATCACACACATGGCAATCCACAGGGCAACGGAGAGACCGTTAAGCATCACAAAGGCCCAGTAACCATAGGGAATCATCACGAGGGCTATGATTGCCATGACCAGATAGCGCCTGTTGAGGGTACTCACACCGCGCTTGATGGAGCGGCGGATGAAACGGTCGTTCACAATAGTTTGGTTCTCGAGTTTATCTTTCAATATCGCCATCTGCTGGCGCATTTCATCAAGTTCGTAGTCCATAATTTTAAAATCTTTTTAATTGTTCATTTTCTTGAGTTGTTCTTTGATGCGGTAAAGGCGGGTCGCAACAGCGGTCGTCGTGATGCCCACCACCTGGCCGATTTCCTCGTAGGGCATATTCTCCAGCCACAGCAGCACGATGGCGCGGTCGAAGGGCTGCAGGCGGCTGATACGCTTGTGGAGCATGTCCACCTGGCGGGAATCGGCATCATGGTCCTCAAACAGGTTGATGTCCATTGACAACGGTTCACTGCTCGTGCGGCGGTTCTTGCGGTCAAGTGAGATACAGGTGTTGAGCGCCACGCGGTAAATCCACGTCTTCACATTGCTGCGGTTCTCAAATCCCTCAAAGCCTCGCCACATGTTGATGACCGCCTCTTGAAAGAGGTCGTTCACCTCATCGGCATCTTTCGAGAACATGTAGCACACAGTGTAGATGGTGCTCTTGTTCTGCTTGATGATTTGTGCAAATTTGCTTTCCAGTTCGTTCATTTTTTCGTCGTTTTAAAACTTTCTTTTGCCCATTAGACGAACAACCCAATTAAAAAATCACACAAAAATAAAAAAAATTTTCAAGAGCTCTAGATGGTATTAAAAATAATTCCTATCTTTGTGACCAAAATCATTATAAAGAATCATTATTAAGCCTGAAATTTTTCGTTTTTTTGGCTTTTCTTTCTTCTTTTATAACAAAGAGCATGAGCCTATTCACATCCATGTCGAGGGTAATGACGGCATGGCAAAGTTTGACTGGGATGGAGAGCAGTTTATTCTCGTCGAGAAACACAATATCAAAGCAGGAGACATGAAAAAAATCAAAGCTGTTATCGATGAGAATGCTGACATCATCATCACCCGCTGGAATGAACATTTCAACTAAATAATCAATCTAATAATTATGAAAATTATCAAAATTTGGTTTGACTCCGATTATATCTATGGCATTGACGAGAGTGGCAATGAATACCGTCAATCATTGCTGTGGTATCCAAAATTGAGGACTGCCACCGATGAGCAACGTGCTGAATACACATTCGGCATGGGCGGTATCCACTGGCGAGCCTTAGACGAGGACATCAGCTTTGAGAGTTTTACCTATGACGATGCTGAACCCTCTCCCATGCAGCGATTTTTCTTGACCCACAAGGAAATCAACGTAGCTGAATTTGCCCGATCAATAGGAATGAATGCCACCTTGCTACGCAACTACATCAACGGATTCAAGAAACCCTCTGCCGAACGCCAGCAGGCCATCCTCAACCACATCCACAAATTAGGACAAGAATTAACCGCCGCCTGCTTCTAATTCTTCATCATCACTCATGACGTAAAAATGATGAAAGATAAAAAGTTGGCACGCAATTTGCCTATGTGGCATTTGCGTAGTAATTTTGCAGTTTGAATTTACATCTTATAATAAAAGAAGAATGAAGATTATCAGCAAGGTCAATGAGTTGCGCGAGGCCGTGGAGGCTTTTCGCCAGGCAGGTAAGTCAGTAGGTCTGGTGCCCACGATGGGCGCTCTGCACGAGGGTCACAAGTCGCTTATCGATCGCGCCCGCAAGGAGAACGATGCCGTTGTAGTGAGCTGTTTCCTGAACCCCACGCAGTTCAACAATAAAGAAGACCTGCGCACCTATCCCCGCACCGCCGAGCGCGATGCCGCGATGCTCGAGGGCTGTGGTGTTGATGTGGCTTTCATGCCCACCGTCGAGGAAATCTATCCTGAGCCCGACACCCGCGTGTTTGACCTCGGTCCCGTTCAGCAGGTGATGGAAGGCGCCATGCGCCCCGGTCATTTCAATGGTGTGTGCCAGATTGTGAGCAAGCTCTTCTCATGGGTGATGCCCGACCGTGCCTACTTCGGTGAGAAGGACTTCCAGCAGATTGCTGTCATCCGCGCCATGATCAAGCAGCTGGGCTTTGATATCAATATCGTGCAGTGTCCCTGCATCCGCGAGGACGACGGACTGGCCAAGAGCAGCCGCAACGTGCGCCTCACCCCCCAGGTACGCAAGGTCGCCCCGCAGATCTACGCCACCCTTCAGCGCAGTCTGGAGTTCGCTAAGGACCATTCCGTAGAACAGACCCACGACTGGGTTGTCGCCACCATCAATGCCTGGCCAGAGATGGATACCGAGTACTTCTCGATCTGTGACGGCATCACGTTGCAGCCCGTGACCGACTGGGACGAGAGCGACTACATCGTCGGTTGCATCACCGTCTATTGCGGTGACGTGCGCGAAATCGACAACATCACCTATAAGAAGCTTTAGGCTTCAGCAAATCGCTGACAACTAAAAACTGACAACTAAAAACTGAGAAATAGATATGTACATCCAGGTCATGAAATCCAAGATTCACCGTGTCACGGTGACCGATGCTAACCTCAACTACATCGGTAGCATCACTATCGACCAGGACCTCATGGATGCCGCAGGCATCATCGAGGGCGAACGCGTGTATATCGTTGACGTGAACAACGGCGAGCGTCTTGACACCTACACCATCGCTGGCGAGCGCGGCAGTGGCACCATCTGCCTCAACGGCGCGGCAGCCCGCAAGGTCGAGGTCGGTGACATTGTCATCATCATGGCCTATGCCATTGTCACCCCCGAGGAGGGCCGCGAGTTCAAGCCGCAGATTGTCTTCCCCGACACCGCCACCAATCGCCTCATCAAGAAAAAGAAATAAGATATCAATTCTTCCATGCTAAGGCGCAAAGGCGCTAAGCTAGAATAAAAACTTAGCGTCTTTGCGACTTTGCGTGAGATGATGATGGCAGGAAAAACTGAGAAATTCTAAAAACCACCAAAATAATGTTTGAAAATTTATCTGATAAACTTGAACGGTCATTTAAAGTCCTGAAAGGACAAGGCCGCATTACCGAAATCAACGTAGCATCCACCCTCAAGGAAGTGCGCCGCGCTCTGGTTGACGCCGACGTCAGCTATCCCGTCGCCAAGAAGTTTGTCGATGACGTGAAGCAGAAGGCCTTGGGCCAGAACGTCATCAACGCCGTCAACCCCAGCCAGTTGATGGTCAAGATTGTCCACGACGAGCTGGCCGAACTCATGGGTGGCGAGGAAGCTACCTTCAGCATCGAGGGCAACCCCGCCGTCATCCTGATGTCGGGTCTGCAAGGTTCCGGTAAAACCACCTTCACCGGCAAACTGGCCAACCGCCTGAAAACGGGTAAAGAGAAGCGTAAACCCTTGTTGGTAGCCTGTGACGTTTACCGTCCCGCCGCTATTGACCAGTTGAAGACCATCGCCGAGCAGATCGAGGTGCCCGTCTATAGCGAGCCCGAGAGCAAGGATCCCGTGGCCATCGCTCTGCACGCCATCGAGCACGCCAAGCAGAATGGCTATGACCTGGTGATTGTCGATACCGCCGGTCGTCTGGCTGTTGACGAGGCCATGATGGTCGAGATTAAGGCCATCAAGGATGCCATCCACCCCAACGAGACCTTGTTTGTCGTGGACTCGATGACTGGTCAAGATGCTGTCAACACTGCTAAGGCGTTCAACGAGCGTCTCGACTTTGACGGCGTCGTGCTCACCAAGCTCGACGGTGATACCCGTGGTGGTGCTGCCCTGTCCATCCGCGCCGTCGTCGATAAGCCCATCAAGTTTGTGGGTATCGGCGAGAAGATGACCGACCTGGACCCCTTCCGTCCCAAAGGTATGGCCGACCGCATCCTGGGCATGGGTGACATCGTGTCGTTTGTGGACCGCATGCAGCAGCAGTATGATGAGGAAGAGGCCGAGAAGCTGGAGAAGAAAATCAAGCAAAACAAGTTTGACTTCGACGACTTCATCAAGCAAATCAAGCAAATCAAGAAGATGGGTAACCTCAAGAGCCTGGCATCAATGATTCCTGGCGTGGGCAAGGCCATCAAGGACATTGATATCCCCGACGACGCCTTCAAGGGTGTAGAGGCCATTATCGGCTCAATGACCCCCCAGGAGCGCGCCAACCCCGACATCATCGACGCCAGCCGTCGCAAACGCATCGCCGCCGGTAGCGGTACCAGCGTTGAGGAGGTGAACCGCCTGTTGAAGCAGTTCCTCTCGATGCGCAAGGTGATGCACCAGGTTTCGACCAATCCCATGCAGATGATGCGCAACGCTAAGGCTCAAGCCAAGGCGGCCAAGCGCGGACGCTAACCATCATTCAAGTGAGCACGCGTTTTGCCTGCTCACTTGAAGTTTAAAGTTTAGGGTTTAGAGATAGCAACCCTAAACTTTAATCATTAAACACTAAACATTAAACTCTAAACTGCGGGTAAAGCCCGCTTAAACTATGAAGCTTCTCTCCATATTGATGCTGTCGATCGTGTCGCTGCTGCAGAGCAACCACACGGTCAATCTGATGTTTGTGGGCGACGCCATGCAGCATGCACCGCAGATTACCGCTGCCCAGCAACCCGACGGCACCTACGATTACTCCCCTTGTTTCCAATACATCGAGGACGATGTCCGCTGGGCCGACCTTGCCGTAGTCAATCTGGAGTGTCCCTTGGCGGGCAAGCCCTACACGGGCTATCCCTGCTTCAGTGCCCCCGACAGCTATGCCCAGCGACTCAAGGACGTGGGCTTCGACCTGTTCCTCACCGCCAACAACCACTGTCTGGACCGTCGTGACAAGGGCCTGGTGCGTACCTATCACGCTTTGGATTCTATGGGTATAGCCCACATCGGCACCTATCCCAATGACCAGGAACGTGCCAATCGCATCCCTTACATCGTCACTATCAAGGGCTTGAAAATTGCCTTCCTGGACTACACTTACGGCACCAACGGCATTCCCATTCAGGGCGATGTCATTGTCGATTTCATTGACCAGCAGCAGATTGCCGACGACATCGCGCTGGCGCGTGAGCGCGGGGCGCATGCCATCTGCGTCAACCTGCACTGGGGCATCGAGTACCAGTTGAAACCCGTCGCTTCACAACGCACCCTGGCCGACTGGCTCGTCACCCAGGGCGTAGATCTCATTATCGGCGGACATCCCCATGTCGTGGAGCCCATGGAGGTGCGCCACAGCGAGGAATATGACAAGGACGTGCTGCTCGTCTATAGCATGGGCAACTTCATCAGCAACCAGAGCGACATCGACACTCGTGGCGGCGCCATGGTCAAGGTATCGTTAAGGATGGAAAACGGACATGCCGTCATCGTAGACCCGCGCTACAAACTCTTCTTTGTCCAGAAACCCGTCGCCCGTGGCCAGAACTACGTCCTCATCCCCGAGGCCCGTCCCGACCTGCTGCGCCCCGACTCCAAGGCCGAATTCACCCGCTTCATGCAGCGCACCCACAACCTCGTCATGAGCAACAACAAGAACGTTCCCCAAGAACAATAGCCCAGAATAATTCCCAGTCATCACATTATTCCCAGTCACTCCCAGTCCTCCCAGTCGCTCCCATTACGACAGGTACTGCTTCACGTCGATGGCGGCGCGGCAGCCTCCAGCAGCTGCGACAATGGCCTGGCGGTAGTGCGGGTCGGCGACGTCACCGGCAGCAAACACGCCCTCGACGTTGGTCGCGGTATTGTGGCCAGTGAGCTTGATGTAACCCTGCTCGTCAAGGTCAATCTGTCCGCCCAAGAACTCGGTGTTGGGACGGTGGCCGATGGCGAGGAAGAAGCCGTCGATAGCGATGTCAAACAGTTCCTCCTTGTCGGTGCCCTTAAAGCGTACCAGGTGGGCGCCCTCCACGCCGTTGTCGCCAAACAGGCCCACGGTATTGGTGTTGAACAGGATTTCGATCTTCTCATTCTCCTTGACGCGCTGCTGCATCGCCTCGCTGGCGCGCAGGTAGTCCTTGCGCACGATGAGATAGACCTTGCTGGCCAGATGGCTCAGGTAGTCAGCCTCCTCACAGGCGGTATCGCCACCGCCCACGACAGCCACCACCTTCTTACGGTAGAAGAAGCCGTCGCAGGTCGCACAGGCCGATACACCCTGCCCTGCATACTTCGTCTCATCGGGCAGACCCAGGTACTTGGCGGTGGCACCTGTAGCCACGATGATGGTGTCGGCAGTCATCTGCTCACCACCGTCGAGGGTGATGAGGAACGGACGCTGGCTCATGTCGATGCCAGCCACGAGGCCCGATTTCATCTTCGCGCCCAGGTTCACCGCCTGCTGGCGCATATTCTCCATCAACTGGTAGCCGTCAACACCCTCGGGGAAGCCCGGGAAATTCTCGATGGTAGTCGTCTGTGTCAACTGTCCGCCCACCTGCAAGCCCTCAATGAGCAGGCAGTCAATGGCTGAGCGCACCAGATAAATCGCTGCAGTATATCCGGCAGGGCCGGACCCGATAATCAAACATTGAGTATGGTTCATTTTTGCTAAGTTTAAGTTGTCAATATTTAGTTGATTGGTAAGTCTTTATTCTTATTTAATCCTCATCGGGATACATGGTGGCTTTATTTTTTTTGTAATTATTCATTGCCCGGGCTCTCCTCTCAATATCTTTCAAGTATTCTTTATCCACAACGTCATACAGGGAATCAATATCTGATTGTTCATAACCAATCATCTTGGAATTGAACTTTGCATAATCTTTATCTGAAATTCCCATGATACGCTTATTCAACTCATTGGCAGCCTTAATTTCATTGATTAATCCAGATGAACAAGCCACATAATACTCAGATTTAATTGCCAACAGGTCATCCAATTTCAGGATTTCGTGACCATCTTTTGGTTCTACCAACTCATGGAAAGCATCAATAACTTCCGTCTTATACTCTTCACGAAGAATGTAACAGCCGCTCACGTTGTCGATAAAATCCACCTTACCTATCGTGCTCCAAGTGTCCACATTGGAAGTAAAGATGTGCTCGGTTGTATGGGCAAACTTTATGTACGACGGGTCATTGCTAGCCAGCATCACACTGGCGATACCCAAAGACTCGCTGTACCTGCCCTCAAGTACCTCAAATTGCAAGTCATGGTATTTCCTAAGGAGGCTATCGACCTGCTCCATCTGCTTGATGGACTCGTCGATGTCATGGATGATCATCATCGCCATTCTGCGTTGAGCCTGCTTCTTATGATGACCTTCTACCAGATTGGCGGAGCCGAATGTAAGCACAATCGAGATGCTGGTGGCGAGAATCGTCATCAACAACTCCTTGATCCAATACTTTTTGGTTCTCAGCTTCTTGCCGAGCTTGGGCATTCTGACCTTAACGTTCATTTTTCAGTTTATTTCATTTGGTATAAATCAGGCTTTTACCAGGAAGTCCTACAAACTTATATCAAAATCAAACAATAATTTTTTATTCTAATTTTGTTTAATTTCTCGCCCGTCAGGGCGATTATCTTTGCTTTATAGCCAGATTACTTCAGCACCTTGTCCAGATAATCGTAGAAGCCGGCTGACTCGCCCACGACAACCTTTGCCACCTTACCCTCGGGGTCAATGATAATCTTGGTGGGGAAGTTTTCTATATGGTACAGCTCCATCGGGTTGTCGCCCTTCTCTCTATCACAATAGACGTGCAACCAGGGCAGCTCGTGCTTGGCGACTGCGCCTTTCCACTTCTCGACAGTGTCGTTGCAGTCCACACCCAGGATTTCGAGTTTGTCCTGATATTTGGCATAGTATTCCTTCATCTTGGGCATGCCCTTGATACACCACACGCACCACGAGCCCCAGAAGTCGAGAACCACCCACTTGCCACGCAGCGAGCTCAGCGCCAGCGGCTTGCCGTTGATGTCCATCAACGTGAAGTCGGGAGCCATGGCACCTACTCTACCATGCTTGGCAGCCTCCTTTAGGGCACTCTCGAGTTTTGTCTTGTACAGGTGGGCGGCCACACTATTACGGGCGCGCTCAGTCAACATAGCGTCGGCAGATTCCAGAAAGTCGAGTTCCTCGGGCAATTCAGCAATCAGCGCGGCAGCTGCATCCTGGTCGGGATGTGCCTTGACATAGCCCATCACGGCATCAGACAACATCTGCACCAGCACGGGAACTTTTGCCTGATACAATGCCATCAGTTCTTCCTCGGCAGCGCCAGCCTGCATTTTGCTCGTGAGCTCCTTCATGAGTGCATCACCTTCCTTATTGACTGGATCCACCCTTTTCCATGCCTCGTCATAATCCACATAGAACTGCGAGCCATTCAAACTGAGCCCTCCATTTGCATCCTTGGAAACGACAAGCGTCTCGCCAGGGATAGCGGGAAGCGTGATATCACCATCCTCGTTAAGAGGACGCCCTGTATGCCAGCGTCCTATGGTGATAAAGTTCGCATCCTCAAGGTCAAATGTCACCTCAATCATCTTGCCGGTTACAGTACGAATATCACCTTGATCCAAGTCGTGGGATAAGAAGAACACTACCGAGTCACCGAGATGCTCAAACGTGCCCTTCACCGTGAATTTACCGTCCTGGGCCACGGCGCCCAGCATCATCATGCCCATGAGCATGGATAAAATCAATTTCTTCATCACAACAAGTGTTCTAAACGATTATCTTTCCGCAAAGTTAGTAACAATCAAATTGATATGCAAATCTATCAATAAAATACTCATCCCCATCCCATTTTATCCGTTTTATCCGTTTTATCCGTGCTATCCGTTATATCCGTTATATCCGAGCCACCACAAACCTCACGCAAAGCCGCGAAGTCTTTATTAAACATTTGCTCGCAAGAGGCTCGCAAAAAAGAATTGTCTTTAATCTGTTGCGAGCCTCTTGCGAGCAAACAAAATTTCTTAGCAACTTAGCGCCTTAGCGTGCCACGTTATATCCGTGTTATTCAAGCACCGCCAACCGCACGCTTGATTCACTTCAGCACCTCGTCGAGGTAGTCATAGAAAGCGGGATCCTCACCAACAATAATCTTGGTAATCTTGCCCTCGGGATCCACAACGACCTTGGTGGGGAAGCCTTGCACGCCATAGAGTTCCAACGGGTTGTCACCCTTTTCCTTGTCCCAATAGACATGGAGCCAGGGTATCTCGTGCTTGGCAACAGCGTTTTTCCACTTCTCGACCGTGTCGTTGCAGTCCACGCCCAGGATTTCGAGTTTGCCAGCATACTTAGCATAGTATTCCTTCATCTTGGGCATACCCTTGATGCACCAGCCGCACCATGAGCCCCAGAAGTCAAGGATTACCCACTTGCCACGCAGGCTACTCAACGCCAGCGGCTTGCCGCTGATGTCGTTGAGCGTGAAGTCGGGTGCCAAATTACCCTCAAGTCCCTCTTGGAGTGACTGACTGGCTTTTTCTTTCTCGGCAGAGGCTAGCATTGCCTTATAAAGATTGGCGGCAACACTACCACGGACACGCTCGGTCAGCAAAGCCGCACCCTCTTTCATGTGCTCGGCATCACTGCCCAAATCGGAGAGCAGCACAGCCGATGCATCCTGATCAGGATGAGCCTTGACATAGCCCAGCACCGCATCGGCCAAAGCCTGTTCAAGAGCGGGATATTTCTCCTCTAACACTTTGTTGATATCTTCCTCGGACACACCCGACGCAAACTTGTCACGGCACTCATTTACGAAGTCTCGGAGAGCCTTTTGAGGGGCCTTGATGATATTGGAGGCCTCGTGATAATCGATATAGACCTGTGAGCCACCCAGGGTGTAATCGTCACCTTCGCCTTCGATGACTGCATTCTCGCCAGTCAGAGCAGGAATGGCAAACGAGTTGTTGACGCTCAACTGGCCATTTTCCAAGCCGAACATATAGAAGAATCCCACATCATCCAGGTCAAACGTCATGTTGAACTTGTCACCATCGATAGCACGATTCTCCTGAACCAGCATATCACCGTTTGCGTTCATAAGAAAGACCTTTACCGAGTCGCCTAGCCCCTTTAAGGAGCCGCTAACCGTGAATTTACCGTCCTGGGCCGTCATGCCCAGCATCATCATGCCCGCAAGCATGGACAAAAATAATTTTCTCATATCAAACGTTATATTTTAGTTTCGTTCAAATCAAAATTCGAATCTACATCTATTCGTGAGATTTGCAAAATGAAAACATATTAATTATTTAGGTTTCACCCGATTTCTCTTCTTTGCCTCGGCAAGTATAGGCTTATACAAGTTGGCGGCCACACTGTTACGCACTCGCTCGGTCAGCAGGGCATCGCCCCGCACTACGGCATCGTACCGAATTCCTGCCCCATCTTTGTTGATAAAAATTCCCAGCAGTGCTGCCGATGCTTCCTGGTCGGGATGATCCTTTATATATGCAAATAAGGCCTCTACATAATTGTCGAACAGGTCATAATTCTTACTTTCACAAAGCTCAATCAATTGAGGCTCAATAGCCCGAACTGTTTCATCATAATCAATATAAAACTGCGAACCACCCAAACCGTAATAAGGTTCACCCTCCATATAAAAAACGACCGTATCACCAGGAATGGCTGGTATTTCAATATGTCTCTGGTAACCCTGTCGGCCGTCGTACACAATGAGCAACGCAGCATCCTTCAAATCAAACGACAACTCCAACATCTCAGCACTCGCGGCACGAGTCTCAAAGTATAGCTCTTCGTTATAAAGTGGATTTCCACAATCAAGGATCTGGAATGTCACCGAGTCACCCTCGCATAAAAACCAGCCCTGTACTGTGAATTTTCCACCCTGGCCCATGGTGTCCAACGCCATCGTGCCACTCTCTTCTGCCTCGGCAAGATAAGGCTTATACAAGTTGGCGACCACACTGTTACGCACTCGCTCGGTCAGCATGGCATCACCCCGCCCTAAGACATCATCCCAATCGACAATCACATTTTGGGCAAAAATTCCCAGCAGTGCTGCCGATGCTTCCTGGTCGGGATGATCCTCGACATACGCCAACAAGGCCTCTTCATAATTGTTGAACGCTTCCGCCAGATACTGATCACTATCAGCATCCTGTTTACAACGCGCTTCATAAAGCTCAATCGCTTGAGGCTCAATAGCCCGAACTGCTTCATCATAATCAATATAAAACTGCGAACCACCCAAACGGTAATAAGGTTCACCCTCCATATAAAAAACGACCGTATCACCAGGAATGGCTGGTATTTCAATATGTCTCTGGTAACCCTGTCGGCCGTCGTACACATGAAGCAACGCAACATCCTCCAGATCAAACGACAACTCCAACATCTCAGCACTCGCGGCACAAGTCTCAAAGTATAGGACTTCATATTCACAATCAATGATTTCTAAAGTCACCGAGTCGCCCTCGCATTCAAACCAGCCCTGTACTGTGAATTTGCCACCCTGGGCCATCGCACCCAGCGCCATCATGCCCGCGAGAATGGAAAGTAATAACTTTTTCATCATAGCAAGTATCTTTAGTAATTATCTTTCCGCAAAGTTAGCAACAATCAAATTGATATGCAAATCTGTCAATAAAATACGGCCCTATAAAAATTTTAGAAGGTTCGGATGACAGTAAATCAGCCACCCGAACCTCTGACAAGAACATTAATTATTTGAATTAATTTCTTCTATGAATCTCAAATCACTATTTCCCGAGCAATTCAGCCAGTTTCTGGGCGAGAGCCTCGCCACGGGCGTTTTCGCCTGATTCAATCACTGTCAGGTTCTCGGCATCAAGCAAGAACATGGCGGGGATAGAACGCACCTTATAGGCATCGGCTGCCCCCATGCGGTCCAGGAAGTTGGGCCATTGCAACTGCTCCTGCTCCACAGCCTTGCGCCATGCGGCCTCATTCTTGTCGATGCTGATGCTCACGACCTCAAGGCCCTTGTCCTTATAGAGCTCGTACAGTTTCTTGACATTGGGTATCTCCTTGCGGCACGGTCCGCACCACGAAGCCCAGAAGTCGATGAGTAACACCTTTTTGCCCTTGGCCAGGTCTTCAAGTGTCAGTTCCTTGCCGTCATCGCCTTTTACGGTCAACTGTTTGGCCTTTTGGCCCGTGTCACCTGCCGGCATCATTTCGTCAAGCATCTTCTTGCCATACCAGCTCTGTTGCGCCTCGGGCGAGAGAGAGTCATACAAGGGCTTGTCATTGGCTGTGAAATAGGTCCACAGATAGATAGCCATCATGGGTCCCCAATAAGTATCCTTGTTCTCGTCGACGATGCCCTTGTAGGTCTCCTCGACCTTGGCAAAGAAATCCTTCTCGGCCTTTTCAAAGACCTTGTATTCCTCAGTCCCCATGATCTGCTTTTCGCGGGCACTGTCCTTGGCCATTCGGGCTTCATTGACCTGCTGGATGACCTGGGCATGCTGTTCGTGGTATTCATTGAAGAGCTTGTCCAGATCGGCACGGCGCTGCTTGTAACCATTGAATTTATCGGTCAGCGGTGATCCCTTGACAATGATGTCCCAAGTGTAATTGGTCACCCCGTTCTGGTCAGGTTCGCCCTTGGTGGCCTTGCCCTCGATAGTGATGTCACCCTTGTCAAGCATGAAGCTCTCGATGCCCAATGCATCCTTGACCTTGATGTTGACACAGATGGGCAACGGCAGGCTGTCGCCGACTTCACCCTCGAAGGTAAATTTACCGCCATTGACTGTAGCCTCGGCAATAGGCTCTTCATTGTCGTGGCTCATGGGCACGAGTTGCACAATGGTGCCATCGTCAAGTCCGGCAACATTACCCTCGACCTTATACTGACGGGAATTACAACTGCACACGAGCATGCACAACAGG